>JBEKDA010000004.1:0-159540 GCA_050014595.1 Bryobacteraceae bacterium
GAGCATGGTGCGGAGGAGCCACTCCTCTACAGCGCCAAGGGGATGATACTGATCGAGGTAAGCCTGGGTGAGGGCCTCCAGTTCGGCGGGGTCTTCACCGCGGATGAGGTAAGGACGGAGGTGATCTGGCCACGGGCTCGCGCTTGCGGATCATCTTCGAGCCGGAAGGCGCGCGTCCGTAAGAAGACTCATTGGGAGCCGCCAGCAGCAGCGCGACGGTTTGCCTCATATCGTCGTTACGCCGCTCGTGAAGGCCCAATTTGCGCAGCCCACCCGATGCCAGCGTCTCACCCGATGCATTCACCGGCTGCCCGCCTCGACATCCCGCCCTTATTCTGGTAACATGTAATGGAATCATTGTGGTGCTTTCCCCCGATATCCCTGCTGCCGATTCGTCGGCATTTTTTGTCTCCAGCAATCCATCCGAGGAGTAAAGCGTAGAAAATCTATGGCTTCCAATACCTATTCTCAGGGCGCTCAAGTCGAGCACCAGAAGTTCGGCTTGGGAACGGTGCTCTCCAGCAGCGAAGAGCGCATCACCATCAAGTTCGACGACCACGGAGAAAAAAAGTTCGTCACCACCCTGGTGATGGGCAGTTTGAAGAAGAGCGACCGGCAACCGCCCGCCGAAAAGAAGGGCTCCCGCAGGAAAAAGGCCGCGCCCGCCGCGGTCTGATCGCAACGGCCACCCGAGGACACTTTCGTTGAACGCACTCCAAAAACGATTATTTGAAGAGGCTCGGAAGCGCAATCCGAACCTCAAAGTTCCCACCGATACCGCGCCCGTCCAGGAGCTCACCGAGGACGATCTGGCGCTCATCAAGCAGGGCGTCGGCGACAAATCCAGCCGGGCTTCGCAGTCTGGCGCGGAAGCCGGAGACGCCGGCGGCGAATTGCCTTCCGGCGAACAGTCCGGCGCCGTGGTCACCTATTTCGAAGCCAAGGGCTTCGGCTTCCTCCGCCCCGACGACGGCGGCAGGGACATCTTCTTTCACGTCTCGCGCCTGGTCGAGGGCCTGGCCACCGACCTGCGCGCCGGCACGCGGGTGCTCTACGAACTCGGTATGGACCGCACCGGAAAGATGGCGGCGAGCAGTATCCGCATCGCTCCCCCGGCATAAGGCATGTTCGACAACCTATCGGAAAAACTGCAGCGGGTATTCAAGAACCTGCGCGGCGAAGGCAAGCTCTCCGCTGAAAACATGGAGAGCGCCCTGCGCGAAATCCGCCTGGCGCTGCTGGAAGCCGACGTCAATTTCCGGGTTGTCAAACAGCTCATCGAAAACATCGAGGCCAAGGCCATGGGCGAAGAAGTGCTCACGGCGCTCTCGCCTTCGCAGCAGGTCATCAAGATCGTTCACGAGGAGCTCATCAAGATCCTCGGCAGCCACGAATCCAAGCTGCGCTTCGCCAATGAACCGCCCAGCGTCTTCCTGATCGTGGGCCTGCAGGGCTCGGGCAAGACCACCTCCGCCGGCAAGCTGGCGCGCTGGCTTTCGCGCAACGGCCACCGGCCCATGCTGGTCTCGGTGGACGTCTACCGCCCCGCCGCGCGCGAGCAGTTGAAGGTGATCGCCAAGGAAATCGGCCAGTCCATCTGGGAAGGACTGCCGGAAGAAAAGCTCCCGCTCGATCTGGCCCGTTCGGCCCGCCGCGAATGCGCCAACATGGGGCGCGACGTTCTGCTGGTGGATACCGCCGGCCGCCTCCACATCGACGACGACCTCATGATCGAGTTGCAGCAGTTGAAAGAGCAGCTCAATCCCGTCGAGATCCTTTTCGTGGCCGATGCCATGACCGGCCAGGACGCCGTCAAATCGGCCGACGAGTTCCACAAGCGCCTCGGCATTACGGGTGTCATCCTCACCAAGATGGATGGCGACGCGCGCGGCGGCGCGGCGCTCTCCATTCGCAACGTCACGGGCCAGCCGCTCAAGTTCGTCGGCGTGGGCGAAAAGTTCGATGCCCTGGAGCCCTTCCATCCCGACCGCGTGGCCAATCGCATCCTCGGCATGGGCGACATCCTCTCCTTTATTGAAAAGGCCTCCGAGGAGATCGATCAGAAAAAAGCCGTGGAGATGCAGCGCAAGCTCATCGACAACGAATTTACCCTGGAAGATTTTCGCGACCAGTTGCGCCAGATCCGCAAGCTCGGCCCGCTAAGCGGCCTGCTCGACATGATGCCCAAAGTCGGCATGCTCAAGGAGCTGAAGGACGTCAAGGTGGACGAAAACGAAATCAATCATGTGGTGGCGATCATCGATTCCATGACGCCGCGCGAACGCGACAACCACATGATCATCAACGGCAGCCGCCGCCGGCGCATCGCCAGGGGCAGCGGCCGATCGGTGCAGGAAGTCAACCAGTTGTTGAAGCAGTACGCCCAGGCCCGCAAGATGATGAAATCGCTCTCGGGCGGGTTTTTGGGTCGAAAATTTGGCAAGATGAAGATGCCCGCCGGGTTTCCCTTCGGAAACCTCCCCGGGCGGTAATTCAATTTCGAGTTGGAGCACAGATGCTGATGATTCGCCTGGCGCGGTTTGGCGCCAAAAAGAAGCCGTTCTATCGCGTGGTCGTGATCGAGAAGGAGCGCGCCCGCAATGGCCGCCACCTGGAGGTCATCGGTCACTATAACCCCCTCACGCATCCGGCCAAGGTGCTGCTGAAGCACGACCGCCTGGAGCACTGGACCAAGAACGGCGCCCAGATGTCGGACACCGTCAAGCGCCTGGTCGAAACCAATCCGGCTGTCGCGGCGCCCGTGCCCGACGCTCCCGGCGTGTGAGGAACCGGACTTTCGTCACACTTGTTACGAGTGACGGCGCGTCATCGCCGGTGGGTGGTTCGGGTTACCATGGGTGCATGGAGGCGGGGCTGTGAAACAGTTAATCGAAGACATCGCGAAGGCTCTAGTTGATATCCCCGAAGAGGTGGTTGTCCGCGAGGTGCTGGGTGAACAGGTCACCGTTTTGGAACTCAGGGTGGCCCCCACCGATCTAGGCAAAGTGATTGGCAAACAGGGACGCACGGCGCGTTCCATCCGCACCATCCTGGGTGCGGCGGGAATGAAGCTGAATCGCCGGTTCACGCTGGAAATCCTGGAGTGAGCGAGTCGTCCGCCGGCTGGATCGCCGTGGCCTTGCTTGGCAAGACCAGGGGCAATCGCGGCGAGATCACCGCGCTTTGCTTGAGCCCCAAGCCCGAGCGCTTCGAGGGCCTCGAAGAAGTCTTCCTGTTCGGAGACGGCGAGCGGTTCGAAGTGGAAGACACCTGGTTCCACCAGGGGACTCTGGTCTTCAAGTTCCGTGGTGTCGACACCATTTCCGATGCCGAGCGCCTGTCCGGCGCCGAAGTGCGCGTGCCCGTCGAACAGCGCATTGCGCTCGAGCCCGGCGAGTTTTTTCAGTCCGACCTGGTCGGCTGCGAGGTGGTCGATCGGCGCTCCGGCCAGTCTCTGGGACGGGTTTCCGCCTGGCAGGAGGGCGGCGGTTCCGGTTTGCTGGTAGTCGGTGACGGCCTGCTGATTCCCTTCGCGCGCGCCATCTGTGTGGAGATCTCGCCGGCCGCCCGCCGCATCGCGGTAGAATTGCCCGAAGGATTAAAGGATTTGAACCCGTCGTGATTTTCCATGTGCTGACGATTTTCCCCGAGTTCTTCGAGGGGCCGTTCGCGCATGGCGTGGTGAGCCGCGCCCGCGACGCCGGCGTCCTCGATATCCGCGTCCACAATCTGCGCGACTGGACCTCCGACCGTCACAAGACCGTCGACGACCGGCCGTTCGGCGGCGGCGAAGGCATGGTACTCAAACCCGAGCCGCTCTTCCTGGCCGTCGAATCCATCTGGCCGCAACGCAGCGCCGCGCAGAAAGTGCTGCTGCTCTCGGCGCAGGGCCGCCTGTTCGACCAGGCCATGGCCAACGGTCTCAGCCGCGAAGGCGAACTGCTGCTCATCTGCGGCCGCTATGAGGGCGTGGATGAGCGCGTGGCCGCTCACCTGGCGGATGACGAGATCTCCATCGGCAATTACGTGCTGAGCGGTGGCGAACTGGCCGCGGCCGTGGTCATCGACACGGTCGCCCGGCTGCTTCCCGGCGTCCTCGGCAACGAGACTTCCGCGGCGTTCGATTCCTTTCAGGATTCCGGCCACACCGAAGGGTTGCTGGACTGCCCGCACTGGACCCGTCCCGCCGATTTTCGCGGCTGGAAGGCGCCGGAAGTATTGTTAAACGGCAATCACGAAGAGATCCGGCGCTTCCGGGGCCAGGCCGCGAGGGAAAAGACCGCGCGGCTGCGGCCGGACCTGCTGGGTGGTGCGGAGCGCGCGACTTAGCCCGGTCTAACCCGGGTTAGACCTGGATGTTACAGGCGCCGGTCGGAGAGTGGCGATGGTCAAGCAGCGCACAGCCACCGGCGGCAAGACCGCCGGCGCCACCAGCGCTGACTCCCGACTTCGTATATGATAGAAGATTAAGGAAATTTCCATGCAGAACGCGTTGTTGACGAAATTCATTAACCGAAACAAGCGGGCCGATGCCGTCCCCACCTTCCGGCCCGGCGACACCATTCGGGTCCACGTAAAGATCAAGGAAGGCGACAAGGAACGGCTCCAGGCCTTCGAAGGCACCGTGATTGCCCGCAATAATACCGGGTTGGGTGAAACCATCACCGTTCGCAAGGTCAGCTTTGGCCATGGTGTCGAGCGCATCTTCCCCGTACACGCCAAAGTGGTCGATCACATCGACGTGGTACGCACCGGCCGCGTTCGCCGCGCCAAGCTCTATTATCTGCGCGGGCTCAAGGGCAAGGCCGCCCGTCTCAGAGAGCGCGAATAAGCCGGCCAACCTCCATGCGGCCCGACCGGGCGGGTGGCAAATTCCGTTGTGAAGCAACGCTTGAGCGCGAGTTGCGCGCGCGCGGCTTTCGGGCCGTGGCGGGCGTCGACGAAGTCGGGCGCGGCTCGCTGTTCGGCCCCGTGGTGGCCGCCGCCGTGGTCTTGTCGCCCGATCGCCCCATCCGCGGTTTGAACGACAGCAAGCAGCTCGAAGCCGATCGCCGCGAGGTCCTCGCCGAACGCATCCGCGAGCGCGCCGTCGCCTGGGCCATCGCCGCCGTCGACGCCGCCACCATCGATTCCATCAACATCTACCAGGCTTCCCGGCTCGCCATGCGGAAGGCCGTCAGCCGGCTCGCCCCCGCGCCCGATTTTCTGCTGGTGGACGCCGTCTCGATCGATCTCCCCCTGCCGCAGCGAGCGCTCATCAAAGGCGATGCCCGCTGTCACGCCATCGCCGCCGCGTCCATCATCGCCAAGGTCTATCGCGATGCCTGCATGCGCGCCTGGGACGCCGTTTTCCCGGCCTACGGCCTGGCCTCTCATAAGGGCTACTGCACCACCGGGCACTGCCGCGCCATCCAGGAGTTCGGCCCCACCCCGCTCCATCGCCTCAGCTTCGAGCCGGTGCGGGCTCGTTCGTTGTTCCCGGTGAATTACAATTCTCAAATGGAGCTGTTTGAAACGGCGGGCGCCGCATGATGCCATCCGGCCCCGTTCGCGGGGAGACTCCGCCGCCATCGTCCCCGGATCTGGTCACCGCCGAGGCAGCTTTCCCGGCGCCGCCCGAGTATCGCTGGTATCACAAAGCCGGCGCGGTCTTATTTGTCACCTTTTGCGTGGAGATCGGCTTCTTCCTGCTGATCTTCCCCTGGACCGACAACTGGGACAAGTTCGCTTCCTTCGCCACCCGGGTGCGCCCGTATTGCGACAACCTATACGTGCGCGGCGCCATCAGCGGCATCGGGATCGTGAATTTATATATTTCGCTCACCGAAATGATCCGCCTGCGGCGCTTCGCCAGGCGCTGAATGGGGCGCGCTGATCACTGCTCAGTTCGCAGCTTTGCGCGATTGCCTGAAAAAACAAGCCGAGCGCCAGGAAGCGTACCCCCTGCCCGCCAAGGTACTGCGCGTAAACCGCCCGGCTGACCGTTAAGCCGCTCCCGCTAGAACGTGATCCCCAGCAGAAACTCCCCCTGGTTCACGTTGCTATGCAGCAGGCCGTTGAGGTCGAAGAAATGTTGCGCGCCCCAGCGCGTGTAGCGGATCTCCGGCAGCAGGTGAATCACCAGGAAATGAATATCAATCCCGCCGCCGATTACGAAACCGCGCGTGCTGCTGTTGTGCAATTCACTTGGATTCGAAGTGCTGGACGCGGATATGATGCCATTCACCACCGTCGTCACCTGCTGCTTCACGCCCGCCAGCGAATCGAACGCCACCCCCGCGTCCACGAACGGATGCACCACCTTGAGCTTCGGGAAGCGGTATTTCCCCAGCAGCGGAAACTCGAAGTCGCTGGCGGTGGTGCCGGCTGCAACTGTGCTCGAGCTTTGCTGGTAGTTCAAGTGCCGGTATAACGCGTCCACTTCCACTCCCAATCCGAAAGGCAAATGCAGCTCCGCGGTCACACCGCCGATGAAGCGGTTGGTGGCAGTTACGTAACTGACATTTTGGCTTTCCGCGGCGTTCAAGAAATCGGTAAGCGGCACGCCGGCCTTGATGCCGAAACTGAAAGGCTGGCAGAAAGCGCCCGCCGCGCCGGCTAACAGAAGGAACAAGAGCCTCATAGTTCTACCATACGAACTTTTCCGCTCCGCCGTTTCCTAGAGTTCGAAGGATTCCCCCAGATAAATACGTTTCACTTCCGGATCGCGCCCCAGCGCTTCGGGACTGCCCGCGCGGAAGATGCGGCCGTTGTTGATGATGTAGGCGCGGTCGGTCACCGAGAGGGTCTCGCGCACGTTGTGGTCCGTCACCAGAATGCCGATGCCGGCGCGCTTCAGGTCGAAAATGATGCGCTGCAGCTCCAGCACCTGGATCGGGTCGATGCCCGAGAACGGCTCGTCCAGCAGCAGGAAGCTGGGGCTGATCACCAGCGAGCGTGCGATTTCCACCCGCCGCCGCTCACCGCCGGACAGCATGTAGCCATGGCTGCGCCGCACCTTTTCCAGTCCCAGTTGGTCGATCAGCCGGTCCAGCGTTTCGCGCCGCTCATGGTTGGTCACCGCCAGGGTTTCCAGAATCGCCATCAGGTTTTCTTCCACCGAGAGCTTGCGGAAGATCGAGGCTTCCTGGGGAAGATAGCTGATGCCGCGCCGCGCCCGCTGGTACATCGGAAGGCTGGTGATATCCTGGCCATCCACTGAAATGCGCCCGGAATCCGGGCTGATCAATCCCACGATCATGTAGAACGACGTCGTCTTGCCTGCGCCGTTCGGCCCCAGCAACCCCACCACTTCGCCCTGCTGCACGTGCACCGTCACGTCGTCCACCACGCGGCGGCCGCGATACGATTTGGAGATTTCGTGGGTTTCGAGAGTCTTCATGCGCGGCTACTTGCGCTTGGGGGGGATTCGGGTGTTGATTCCCTGGGGATCGCCTTTCATCAGCAGCCTATCATCGTTTGCCCAGTAGGTCAATTCACTGCCCTCCATGGTGGTGGGCGAGCCTTTGATGGTTCGAACCAGCTTCGCGCGGCCCCCGTTCAGCAGGAGTTTCGGCTCGATGCACGGCCCGATTCCCGGCACGGATTCCGGCGGGCAAGGCACTTTGGTGTAGTATTCGGCGTGCTCCGAGTTGCTGTGATACGTGCGTCCGTTGGAACTCCCCAGGATGTCCACCGCGCCATCCGCGAACGCGTGGTCCAGACTGGAATCGGAGCCGGAATCGGCCAGCCAGGCCCGCAGCTCGCGCGACTGTAGCTGCATCCCGGTGCGGTCCAGTTTCACGCCCCCGGAATAGATCGCCAGCCGGTCGGTATCGGTGTACACCAGGTCCGGCGCGCGCACCTTGGTAAGAACCGGCGAAGCGCTCTTCTTCTTGTCGTCATCCTTGGGCTGCTCCCAGAGATTGCTCACCACATTGCCATGGGCCGTCAGCGTGTGCTTGTCTTTGTCGATGTCGATGACGTCGGCCTCAATGCGGTTGGCGCCCTGCCACAGGGCGGCATTTCCCTGGTACCGCGTGTGCCCCTCGCTTTTCTTGCCTCCCTGCTGGCGCGGGCTGGTGTATTCCATGCGGCGCGCCTGGGCGTGCAGCGGCGCGTCGGAAGAGAGCATCTGGGAGTTCTTGTTCTGGTCCTGGTCCCGCAGGCGGGTCGAATTGACGTTGCCTTCCGCCGTGAAATCGCCGGTGGTTTGATCCATGCGGATATGGTCGGCCGCCGTGGAGCCCGTCGAGTCGCTCACGGCCGTCGAGGTATCCAGAGTAATAATGTTCTGCTTCCCGTCGAGGCTGGCTTTGGCGGCGTGCGCTTTCCGGTCGCCTTCCTGGTAGGTGAAGTCGCCGGTCTGCTCCATCGAAACCAGCTTGCTGGTTTGCGGATCGAAGTGGGCTACCATCTCCCGGCTGGCCGTCACGGACCGGGCGCGGTTGCGGCTGCGCTCTTCGTCGTTCGGATCGGTGGAAGTTTTTACGTCGCTCGCCTTGAAGCTGTCGATGCGGTTTTGCGCCGCGTAGGCGATCGCCATCTCCCGGCCCTCCAGAACGCGGTGGTGCTGGGCCGGCTGGTTGGGCAGAAACTCCAGCGTCGCCGGAACCTGCGAAACCACGCTCTCGATCTCTTTTCCGCCCGGCCGCATCTTCATCTCAATCGACTCGCTCCGCATGATGTGGGTCTCCGAGGGCTCGTGCCCCGGCGCAGCGATTGGCTTCGAGGTCACGACCGCGTGCTGGTTGCAAACCGCATTCGTCAACAGGCTGTCTTTCGGGCCCGGGTCGAAGAACAGGTCCACGCGGTTGGCCGTGGCGGTGGTTTCGGAATATTCGGCCGTCGAAACCACCCGCGCATTGCCTTCGCCGGCGATCTTCTGTACCTTGCCCTTCTGGTTGTAGTCCACCCACACCTTGTCGGCCGAATAGTCCAGTTTGCGGTTCGGCTGCACTTCCGTGCCGTGAGCCTTGCTCGCGTCCACTTCCTTGATGGTCCGGTGGCCCTGGCCGTCGTCCTGCATGTGGATCACCGGAGTGTCGCCTTCGAAGATCGCTCCGTCGCGCGTCAGCTTCCCGTTCGGCAGCAGGTCGATCTGCTGGGACGACTCGTGGTAGTACAGGCTCGGAGCTTCGATGTGCAGCTCTTTTGATTCGGGCGTGGCCGCCTTCCAGTCGATCTTCACGTCGTGCTTCATGAAGAGCTCGCGGCTCGGCGGATCGTAGGTGGCGCCGGTGGATTCTCCGCCGCCATTCTTGAAGACGTACCTGGTCGGCCGGTCCGTGTCGGCGTGCCCGGTTTCGCTGTCGAAGGTGACACCCGAAGTGGTGATCTCGACCAGGGACGCAGGCGTGTCGCTGTCCTCCCGCTCACCCAGCGAAATGCGCACTTCGCCCTCGGAATAGAGCCGCTTCTCCGAGGGAAAGAAGCTCGCCGCGGCGCTTTCCACCACGTCGTACTTCTCTTCGCACTTATGGTAGATGTACAGCTTGGCCCCTAGCAGATCGTCGCGCCCGGAGTCCTTCACTTCGCGCATATTATCGGCAAGGATGTCGACCGTTTTGCAGCCGGTCTTCTGGTCCTTCTGGGTCCACACCACGTGCTCGGAGGTTCCCGCGATCTCCGGCGGCAGCGGCTGCGGCGTCGGCAATACTTGCGCCTGGATCGCCTTCTTCTTAGTCTGATACGTGAGGACCACGCCGCAGAGGACGGCGGCAATCACGACCAGCAGGAGCCAGCGCATACCTCTCATGGGATTAATTTCACTATAGCGCGCTTGCACGGACCGCGATTTGTGCGGCAATCCCAGCCAAACTCAATCTCAGCTAAACTCAAGAAAGGAGCAGCCACACTCCCATGAACAACGCCCAACTTTACCTGGCAGTCGGAATCCCCACCCTCGCAGTGCTGGTGGGAATCCTCATCAACTCCATGCAATTTCACCACGCCGCCGGCGCCATAAACGCTCGCCTCGCCAGCGTGGAAACCCGGCTGGACCTGCTCATCGGAAAAGTAATGGACTTCGACGGACGGCTAACTCGCCTGGAAGAGCGCGGAGACCGCCGCTAAGCGGCAGGGCCCAAACCAGTGCGGGCCTCTCACCACACCGCATGAACCAGCAACGCATCCAGATTTTCGTCACCGGCGGCACGTTCGACAAGCAATACAACGAGCTCAGCGGCGAATTGTTTTTCAAGCAGACTCACATCGCCGACATGCTCAAGCTCGGGCGCTGCCGCCTCGATCTCGCCATCGAAACCCTCATGATGATCGACAGCCTGCAGATGACCGACGCCGGCCGCCAGCTCATTCTGGAACGCTGTGAAGCCGCTCCTGCCACGCGCATCGTCATCACCCACGGCACCGATTCCATGGAACACACCGCCGCCGTGCTGGGCCGCGGCATCCGTGGCAAAACCATCGTTCTCACCGGCGCCATGGTCCCCTACCAGTTCGGCAGCTCCGATGGTTTATTCAATCTTGGCACCGCGCTGGCCTTCGTCCAGACCCTGGATCCGGGCGTCTACGTGGCTATGAACGGGCGGTGCTTCCCCTGGCACTCGGTGCGTAAGAATCGCGAGCACGGAATCTTCGAATCGGTGCCCGGATGGCACGACCCCACGTGATGGGGCCAGTATTCTTGCCAGGGCATGGGACCCTCTATCCCCAGCCGTTAGCCGGCAATTATCGATTCCTACAAGTACTATTATTAACAATTAGTTACAGGCAATACTTGTCACTCTTGAGCCGAGTGTGCTAACATTATCTCAGAGTTTCGAGGGAAGCCCCGGGGCTCACCCGAAACGAAACTCAGAATATCCAAATATTTCTTAAAAGGGAGGTAGATGATCAATGAAAATACGTCCGCTCTATGATCGCATTGTGGTCAAACGGATCGAGCAGCAGGAACAGATGCAAGGCGGCCTGTACATCCCCGATACCGCGAAGGAAAAGCCCCAGGAGGGTGAAGTGGTGGCAGTGGGCAAGGGCAAGCGCCTGGAAGACGGCAAGGTAATCGCGCTGGACGTCGCCGTGGGCGACCGGATTCTGTTCGGCAAGTATTCGGGCAGCGATATCAAGCTGGATGGCGATGAGTTCCTGATTATGCGTGAGGACGAAGTCCTCGGGATTCTGGATGCCCAGCCGAAATCGGCCAAGAAGGCGTCCTAAGGAAAGTCGAGAAAAACAAAATGGCGAAACAGATTATATATTCAGAAGCATGCCGCCAGGCGATCCTGCGCGGCGTCAACCAGCTCGCCGATGCGGTGAAGGTTACCCTCGGTCCCAAGGGCCGCAATGTGGTCCTGGAGAAAAAGTTCGGCGGTCCCACCATCACCAAGGACGGCGTCACCGTCGCCAAGGAAATCGATCTCAAGGATCCGCTGGAGAACATGGGCGCACAGATGGTGCGCGAAGTGGCCTCCAAGACCAGTGACGTGGCCGGCGACGGCACCACCACCGCGACCATTCTGGCGCAGGCGATCTACCGCGAAGGCGTGAAGGCCGTCGCGGCCGGCGCCAACCCCATGGCCCTCAAGCGCGGCATCGAAAAGGCCGTCGAAGTAGCCACCGAAGAAGTGAAGAAGCTCTCCAAGCCGGTGTCCGGCGACATGATCGCGCAGGTCGGCACCATCTCCGCCAACAGCGACAAGCACATCGGAGAAATCATCGCCGACGCCATGAAGAAGGTCGGCAAGGACGGCGTCATCACCGTGGAAGAGTCGCGCACCATGTCGACCGAGCTGGATACGGTGGACGGCATGCAGTTCGACCGCGGCTATCTCTCCCCGTATTTCGTGACCGACGCCGAGCGCATGGAAGCGGTGATCGAAGATCCCTACATCCTCATCCACGAAAAGAAAATCAGCAACATGAAGGACCTGCTGCCGCTGCTCGAGCAGATCGCGCGCTCCGGCAAGCCGTTGCTGATCATCGCCGAGGAAGTGGAAGGCGAAGCGCTGGCCACCCTGGTGGTCAACAAGCTGCGCGGCACGCTGAACGCCTGCGCCGTCAAGGCTCCGGGCTTCGGCGATCGCCGCAAGGCCATGTTGGAAGACATCGCCACCCTGACCGGCGGCAAGTCCATCATGGAAGAGACCGGCATCAAGCTGGAAGGCGTAAAGCTGGAAGATCTGGGCCGCGCCAAGCGCGTCACGGTGGACAAGGACAACACCACCATCGTGGACGGCGGCGGATCGCAGAAGGCCATCGAGGGCCGCATCAAACAGTTGCGCGCGCAGATCGACGAGACCACTTCCGATTACGACCGCGAGAAGCTGCAGGAACGGCTGGCCAAGCTGGCCGGCGGCGTCGCGGTAATCAAGGTCGGCGCGGCCACCGAGACCGAAATGAAGGAAAAGAAGGCGCGCGTGGAAGATGCTCTGCATGCCACCCGCGCCGCGGTTGAGGAAGGCATCGTGCCCGGCGGCGGCGTAGCTCTGCTGCGCGCGTCCAAGGCCCTGGCCAGCCTCAAGCTGGAGGGCGACGAGCAGATCGGCGTGACCATCGTGAAGCGCGCCTGCGAAGAGCCGCTGCGCCAGATTGTGGCGAACTCCGGCACGGAAGGCGCCATCGTGGTCGACAAGATCCGCGAGCACGCCAACCCGAACTTCGGCTACAACGCCCAGACCGACAACTACGAAGACCTGGTTTCCACCGGCGTCATCGACCCCACCAAGGTGACCCGTTCGGCGCTGCAAAACGCGTCGTCGATCGCCTCCCTGATGTTGACCACGGAAGCCATGGTTGCCGAAATCCCCGAGAAGAAGCCGGCCGCGGCCGGTCCCGGCGGCCACGGCCCCGAGATGGATTACTAAGCCGCACTTTGCTCCGGCGACTTACAGCCGCGCTCCCCGGGCGACCGGGCAGCGCGGTTTTTTTGTGTGGGGCAGAACGCGTGGCTGGCTTTCCGTCGCTTTCCGGTCCAGCGTGGAACGAGTGTCGGATCGAGGCTGCGTGGCCGGGTCGTCTGCATCCGTGCTCAATTGGCGTGAACGGCGTTCACGGGAGTGATCGCTTGAAACCTTCGGAAGCGCCCATCGAGCGACGAAATCCGTGCGGCATGAAACTCCAGTATCGGCATTCGGGTGTGCCCCCACCGTAATCGGCGAGCGCGCTACCAGCATTGCGGCGCACAGCCAAGAGGCCCTGGAGCGTCATGTCGCTGCGCATCCCGAACAATAGAGCGGACCTATCCTCGGCGCACACTGCGTGCTAGAATCACCGATCATGGCAGGGCCTTCGTTTGATATCACATGCCCCCGTTGCGGCCATAAGTTCCAGGAGGCGACTAAGCGACTTCTAGATAATCTGAGCGTGATTTGCCCCGGCTGTGGCGGAAAGATTGATGTCAAGTTCAAGGACGAGCACGGGCTTGAAACAACGACAGAGGTTGGTCCGGTACAGGTAAGGCAGGGCGTGCGCGGCTCCGTGAGCTATTCAGTCGAAGTTCAGAACCGGGGCCTGAACAAGCACCGGCTTATTCGGGGTCCTGACCGCGAAGTCATCAAAGCGAAGGTGCTTTGCCAAGTCGCCGAGTGGAACGAGCAGTGGACAAAGAGGGCCGCTGCTAAGCGGCAGATGACGATGGCTGAGCGCCACAAGGAAGAGGCAGCGGAAAGAACCGCCGAGGCTCAAGGGACGCTGCAAGCACTTCGCGAGGTGCTGTCATCTTCGTTGTCGGACTCCAAGGCCCTTGACTGGGAGGCGTTGAAGGACAAGACACCGTTCCCGAAGCCTACACCGGGCGCTCCTAATCGACCTTCGAGGCCGACACAGGATCCGATACCGGAGGCACCCTCCCGCACTTTCGAGCGATACCAGCCGGAAATCGGCTTGTTGGACAAACTCATCAAGTCCCGTCGGGCAGAAAAAGAAAACTGGAAGGCGAGACTATTCGAGTCGGATACCAGGGAGTGGGAAGCCACGCGGGATCGCATCACGGCGGATTATGCCGCGAAGCTTGAGGCGCACAATAAGGAACTGGCTGATCTAGACGCGGCTCACAAGCGGGCAGTGGGGCAGTGGGAGGCCGAACGAGCCGCATTCCTCTCCAAGCAGAAGGAACAGCACGAAGCGATGGATGCCTTCCGTGCGCGGTACGAGAGGAAGGATCCGGCGGCGATCGCGGAATACTGCGATATGGTGCTGGCAAGCTCTGAGTACCCAGATTGCCTGCCGAAAGAATTCGATCTCGACTTCAACCACGATACCGGGGTTTTAGTCGTCAACTACAAACTTCCCGCCCCTTCTGACATCCCGACGCTCGGCGAGGTGAAGTACGTTCAATCCAGCGACAGCGTCTCGGAAAAGCGCCTGTCTGAGGCCAACGTCGCGAAGCTATACGACGATCTTGTTTACCAGGTCGCGTTACGAACATCGAACGAACTGCTCGAAGCCGATCAGTCCACCGCATTAACAAGCGTCGTCTTCAATGGATTTGTGACCGCCATTGATAAGGGTACCGGGAACGAAGCCACCGCCTGCATTATCTCGATGCAGGCCTCCAGGGAGGCGCTCCGGGCTATCAACCTGGCGAAGGTAGACCCGAAAGCGTGTTTCCGGCAACTCAGAGGCGTCGGTAGTTCCAAATTGCACAGCGTCACTCCCGTCGCGCCCATTATCAATTTTCGCAGGGACGACAGAAGATTCATCCCCTCGTACGGAGTTGCCGAGACGTTGAATGAGGGATTCAATCTCGCCGCGATGGACTGGGAAGACTTCGAGCATCTCATTCGCGAGATTTTTGAGAAGGAGTTCACGGCGTCGGGGGGGGAGGTGAGGGTAACCCAAGCCAGTCGAGACGGCGGCGTTGACGCGGTTGCGTTCGACCCTGATCCTATTCGGGGTGGAAAAATTGTGATTCAGGCCAAACGTTACTCCCACACGGTCGGTGTGTCGGCGGTGCGCGACCTCTACGGCACCCTAATGAACGAAGGGGCGACCAAAGGCGTTCTCGTAACAACCTCGGACTACGGACCGGACGCCTACGAATTCGCAAACGGCAAGCCGATCACACTATTGAATGGCGCTAACCTCCTGCACTTGCTGGAGAAGCACGGCACAAAGGCCCATATCAATCTCGTCGAAGCACGGCTGGCCGGATCCGAGACGGCCGCGAAGTGAAAAGAAAACCCGTCAAAGGCTTTCCGTTTTCACTCTCACAGGACCCCTGGCGGCCCGCGTGTCTCGTTTTTCTACCCTCCCGAAGAAAACTTCGCCCTTCGATCGCAGCCCTTTGCCACCCTAGTCACCCTCGCCGCTGCACATCTCGCTGTTACCCTGAGATCGAAAAGGAGCCGCTCGCTCGCCGGGGACACGACAACCGACGGCGACAGAAACCTCGACGGGTGCGGGACGTAACCGTTCGTTTGGGCAGAATCCGTCCTGGTAAGTCCCCGTCACGTCAACCGAACGCGTAACGCCCACACGCGAACCTTGCTACATCGATGCACTACTAGCCCGCGCGGCGGAGCTCGTCCCGAATTACGCGCCTCAGGGTGGTTTCCAGGGGTTCCTGCTTCTGACGCATGAAACTGCGGAGCGCTTCATTGATGAGCGTCTGGTAGTTTCCGCCGCCGGCGTCGTCAACCTGCTGGCGAAACCAGTCCAGAACGTCCGTGTCGAGCCGGATCGTGACCCGGGTCTCTCCCGGTGGCACTCAAGACCGCCCCGCGCCTGCCCTTGCTGAAGTCATATTCCTTCTTCATAACCTTCCTCGTATTGGCACCTCTCCGTATCCGAGACGGTGGCTAGTGCTCTGACCACTAGAAGTCGCTCCATCAGCCGGCGACGCTCTCTTACGTTCGCGGCTCTGATCCGAGCCGCGCGCGTTAGCAAGCGGTATCCCAATAGGATGAAATCTCGCGGTCATGGGGCTAGACGACCACTGGCACAAGGCCGGACTCGATGATGCGCTGATCTGAAGTCAAGAGTCGAAGCCTTCGAACACGGGCCGTGGCAACCATCGCCCGGTCAGCGGGATCGCGCAAAGACCCACCTAGCGCGGCGACCTCCGCGGCCACATCCACCGTCAGTGGAACGATCTGAAAAACCGGACTTGATTCAAGCTCATCGAGGAGTTTCTCGACTGGGATACCGCTGCGGGCGCTACCTTGACCAAACAGAATGGCAATTTCGAGCAGAGTGATCGCGCTGACCGCCAGGGATTCCCGCCGGCGGACCGCGTCGCGCAGAACCCGCGCTTGCTCGCGTGAAAGCTTCCTGGGCGCGGCAAGCCAGCGAACGACCACATGCGTGTCGAGGAGGAATCGGGGGCTCAACCCTTCGCTCCAGAATGCGGACGCGCCACTTCCCAGAGTTCGGATGTATCCGCTTCCAGGACGTCACCGGCGAGAGTCACCTTGCCAGTCCATGCGCCTTCCGGAGACTTCCATGCGGACTGATGCGCAGGGCCTACTCTTGCGAGCGGCCGGCCCCGTTTTGTAATCATGATCGTGCCGCCGCGCTCTCCGATGTCATCGAGCAGGGCGAGGCACTTTGCCTTGAACTCGGTCACGCTCACGATCCGATGCTTCATGCCTGGATGATAGCACGAACTGGTCATCTGACCAGTTCAAGGTCCGGCCTCTCAGGCCGCGGAGGCCGGCTGAAAGCCGGCTGCGGGCAGAATTGCCCGCCCCGCTGGCGTGCGCGGCGCTAAGATGGCTGCTCCGGCATGTTCACCTTGGTCGTGCACGCATGGAGATCCTGGAAGAGCGCCAAGACGGTCGCTCTGCTGGCTGCCACCGCGCTGGCCGCCGGAATCGGATCGGCTACGGCGATCTATACCGTGGTCGACGCCGTACTGCTCAGACCCGTGCCCTGGCAGCACGGCGAGCGCTACGTCGAACTGTTCAGCGCGCGGCTGAACAATTCGAGCAAGTGGCAGGTCTACGGATCCTCCTGGTTGGATCTGCTGGACTACCAGCAACGAACGCGCAGCTTCGATGCGTACGGAGCGCTTCAGTTTCGAGAGTTCAGTCTGACCTCGCCGGGCCAGCCGCAGCACCTGAGAGGTCTCGAGGTGACGCCTTCGCTGGCCTCGAGTCTGGGCGTCGCGCCGGTGGTGGGGCGATGGTTTGGCGAGGCGGCCAGCGAGCAGGGCAACGTCTACCTGGCGGTGATTTCGAGCGCGCTCTGGAACCGCCTGGGCGGCGATCCGAAGATCGTCGGCCAAGCCCTCACGATGGACGGGAAGCAGTACACGGTGACCGGTGTAATGCCCGCGTGGTTTCGACTTCCGGTAGCCGGTTTGGAAGGCGCTGGAGAATTCCGGACCGACGTTTGGGTGCCGCTCAACCCGCAAGGCGCGGAGAGAAACCGGGATGTTGCACAATTCTTCTCTTACGCCAGGCTCAGGCCAGGCGTGTCACTGGCGCAAGCCGACGCGGATGTGAAACGCGTGGCCGCCGAGATTGCGAAAGAGCATCCGCAAGAACACCGGGACTATACGGCTCGTGTTACCAATCTGCTGGAATACACCGTCAAGGACATCCGCCCGGTGTTGCTGCTGCTATTCGGGGCAGCCGGAGCGCTGCTGCTGATCACGTGCGCGAACGTTGCAGGCTTGCTGCTGGCGAGGTCGGTGACGCGCGCGCGAGAGACCGCGATCCGCGTGGCGCTGGGGGCCGCCCGGTGGCAACTCGGTCTCCAGTACTTCGTGGAAGGGCTGCTGGTGGCCTTGGCAGGCGCGGCGGGCGGGATTGTCGTAAGCGTGGCAATCGTGCGCCTGGTGCTATCCATGGCGGCCGATTACATTCCGCGCGCGGACGGAATCGGCATCGAATGGACGGCACTCCTGTTCGCATTCGGCGCCGCGATTCTCTCCAGCGCACTGTTCAGTATGGCGCCGCTGTGGCAGGCCGCGCGCATCATGCCCAATGAGGCGCTCAGCGACGGAGTGCGCTCGTCCGCACCCGCTCGTAGCCGGAGATTGTCCAGAACGCTGGTGGCGGCGGAGATCGCGCTGGCATTTGCACTCCTCTCGGTGAGCGCGGCGCTCATCGCGCACTTGAATCGCCTGCTCGACACTTCGCCGGGATTCGATCCCGAAGGCCTGCTGACGTTCAGCGTGAACTCGAGCAGCGCCGAATATTCGGACATGGCGCGCCTGGTTCCGTACCAGAAGCGTTTGCTCGATGCCGTCGAACGGATTCCAGGCGTGAGCGGCGCCGCGCTGGTCAATCATTTGCCACTAGCGGGCTGCTGCTACGTCACTCTGCTATTTCCGGAAGGAACTCCGGGTGGCGACAAGGGCGTCCACGAAGTGAATTTCATTGTGATCAGCCCAGGCTATTTCCGGACGATGCGAATCCCGGTGCTCCGCGGGCGCGGTTTCGACGAGAGGGACGACGGGAAGGGCGATGTCGTGGGGATCATCATCGACAACACCACCGCCAGGCGATTCTTCCGGGGCCGCGACGCATTAGGCGCTTACGCGCGGCTCGGAGACGCGAATGGTTCCCGCCTGACGATCGTCGGCATCGTGGGAGACGTTCGGAATCGGGGACTGGGCGACGAGACCCAGGCCGAAGTGTACATTCCTGCCACGGTCGCGCCGATGAATCCGCTCCATTTCGTGGTGCGCTCACGCCTTCCGGCGTCGACCCTGGCGCCGGAAATCAGGCGCTCCATCCGGAGCGTCGCCCCCTCGCAGCCGATCTATGAAACGCAGACGATGCGGGAGATTGTCCTGGGTTCCGTGATGAACGAGCGGCTCCAGTCGTCGCTCACGTCGTTCTTCGCTTTTGCGGCGCTGCTGATGGCGGCTCTGGGGATTTACGGCGTGGTGTCGTATGCGGTGCGGCACAGGACGGTAGAGATCGGCACGCGCATGGCGTTGGGGGCGGTGGGCCGCGATGTGCTCGGCCTGGTGCTGGGCGATGGGCTCAGAATGGCGGCGTACG
Organism: Bryobacteraceae bacterium; assembly: GCA_050014595.1. Lineage (GTDB taxonomy): Bacteria > Acidobacteriota > Terriglobia > Bryobacterales > Bryobacteraceae > PALSA-129. The sequence continues at coordinate 18,891 of JBEKDA010000004.1, forward strand.
GAATTGGCATCGGTGGAGTAGTGGCCTTGGCCGCCGCGTTCCTGCTGAAATCGGAGGTCTTCGGGATTCGCATGGACGATCCGCGCCCGTTTCTCTATTCGACCGGAATTGTAGCGGCCGTCACCGCGCTGGCTTGTTTCTTTCCTGCCTGGCGCGCGACTCTGGTCTCGCCCATGGTCGCGATCCGCGACGATCCCGGATCGCTCTGGAGAATCGCCCGAACAGGAGCACGGGGCTTCGCGAAGCGCGTGTCGGGTTTCATCTCCGGCCCTGGCGACGAATCGGCTGTGTCCGAAGGGGCGTTGCTGGCGGAGTTCGTGGACTCAAGCCGGAATGCGGAATCGTTCCGCCAGGCTATCCAACTCGCCCTGGCGGCGTTGCGCGAGACCATCCGCTGCGAGTCTGCCCTGCTGCTGGAGAAAGGCTCAGCGCGGGAGTACCGTTGCGCCGCGCGCGTGCCCGGCGAGTGCGAAGACGGCTGCAAAGTGCCGGCGGGCGGGTTACTGGTTGGCCGGCTGCGCGGTTATCCGTACCCGCTGCCACTCTCGCCGGGCGATTTCGATGCCTGGAGCCGATGGGCGGCGGCGGAGAAGCCCGAGCACCTGGCGGAGATCGAGTGCCTTCGCTCGACCGGCGCGGCGCTGGCCGTTCCGCTGCTTGCCAAGCACGAAATTGCCGGGATCCTGCTGCTGGGCCCGCCGGTGGAGCGCGCCGAATATAGCGCGGCGGAAAAACGCGCTCTGCAGAATTGTGCGGCACAATTCGCGCTCATGATTGAGAACGCGCGGCTGACCGATCGAATGGTGGAACAGGAAAAGCTGAACCGCGATATCCAACTCGCGGCGGAAGTCCAGAAGCGATTGTTCCCGGACAAACCTCCAGCCACCGCCACGGTGACGCTCGCCGGGGTGTCGCTGCCGGCCCGCAGTGTGGGGGGCGACTATTACGATTTCCTCGATCTGGGGGACCAGCGGATCGGCATCGCGCTGGCGGACGTAGCGGGTAAGGGAGTCGCAGCGGCCCTGATCATGTCCGTGGTGCAGGCCTCCCTGCGCATCCTCGCAACCGAAGAGAATGTATCGCTCGGGACGCTGGCGGCAAGGATGAACCGCTTCCTGCATCGTTCCACCGGATCGAACGCCTATGCCACGTTTTTCTATGCGCAGATCGACGAGCGAACCCGGCAGCTTCGATATGTAAACGCCGGCCACAATCCGCCCTGCCTGCTGCGGTGCGCGGCGGACCGATCCATCGAAGAATTGCCCGCGGGAGGCACCGTGATCGGGCTGTTTCCGAAGAGCAAGTATGAAGAAGCCGCTCTCGATTTGCGGCCGGGCGATGTGCTGATGGCGTTCACCGACGGAGTCCCCGAAGCGCAGAATCCTAAAGAGGAAGAGTTCGGCGAAGAGCGATTGAAGGATTTGCTGCGCCGGTCGGCTCATCTGCCTGTGGGTGAAATGGCATCGATGATGTCGAGTGAGCTGAAGGATTGGATGGATAATGCCGCACAATACGACGATCTGACCTTCATCCTGGTGAAAGTCAACGCGGAACCCGGATTGACGCCGGGCACTTGACCGCGGCTTTCGTGTTGTTTTGTAAAGACTGCCCCCAACCCGCAACCCAATAGCCCTCCCTGGGATCTAAGTCAATAGGAAAGGAGATTTCAGATCATATGTTTACCATGTGGAAAACGACTTTCCGAACGATTGGAATCGGACTCGCCGCAGGGGCTTTGGCGGCGTACGGGGCCACGGCCCGGCCCGGTACCGTGAACTACATCGAGGGTCAGGTCACCTTGGACGGTCAGTCGGTCGGAGCTACAGCCATGGGTTCGACGGAGGTGCAGCCGGGGCAAATGCTCCAGACCGGTCAGGGCAAGGCGGAAATGCTGCTCACCCCGGGCGTATTTCTGCGGTTGGCCGATCAAAGCGCCGTCAGGATGGTATCGCCCTCGCTGATCGATACCCGCGTGGAACTGATCCGCGGGGAAGCCATGGTGGAGGCGGACCAGGTTCTGCCGGGGAATCATCTGGTGATTTCCGACCAGGGAACCGATGTCCAAATTCAGAAGAACGGCGTCTACAAGTTCACCGCCGAACCGGCCACGGTGGCGGTCTATGACGGCAAAGCGCAGGTCTTTCGGGACGACCGCACCACTGAAATCGGCAAGGGCAAGGAGCTGACCCTGGCTGCCACCACCGGGCAGAAGCCCAGCAGTTTCGATCGCAATAACGTCGACAGCCTCTACCAGTGGAGCGACGTCCGCTCCGAATACCTGGCGGAAGCCAACCAATCCTCGGTTCAGACGATTGTGGCGGGCACCCCCGGCTGGTGGTATGGCACGGGCTGGTATTGGAACCCGTGGTTTAGCTCGTGGGCCTTCGTGCCTGCGAACGGCTTCTTCTATAGCCCGTTCGGTTTCGGCTTCTACTCGCCGGTTTATTGGAGCTACTACCCGCCAGTGCACTATTTTGTGCGGCCGGGCGTGTTAGCCACGGCGGTGCGGGTGGCCGCTCCCGCTTCGCGCGCGTCGATGATGGCCGCACCAGCCATGCGGTCCTCCATCGGCGGCGGGATGCGCATGGGCGGATTCGGCGGTCGCCGGTAAACTGCGTCCGGATCGACTTCCTTCTCCCCCGGGTTGAGCCTCCCGGGGGATTTTTTTGACCCAACATGGGTCGGTTTTATAGACTAACTCCTTTGTTTTTGACAAAAACCGACCCACATCTGGGTCGGTTGGCTCGGGCTAATCTTTTTCCTCCGTATTGCCGATATCCGGGTCAGGATGGCGGCAAACGATCTGGTCGAGTTGGAGCTGATGCTCAATCGCTTCAAACGGCTCATGGGCGAAGTGATGCGCGGCGTCATCGCCCGCAATTCTTTCCAGCCCTGGGAACTGGAAATCCTGATGGATATGGAAAACTGCCAACTGGATCGGCGGCGCCGGTTCGACATTCTGCGCCAGTACCAGCGGGCCGTGGAGCGGCAGATGGTCACTGGGCCCGGTCCGCCCATGACGCTCTCCCAATTCCTGGCGATGCGCGAGCAGCGGTCGGGCGACGGCCTCAAGTCAGCATGACGCGGCGGCCTTCAATCCGGTAGTTGCCGGCGAGCACCAGCCGGATGGCTTCCGAATAGACTCGGTGCTCTTCCCGCAAGATGCGGGCCGAGAGCGTTTCGGCGGTATCGCCGTCCAGCACCTCCACCGCGGATTGCAGAATGATGGGACCGGCGTCCAGTCCCTCATCCACGAAGTGCACGGTGCAGCCGCTGACCTTGACTCCGTGAGCCAGCGCCTGGTGCTGCGCGTCCAGGCCCGGAAAGGACGGCAGCAGGGACGGGTGGATATTCAGGATGCGGTTGGGAAACTGGCGAATGAAAGTGGCGCTCAGCAGGCGCATGTAGCCTGCCAGGCAAACGAGGTCGACCGCATTCCTGCTCAGTTCCTCCAGCAGCATGCGGTCATAGATTTCGCGGTCGAGACCCTTCGACGGAATACACACGGCGTTCACGCCGAGGTGCAGAGCGGTTTCCAGGCCGCGCGCCTCCGGGCGGTTGGCGATCACCACGGCGATCTCGGCCGGAATGGAACCCGCGGCGATGTTTCGGGCGATGGCTTCAAAGTTCGAGCCGCGTCCGGAGATCAGAATGCCGAGCCGCTTCATCGGTACTCCACGCGTGTTGGACCGCGCTTTTGTTCGGTCACCTGGCCGATGCGGAACGGCGATTCGCCGAGTTTGCGCAGCACTATTTCGGCTTTGCCCGCGGAGCGCGCGGGAACCACGAAAATCATGCCCACGCCAAGGTTGAAGGTGCGCCGGTAATCGTCCAGCGGGATGTTGCCGATGGAGCGCAGCACTTCGAAAATCGGTGGAATGCGCCAGGCGCCGGTGTCGATGGCCGCGGCCAGGCCTTTGGGAAGGACCCGCGGGGTGTTGTCGGTGATGCCGCCGCCGGTGATGTGGGCCGCGCCGCGCAACAGGCCCGCGGCCAGCAGGGCGCGGATGGGTTTCAGGTAGCTGCGGTGCACCGCCATCAGCGCATCCCCCACGGTCGAGCCCACTTCCGGCAGCAGCGTTTTGGGACCGTAGCCGGCGGTTTCGAAAAGCAGTTTGCGCGCCAGCGAGTAGCCGTTGGTGTGCAGGCCGGTGGAGGGTAGCGCGAGCAGAATATCGCCAGCCCGAACGTGGCGGCCGGTGATCAGTTGCGACTGTTCGGCGGCGCCTACAATGAAGCCCGCCAGGTCATACTCGGACTCCGCATACAGGCCGGGCATCTCGGCCGTCTCGCCGCCGATCAGCGCGCAGCCGTTTTGCTTGCAACCCCGCGAGATTCCCGCGACGACCGCGGCGGCCACTTCGGCCCGCAGTTTGCCCACCGCAAAGTAATCCAGGAAGAACAGCGGCACGGCGCCCAGCACGGCGATATCGTTGACGCAGTGGTTCACCAGGTCCTCACCCACGGTGTCGTGGCGGCCGGTGAGAAAGGCCACTTTCAGCTTGGTGCCGACGCCGTCGGCCGAGCTGACCAGCACGGGCTTGCGAAAGCCGGTCAGGCGGTATGCCGCGCCGAATGATCCGATGTCGGTGAGCACGCCGCGGGTGAAAGTTTGCCGGGCCAGCTTCTTGATGGAGGAAAGCGCGCGATCGGCCTCGTCGATATTGACGCCGGCATCGCGATAGCGAACGCGTGTGAGTGTGGGCAAATTCCAGTATAAAGCGGTTGTGAGGGTCACCTCGGCGCGGCGGCTTGGCGGTGGGTCAGTTTGTCCGCGCGGACGATTCACTTCCACGGGTACGCGGCGTTACATCCCAAAGTGGATTGTTTCCGGGGGGCCGACGACCGACCGGAGTTTGCAATCCGCAAATGATTGAGGTTTGCGCGATAATCGAAACATGATGTCCGTTCACCCGCGCATCACGATCGAGTCCGACAAGCGCGACGGTAAGCCCTGCATCCGCGGGATGCGGATTACGGTGAACGACGTTCTTGGCTGGTTGGCCCACGGCATGACAGAAGAAGAGATTCTGGAAGAACACCCAGGCCTGGAGAAAGAAGACTTTGCGGCCGTGTATGCTTTCGCGGCCGATGTGGCAGATACCGCCTACGGCGGCCGTTGACCGGTGCGGATTCTCCTCGATCAGAACCTCTCGCCAAAACTGATTCGAAAGCTTGCCGACATTCTTCCGGGCTTGGAGAGCGTTTATGATCACGACCTGACCGGCTCATCCGATCCATTTATTTTCGAGTGGGCTCGGCGATCGGAGTTTTCCGCGCTGGTCAGCACGGATCGGGACTTCGTTGACTTGGCCGAGCGTGTCGGGCCTCCTCCCAAGGTCATTCGGATCGAGCGATGTGATTTTCCATCCCGGACAATTGAACTCCTTCTGCGGCGCGAGGCGGTTCGAATTTATTCTTTCCTGGAATCGAATCGAGCCGTGTTGCTGCTGAGCCGATGAGGGGACCCACGGCGGCTCAACTTTCGAGCCACTGGTTTGACCATACGGCCAAGTGGCCGGGCCAGTCTGCTCCGACTGACATGAGCGGCGCAACACGGGAGTGACGCATAGCATTTTCATCTGACGGGCCGTCGCTCTACAATGAAAGCTGGTGAAGGTTCGAGACTTGGTACGACTCGTTGAGGCGGATGGTTGGCGGCACGTGCGGACGACAGGTAGTCACCGGCACTACAAGCACGGGACGAAACCAAGCGTCGTCACGATTCCAGGTCATCCCGGAGATGATGTACCCACGGGCACGCTGAAGTCGATCCTGAAGGCTGCCGGATTGGAGACAAAGCCATGAGCGAGAGATACGCTGTCATTTTTGAGCGGGCCGAGAACAACTGGGCTGCTTACGTTCCCGATCTGCCGGGATGCATCACGACCGGAACAACCCTTGAGGAGACCGAGCGAAACATCCGGGAAGCGATCCAGGGCCACCTGCAAACGCTCCGCGAGTTCGGCGAGCCCACACCTCCGCCCGTGAGCCTGGCCCGGGAGATCGAGATCCCTCCCGCCGCATAGCAACTGCGAATCACCGGTGTACGACGGGAACGGCTTGGTCAAGGGACCGATCCTGGCATTGCTCCGGAACGTTCCGTCTGTCACCAGCATCGGTCACCAGCATCGTGTCACCGGCATCTCCGAGCACCATTGCTTCGAGGCGGGGAACTTGCTACCTTCAGAGTTGTGCTCGTCCGAATGAGGATGGATATCCGGCCCCGCTGCTGCGTTCACCATGAGTCCGAGATGGTGCCCGTTGAGGTTTGTGGCAAGATTGACGAGCACCCCTGTTCATTTAGAGCGTTTGCGTGCGAAGCGGGTTGCGACCAGCTTTACAACATCGTCCACGGATACTTTGAACTTTCGGGCGGCAAAATTTCTTCGCTCGGCCAATTTCGAAGACCCTGCCCGAATGACGAGTCGCCGATGTACTTGGAGAGTACCGATGTTGATAAGACCGGAGTGGGCAGTTATAGATGCTCGCAATTTGGCTGTGATGGCGAAGGGACGGGCTTCTTTCAGCACAAGTATGAAGGCACTCTAATCACCTGCCTAAAGTGTTTCAAGACGAAGAATGATCCTATACACGGCTCCGTGTAGCCGTATTGTGAGTTTGGGAGTTTCCGGGGAGTTTCGGCGGCGCAACCCCCAATCGCCCAGCCGCTGGCATTTGGGAGTTTCATCGCCTGTCCCCGAAATGCCCCCAGGCTTTTCCCTAATGCGGTCCATGCCTCTGACACGTGCCTGGTATGACGTGAAGTGTTTCCTCGGGATGCCGTACTGGGCCTCGTTGCGAAAGCAAGCGGTTGGGCGTGACAATGGGGACATGGACAGTAACCCCGAGACGGACCGCTTGCTCACTCTGATACAGTGGACGCTCGATCGCATTTTGAGTCTCGAATATGAGGTGACCCTGGATAGTGACGGCAACCCGGAACGGCTGGAAGTGAATCCTGACTATGGCTTGCGTTCCGTGGAGACGATCGAGGAGAACCTCAAAGCGTGCCTCCCATGGGAATGGCTTGAGAAGCTGTTTGCGTTGCGGAACCACCGAACGCCGGACCAGGTGCGCGTGGCTGTCGCTGCGTTTCCTATCGAGTTTCAGATGGGAACTGCGGCATTTGAGAAGTTGCTCTCAGCGGATTGGGCGGAGATTGTCACCTCTGTGTATTGGACGTACCTCCAGTTTCATGATGATCTTATGAGTTCCTTAATTGCGTCCAGGATTGGGCTCGGCCGGCCTGATGCCGCGAGATTCGAGACCCACATGCAGTGGAGTAGGCCCGATGCGCTACCGCAATGGGCGGCACGGCATGTTGTCCGCGAAATGAGCGAGACGCTGCCAGCCGTCGTGGAACGATTGCGGGGTTTCCAAGTTACTCCCGTATCAGCCGCCGTGCCGACAAGTGTTGCCCAATACGCGCGCGAGGCCAGCCGCTGCTACCTATACGGGTTCTTTTCGGCCGCCCTAATTCTGTGCCGTTCCTGCATCGAAAGTGGGATTCAGGAGAGGCTCGTCGAGAAAGGCCATCGGAAGCAGCTAAATGCCATAGAGTTCAACAAGGTGCAGGCGATGCTCGATCTCGCACTCGACTCGGCAGTGTTGGACGACGTCACGTTCGCCATGGCGAACGACATTCGCAAGAGCGCCAATCAGGCGGCCCATGGGACTGTTCCGGCCGCGACAGACTGTCAGGAGAGACTCGATCAGACGCGGGCGGTGCTTCGCCACCTCTACGAATAGGCGCGACCAAATAGGTGTTTCAGGCTACGCAACCCCCAATCCGTCAGCCGCTGGCGTTTGGGAGTTTCGCTGCCCGAAACACCTCGGAAACGACGTTATTACGCCCGTGCAATCGCTGCGCGACACGCTGGTCTCGACTCACGGATAGCGCGGCCGGAATCCCATCTTAGCGGTAGTCGAGGATGAGTTATTGCAGCAGGCGAACAGAAGGATGTCCGCCCCGGCCGGCCCGGAAGAGCCGGCGGTCCGCGGTGAGAACCGGACAGTCGTGCTCCAGGGCCAGCGCGAGGTAAACGCAATCCCACAAGGACAATTGGTATTGCAGAGACAGATCGAGCGCGCGGAAAAGTCGCGGGCGCATGTCGAATAGCCGGGGCGCACATTTCGTCATCAACGAGAAGGCCTGGCGAGCCTGCTCCGTCGAAATCTCTTTTCGGCGGTTACGCTTCGCAACCAGGCTGGCGAATTCCGCCAGGAGAATATCGGGAGCGATCAGCAGAACCTCGCCCGAGGCGTACCGCTCGAACAATCCAAGGGCTGGCGCGCGGTGCGGTTCGGGCAACACCCATTTCGCCGCCACACTGCAATCCAGAACGAATGTGTCCGGCATCCCCTATCGCTCCCGGTCCCCGCGAATCAGCGGCACACTCTCACCGAGTGGCGGCAGGGAGGCTGCAAACCGGTCCAATTCTCTCCGCAGGGCGCTCAATTGCCGTCGCCGCTCCGCCTCGGCCGCCTCGGTTTCCAGCGCCTGGATGATTTCGGCATTGAGACTTCGCCGCTTCTCTTTCGCCTCTCGCTTCATCACCCGATAGACCGATTCGGGAATACCCTTGACAGTGATGTTCACGGAACCATTTTGGAACCATTTGCGCTCTCTGCGCAACCGGAGTCCTGACCGTCCCAACTCTAAACGGTGGGGCAGCCAATCCTGGCTGCCGCCGGCTTTCAGCCGGCGTTTACTGGTGCGACAACTTGCGCATCGGCGCGAAAGAGCCGCCTGAAAGGCGGCTGCGGGCAAGATTGCCCGCCCCGCATTGCGGCAAGCCGCAAACAGCATACTCCGCACAGAGCCCGGAGGGCGAAAGAGATTAGCCCAGGGCGCACAGCCCTGGGTTTTGGGTCGCCAATTAGCCAGCCCCGGAACGGGGCGAAAGAAGCACTCGTCTCCAACTCTTCCGCCCCGTTCCGGGGCTCGCCTGTTCCTCACGCCTTTCCCAGCGCTCACGCACTGGGCTATTATGTGACGCCCCTCCGGGGCTGGGGTTGCGGCAGAATCGTCGCGCGCTGCGAAGGATTGACAGTGGTGTAATACAAAACCGGCAAGACTGCGGACCGAGATCACTAGCGCCGGTTACGGGGGCAACCTCGGCGCGGCGGCGGGGTCCTGCTTGTGCAGCTCCGTGTCAGGCCTTCGCGGGCATTACAGCTTGAACCAGTAGACGGGGGCACATGCGGCGAGGGCCGCGACGGCTTGCAGCGCGAGCACGCGCAACGCCTGTCCGGGAGCCCGCGCGAGCCATTTCAGCGCGAAGTACGCCACTACCGGCACCTGTCCAGCCATGAGAAGTTGCCAGAGATGAGCCGCGGTTCCCTCGTCGGCTTCATGCACGACGCCGAATATCGCAACGTGACCCAGCACCAAAGCCAGGGCGGCTACGGACATTGCGATTGGAAGCAAGGCGCTCGGCTGCTTTATCAATGAGACGTTCATCAGCACCTCCGCGGCTACTGACCTAAAGGTATCCGCAATGAAAAGTACTTTGCATTGTAATGTAAAAACGGCTTCCTGTCAATATCCCTGAGTCCGAAAGTGCGCTTTGCAACGGGCTTGCTCGTGCCGGCGATCGCAGGATTCTGGACTAGGCCGCCGCTCACAACTTTGTCCTGGTTTCGACAGACAGCGATTTCGAACGTCGGTTGGGGCAAGTCCCTGGCGCCAGGGTCGTCATTCTCCGTTCCTGCGATTATCCAACTGATGGCGCGGCCAAGTGATTCGGCGCAATGCGATCCGTATCGCCGAGTTGCCGGGATCCCAGGATCAATTGATTATTCTCGACCAGTAGCTTCTGACCGTGTAGTCGGCTGGCATCGCGAGGCGCTCCACTCGGACGTCTAAACGCCCGAACCGCCGAGATGGTACGGGCTTTTCAAAGCTGACGCCGGTAACCTGCGGTCCGCATTGTGCGCCATTACTCCCTACGTACCAAACGCTATATAATACCGGCATTGCCTTATGAAGAAACTACTATTGAGCGCGTTTCTTGTGTGGTGCGCATCGGCCCTCGCCGAGGTTCCCTCGACCGTCGCGATCCGCAACGCAAAAATTGTGACGGTGAGCGGCCCGGTGATCGCCAAGGGCACGGTGATCGTTCGCGGCGGCTTGATCGAAGCTGTCGGTGAGAATGTGCCGGTCCCGGCCGATGCCTGGGTGGTGGACGGGGAAGGCATGACCGTCTATCCGGGCTTGATCGATGGGCTGAGCACCGTCGGAATTGCGGGCGCAGCACCGGCGGCGGCTGCCGCAGGCGGTGGGGGACGCGGCGGGCGCGGCACTACGGCGACGCCGGCGACGCCAGCCACTCCAGCGGCGCAGGCGGCTCCCGCGGAGCGGTCCTGGGGACCGGAGGACCGGCCGCAGACTACCAGTTGGCTTCTGGCGGCGGATGAGATTTCGGCGGGCGACCGGCGCGTCGAGACGGTTCGCGGCGCCGGTTTCACTACCGCGGTGACGTTCCCGACGCGCGGCATCTTCGGCGGGCAAGGCTCCATCATCGACCTGGTTTCGGGCGAGAAGGCCGCGGAAATGATTCTGGTTCCGGCCGCCGGCCAGTACATCGCCTTCGGGCGCGGCGGCGGTTTCGGCGGTGGTGGTGGCGGCGGATTTCCCAGCTCGCTGATGGGCATCATTTCCTACGTCCGGCAAATCTATCTGGATGCCGATCACTACCGGCTGGTGAAGGAAGCCTATGCCAAGAATCCGAATGGCATGCAGAGGCCGGAGTATGACCGGGCGCTCGAAGGCGTGCTGGCCTCCAAGCGGATCCTGCTTCCGGCCAATCGCCTGGTGGAGATCGACCGTATGCTGCGGTTTGGCGCCGAGTTGAAGCAGCCGATGATTCTCTACGGCGCGCGCGACGCCTATCTTCCGGAAGCGGCCGATCTCTTGAAGAAGGCCAATGCGACCGTGCTGCTGAGCCTGCGCTGGCCCACCGCTCCGGCCCGCTCGCCGGACGCCGAGGATACCGACACGTTGCGCGTGCTCGAAGAGCGCGACAAGGCCCCCACGGCGCCGGCCGTGCTCCAGAAGGCCGGCGTCAGATTCGCCCTCTACTCCGACGGACAGGACGCGCCACGCGATTTCCAGCGCGCGGTGAAGAAGGCCATCGACAACGGGCTGTCGCGGGAAGACGCGCTGCGCGCGCTGACGCTTTCGCCCGCCGAAATCTATGGCGTGGCCGACCGCGTGGGCAGCATCGAGAGGGGCAAGATCGCCAACCTCGTGCTGACCAAGGGAGATATTTTCGAGAACGGCACCACCGTGGTGATGGTGTTCGTGGACGGAAAGAAGTACACGCCGGCGGAGACCACCGCGCCGGGCGGCCGCGGCGCGGCCACCGACGATCCGGGCAATCCGGGAGGAAACCGATGAAAAAGACATTACTGGCAGTCCTCGTGGCGCTGGCTCCGCTGTGCGCGGAAACCATCGTCATTCAGAACGCCACCGTCATGACGGTGGGCAGCAAGGGCACGTTCAAGGGTTCGGTAGTGGTGAAGGATGGCAAGATCGCCGAAGTGGGCGAGAAGGTGATGGTGCCGCAGGGCGCCACGGTGATCGACGGCGGCGGACAGTACCTGATCCCCGGCATCATCGATTGCCACTCGCACATCGCCGGCGACGGCGGCATCAACGAAGGCAGTGTTTCGGTTTCCTCGATGGTGAACATCCGGGACATCATCAACCCGGACGACATCGCCATCTACCGCGCGCTGGCGGGCGGCGTGACCACCGCCAACATCCTGCACGGTTCGGCCAACTCGATCGGCGGGCAGACGCTGCCTCTGAAGATGCGGTGGGGCAAGAGCGCGCAGGAAATGATTTTCGCGGGGGCCACGCCGGGCATCAAGTTCGCGCTGGGCGAGAACCCGAAGCGCTCCGGCAATCCGCAAGGCGGCCGCGGCGCCACCACGACCGTGACGGCGCGTTATCCCGCCACCCGCATGGGCGTGGAGGACGTGATCCGCGAGGCTTTCAACGATGCCAAGGCGTACAAGGCCGAATGGGACGCCTATGACGCCCAAGTGGCGCGCGGCGAACATCCCCTGGCCCCGCGCGTCGACCTCAAACTGCAAGCGCTCAAAGAAGTGCTGGAGAACAAACGCTACGTGCACGTGCACTGCTACCGCGCCGATGAAATTCTGATGATGATCCGCGTGGCGGACGATGTGGGCTTCAAGGTCCGCACCTTCCAGCACGTTCTGGAAGGCTACAAAGTGGCCAAAGAGATTGCCGCGCACGGCGCCGGGGCATCGACGTTCAGCGACTGGTGGGCGTACAAAATCGAAGCCATCGACGCAATTCCGTTCAACGCGACCCTGATGATGAAGAAGGGCATCGTGGTCAGCCTGAACAGCGACGACGCCGAGCTGATGCGCCACCTGAACAGCGAAGCCGGCAAAGCCATGAAATACGGCGGCGCCACCGAAACCGAGGCGCTGGCCATGGTCACGCTGAACCCGGCCAAACAGTTGGGAATCGATAAAACCGTGGGCTCGATCGAGGTGGGCAAAGACGCCGACCTGGTGCTCTACGACAGCTTCCCGCTTTCGGATTTCGCCAAAGTGCAGAAAGTGCTGATCGATGGAACGGTCTACTTCGACCGCGACAAGGAACTGGTCGCGCAAGCCGCCAAAGAAGCCGAGAAGAAAAGGCTCATCGATAAAGAGAAGGCGAGCCAGCAAAGAACGCAGCCCGTGAGGAGGCCGAACCAATGAAACTCCTGGGAATTCTGATGGCGAGTGCAGTAGCCGCTTTTGCGGCGGGCGAAACCGTGCTGATCCAGAACGCCGACGTTTATCCGGTCTCGAGCGCCCCCATCAAGGGCATTTCGCTGCTGATCCAGGATGGCAAGATTCTCGATATGGGCGCCAAGATTGTGGCCCCCAAGGGCGCCATGGTGCTGGACGTCAAGGGCCTGCGCGTGTACCCGGGGATGATCGATTCGGCTACCGACCTGGGGCTCGAAGAGATTGAGTCGATCCGTGAAACCAACGACACGGGCGAAATCGGCGACTTCATGCCGCAACTGCGCGCCTTGTCGGCGGTCAACCCGGACAGCGAGCATTTCGGCGTGGTGCGCGTAAACGGCATCACCGGCGCGGTCACTCTTCCCTCGCTGGGCGGACGCGGCGGGGGTGGCGGCGGCCAGTTGATTTCGGGCCAGGCTGCGCTGCTGCATACCGACGGCTGGACCTGGGAAGAGATGGAGATCAACCGATCGGTGGCTATGTGCCTGAACTTTCCGAGCGCGGGCGGCCGCGGAGGACGCGGCGGCGGCGGAGGAATGCCGGCGGACATGCAGGACATGTTCCCGGGCGCTGCCGGAGCGGCCGGCAACGCGCAACGCGCGGTTCTGGAGCAGATCGCCAAGCTCAACACCTTCTTCGACGATGCGCGGAAATATCAGAAAGCCAAAGCCGCGCACCTGCCCGATTTTCACCCCGATCTGAAGTTCGACGCCATGATTCCGGTGCTCGAGGGCAAGATGCCGCTGGCGGTATCGGCGGCGCGCGCCAACACCATTCACGACGCCATCGCGTGGGCCGAAAAGCAGAACGTCAAGATCGTGATACTGCAGCCGCGCGAGATCACCAAGGCCGGGCCGGAACTCAAAGCCAAGAACGTGCCGGTGATTCTGGGGCGCGTACTGGCGTTGCCGGATAACGAGGATGCCGAATACGACCAGGCATTCACCCAGCCGTTTGAAGCGTACAAGGCCGGCGTGAAATTCGCCCTGGGCACCTTCACCAACGAGTTCGTCCGCGACCTGCCGTATCAGGCGGCCACCGCGGTGGCGTACGGACTGCCGCACGACGAAGCGCTGAAAGCTCTCACCATCAACCCGGCGGAGATTTGGGGCGCGGGCGATAAGTTGGGATCGGTGGAAAAAGGCAAGTACGCCGATCTGCTGATCACCGACGGCGATCCGATGGACATACGGACGCAGATCCGGCACTTGTTCATCAACGGCAAGGAGATCACCTTGTCCAACAAGCAGGTGCGGTTGTACGAGAGATACAGCGGCAGGCAGTAAGAGGGTCAGCTTTTCAGGCTGCGGACCCGCTTTCCAGCGGGTCCAGCCGGCTGAAAGCCGGCTGCGGGCAGGATTGCCCGCCTCACAACTAAAGCGGACTCATCTCTTCAGGTCGTCGGAATCGATGAGGATGGTGACGGGGCCGTCGTTCACCAGGTGAACCTGCATGATGGCCTGGAAGACGCCGGTCTCCACCGGAACCGGGCCTTTCCGCGCGGCTTCCACAAAATACCGATAGAGGGCTTGCGCCTGCTCGGGGGGCGCGGCCCGGTCGAAACTGGGCCGGCGTCCCTTGCGGCAGTCTCCGTACAGGGTGAATTGGGAAACGATCAGGAGCGCGCCGCCGGACTCCGCGACATTGCGGTTCATTTTTCCGGCGTCGTCCGGGAAGATGCGGAGGGTGACGAGTTTTTCCAGCAGGCGATCGGCGTCGGCGGTGGTATCGGCACGGGAGATTCCCAGAAGCACCAACAACCCCTTGCGGATGGATCCCACGATGTCATCGCTGACAGTCACGCGGGCTTCTATTACTCTTTGGATTACCAGTCTCATGGAGTTTACATAATCGCCCAGTAACTATAAGATAGAAATGCGGGCGCGGTCCTTAAATCATGTTATATTATCCCGCGGAGAAGATGTCATGGCACGAGGAACAAAGACGATCGGCCAGATGACCTTACAAATGGCGCTGGCCGGCTACGCGATAGAGCGGAATAAGATCGAAGACAAGATCCACGAGATTAGAGCCGAATTGAAAGGGAAGAGCGCACCGGCAGCGGCTGGGAACGGGGAGAAGGCGCCGGTGAAGCGCAAGATGAGCGCCGCGGCGCGTAAGCGCATCGCGGCGGCGCAAAAGAAGCGGTGGGCGGAGTTTCACAAGCGCGCGGCGGAAGGCAAGGGCTAGGTTCTTGACCGCGAGGAAACAGTCGCGGGACGGGCGCCGCTCCCTCACGGTCGAGCGACAAGTCGCGGCTCGCATCGGGGCCACCAGCGTGAGCGACGGATTGCGCAAAGGCGCCGAGTGTTGAGGCCGACGATTACTGGGCCGATTTACTCGGTTCGCCGGCGAAATCCCAGCCAAAACGATTTACGATTTCCTGGACCGGACCCTCGGCCGCGATCCGGCCGTCCTGGAAAAAGACCGCGCGCGTGCATAGAGACCGCGCCAGGGCGGCATCGTGCGTCACCAGCACCTTGGCCTGCGGCAAGCGGGCCAGCAGTTCGGCGAGCGCGCGCTGGCCGGGAGGATCGAGGAAAGTCGTGGGCTCATCCAGCACCAGGATTTCGGGGTTCATCGCCAGGATACCGGCAATGGCGACTCTCTTCTTTTCGCCGGCGCTCAGGTGGTAAGGGGCCCGGTGGATGGCGGCGGACATGCTCACGGTGTCGAGCGCGGCGCGAGCGGCGGAGGAAGCATCCTCGCGGGTCATGCCGAGATTGAGCGGGCCAAAGGCCACGTCTTCGAGCACGGTGGGCATGAAGAGCTGGCTTTCGGAATCCTGGAAGACCATGCCGATTTTGCGCCGGATGGCCGGCAGATTGGCTTTCCGGACGGGCAGGCCGCAAATCTCGACGCTGCCCTCGCCCGAGAGCAGACCGTTGAGGTGCATGACGAAGGTGGTCTTGCCGCTTCCATTCGAGCCCAGCAGGGCGACGGATTCGCCGGCTTCGAGGTGGAAATCGACGCCGCGAAGAGCGGGTGTGCCGTCTTCATAACGAAAGCTCAAATTGTGGACTTGGATCAGGCGCGGCATCAGGCGAGCCTCTCGATGGCGGCGCGAATGAGGGCCGGGGCCAGCGCGGCGAGCGCCAGGAAAGCGGCGTCGGCGGCTCGGAAACGAAGAGCGCCCAGGGTATGAAAGCGGCCGGGGAAGGCGCGCGCCAGCATGGCGCGGTGGATCTCCGCGGCGCGCGCATAGGAGCGCGCGAAGAGCACCGCCAAGGCTCCCGCGGCGGCGCGAAAGCCGCCGGACCGCCGCGCGAAGCCGCGCGACGCGGCGGCACTCCGCATGTGCTGGGCCTCTTCGGAGATCACGAACAGGTAGCGATACAGAAACTGCGCGACCATCAATAGGAAACGCGGGGCGCCCAGCAGTTCGAGGCCGCGCAGCAGCAAAGGCAGCGGCGTGGTAGAGACCACGGTGAGCACGGCCAGAGCGGAGAGATAGCTTTTCAGCACCAGGTGAAGGCCGCGCGCGGGGTCGCCACCGAACCAGCAGAGCGCGGCCGCGAGCAAGGTGAAGGGCAGCACCAGGGCGGCGCGCCGGAGAGCGCCCGCGAGCGGTACGCGCGCCCACAGGAGCGTGGCGGCGAGCAGCAGCAGAAATGCGCCGGCCAGTAGCGGCAGGTCGCGGTGCGCGGTGGCCAGCACCACCAGGAAAACCAGCAGGGCGGCGAACTTGGCGCGGGGATCGCGGCGATGCAGCGGGCTCGCGCCGCGGCTCCAGCGTTCCAGCACGACGTGATGCAAATCAGGCCCTCCCGCGGCGGGCGACGCCGCGGCCGATCAGCAGGCAGGCGCCATAGACGATCGCAATGCCCGCCAGGCCGGCGGCGGTCTTGCGCAGCCAGGGGTCACCGTATAAGGCCAGTTGGTAGCCTGCCAGCGGCGTGGTGAAGAGGCGGCGGACGTGGTCCATGCCGGTGGCATGTCCCAGCGATTCGATGCCGTCGGGAGCGGTGGAGGCAAACAGGAAGCCCACCGCGGCCAGCACCACGGCTGCGAGCCCGAGCGCGCCGCGCGCGAAGGAGCGGCCGGCCGCCGGCTGGCGAACGAAACCCGGCTGGATGGCTTCGAGCGCCTGGACGACGGCCAGCGTGATGGCCCCTTCGAGCAGCGCGGAGACCAGGAACAGGGCCAGGGAGACGCCCACCACGGAGTGCGACATCGGCACGCCCGAGATCAGCAACTCCGCCAGCGCCAGAATGGCGCTGACCATCACGGAAAGAGCGCCGCCGGCGAAGATGGCGAACTTCCGCCAAGGCGTGCCGCCCCACAAGTAATAAGGCAGATAGCCGGCGAGGACGCCGAGGATCGCCATGTTGATGAGGTTGGGTCCGAGCGCCAGGATTCCGCCATCCTGAAACACCAGAGCCTGGATGGCAATGATGGCGCAGAGCACGACGCCGGCGGCCGCGGGGCCCAGCGTGCAGGCGAGGAGCGCGCCGCCGACCAGGTGGCCGGAGGTTCCGATTCCCACGGGGAAGTTGATCATCTGGGCGGCGAAAACAAATGCGCCCATCACACCGAGCAGCGGGATACGGCTCTCGTCGAACTGGCGTTGGGCGCGCCGCACCATGTAGCCGACGGCGGGCACCGCGGCCACGTCCATGGCCGCCCAGACCGGTGTCGAGAGGAATCCGTCGTAGATGTGCACGCCTACGCCCACGGTAGCACGAGTGGTAGAAACGTGCCACCGGGTGAGCTAATCCCGCGGGTGCTACTATGTGTACGCATGAGCGGCTTGAGCCGAATTGGCGTGGCAATCGATACCCGTCTGCTGGAGAAGTTCGACCGCCTGATCGGGCAGCGCGGTTATACCAGCCGGTCGGAGGCGTTTCGCGACCTGATTCGCGACGAGCTGGTGGAGCAGACCTGGGAATCGCCGGAGAGCCAGGTAGTGGGGACGGTGACGCTGGTTTACGACCATCACGTGCGGCGATTGAATGAGAAGCTGGTTTCCATCCAGCACGATTTTCATCGCGCGATTCTTTCCACGCTGCACGTGCATCTGGACCACGACCATTGCCTGGAGGTGCTGGTGGTGCGAGGCAAGGTGGCGGATGTGCGGAAGGTGGCCGATTTGCTGATCAGCGCGAAGGGCGTGAAGCACGGACGACTGACCATCACGACCTCCGGGGCGGAGTTGAGATGATCGTCGGCACGGGAGTGGACCTGTGCGAGGTTCCGCGGATTCGGGAATCGATCGCGCGTTTCGGGGCGCGCTTTATCGGACGCATTTATACGCCGGCGGAGATCGCTTACGTGGAGCGAAAGGCCAATAAGTTCGAGCGCTACGCGGCGCGGTTTGCGGCCAAAGAAGCCGGCATGAAAGCCATTGGGACGGGCTGGAGACACGGCGTGCGCTGGCAGGACTTCGAAGTGGCGAATCTTCCTTCGGGGAAGCCAACCCTGCGATTTCACGGCGTGGCGGCGGCAGTGGCGGCGAAGCTGAGCGTGCGGAATGTGGCGCTCTCGATGACGCACACGAGCGAGATGGGGATGGCGCACGTGATTCTGGAAGACTAGCGCTTTCACCGCGTGATGTCTTGCTGGTAGCGGCCCTCCGCTCCCTAACGGTCGTGCGACAAGTCGCGGCTCTGTGTGGAGGTGGGGCGCCGCGAACACGGACGCGCCGGCGCGCGGCCGCTGCCCTGGGCATCAGCTATACTGCACATGGAGAATCAGATGTCAAAATCTCTTATTGCTCTATTGCTGGTTCCGCTGGGACTGATCCGGGGCCAGGAACCCAAGCCGGTTGCGCTGCCAACCCCTCAAACCAGCGGCGGCAAGCCGTTGATGCAGGTCCTCAAAGAGCGAAAGTCGGTGCGCGACTTCGGCCCGGAGCAGCTTTCCAAGCAGATGCTTTCGAACCTTCTGTGGGCTGCCTGGGGCATCAACCGCGAAGACGGCCATCGCACGGCGCCTTCAGCATCCAACCGCCAGGAAATCGACGTCTATGTGATCCTGGCCGATGGAGCCTACCTCTACGATGCCAAGGCGAACGCGCTGAAGCCGGTGGCGCAAACCGACCTGCGCAAGCTGGCCGGAACCCAGGCGTACGCGGCCGATGCGCCGGTCAATCTGATCTACATCGCCGACACCGCCAAGTTGGGCGGCGACGACGCGGCAAGGCTGGCTACCGCCAACGCCAACACCGGGTTCATCGCCCAGAACGTGTATCTGTTTTGCGCTTCCGAAGGCCTGGGCACGGTGGTGCGCGCATCGGTAAATCGCGCCGATCTGGGCAAGGCGCTGAACCTGCGCGCGGAGCAGCGGATCACGCTTGCCCAAAGCGTGGGTTACGCGAAGAAGGCGCAAGGGCTCCGTCCTTGATATCCCTTCGGGATATGGGAGTCAGAAGACAGAAGACAGAAGACAGGAGTCAGAAGTCAGAAGTCAGAAGTCAGAAGACAGGAGACAGGAGACAGGAGACAGGAGACAGGAGACAGAAGACAGAATGCTTCTGGCCAGCGGTTGCACACAACGAGTACCAAATTCTCGTTGTGGCGGGGTGTAAAGGCGCCTCACACCCGCGCAGGCGGCGGGTTACATAAAAGCGCCGCGCATGGAGGCGGCCGAGATTACGGCTGGGCCACCAGTTCCACGCGCCGGTTCCTGGCCCGGCCTTGCTCCGTGGTGTTCGTCGCGACCGGCGCGAAGGGCCCGCCGCCATGCGGCGTGAGCCGCCTGGGGTCGATGCCGGCCGCCACCAGCGCCTTTACCACCGCCGCGGCACGGGCGCTGGAAAGGGCCAGGTTGAATTCCGCGGTACCGAGCACGATCGGGCTGCCGGACTTACTGGCGTCCCAGATACTTTTCGTAGAGCTCTTTCTGGCGTGTGTCCAGACTTATTAGGTTGCCGTCGATGAAGACCAGATTCACGTTTGTTCTGACGTCCAAGGGATTGCCGTCGACGACGATGAGGTCGGCGGTCTTGCCTTCGTCGATGGAACCGAGGCGGTTCGCAATGCCGAAAATCTGCGCGACATTCAGCGACACCGCTCTATAGGCTTCATCCATCGGCAGGCCGTAGGGAACGGCGGCAGCGGCTTCATACGGCAGATTGCGCGAAGAGCGGGAGCTGAAAGTGGCGATACAGAATTTGACACCGGCTTGGTAGAGATCGCCGGGAGTGGTGTAAGAGCGGTCGTATGGGTCGTCCGGATCGAGCGGCAGCGTATGAGTGGGGCCGAGGACGACGGGCGTATTGGTCGATTTCAGGAGCGGCAGAACCTTATACGCCTCGTAGGCGTCGGCGAGAATGATTTTGATCTTTTCTTTCTTGGCGAACTGGATGGCTTCGCGAATCTCGCGTTCGCGAACGGCGGTGACGAACATCGGCGTCTTGCCCTCCAGCACCGGAAGGAGAGCTTCGTATTTCAGATTTACCGGTGTGGCGGGCTTACCGATGCGGGCCTGACGGTAGCGGCGGGCCTCGTCGAAAAACTGGTTGAGGGCGCGCATTTTCTGGTCGTAGTCGCGCCTGGCATCGGCGTAAGGAATGGGCTCGATCTCTTTGGATGGATCTTCATCCTCTTCGTCGGTCTCATGAGGCGGCACGGGCACGGTGACGATCGCCGGGAAGCGCAGGTGAATGGCGGTGCAAGGAACCACGGTCATGGCGTCATTCGACGAGCCGTCCAGATGGACGATGGACATTTGTCCCGAGATCAAGTCGCCTTCGGGCATTTCGATCGCGCTGGTGACGCCGTTCGCGCGGGCGGCCGGGATTTGCTCGCTCGAGGAATTCACGGCGGTGACGGCGCGAAGCTGGGGGTTGAGCAGGCCCAACTCCCAGGCGTCGGAGGCTTCCTGGTTGGAGGCTTTCTCCAGGCCGATCATGGAAGCGCCGTCGATCATGCCGGGATAAATGTGCTGTCCGTGAATGTCGAGGACCTTGAAGCCTTGGGGAGCGGACAGGTCTTTGCCCACGCCGATGATTTTGCCGTTGTGCACGAGGACGGAGCCGTTCTCAATCACCGGTCCGGAAATGGTGTGGACGGTGCCGCCGCGCAGGAGATAGCCGGCGCCGGGGGGCGGGGCTTGCGCCCAGGCGAGCCCGAACCCCAGAGTGAACACGCCGATGATTATGCGACGCAATGGAAACATTTTATCCGATTGGGAGGGGAGCGGCGTGGGGCTGCGGCAACGGTGCCCGACAGACCACGAAAGGCGATGGTCTGTCCCACTCAGTGGGGCGCGGGGGCGCTTTCCATCTTCTTGCATTCCTGCCAGGTATAGATCATGCGATGCACCACGGTGAGATTGGAGAGCACGGCGATGACCCACAGAGTGGCGGCCATGCGGTTGAAGAGCGCGCCGATGATGATGAGAACCACGCGCTCGGGCCGTTCCAGGAAGCCGACTTTGCATTTGGGGATGGCATTCTCGGCGCGCGCGCGGGTGTAGCTGATCATGACCGAGCCGGTCATCACGATGGCGGTGAGCACGATATAGAAGAAGCGGTTGATGGAAGCGTAATAGACCAGCAGGCCCATGTAGAGCGCCAGGTCGGAATAGCGGTCCATGACGGAATCGAAGAAGCCGCCGAAGCGGGTGACCTGGTGAGTGGCGCGCGCCACGCGGCCGTCCACCATGTCGAAGAGGCCCGCGCCGATGACTACCGCGCCGGCCCACTTGAAACTGCCCCTGGCGAACAGCCAGGCCGCCCAAATATTGATCACCAGGCCGAGGAAGGTGAGGACGTTGGGGTGAATTTTCGAAAGCGCCAGCCAGCGCACGATGCGATCGATGATGGCGCCGCAGACCATCCCGATCCCACGGGTAAAGGTCATAACTTAGTCAACTGCATCATGGATGGTGGTGAGTTTCAGAATCTCCAATTCCTTCATGCCGCCCGGGCTCTGAAACCGGACCACATCGCCGACTTCCTTGCCCAAGAGAGAGCGGCCGATGGGCGACGTCGTGGAAACCTTTCCGTTGGCGGCGTCGGCCTCTTCGGTCGTGACCAGATTATACGTCATCTCTTCGTCGCGGTTGACGTCGAGCACCACGACGGTGGAACCGAGCCCGGCGCGATCGTGCGGGATCTTGGAGAAATCGATCATGGAAATCTCAGCCAGGCGGCGCTTCAACTGATTGAGACGGGCGTTGACGAAGCCCTGGCGTTCCTTGGCGGCGTGATACTCGGCGTTTTCGCTGAGGTCCCCGTGGGCGCGGGCTTTCAGGATTTCCTTCGGCAGCTCGACTTTCAACTCGTGATCGAGCACGGTGATTTCATCCTGCAGCTTCTTCTTAATATCGATCATCGAACGGGGACAGCTCCCAGGTTCACATTATACCGGAGATGCGAGTCCTTACTGTATGGGCAGTTGCGAGGTCTTCGAAGCCACGCCGCCGATGGAGAGGATCAGCGGCTGAAGGCCGGTGGGCACATTGGCGGGAACGGTGATGTTGACCTGGTATAAGCCGACGATGCCGGGCGCGAGTCCACTGAAAATTACGGGCGCGTTGACGCCGCCGATGGTGGCGGTGGGGATGGCGGTGGTCTGGGCGAGAGAAGGAGGGCCCGGACTGGGCTCGCCGGACACGACCAGGTTTGCGTTGGTAACGGGGCCGAGGCCGTTGACGTAGAGCTCCACGAGGTCGCCGCGGTTGACCTTGCTGGTCGAGCTGACAATCTGGGCGGTGTTGGCGTCGACGGACGCGGCGATGCCGGAGATCTCGAAAAAGGCGGGTGCATAGTTGGCCAGCGGCACGGTATAGACGTTGCTCTGGAGATACGCGGAGTTGCCCTCGACGGTCACCTTCATGAGGACGGATGACTGGCCCTGGAATTCCCAGGGGATCTGAACGTTGATCTGGCCGGGGCTAACGAAATGAAGATGGCCCGGCAGGCTGAGTCCGCCGCCATCGAAGCTCACGCTGACTGTAGAAAGAGCCACGGGCAGGTAGGGTGTCGAATACACCTGGGTCGTGTCCGAGAGGTTGGTACCCTTGATGGTGATGTAAGACCCCGGAGCCAGGCCAAAGTCGGTGCGGAAAGAGGCGGCGTCCATTACGCTGTTGGCCCCGATCACCGGGAAGGGGCGCGCGTAGCCGTCGAACTCGACCGTGAGGTTGGAGCCGACGGTTCCGTGGAAGATCTGCGGGCCCGGCTGCGAGCCGAGATTGACGAAGGCGCCGGCGATGCCGTAGCGGAATTCCTGGCTGTCGCCCGAGGCGATCTGGCCGCCGCCGGAGACCACGCTGAAGATGGGACGGTAGGTGGTTCCAATGACCGGCACTCCAAATGCGTCGTTGAGGCGGAAGGCAATCGGCCAACCGGTGTCGCCGGGAGCGCCGATGAAGTTGCCGTCATAGACCGGGAAAATGTCGGTGGGTACGCCGCTGGCGACGAGGAACTGGTATGGCAGGCGCAGCGTGGGCGTTCCGGCGGGGCCGGTGACTACAATGACGCCTTCGTACGAGCCGGCGGCCGGCAGCGTGCCAGCAAGCTTGACGGTGACGCTGTTCTGCGCGCCCGCGGCCAGCGTGAGGGAAGATGGCGAAACCGCGATGCTGGCGGTTGAGGAATCGCGCGCGGTCACGCTGAAGCTGAAAGTGGCGGAGACGCCGGTCACGTTGGTGATGTTCAGGGTGCGGCTGATGTTCACCGGGCTCGATGAGATGGGTCCGAAGGCAATGGTGGCGGGGTCGAGAGTGGCGGCCACGTTCATGGCGTCGACGGCGCTGAGCTCGCCGGCGCCCACCGCGTTGACACGCGCGATGGTGCCATCGGTATCGGTGACGCCCTGCGCGGCGGTCGAGACCACGGCGGACTTGAGCTGCGCGGGGCTCCAGGAGCTGTGCTGCTGCTTCACCAGCGCGACGGCGCCGGCGACCATCGGCACGGCGTAACTTGTGCCTGTGACGCCGGCGTACCCGGTGGGGTTGTAGACGTCGCCATTGGGATCGAGTTTCTGCGCGGCGGTGTAGATGTCCGCGCCCGGGGCCACCAACTCCGGCTTGATGACGAAGGTCTGGTAGGGGCTGGGGGTGAAACTGCCGATGGAAGGGCCGCGCGAAGAGGACGGCCAGATGCCGCTCGGCGCAGTAGCGACCGGCGTGAATGACAGGTCGAACTGGGCGGTGACGCCGGAATGGGCGTCGATGAAGTTTTTCAGATTGACGCCGTCGGTGTAACCGACCATCATGGCGGGGATGCCGGTATCCTGCGCGCCCCAGGAACTATAGACGGTGTTGATGCCGGCTTGCTGATAGATGACCACGCCAACAGCGCCGGCGTTCTGGGCGTAGTTGATCTTGTCGCTGTACGTGCAGGAGCCGCGCAGGATGAGAGCGACGGCGCCCACGAGCGACCCGGCGGCGAGCGGTGCGCACGCGAGGCCGTTATCGCCCAACAGCGCGACATCCAGAATGGGAGCGGCTGTCAGAATGGGATAGGGCGCCGAGGTGGCGTGCGGCCCATCGCCGAAGAGGGCTTGCAGGCTTTGCAGGCTGGAGGGAAGGCCCGCGCCGCTCAGGTGCAGAGTCTGGTAGAGAGCGTGGGAATTGAGGGACGCGCCCACGGTGATGGCGGCAGGATCGGTGCCGGGGGTATGAATAGTGCTCAGCGTGTGCGGCAGCACGCCGATATTTCCATCATTGCCGGCGGCGGCCACGACCACCAGGCCGGCCTGCACGGCGGTTTCCACGGCTTGGGCGTAGATATCGCAAGGGGCCGGGGTCACGTTATCGGAGCTGCAGGATGGGTCGACATCGAGCGGGCCCCAGGTGGGCATGTCGCCTTCTCCGAGAGAGAGCGTTACGATGTCCATTTGGTCGGTGACGGCGTCCTGCAGGGCCTGCACAAAGGCGGCGTAGAGCGCGTAGTCATTCACGCCGGGCGAGCCGAAGATTTTGTAATTGCCGAGGAAGGCTTTGGGCGCGACGCCCTGGATGGTGGCCTGCGGCCCGGTATTCTGCACGCCGGCGGCGATCATGGCGATGGCGGTGCCGTGGCCGACGCGATCGCGCGGAGTGGTGTCGTCGGGCGTGGAGGAAGCCGGGTCGGTATAACTGTCGAGCGCCACGTAACTGCGGGCCACGATCACTTTGTTGTTGGTGTAATGGGTATCACCCTTGGGAAAACCGGGGGGCGGCGCGAGGGATGTGTCTTGAAATCCCGGATGGTTCTGATCGATGCCGGTATCGATGATGCCGATCTTGATGCCGGCGCCGGCGTTGGCCGCGCCGCCGGTGATGGCGCTCCAGGCGCCGGGGACGTTCACCAGACCAAGCGCCGTGTTGAGATCGCGGTGCAGGCGCGGCGCGCGAACTACGTGCACGACGCCGGGAAGATGTAACAGTTGTGCCGCGGTCTCAGGCGTGGTGCGCACGAAGATGGCGTTCACCAGAACCTGGGAACTGCCTCCCACGGTGACCTTGCGGCGCTGCAACTCCGCCAACAGACTGTCTTGCGCGGAACGGATGCGCGCCATTTGCGCCTGCGCATCGGCGCTCTGAAGGGCCAGCCGGCCCTGGGTCTTTTGAGCTACGGGGGCATCCTCCAGCAGCAGCGCGTAATCCACCAGACGGCTGCCGGACTGGCCGAATCCTGCGAAAACCAGCAGAAAGAGGGCTGAAATCGCACGTTTCATAGCAATTCCTTAGACGGAGTGCAACGTACAAAGTTGCATGGTTTACGATTCTTTGGTGCGGAGAATCTCATCCGCCACGCTGGCCGAGGCGCGCATTTCACGGACGTCGTGGACGCGCACGATGTGGGCGCCGCGCAACACCGCGATGGCCACCGCGGCGGCGGTGGCATAGCGGGTCTCTTCGCCGGAGGGTTGGGTGAGAAAGCTCTTGCGCGAAGGTCCGGTAAGGATGGGCAGATCGAGCGCCGCGAGGTCGGTGAGGCGATCGAGGATCAGCGAATTCTGCTCCTTGCGTTTTCCGAAACCGAAGCCGGGGTCGATGACCAGGCGCGATTTGTCGATGCCCACGCCGCGCGCGCGGCTAACGGCGGCTTCCAGATCGTGCAGGATGGTGGTCATGGGCTCGCGCATGGGGCCGAGCTTGGCCCAGGTTTCGGGCCGGCCGCGCATGTGATTCAAAATGAGGCCGGCGTCGTGGTTGGAGACCACGCGGGCCAGTTGCGGCTCGAAGGTGAGCCCGGAAGGATCGTTGATGATCTCGGCGCCGAGTTCGATCGCGCGTTCGGCCACTTCGGCTTTATAGGTGTCCACCGAAATCGGAATGCCCAGGCGATCGCGCAGCCGCTTCAGCACCGGAACCAGGCGCTGCAGCTCGACCGATGCGGTGATGCGGGACGAGCCGGGGCGCGTGGATTCGGCGCCGATATCGATGATGTCGGCGCCCTGTTCTTCGAGTTCGACGGCGCGGGCGAAGGCGCGGTCGGGATCGGAGTATTTCCCTCCGTCGGAGAAGGAGTCGGGCGTAACGTTGAGCACGCCCATCAGCAGGGTGCGGTCCCCGAGCTTGAGTTCCCGTTGCTTGAGCTTCCAGTAGTAGAGCTTTCTCACGGTGTTCCGAGCGCGACCTTCCGCCAGTTTTTGCCGGCATGGACGATCATTTCGGCGGGCGGGTCTGCCAGCACCAAGTCTCTCACCTTTTCACCGTTGATCTCCACCGCCCCGGCCTTGATCTTTCGGACAGCCTCGGTGACGGATTCGTAGAGGCCGATGCGGGCGAGCATTTTGTCGACGCGGATACCGGCGGCGACGCGCACGCCTTCCGGCAGCGCGACGGTTTGAATATCGGCGGGAATTTCGCCGCGGCGCACCACGGAGTTGAAGACTTCGGCGGCGCGATCGGCGCCGGCGGCGGAGTGGAAGTCGGTGACAATCAGTTTGCCGAGCGCGATTTTGATTTCCATGGGATGCAATTGGCCGGGGGCGATCTGGCTGCGCATGGCGGCGATTTCGGCCAGGCTCTTGTCGGTGAGCAGCTCGTAGTAGCGGAACATCAGCTCGTCGGAGATCTGCATCACTTTGCGGAACATGACCTCGGGCGGCTCGGTGATGCCGATGTAGTTGCCGAGCGATTTCGACATCTTGTTGACGCCGTCGAGGCCTTCGAGAATCGGCACGGTGACGACGATTTGCGGCAACTGGCCGAAATCCTTCTGAATCTCGCGGCCCACCAGCAGGTTGAATTTCTGATCGGTGCCGCCCATTTCGACGTCGCATTCGAGGGCGACGGAATCGTAGGCCTGGGCGAGCGGGTACATCAGCTCGTGCAGCGAAATGGGGACGCCTGCTTTGTAGCGCTTGGCGAAATCGTCGCGCTCCAGGATGCGCGCCACGGTGTACTTGGAGCAGAGCCGGATCATGTCCATGTACTTCAGCGGCTCCAGCCAATGGCTGTTGAAGCGGACCTCGGTCTTGTGCGGATCGAGGATTTTGAAGACCTGGGACTTGTAGGTTTCGGCGTTTTGATCGATGGCCTCGCGGGTCATGGGGGGACGGGTGGCGTTGCGGCCGGAGGGGTCGCCGATCATGGCGGTCATGTCGCCGATCAGGAAGATGACGGTGTGGCCGAGGTCCTGAAAGTGCTTCATTTTGCGGAGCAGCACGGCGTGGCCGAGGTGAAGATCGGGCGCGGTGGGATCGAAGCCGGCTTTGATGCGCAGCGGGCGGTGGCTCTTTTCGGCGTGGAAGAGCCGGTCACGGAGGTCTTCTTCGCGGATGATCTCCGCCGTGCCTTTGCGGATGTATGTGAGTTGTTGGTCGATGGTCATGCGTTCTGTGACAAATCCAAAGCTATTTTCAAATCTTCGGAGAACTTCCGGATGGCTTCCACCTGGTCCGGTGCGGCGGCGGTCCCGGCGGCTCCGTGGGCGGCCAGGATGGGCTGGCCGTCACGCCACACCAGGTAGGCCAGTCCGTTTTCGGTCATGATGCCGGAACTGCCGACGGAAGCGAAGCCGGGCTCGCCGAAGCGCACGAGGGCCGCACAGGTTCCGCGCCCAAACATGCCATATTCCTTGGCTTGCGCTACCATTTGGATCCCGAGAGCCTGGAGACGCGCGGCGATTTCGGGGCTCACATTTTGTAGCGGCCGAGGTCCTCGTCGTTGAGGCCCTCCAGCCACCGCCGCAGTTCTTCGTTGTTGACCTTGTCGGTCACCGCGGCGGCCTGCTTGGAGGATTTCAGGACGCTCTCCTCCACGTAGATGGGGCAATCGAGGCGCAGGGCCAGGGCCAGCGCGTCGCTGGGGCGCGAATCGACGCTGATCAGATCGCCATCGCGGTCGAGCCAGATGACCGCGTAAAAGGTATCGTCCCGGAGCTCGCTCACCACTACCTTCTGCAGGTTGGCATTGAGGCCCAGCAGCAGGGTCTTGATCAGGTCGTGGGTCATGGGACGGGGGGTGGAAACTTTTTCAATCTCGAGGGCGATGGCGTTGGCTTCATACGCGCCCACCCAGATCGGCAGGACGGAGTTGCCGCTCATGTCCTTGAGGATCACGATCGGCATGTTGGTAACGGGATCGATCATGAGACCGCGAATTTTCATTTCGACTTCCATGATGCCCTCCCGCCTTCATTACACCACAGTTACGCTTTCGCCCACCAACGAGTTGGGGCCGGCGCGGGTGACGCGGACCGGCAGATAGGTTCCCAGCAGAGAGCCGCCATCGATATCGGGGTGGGTGAAATTCAGCGTGCGATTGTCGGAAGTGCGGCCGATCCACTGTCCGAGCGCCTGGTGGCGGCCCTCGACGAGCACCTCGCGCACGGCGCCGATGGATTCGGCGTTGCGGCGGATCTGGATGGCGCGCTGCTTTTCCTGCAGGATGACGAGGCGGCGCTGCTTCTCGTCCTCGGGAATTTTGTCGTCCATCTCCAGGGCGGCGGTGTTGGGCCGCGGGGAGTATTTGAAGCTGAAGAGGGAGTCGTACTGGACTTCGTCGAG
The DNA here is from genome assembly GCA_050014595.1 of Bryobacteraceae bacterium. Taxonomy (GTDB): domain Bacteria; phylum Acidobacteriota; class Terriglobia; order Bryobacterales; family Bryobacteraceae; genus PALSA-129. The sequence continues at coordinate 47,564 of JBEKDA010000004.1, forward strand.
GAGGCGCAGGGTCTGGTCGAAATCCTCTTCGGTCTCGCCGGGGAACCCCACCATGATGTCGGTGGTCAGCGAGTAGGGGCGCCTGGCGTTCTTGATCCACTCGATGCGGCGCAGGTAGTCATCGCGGGTGTAGAGGCGGTCCATGGCGGCCAGCACTTTCGAAGAGCCGGATTGGACGGGCAGGTGGACATGGTCGCAGATGACGGGGTTGGAGTCCATGGCGTCCACGATGGAGCGGACGAAATCGCGCGGATGCGACGTGGTGTAGCGGACGCGGCGGATGCCGGGGATTTCGGCGACGCGGGCCAGCAGGGCGGCGAAATCCCAGCCGGCGGGGGACGGGTCGCGGTAGCTGTTGACGTTCTGGCCGAGCAACTGGATCTCGGTGTAGCCCTGTTCGGCGAGGCGGCGCGCTTCGGCCATCACGCTCTCGCTGGTGCGGCTGCGCTCCGGCCCGCGCGTAAACGGCACTACGCAATAGGCGCAGGATTTGTCGCAGCCCTCGATGATGGTGATATAGGCGCGGTGCGGATTGTCGCGCCGGGTGAAGGGCGTGTCGAAGGTCTCTTCGGTATCGAGGCTGAGGCCGGTGACATGGCGGTTGCCGGCTTCGAGTTGCACCAGCATCTCGCCGAGGCGCGTGTAACTGGCGGAGCCGGCGACGAGGCTGACGTGCGGGGCGCGCTCGAAAATCTTTTCGCCTTCCTGCTGCGCCACGCAGCCGAGGACGCCGAAAATCTTGCCCTTGCCGGCCTCGCGCTTGAAGTTTTGCAGGCGGTTGAAAACCTTCTGTTCGGCCTTGTCGCGGATGCTGCAGGTGTTGTAGAGCACCAGGTGGGCGTCTTCGGGCGTCTCCACCTGGGCATAGCCCCGAGCCATGAGCGTGCCGACGACCTTTTCGGAATCGTGCGCGTTCATCTGGCAGCCGAAAGTTTCGAGGTAGAAGGTTTTCCCAGGCACGTCGCTTCTATTGTAGTCGAGCTTGACAGGGCGGAATGCCGTCGTAACTGCACAGCGCACGCAAGCGCTCCGAACGGCAGGCCGGTACGACTTTGCTAAACTTGGGACCAGGGGCGAATCCTTGAAAATCTTTCTCGATACCGCAAACCTGGATGAACTGAAAAAGGGCGCGAGCTGGGGCATCGTCGATGGCGTCACCACCAATCCCACGCTCATCGCGAAAGAGGGACGGCCGATCGCCGAACAGGTGCGCCTGATCTGCGATATCGTCGACGGCGATATCAGCGCGGAAGTGGTGGCGACGGAAGCCTCCGCGATGATCAAGGAAGGCAAAGAGCTGGCCAAGATCCACAAGAACATCGTGGTGAAGTGCCCGCTGACGCGCGACGGCATCCAGGCGACCAAGGCTCTGTCGCCGGAGGGCATCCGCGTCAACGTGACGCTGTGTTTTTCGCCGGGGCAGGCGCTGTTGGCCGCCAAGGCCGGCGCGTACATCATCAGCCCGTTTGTGGGGCGCCTGGACGACATCGGCTGGACGGGGATGGACCTGGTTCGCCAGATTCTACAGATTTACAGGAACTACGGCTTCAAGACCCAGGTGCTGGCGGCGTCGCTGCGTTCGCCCTTGCACGTGGTGGATGCGTCGCTGGCGGGGTCGCACATCGGGACGATGCCCTTCAAGGTTCTCGACATGCTCTTCAACCATCCGCTGACCGACAAGGGATTGGATCAGTTCCTGAAGGACTACGCCAAGGCGTTTCCGGAGGCGCCGGCCCGGTAAGGCTCGCATCCGATGCCGTTTCCTCTGGCTTGGTCCTACAGCACGGCGCAGGCCGTCACGCTTGCGCTGGCCGGACTCCTCACGGTTCTGTTGGCGATTTTGGGATACCGCGCGTGGCGGAATTCGCGCGTCACATCGGAAGAACGCGAGCGGCGGAGGCGCGACGCGCTGGCGGCGCACGGCAAGATGGGCGACGCGGTGCTGGTTGAGATTCGCGAAGATCTTCTCTTCTATACCTATGCCGTGCGCGGCGTGGAGTACACGGCTTCGCAGGACGTTTCAGCGCTGACGGAACGGGTACCAAGCGATTACTCCTCGATTGAGTCGGTGGTGGTGAAGTTCGATCCGCGGAACCCCGCGAATTCCATCGTGCTGGCGGAAGGTTGGAGCGGGCTGCGGGTTGGGCAGACGACCGGCGCGGAGGGCGAGCACGACGAGCTGCGGCGATCCTGATCCTGACGCCTGGAGTTATTCCAATCAGCAGGCGGACGAGGGCGTCCGCCGCGGTCCAGGGGGGACCGCCCAGGGGGGACCGCCCCACTTGGCTGTATCCGACTCAAAACAGGGCTAATTTTCCCCTTGACACCAATTGCATATTGCAATATAGTTATCACATATTGCAATAAAAAAACCCGGCGACGGGAACAGAAAGACTCGTACCATCGTAGAGGTGAAAGGAGCGAATTCCAGGACATTTATGACAGCAACCAGTAGTCCCCGAACGGGGCAAATTCATGCGCTGCTGGCGGAGAAGGGTTATGAAGTCTCCGAACCGGCGCCCGACACTTTGAAAATTCGCGAGACGCACAGCGGGGTTTCGCTGCAGGCGGTGCTGGAGGGCGACATCTTGTACCTCTCGCTGGTCTGCACGGTGGCGCCGCGCGCCTCGATCACCGCCGATGTGATGGGTAAGATGCTGGCGGCGGATAATGGGATTTCGACTTCCCATTTCCAGTTGCACGACGCCGCGGGCGGCAAGGTGGCAGTGACCTTGAACAATTTCTGCAAGCTGCAGGAGATGGGGCCGGACGATGAGGACGATATCCTGTCCGCGGTGCATTTCCTGCTGGTGGATGTGATGAGCGCGCGCCGCCTGTTGAGCGGCCTCGCGGCGTAAGAGGAGGACGACGATTTATGGCATTCCTATCCGATATCTTCAACCGAATGGGCCGGGTGGCGCGGGGTCAGGCAAACCAGGGAGTCGACCACCTCGAAGACGCGACCTTTGAGGCGACGGTGAAACAGACCGTGGCCGATATGAAGAACGAGCTCAACAACGTGGTGCGCGCTTCGGCGTCGGCGATGAGCAACTACAACACGCTGGACGCGGAGTACCAGAAGTATGTGCGGCAGTCGCAGGAGTGGAAGGACCGCGCGAACATGGCGCTGGACGCCGGCAATGAAGACCTGGCGAAGAAGGCGCTCGCGAAGAAAGCCGAGAGCGACCAGCAGGTGGCTTCCATGCAGCAGGCGGTTACCTCGGCGCAGCAGACCAGCGACAAGCTGAAATCGCAGGTGGGGGAGTTGAAGCGCAAGATTGAGGAAGGCGAGCGGACGGCCACCACGCTGGTGGCGCGCAAGAACGCGGCCATGGCGCAGCAGAAGGTGTCGGAAGCCGTGGCGGGCGTGGGCAGCGCCGACAACGCGTTCGCCCAGCTCAACAGGTTCGAACAGTCGGTGGCCAAGGAAGAAGCCACGGCGAAGGCCTTCGACCAACTGGCATCGGCCGGCAAGGACGACGACCTGGAAGCGCAGTTCGCACAACTGGGCGGCCACAGCGTGGACGCGCAACTGGCGGCGCTGAAGGCGGAGCGCGCACAAAAGGCGCCGGAACTGCCGAAAGAATTGCCCGCCGGCGGCCAAAAGTAACGGCGATGTCCTTCTTCAGGAAAGATACTGCACCGGCCGAAGACCTGGCCAACTTGAAGGTGACGGACGCCCGCACCGGGGACGTGATTTCCCTCTCCGGGGTGGGGGAAAACTTCAAAGATCTGGACTTCACGGCCGATCGCACCACCCGCTACCAGGCCGGCGCGCGCCGCTGGTTCGAAGTGGCCGGCCCGTACATGGAGCGGCGCGTGGCGCTGCGCGTGAGCGGCGACGAGGAAGTGGAAGTGCACCTGCACGCCGACCCGCGCGCAGTTTCGCTCGAAGATCTCGGCCTGGCCGAAGAAGATCTGGCCGAGATGGACCAGCGCCAGAATACCGCCGATTCGTTCCAGTTCGACAACAAGGTGTGGCTCTATCGCCTGAGCCGCGAAGTGCAGGCTTTCCGCGACGACCAGGCGCAGCCCACCGGCTATTATTACTGGGAATTTCAGGAACAGGATGGCAAGGGTCTGATTGCCATCCGCAAACCCGAAGGGGAACCCTTCGCCGTGACGCGGTACGACGGTATCCCCGCCGGCGACGTCACGATCTACCGGCCCGCGGGACGATAACCCGCACGACCGCCTGGCGGCGGTCGATCGAAAAGACGTGTGCCTTATGAGTCGAAAGACGCTGCGGTTTTTCACGGTTGCTTTGAGTGTTGTGATTGCGGTGCTGGCGGCCAGTGCGCTGGACCGGCTGCCTTCGAGCGTGCGCGCGCAGATCGATTCCGAGCGCGCGGCGCTCAATTCCGCGCGGAACCAGCTTCACGCGGAGCGCGGCCAGGTGGCCACGCAGGCGAAGTCGGACCCCGCGTTGTTCGGGGCGCTTCCGTTCGGCAGCGCGTGGCCGGGCCGGTTGGATCAGGCGGCTTTCGGGCTGGACTCGGCCGGCCGCGACATGGACGAGCTGACGCGGCTCGAAAAGCACAACCGGCATAGCGACGCGGCGCAAGCGAAGTCGGTGCTGGCGAGCGAAAGGAACCTGCGGACGCAGGCGCTGTCCGAGGCCGAGGCGGTTCAAAAAGAGGCCGCCCACTGGGTGGACGCGAAGAACCATCTGCCGCAGCAAGTGCAGGAGATGGAGCGCGCCTATCATGCGATCCACGCCTTTGATCTGGCGCCAGTCAGCGCGGCGGTTGCGCACGCGGAAGCCGATTGGCCGGCTAAGAAGCCGGATCTGGAGGCGCGGCTGGATGCCGAGCGCGCCATCGTCACGAACAGCGACAAGCTTTGGCAATCGACTGCCGAGGATCGCCGCAAGGCGGCAGGAGGGGATCTCAGCGGCGTCAACACGGGGGCGCTGCTGGCGGCTGCCGATACGGTGACCACGTCGGCCGCCGAACAGGCCAGGCAGGCCGGAGAATTGCAATCGCTGACCGGCCAGCTTTACACCTCCTGGGACAAGCTGCTGGTGGACATGCAGGCGCGCGGCGAAGGCAACGCGCGCGAATACGACCAGAAGATCCGCACAGTCCGCACGCACATCGCCGACGCCGCCGCCAAGACCGGCGATACCGCCAGCGACGAGCAGTGGGTGATTGTGACGCGTCCCACTTACGACGCGATGCGCGGCGACCTGGGGATGGCGGTCGAGCACAAGTCCGCCGGCCTCTACGATTCGGAAGCCGAGCGCGTGGCGCAGCCGGCCGGAATGGCCTACGTGGCGCCGCCCGCGCAGGGCTCCAACCAGTACGGCTACTGGGACCATCGCGACGGGCGCGATTTCTGGGTCTTCTACGGACAGTACGCGCTGCTGCGCGACCTGCTTTCCAACCACGATTACCGGCCGTACGACCGGTACGAGTACGAAGGATACCGGACGTATCAGAGCCGGGGGCAGACATATTACGGGCGCGATAACGAGAGCGATGCGCCCAAGTACGGCTCGCAGGGCACGACCACGCAGAACCGGTATGCGGGGAGCAAGTACGCGCAGAGCGGCGGCTTCCACGATTCGCAATACGCCAGCAAGAGCGGCGGATATCGCGATTCGCGGTATGCATCGCCCTCCATGCGCGAGCCCGGCGCCGACCGCAGCCCCAAGAGCTTCGGGCACAACAGCAGCCCGTCATCGCCCGCGCCGCGGGCCGCGCCGGCTCCGCGCAGCTACCATCCGGCGCCGTCGCCATCGCGGGCGCCGATGCGCAGTCCGGGGCGCAGCTTCGGACGGCACAGATAGCCGGTGGGACAGGCCGAGCGCCTTCCGTGGCCTGTCATTGCCAGGTGCAAGAGAGCAGCCGACAGACGACCGAAGGCGATCGTCCCACTTCCGGCTCGAAGCGCAGTTAGTGTGTGGAGCGGCTCTGCTCTTTGGCGGCGCGCGTGGCCAGCTCGTCGCAGCGGTTGTTATCGGCGTGCGAGGCGTGACCCTTGGTCCAGACCCAGGTGGTCTTGTGGCGGTTCACCTGTTCGTCCAGGGCTTTCCACAGGTCCTGGTTGACCACGGGCTTTTTCGCGGCGGTCATCCAGCCTTTGCGCTTCCATCCGTGGATCCACTCGGTGATGCCGTTCTTGAGGTATTCGGAATCGGTCACGACTTCGATTTCGCAATTCTCCCTCAACGAACGCAGGGCTTCGATGGCGGCCGTCATCTCCATGCGGTTGTTGGTGGTGTGGGGCTCGCTGCCCCACAGCTCCTTTTCGTGATGGTTGTACCGCAGGATGGCGGCCCAGCCGCCGGGACCGGGATTGCCGGAGCACGCTCCGTCGGTAATGACCTGGACTTTCTTCACAGGGCCAGCGCCGGTTCTGCAAAGAAGGCATCCACCAGGTCGAGGATGGCAGCCGCATCCTGAGCCTTATAGATGGACGCGCGGAGCTGCGCGCCGTGGCGCACGCCGTGCGTGAAATAGGTGGCGAACTGTTTCATCTTGCCGACGGTGTCCTTTTCGCGCTGTTCGATGAGCATGGCGTAATAGCGGCGCATGATCTGGTAGCGGTCGTGCTGGGTGGGCTGGTCATAGGCGCCGGTGGAGAGATACTGCTGGATCTGGTGGAAGATCCAGGGATTGGAACTGGCCGCGCGGCCGATCATGACGGCGTCGCAATTGGTCTCCCGGACCATACGGACGGCATCTTCGGGGGTGACGATATCGCCATTGCCGATGACGGGAATTTTCACGGCGGCTTTGACCTCGGCGATGCGCCGCCAGTCGGCCTGGCCGCTGTAGCCCTGCTCGCGCGTGCGCGGATGCAGCGCGATGGCTTGGAGGCCGCAGTCCTCAGCCAGTTGGGCCATGCGGACGGCCACCAGTTCTTCGTCGTTCCAGCCGGCGCGGTATTTCATGGTGAACGGGATGGCGAGGACTTTGCGCACCTCGCGCAAGAGGCGTTCCACCAGAGGCAGGTCGCGCAGCAGACCGGAGCCGCCGTTGCACTTCACCACTTTGTTGACCGGGCATCCGAAGTTGAGGTCGAGAATATCGAAGCCGAGATCCTGGCAGACGCGGGCGGCATCGGCCATGACGGCGGGATCGCTGCCGAAGAGTTGCGCGGAGATGGGATGTTCTTCCGGTTGGAAAGCCAGGTACTTCAGGGTCTTGCTGGGTTTGCGCGCGCCGAGCGAGGCGCGGACGCCGTGCGAGCTGGTGAACTCGGTCATGATCAGCCCGCAGCCGCCCAGGCCGCGGATGAAGCGGCGGAAGACGGTATCGGTGACGCCCGCCATGGGCGCCAGCACGGTAGCGGGAGCGATCTTCACCGGGCCGATCGAAAATGAGTCTGGAAAATTCGGCATGACCCTGGGATGATCTGATTTTACCGATTACGAGAGGGAAACGGAACTCGGTTGCAGCGCATCCATTTTCTTAGAAGAAGGAAAAGGGTGACGTCGAGCCCGACGATTGCTCCTCCACCCGCGTGCACAGAACCGGAGAATGCGACTCCGGCCGGCTCCCCGGGTTCCACGCCCGCTCCGCCGCCTCGCCAGGTTACGCTGAACGCCGGTTCGTTATTGCCGGTGAGCCTGGTGGACGATTGTCGTGGAGCGGCACGCCCCCGGCGACGCCTTTCTCGCCACCCTCGATGGGGATCTGGCGGTGGACGGCCTCGTGATCGCAGAGCGCGGCGCGCGGGTGGAGGGCACGGCGCAATGAGTGCGCGTTTCTCACACCTGGCCCGAGGAGGTGGCGCACGCGCGAGTGCGTGCGCCACATCGCCACTACCGAATTGTTGAGAGAAATGCGGGTTAGCCGGCGGCCGGGGTGGGCGCGGTCGAGTCGCCCAGTTTGCCGGGCGCCATGGGGCGCGAACGAATCCGCTGGCCGGTCGCGTCGAAGATGGCATTGCCGATGGCGCCGGCGATTCCCATGATGGGAGTTTCACCCGCGCCGGCCGAAGGAATGTCCTTGCGGTCGAGCAGCACGGTCTCGATCGACGGCATGTCGGCGAAACGCGGCACGCGGTAACGCGAGAGCCGGTCGTTGAGAATCTGGTTGCCGGCGAAATCGATGTGCTCGAAGAGCGCTCCGCCGATCCCCATGGCGACCGCGCCTTCCACCTGGTTGCGGAGATGATCGGGGTTCACCACCGCGCCGCATTCGAAGGCTGCCACCACGCGCACCACTTTCACGGCGCCCGCGGCAACGCTCACTTCGCAGCAGTTGGCCACGTAGGAGCCTTTCTCGAAGCCGGCCGAGATGCCGAAGCCGCGGCCCGGAGTTTTCTTGCGGCTGTTCCATCCGAACTTGCCGGCGGCGGCTTCGAGCACGTTGCGCAGGCGCTCATTTTTGGCGTTCTTCAGCCGGAACTCGAGCGGGTCCATCGGAATCGAATGGGCCAGCTCATCCATATAGGATTCGCGCACGAAATGATTGGCGGTGCCGGCGAGGCCGCGGTAGGAGCCCTGGCGCAGCGGCGTCTTGGTTTGGTGTACCTGCTCTTTTTTGCTGGGCACATCGTAGGGCGTCTGCAAAGCGGAAGGCCCCGAGTTGTAGTTGTGGAACTCCCACTCGAGGAGCGCGCCGTCGGGGTTCACCTTGCCACTGACTTCGATCAACCCGCCGGGACGGAAGTAGGCCCAGGTCATCTCCTCTTCGCGCGTCCAGTTGCGCTTGACGGGCGCGCCCGCGGCCCTGGCGAGGCGCGCCGCTTCGTAGGCGGCTTCGCCGTTGTGTTTGCCGCCGTAACCGGAACCGGTGTCCGGCATGAACACGTGGACGTCATCTTCCGCCAGATTGAAATGGCCCGCCAACTCGCTGCGCACGCCGAAGGGCCGTTGGGTGCCGGTCCAGACGGTGAGCTTGTCGCCGCTCCATTGAGCCACGGCCGCGCGCGGCTCGAGCGGCACATGCGCGATGTAGGCCACGGTGTAGGCCGTCAGGTTGGGGCTGGACGCGGCGTCGCGGCTGTTCTTTTTGAAATACGCGAAGACGTCTTTGCTGGAAGCTTCCGCGGCGAGCGGCTTCCATTCGGCCTTCAACGCCGCCACGGCTTTTTCGGCGGTGAAGGGATCGGGCGCAGTGACGCCCACGAAATCGCCGTCGTGCACCACCTTCACGCCAGGCATGACTTCGGCGGCGGAGCTATCGAGCGATGCCAGGGTGGCGCCGAACGACGGCGGATACAGCACCTTGCCGTAGAGCGTCCCCTTGGGACGCACGTCGTACGCGTACTTGTGCGCGCCGGTGACCATCTCGCGCCCGTTGACCTTCGGAATGGAGTGGCCGGCCACCTTCCATTCCGCGGCGGGCTCGAGCGCCACGCTCGCGGGGATGGTCCTGGTGAGCTTCTGCCCGTTGGTGATCTCGCCGAAGCCGGCGGTGTGGCTGCCGGCCGCGACCTTGCCATCGGCCACCTGCACGGAGGTGCGTTCCACCATCCACTTCTGCGACGCCAGGTCCACCAGCGTCTCGCGCGCGGCGGCGGCGGCCTTGCGGATCACCGGCCACATCTGCGGGGTGGTCTGGCTGCCGAAAGTGCCCATGTCGAACGGCGTGAGATCGGTGTCGCCCATCACCATGCGGATGTTGGCGACGGGCGCGCGCAGTTCTTCGGCCACCGCCTGCGTGAGCGAGGTGCGCGCATTCTGGCCTACTTCCACCTTACCGGTGTAAACCGTCACGAGGCCGGTTTCGCCGATGTGCAGCCAGGCGCTGATATTCTGGGGCGCCGGCTCGCGCATGCCGCGGCGCTGGCCGCCGCCGGTTTCCTGCGCGTCCGAATCGTCGGCGATCAGCACCACGATGCCGCCGCCCAACACCGCGAAGAAATCGCGCCGTTTCATGCCCGGCCTCCGTTCTTCGACGCCATCTGAATGGCGCGCACCACCCGCCCGTATGTGCCGCAGCGGCAAATGTGCCCGTTCATACCGCTGACGATGTCGGCGTCGCTCGGGTGCGGCGTGTGTTCGAGCAGCGCCACGGCGCCAAGGATCATCCCCGGCGTGCACCAGCCGCACTGCATGGCGTCGGCTTCGAGGAATGCTTCCTGCACAACATGCGGCCTGCCGTTCGACGCCAGGCCCTCAATGGTGGTGATGCGTTTGCCCGCCACGGTTCCGACTTTGGTGAGGCACGACTTGGTGGCCGTGCCATCGACGAGCACCGTGCAGGCCGCGCATTGGCCTTCGCCGCAGCCATACTTGGTGCCCGTGAGGTCGAGATCGTCGCGCAGGACGCTCAACAGAGTGCGGTCCGCATCGGCATCGATCTGCCGGCGCGTTCCGTTTACATGGATTTCGGTGACCCTCGCCATAGGCCTATTGTGAACCAAAATCAGGGCTTCTGGGATTGGCGTGGCGGCAACTACGTTTGGGCGCCGGGCCGCTGGATGCGCCCGCCGCACGCGCGCGCGGTCTGGGTTCCCGGCGTGTGGGTGCAATCGAACCGCGGGTATGCTTCCCGCCGCGGCCACTGGCGGTAATGGATTGGTTACGGGGGGCGCGATGGCGGCACGTCGAGCTCCAACATGAGTGCTAAAGTCAATTAGGTCCGGCCGATAAGGGCGCCATGAACTGGAACCGGATTTCCTCAATCGCCGCGCTCCTCACCGTCCCTTTGGCGCCGGCATTGGCTGCCTCGATGCCGGAGGATAACGGGTCTTCCCAAGCTGCCGGCAGCCCGCCTGCACCGGCCTCCAGGTCGTTTGCCGACTGGTCTCCTTTGGAAAAACTGCCGGCCTGGTTGCAATTGGGCGGAGAGATTCGGGGCCGCTTTGAGCGCACCTCCGGGACTTCGCTTACTAACAACGCTCCCGACACTTACTATCTGAACCGCCTGCGCGTCCACCTCGGCATCAAGCCCACTTCCTGGCTCCGCTTCTATGCCGAGACCCAGGACGCGCGCGTGGAGGGCTACAACCAGCCGGTCGCGCCGAGCACTATGTACAACCCGCTCGACCTGCGCCAGGCGTTTGTCGAAGTGAGCACCCACGGACTGCTGAATTTCGATCTGCGGGCCGGGCGCCAGGAATTGCTGTTTGGCGGCCAGCGCCTGATCGGTCCGGCCGATTGGGGCATGTCACGGACCTTCGACGCCTTGGATCTCGCGGTGACTCGGGGCAACGCGAAGGTGGATCTGCTGGCCGGCTCGGCTGTCCTGATCGACCCCACGCGCTTCGACCGCCACAAGCCCGGCGAGCATTTTTATGGGGCCTATGGCTCTCTAAAAAATCTCCCCGCGGGCATCACCCTGGAACCTTACCTGCTTTTTAAGCGGAACCTGCTCATCAAGAGCGAAACCGGCGTATTGGGAGATGCCCTGGTGGTGACTCCCGGCGCGCGCGTATTCGGCAAGGCCCCCGGGGGTCTGGATTACGTCGCCGAGGTGGTGGTGCAGCGCGGCGCTTATTCCTCCGACCGCATCGCGGCCATGGGCCAAAGCTACGTGCTGGGCTGGACGATCACCGATAAGAGATGGAAGCCGCGCGTCAGCGGAGAGTACAGCTACGCTTCGGGCGATCCCGCCGCCAAAGACGGCCTTCGCGGCACCTTCGACCAGTTCTACCCCAGCAACCACGGCTACTACGGAATGATCGACCAGTTCGGCTGGAAGAATCTCAAGAACTGGCGCGCCGGAATCGACTTCCAGATCGGCAAGAAACTGACGCTGCGGAGCGATGTCAACGACTTCTCTCTTGCCACCGTGGAGGATTCGCTCTACGACTCCAGCGGCAGCTCCGCGGTTCTGAACCGCAATGCCACCAGTGCCCACATCGGCTGGGAAACCAACACGGTTGCGCTCTACCAGTGGTCCAAGGTCTGGAAATTCGGCGCCGGCTACGGCCACCTGTTCGCCGGCCAGTATCTGGAGCAATCCAAGGTCACCTTCGGCTACACGTATCCATACCTGTTTTTTACCGGCAGCTTCTGACTTGCGGCGCTACTTCTTGCGCACTTCCAACTCCAGCGGCCGCGCCATGGAGCTCACTTCCGGATCGTAGTATTCATAAGCGCGCGACGCGAAAGTCCGCGTGCGGATCGGATACTTGGCGCGCAGGCGGAACTTCACCGTGACGGCGTCGCCCGCGGGGATGGAGTCGAAATATAGAATCGCCTGCGTGGCGGTCAGGCTGAACTTTTCGAGCTTGCCTCCTTTGCGGCCGGCGGTCTTCTCCACCATGTCCTGCAGGTCTTCGCTGAGCAGGTCGAAGCCGGGCGGAATGCCGAGATCCACCATCACCATATTGGCGGACTTGTTCAGGTTGTTTTTCACCGTCGCGGTTGCGGTCGAGATGTCGTCCTGCGAGAGTTGCGTGCGGTCGTAGGCCACACCGATGGAGAGCGGCTCGTTGGCGGGGCGCTCGTTCCAGGGGGTGAAGTAGCGGCCTACCACCTGGTAGGCCAGGCCGCCGTTGCCGTCAAAATGGAGCGACACGGTGGTGGCCTTGCCGGCATCGGCGGCGGGGAAGACGAACTGGTGGAAGAGGTCGTTGTTGTCGGCGGTCAGGGTCAGGTGTTCCACCGGTTTGCCATTGAGCGCAATCTCCACCGTGCCGCGCACATCCGCCGATCCTTTTTCGGTGGAGAGCAGCAGCGCCCGCAGCGCCATGATGGTGGCCTGGGTGGTGCGCCACGCGCCGCTCGAGTCTTTCTTCGCGGCGATGTAATTCAGCGCCTTGCCGGCGGTCACGGAGGCTTCGCCGGCTTTCAGCAGCGCCTGCACGGCCAGCCCGGTGGTTTCGACGGCCGCGCTCGAGCCAGTGGAATACACGCTGGCCTCCTGCGCATTCCACCATGCCTGGTCGTCTTTTTCGGTGCGGGCATCGAGCAGCATGTTGATAGCCCGATGGGTAAACTCCCGGTCCTTTCCGTAGTCGGCGGCGAAATTCGCGAGCACCGCCAGCGTATAGGTGTCTATGCTGCCGCTCATGTGGTTCTCCACATACTGGCGGGCCTTTTCGACGGCGGGGCCTTGGTAACCGGTATTCTCGAGCGACCAGGCCAGGTATGCGGTGATGCGCAGCACGTCGGAATTGTACCGGTTGGTGGCGCCTTCATTGATGAAGGACGTGTCGGGTTTCCAGCTTCCGTCGCCCTGCTGTTGCGCGGCCAGCCACTGCTGGGTTCGCTGGATCAGCCTGGGGTCCACGTCATAAACCTTGCTCATGTCGGAGAATTCCATCAGCCCGTAGGCAGTCAAGATCTTGTTGGCGGGCGCCTGGCCGAACCAGGAAAAACCGCCGCCCGCCACTTCGAAAGTCAGCAGGCGCTGGTAGCCGTTGGCGATGAAGCCCTCGGCCTTGGCGTGTACTTCGGGGGTCAGTTTCTTGGTACGCTTCATATAGTCGAGCGCCAGGACGTTGGGGTAGGTGCTGGAGGAAGTCTGTTCGAAGCAGCCGCCGGGCATGCGCAGGATGCTGTCCATGCCTTCGATCACCTGGCTGAGCGGACCCGGATAGAGCCGCACGAAAATCTTGCTGGCTTCGGCGATGGCAGCCGCCGGGAAACCGACCTGGTGCTCCACGGAGGTTTCGAGCTTCCCGTTGAACACGGTGTTCTGCTCGCGCCCATTGGGCACCACTTCGATCTCGCGGACTACGATATCGGCGCGGTTGCCGCCGGCCATGCGCGCGGCCAGAGTGAGTTTGAATTTGCCGATACGCGCAGCCTGTAGAGTGAATTGCGAACCGCCCACGCGGCCGGAATCCACGGTGAGGCGCTTGTCCGGTACATCCTCCACCAGGCGAAACCAGTCCTCGGTTTTCAGTTGCAGGCTGACGTCGCCGCTCGCGCCCGAGTAGTTGTAGACCGCAACCGGAATGGATACGCGGTCGCCCTGAGTGAGCGTTACGGGCAAGTCGAGTTCGGTGAAGAAATCCTGGAAGACCTTGATGCTGGACGCGCCGCTGCCCAGCGCGCCGTGGGGCGTGGAAGCGACGAGGGCCATGCGCCAGGTGGTGATGGAATCGGCCATGGGGATGGAGATGCTGGCCGCGCCGTTCCGGTCGGTGATGATCTCCGGATTGATGTAGAGGGCTTCGGGGAAGTACGAGCGGACGTGGGTCTCTGGTGCGGACAGGCCGTTGCTCACCCTGAACGCACCGCCACCAATTCCGCCCCCCGAGCCGGGACCAAACCCGTTGCCCATGCCGGAGCCAATTCCGCCACCGGAGCCGGTGCCATGCGAAGGTGCGCCCCAGACAGGCGGCGCGCCGGCCATGACTTCAACTTTCGCACCCTTGAAAGCCGCGAACTCGGCATCGTCCGCTACGAAGGCGGCGCCGGTATCATCGGTCCAGGGCCACTCAGCTACAGCCACGCTTCCTTCCCGCGCACTCCTGAGCACCACCGAGAGGACTGCGCTGTCTCGCACTGCAAGCGTGAGTTCCTTCGACACGCTCTCCGATCCCATACTGACTTCCACCTGGTATGCGCCCGCCGGCACGGCCGCCAGGCTGAACTGTCCATCGGCGTTCACATGGGCCATTCGCGTCTGTCCCGTACTGGCTGCGCGCACCGTGACGATGGCCCCCTCCACTGCTCCGCCCCGCTGATCCACCACCGTTCCCGAGATCGCCGCGCTGCCGTTATAAGGGCCGCGGTCGTGCTCCAACTTGACTTGAATGGCGCTGGGGCCGGTGCTCGGCCGCCCCACGATCTTGCTCGCGCGAACTTCCACGTAGGTGGTCAAATCGTCCGACGTATTGAAGCGCTTGTCCAGGCCCGCGCTGCGGACCAGGTATACGTCGCCCGGCCGATACCACACGGCACGTTCGAATTTCAAATTGTTGCCCCAGGCGTCGCGCAACGCGGGCCCGGCAGCTTTCGTCAGATCGCCGCCGGTCTCGATGTAAGCACGGCCGACGTCCGCCGAAAGCCGGTTGACCTGCGCCACAAACTGCGTGCGGTACCGGTTGAGGTATTCGTAGTATTTGGTCTGCGGTATCGTTCGCCCGAAATCGGTTTCGAACTTGTTGTTGTTGACCATCTCGGTAGCCGCGAACAAGGCACGCGCGGCGCGCTCGCGCTGCGCCGCTTGCGGCAAGGGAACCGGCTCGGTGATCTGCGGCATTCCGATGGAGTGGATCTCATAGCGCGGCTTCATGGCTTCCTGCTCCAGGTAGAAGAAGACCTTGGCGAAGCCCGGCTGTTTTTCCGCCAGCGCAAACACGGCCTCATCCACCACCTGCACGCCCAGGGCGGCCTGCACGCCTTCGCCGCGCGCATTGGTCACGCGGAAGCGGATGCGCGCATCGTCGCCCGGCTTGTAAACCGCGGCGTCCGCGGTAGCTTCCACCTTAAGCTCGTCGGCCGGCTGCACGAAGACCAGGCGATGGTCCGCCACGGGGCGCGCGTCGCCGCCGAACAGATAGGCATCGCAATCGAGCGTGCCGGCGAGCTCGGGCGTCGCGGTGAGCGTCAGCTCCGCCTGGCCGTTCACGATGTCCACATCGCGCGTCAGCACGGTCTGCCCGTCCTTCACCACGTCCACGTATGCCGTGCCGCGCTCCCTGGTGGAGAAGACACGGAAATCCATGCGGTCTCCGGCGCGATAGACCGCCCGTTCGGTGCGCAGCAGGATCTGGTCGGCGCCAGCACGGGACTGGACGGTCAGGGAACTGGCGGCGTGGTTGCCGTCGCGGTCGGCGGCGTCGATCTCGAGCGTTTGGTTGCCGGCGCCGGGCCGCAGCCGGATCACTGCTACGCCGCCTTCATCGGTGGTTACTCTTTGTTCCGGATTGCCGGCCGCCTGCACTTTGATATTGGTCCTGGCCGGCTGGCCATCGGGATAAGACGTCAAGATGAAAACCTGATTCTCCAGATTCGGCACAAGCGTCCCGCCCTCGGGAACGGCCGTGACAAGCAGCGGCGCCTGGCTCACCACAATCGGTTCGCCGCGCGTCTCGGAGTGGCTGGCCGAGTCTTTCACGGTGGCCTCCACCAGCACCTTGGCGGCGCCCTGGCTAAGCGGCCGTCCCGCGAAGTAAGTGGGCAGCGCAATATCGAAACGATAAGCGCCATCGCGATCGGTCTTACCCTCCACGTGTCCGGCGTCAAACATGGCCACGTCCATGCCGGTCGCTTTGACGGTGATCTGAGCCTGATCCACCGGCTTCCCGAAGAAGTAATTGGCGCGGACGGTTCCGGTGACGTGGTCGCCGGGGCGGTAACCGTGTCTGGCTTGGTTGTCCTGGCCCGCAAAGTCCACGGCCACTTTGAACTTCGGCAGCACATACCGCTCCACATTCAGCGCCAGCTCCCGGTCGCCGCCGCCGGCCATCGCCACGCGCAGATGGTAGGTCCCTAAGTTCACTTCGTCGGCCAGCCCGAATTCGGCCGACGCCACTCCAAAACGGTCGGTCTTAGCCGCTCTCTTAAAGACCTTATTGCCCTTGGAATCCTCGATCTCGAAGGTCAGATTGCGGTCCGCGGTGGCTTCATGACTGGCGCGATCGAGCGCCAGGGCACGCGCGTGGATGGTTTGACCCGGCTGGTAGATGGGCTTTTCGGTAGTCAGTAGAATGGAGACCTTGTTTTCGATGCGCACCTGCTCGGTGTACTCGGCCGTCCCAATGGGCGTCTCGACGACATAGTGCAGCGGATAATCTCCCACCAGGCCCGCGGGCAGCCGGAACTGCGCCTCGGTAGTCCCGTGTTGGTTGAGCCGGCCCGTGAAAAGTACGCGCGCCGGTTCTCCGGGCGCCGCCAAATCGATCTTGACCGACGCCGGCCCGGCAATCAGCTCGTTCTTGGAATCCGTCACGATCACGCGCACCGCCGCCGCCCCGCCGGCCAGGTACGATCGCTGGCCCACGATGTGGACTGCCGGTCTCCGCAGGATTTCCGAGATCGATTCCGTACCCTCGATGGCGGCTTCCTTGGCTTCGCCGTACGAGAATCGGTAGCGCACGCGTTGCCACACAATGTCGTCGAGGGTCGATGCGTTGGGCAACTGGATGTCGGTGCGCCACGTGCCGGTTCCATCGTTGGCGATGGCTGCCCGCTCGGTCCGGCCCACTACCCGGTCTTCGGGGTCCAGGACTTCGACGATGAGCGTTCCCGGGCCGGCGTGCCCAGCGGCATAAGGAATCGCGACGCGCAGAGCTCCCTGCGAGTAAGTCGCGGTCACCGCCGCACTGTTCGCTTGTGTTCCCTGGAAGGATTGCAGTAGCACTGCCGAAGCGATCAATAAGAAGAACCAGAAGTAAATGGACTTACTAAGTCCACGTTGGCTTGTCATCACGTGCCTCCATGTCGATACTCACGGCGCGCTAACTAAGCGCCGGGTTACAAGTGCCGAATACGCACAACTGTGCCATCCGGTCCCGTAACCGAAGGGCCGGTCGCGAACGCCTATACGCTTGTGATATGCCGCCGGACCGTGATTCCTTTCACGCCGCCGCAAAACGGGGACTGCTACCAATTCCCGGCTCTGGAATTGGTAGCTGTCCCCGCTTTGCTGTCCCCGCTTTGCCCCCCGGTGTACCATGAAAACGGCGCTTACCGCATGCACACCAACCGCCTGGCCCACGAAAAGAGTCCTTACCTGCTTCAACACGCCCACAACCCCGTGGACTGGTACCCCTGGGGTCCGGAAGCCTTTGAAAAGGCCCGGCGCGAGAACAAGCCGATTTTCCTTTCGATCGGCTATTCGACCTGCCACTGGTGCCACGTCATGGAGCGGGAGTCATTCGAGAATGAGCAGATCGCCGCCCTGCTGAACCGGGACTACGTCTCGATCAAGGTTGATCGCGAAGAACGGCCCGACGTCGACCGCATCTATATGACCTTCGTGCAATCCAGCACCGGCGGTGGTGGGTGGCCGATGTCCGTCTGGCTGACTCCGGATCTGGAACCCTTCTTCGGCGGCACGTACTTCCCGCCGGAGAACCGCTACGGCCATCCCGGTTTCGCGCCGGTCCTTACTCAGGTGTCGAGCGCCTGGCAAACCAGGCACGAACAGATTGTCGATTCCGCCCACGATATCATCGCCCAGCTCGAAAAGCACGTGACCGTCGCCCCCGGTCGCACCGGTCCGGCCGAGATGGACCACGCCATCCTCGACACCGGCTATTTCGCGTTTCGGCGGACCTTCGACAGTCATCTGGGCGGTTTCGGCGGCGCGCCTAAGTTCCCGCGGCCGTCCGTGTTCCAGTTTCTTCTCCGCTATCACGCCCGCACGCATAGCGAAGAGGCGCGCGAAATGGTGCTGCTCACGGTGCGGGAAATGACCAAGGGCGGCATCGACGATCAACTCGGCGGCGGATTCCACCGCTACTCGGTAGACGACCGTTGGCGAGTTCCGCACTTCGAGAAAATGCTTTACGACCAGGCCCAGCTTGCCATAGCCTGCCTGGAAGCTTTCCAGATCACGCGCGATGCGCAGTACGCCGATACGGCCCGCCGCATCTTCGATTACGTACTGCGGGACATGACCGACGCGGGAGGCGGCTTCTACTCCGCGGAAGACGCCGATAGCGCGACCGATGCCGCGCAGCCCACCGTGAAGAGCGAAGGGGCCTTCTATCTCTGGCGCGCCGCGGAGATCCGCGCGCTGCTCGATCCGCGGACGGCCGAGTGGTTCTTCCACCGCTACGGCGTCTCCGAAGATGGCAACGTGGCGAACGACCCGCACGGCGAATTCGGCGGCCGCAACATTCTTTATCAGGCCAATGATGTGGAAGACACCGCGCTGCGCTTCGAGCGGCCGGTGGAGGAACTGCGCGCGGCGCTCGATGGCGCCGTCCAGACGCTGCTCGAGGCGCGCGCCAGGCGGGTGCGCCCGCATCTGGACGACAAGGTTCTGACTTCCTGGAACGGGCTGATGATTTCCGCGTTTGCGCTGGGAGGCGCCGCGCTCGATGAGGCGCGCTATGCCGAGGCGGCGCGCCGCGCCGCGGAGTTTCTGATCGCGAACGCCTGGGACGCCGCGAAGGGCGTTCTGTTGCGACGATACCGCCAGGGCGAATCGGCCATCCCCGGATTCCTCGACGACTACGCGCTTTTCACCCAAGCCCTGCTGGATCTCTACGAAGCCCAATTCGACCGCCGGCATTTGGAGCTGGCCCTCCGCCTCACCGAACAGATGCGCGAACGCTTCGAAGACCGCGCGGTGGGCGGTTTCTTCAGCACCGCGGCGGGCGACTCCAGCCTGGTGCTGCGCGTGAAGGAGGATTACGATGGCGCCGAACCCTCCGGTAATTCGGTGGCGATCCTGAACCTGCTGCGGTTGGCGCAGATCACGAACCGCGGCGAATTCCGCGAGTCGGCCGAGCTGGCCGTCAAGGCATTCATTCCGAGACTGGCCAACCTGCCCGCGGCGCTGCCGCAGATGCTGGCGGCTTGCGAGTTTATGCTGGGCGACGCCCGCCAGATCATCCTGGTGGGCGAGCGCGGCGCCGAAGACACGCGCGCCCTGCTGCGCGAATTGTGCACCCGCTTCATCCCCAACCGCATCGTGCTGCTGGTGGATTCGGCCGAAACCCGCAGCGCGCTGGCGGCGGGTATCCCGGCCATCGAAGAGATGCACAAGCTCGACGGCCGCGCCGCCGCCTATGTATGCCGCAATTACACCTGTCAGCTCCCCGTTTCAGAGGCGGCGCGTCTGGGGGAGTTGGTACAATACTAAATTCACCGTAAAAACTGGAGGAAGCATGGAAAGACCAGGAGCAACAACCCTGAAAGGCAACCCGTTCACGCTGATCGGCCCGGAACTCAAAGCCGGCGATGCAGCGCCCGATTTCCACCTTGTGGACACCAGCCTCAAGCCCGTCACTTTGAAGGACACCGGCGGACACGTGCGCATTATCAGCGTGGTGCCCTCGCTCGATACGCCCGTCTGCGACGCGCAGACCAAGCGCTTCAATGAAGAGGCCGCGCGTCTTCCGAGCGTCGATATCATCACCGTCAGCATGGATCTTCCGTTCGCGCAGAAGCGCTGGTGCGGGGCCTTCGGCGTCGACAAGGTCAAGATGCTCTCGGATCACATGGACGGATCTTTCGGTTCCAACTACGGCACCCTGATCAAGGAGTTGCGCATTGAAAGCCGCGCAATCTTTGTGGTGGACACGCAAAACAAGATCCGCCATGCCGAATATGTGAAGGAAGTCGCGGATTTCCCGAACTACGAGGCGGCGCTCGCTGCCGCGCGGAACGCCGGCGCAGCGACGGCCTGAGTGGCAAAGGTTCGACTGAGTTCAACCCGACCATCTCCGCTTGCGACCGACGGGGCGCTCGCCCGTGCCGTGGAGAGTCCCTTGGTGCGCGGCGGCCTGACGCTGGTGGTGGGCGTGCTGACCGGCAACATCCTGGGCTTCGGCCGCGTGGCGCTCACCGCGTCTTTCCTGGGGACGCAGAGCGGGGCGGATTCGCTGGCGGTGGCCATGGGTCCGATGGACACGCTGAATTCGGTGATGATCAACAGCGTGGTCTTCGCCTTCGTGCCCATGCTCACGGCCTGTTCGGGCGCGGACCGCACGGCGCTGTTTCTCAAACTGAACCGCTGCCTGGTGTGGGTGTTCACGGCCGTGGCCGCGGCCGTCATCGCGGGCGCGCCGTGGCTGATGCGGGCGCTCGCGCCGGGCATCGATCCGCGGTTTTTCCCCGCAGCCGTCACCAACCTGCGCATCCTCTCGCTCTCCACGATCGCGGGCGGCGCCGGCGCAGTCCACTGCGCGCTGCTCTATACCGACCGCCGCTTTCTGCCCACGGCGTTCTATCAAGCCGCGCTCAACGTGTTCACCATCATCGGGGCCCTGAGCCTGTGGAAGCTGCTGGGCGTCTACGCATTCGCCGTCGGGTATACGGCCGGCGCCTGGGCGCAACTGGCGATTGTCTGGTTTGCCGCGCGCTCCGGTCTCGACACGGCCGCCGCGCCCGGCAGCAGCATCCACTGGCGAGAGATTCTGGCCAAGCCGTCGTTCTTCGTGGTGTACGCCGCCGGCCTCGGGCTCAATATCACCTTCACGCGAGCCTATGCCACCCACGCCGGACCGGGCGTGGCGGCGGCGCTCGATTACTGCATGCGCGGCGTGGGCGTACCGCTGGCGATCCTGGTGACTCCCATTTCCAATTCGCTGCTGCCCGAGATCGCGCGGCTGCGCAGCCTGTTCCGGATACGCGATGCGTTCCGCCTGATCGACCGCACGACGGCGCTGGCGGGGCTGGCGGCGGTGGGCGGCTGCGCCTTCGCCCTGATTTTCCGGCGGCCCGCCATCTCTTTGTTCTTCCAGCACGGCAAATTCACCATGGAGTCCACGCGCATGGTTTCCGCGGTCTTCCTCGGGCTCGGCCCGAGCCTGGTGGGCTGGAGCCTCATCGAGATCGATTCGCGTTCCCTGTTCGCGCTCGACCGTCCGTGGCCGCCGGTGATCGCGGCCTGGATCCCGGTCATGTTCAATGTCGCGCTGACGCTGTGGCTGCGCTCGTACTCGCCGCAACTGGTGGGCATTGGCGCCTCACTCGGCCTGCTGGCGGGCTTCGCGGTTCTGTTTGTGATGGGCCGCGCGCAACGGCGGCGGTGGGCGGAGGAAGGGTAGCGGCGCTTGTCTCAAAGGCGCAGGTTTCGCACAATGTGGGGCGCTTCTGGGGGGCGGGCGTAATTGAGGCTAGTGCTTTGACCGGCTGGTTTGGCGCCTTTGCGCAATCCATCGCTCACGCTGGTGGCCCCGAGGCGAGCCGCGACTTGTCGCACGACCGTGAGGGAGCGGGGCCCGTCCCGCGAATGTTTCCTCGCGGTCAAGGACCTGGCAACGGACCGGCGCCAGCCACTCACGGCTTCAACGCCGGCTTCCAGGCGAGCAGCGCGATCGCGATGGTCAGCACCTGCACAGTGGCCACCAGCGCGACACAGGCCGGCCAACCGCCGCGGTTCCAAAAGATTCCGGACAACGCCGAGCCCGCACTGCCGCCGATGTAGTAGAACATCACGTACAGGCCGACGGCGGCGGCGCGCGAGTCCTCAGCCGCGGTTCCGATGTAGCTCGAGGCCGAAGAGTGGCCGATGAAGACGCCGGTTGAACAGAGCGCCAGTCCCAGGATCACGGCGGGCAGGCTCTGGACGAGCGTCAGCACGATGCCGAGGATGCCGAAGCCGAAAGCCAGCGCCAGGGTATAGCGGTGGCCGATGCGGTCGATCCAGCGGCCCGCCACCGGGGTGACGAAAGCGCCCACCAGGTAGACCGTGAACAGCAGGCCCAGCGCGGCGGTGCCCAGGCGGAACGGCGGCGCGGCCAGGTAGAAGTTGACGTAGTTAAAGGTGGCGAGCAGCGTGAACAGGACGCAGAAGCCCACCGCGAAAGTGGCCAGCAGGCGCGGATGGCGCAGATGCCGCCACATGGCGGCGGCGGTGGAAGCCGGAGGCCGCTGGCGCGCCGGGTGGCGGCTGGCCGGCAGCCATGCCCAGATGGCCACACCGCCGAGCGCGTTGAGCACGCCGAGCGAGAAAAAAGCCCAGCGCCACGAGAACTCCGACGCCGCCAGCGCCGCTACCATGCGGCCCGCGAATCCGCCCATCACCGTGCCGCCCACGTAACTCGACATGGCCGCGCCGGCGCCCTGGTCCCACTCCTCAGTGATGTAGGCGATGGTGACGGCGAAGATTCCCGGCGTGAAAACGCCCTGCCAGAAGCGCCAGAAGAGAAGCTGGGCGAGGCTGGTGGAGGCGCCGGCCAGGAGCGTGGGCACCACCAGCAGGAAGGCCGCCGCCACGATCACGCTCTTGCGGCCGAAACGATCGGCGATGGCGCCGGTGAGCGGCGCCGAGATGGCGACGGCGATGGTCGACACGGTGACCACCCAGCCGACCGCCCCGGCGGAAGCTCCGAAAGCCTTGGCCAGCAGCGGCAGGAGCGGCTGCGGCGCGAACAGGCTGAGGAATGCGCAGAAGCCGGCCAGCACGACGGCGGCGGTGCGAGTGCGCGTGTGGGTGCGCGCCGCGAGAGCCGGCGCCGGTCCAGACATTCACTCCATTATGAATGGTGCGCGGGCGCGCGCGCCGCAAAGCGATTCCTCGCCAAGCGGGTCAGAGCGTGGATGCCAAGTGCCTTCCGCCAGGAGGCTCGCCGCCATACGGGCTGCTAGACTGACAGCTTGGCCGAAATCAAACCACGACGCCAGCTCGGGCTCTTTGACGCCACCATGATCGTAATGGGCGGCATCGTGGGCTCGGGCATTTTCATCAATCCGTACGTGGTGGCGCAGCGCGTACACACGCCGTTCCTGATCCTGGGAGTCTGGTCCGCGGGTGGCGTGCTGGCCATGATGGGAGCCTTCATCTGGGCGGAGCTGGCCACGCGCCTCGCGGGCGCGGGCGGCAACTATCTTTATTTAAGGGTGGCGTATCACCCCTCGGTGGCGTTTTTGTACGGCTGGGTGCTGTTGCTGGTGACGCAGACCGGCGGGATGGCGGCGGTGGCGGTGACGTTCGCGCGCTACTGGCGCGAGATTACCGGCGTCGGCTGGAGCGACGGCGCCATCGCGGCCACGGCGCTGCTGGGGCTGACGGCCATCAACTGCTTCGGGGTGCGCGCGGGCAGCAACGTACAGAGCGCGCTGATGCTCATGAAGTCGGCGGCGATCGCGGGCATGGTGGTGCTGGGGCTGCTGTTGGGCGGAGGACGCATCCATCCGCTGCCGCTGCTGGATCAGCCGGTGTCGTTCGGGCTGATCGCGGCGATCGGGGCGGCCATGACGCCGGTGGCGTTCGCGTACGGCGGATGGCAGACCGCCAGTTTCGTGGCGGAAGAGATGCGCGATTCGCGGCGCGATCTTTCGCGGGGTTTGCTGTTGGGCGTGAGCGGCGTGGTGGCGCTATACCTGGCGGCGAACTTCGTGTGCGTGAAGGTGCTGGGGCCGGCGGGGCTGGCCGCGACGAAGACGCCGGCCACGGCGGTCATGCGCGCGGCGCTGGGCGATTCGGGCGCTCTGTGGATCGCCGTGGGAATCGCGGTATCGACGCTGGGATTTCTGAGCCAGGGCATCCTGACGGCTCCGCGCGTCTACTACGCCATGGCGCGCGACGGCCTGTTCTTCGAGAGTGTGGGGCGCCTCGCGGAACGAACCGCGGTGCCGGTGCTGGCGATCGTGCTGCAGGGGCTGGCAGCCACGGCGATTGCGCTGATCGGGAAGTACGAGCAGATTTTGAACTACGAAGTGTCGGTGGATTTCATCCTGTTCGCATCGGTGGCGCTGGCGCTGTTTGTTTTACGGCGGCGCGCAGGAGGGGTAGTGAGCGAAGGGATTTATCGCGTGCCGGGGCACCCTTATACGACGGGGCTGTTCGCGGCGAGTTGCGTGGCGATTGTGGCCAGCACGGTGTGGAGCAATCCGGAGAATTCGGCGATCGGCTTGGGAATCTTGTTGACGGGGATACCAGTGTATCTGTATTGGAGCCGGCGCGCGCAGAGCCGCAGCATTCGATAGCATGGAAGCGTGGACCGACGAGACTTGCAGGCGCTGTCCAAAATCCGCGTCAAGGAAGCGAAGGCGCTGTTGAGCGCCGGACTGCACGATGGAGCTTACTATCTGGCTGGTTATGCAGTGGAGTGTGCGCTGAAGGCGTGCATCGCGAAGGAAACGCGGAAGCATGAATTCCCGGACAAGAAGAGGGTCGATGACAGCCATACTCACAGTCTGAAAAAGCTCGCCGAATTGGCGGAGCTGTGGGATGCTGGTCAAGACCGGTCTCGTGCGGACCCCGAGTTCGCCAGATATTGGGACATTGCCCGGCTGTGGTCAGAGCAGAGCCGCTACCGCCGGCATAGTCCCGAAGAGGCCCAGCGGCTTGTGGAGGCGGTTGATAATCGTAGTCACGGAGTGATCGCATGGCTAATCCTATATTGGTAGGCCCGGAGATTGATGCCGGAGCCGCGCTGCTTAAGGCCCTGGACGCGGCAGGCCTGAAGGTGAAAGTGGCAATGTGGGCAGTCCTCTCTGAGTATGAAGATTGGCGCATAGTGCTGGCATCCCCTCAACTCGACCGGGCCGGGCGGCAAGGCCCGTATGGTCTGATTCGGGATGCATTGGACAAAGCCGGATTCGCTCTGGAACGTAAGCCCGATTGCGTGGTTGTGCGCATGACCGATCCGTTCGTCCGCCAACTGCGCCGCCGCTTTGGCAAGGCGAAGAGTGTCGAGGGAATGCGGCTGGGTGGTCAATTGTTCGGCGATCGTTACATCGAAGACGCGTACGTTTACCGGATTGTGTAGCGCATCCTGCCTGAGAGTTCATGCAACATAAATCTTCCGAGTACATGCATTGGGCCAAGACCGCGAGCAAGGCGCGGTTTAATCTGGCCACCAGCGGAGTGGGCGCCTTTCCGCTGCGGGAACTGCCGTTCGATTACGCGCAGCTCGAAATCAACGGCAACAATCCGTATGGCTACGAGCCGTTGAAGCGGGCGATCGCGGAGCGCGCCGGCGTCGATGTGGATTGCGTGGTGACGGCCGAAGGCACTTCCATGGCGAATTACCTGGCCATGGCCACGGTGCTCTCGCCGGGCGACGAAGTGCTGATCGAGCACCCGGCGTACGGGCTGCTGGTGGATGCGGCACGGTACATCGGCGCGGAGGTGAGGCGCTTCCCGCGCGATGAAGCCAGCGGCTGGGCCGTCGACCCGGCGGCCATTCGGCGCACCCTGACGCCGCGGACCAGGCTGATCGTGGTGACGAATCTGCACAATCCTTCGAGCGTGCTGACGCCGGATGCGGTGCTGCGCGAAGTGGCGGACCTGGCAGCGAGCGTGGGCGCGCGGCTGCTGGTGGATGAGGTGTACCTCGACGCGGTCTATGAAGGCACGCCGCGCACGTCGTTTCACCTGGCGCCCGAGGTGATCGTGACCAACAGCCTCACCAAAATCTACGGGCTGAGCGGGCTGCGCTGCGGATGGATTCTGGCGCCGCCGGACCTGGCGCGAGCCATGTACCAATTGAACAACCTGTTCGCGGCCACCTGGGTGCACCCGGCGGAGCTGCTGAGCGTGGCCGCGTTCCAGCATCTGGATGCCATCCGCGAGCGGGCGTGCAGGATTGTGGAGGCGGATCGCGCGGTGCTGGCGGAGTTTCTGGACGCGCAACCGGGGGTTTCGGCGGTGCGCACGGCGTGGGGAACGACGGCGTTCCTGCGGCTGCGCAGCGGCGATGCGGATGAGTTCCTGGCGCGGCTGCGGGCGGAACACGAGACGTCGGCCGCGCCGGGACGGTTCTTCGAGATCCCGGACCATTTTCGCGTGGGCATGGGCGTGAATGCGGAGATGTTCCGGGAAGGGTTGCGAAGAGTCGGGCTGGCGCTGTAGAAGTGCTATGATGCCGGTCGATATGGCCGAATACTCGATTGGCATCGATCTGGGCGGCACGAATCTGCGGGCGGCGGCGATCGACCGCTCCGGAAACATACTCGATAAAATTGGCGGCGCGACTCACTTTGAGAAGGGACGCGAGGCGGTGCTGGGCGATATCGTCTCCGCCATCTCGACGCTGCGCGGGAAGCACTCGTCCGGCGATCTGGCCGGCATTGGAGTGGGCGTGCCGGGCTTCATCCGGATGAAGGAAGGCTTCATCACCAACTCCAACAACCTGCCGTACCTGGAAGATTTTCCGGTGCGCGACGAACTCAGCCAGCGCCTGGGCACGCCGGTGATTCTGGAGAACGACGCCAACGCGGCGGCGCTGGGCGAAAAGTGGATGGGCGCGGGAAGGGAAGTGGACGACCTGGTGCTGCTGACGCTGGGGACCGGCATAGGCGGCGGCATCATCTCGGG
The DNA here is from genome assembly GCA_050014595.1 of Bryobacteraceae bacterium. Taxonomy (GTDB): domain Bacteria; phylum Acidobacteriota; class Terriglobia; order Bryobacterales; family Bryobacteraceae; genus PALSA-129. The sequence goes on from JBEKDA010000004.1 coordinate 74,311, forward strand.
CGGCCACGTGCTGCGCGGATGCGTAGGGATGGCGGGAGAATTGGGACACACCACGGTGGTGCCCAACGGCAACCCGTGCGGGTGCGGCAATCGGGGATGTCTGGAGAAACATGCGTCGGCCACGGCCGTGGTGGCGATGGCGCACATGATGCATCTGGGAGAGAACCTTACGGCCAAAGATGTCGGCGACCTGGCGGCGCAGCCGGGGGAAGTGGGGGACAAGGCGCGCGCCATCTGGCGGTCGATGGGCGAAGCGCTGGGGATCGCGCTGGCCACGCTGGTCAACACGTTCAACTTTCCCTTGTATCTGCTGAGCGGCGGCGTGCTCGGGGCGTGGCAATACTTCGCCCCGGAAATGATCAAGACGGTAGAGCGCAGATCGTTCACGTACCGGGCCACCAAGACGCGGATCGAGAAGGCGACCCTGGGGAATGAGGCGGGATTGTACGGTGCCGCCTATTTGCCGTGGTCCGAGGCCTAGGCGCGCGACTCCCAGTCTTGAACAATTCGAGCGCGTCAGGGCGCAAGAGAGTAGCCCGCGGCGTGAGCCGTGTGGAATCAGAATGTAACCAAGATGACTTCCGGATGCCCCGTGGTCCTTTTCACAGTCCGGAGCCGGTCTCGTTGTTACAATAGGCACCTTAGATGAGGGACTCTTGGGCATCCATAGCAGGCAGGAGGTTTGTGCTCTGCCTGCTGTTATTGGCCGCAGTTCTGGCGGCTTACTCCAACCACTTTCACAACGATTTTCATTTCGACGACTCCCCTGCGATTCAGCACAACCCGGCGATTCGCGATCCACGCATGATCCCTCGGTTTTTTGTCGATCCGAAGCTGTTCAGCGCAAAACCCGAGCAGCGAATGTACCGGCCGGTCACAACGGCGTCGCTGGCACTGGACTACTGGCTGGGTGACGGCCTGAATCTCTTTTTCTTCCATCTCTCCACCTTCCTGTGGTACGCAGTCCAACTGGTGTTGATGTTTCTGTTCTTCGGCCGGATCATGGATCATGCAGATCCACATCCCTCGAATGTCTGGACCGCGCTGGCAGCGGTGGCCGTTTTCGGACTTCACCCCGCCAGTGCGGAAACCGTTAATTACATAATTCAGCGTGCGGACCTATACAACGCATTGGGATGTGTCGCCAGCCTGTGGTTGTTCATCCGCTACCCCTCGCAGCGCAAGTTCGGATGGTATTTGTTGCCGGCACTGGCCGCCATGCTGGCCAAGCCACCGGCCTTGATTTTCCCGTTGCTCTTGCTGGCATATGCCCTTCTATTCGAGCAGGATGGGGCCCTCACGGTCTTCCCCTGGGTGGAACACCGCAAGAAGTGGGGAGGCGCGATTCGCTCCGCCCTTCCCGCGCTGGCAGTGGCGGGCGCAGTCGCCTGTCTCCTGCTGTGCATGCGGGTTGGCACCTGGGGGAACCGCGTAGCCTCCCCGTTCCTTTACCGCATCACGCAACCGTGGGTGGCGCTGCACTATTTCAAAGCTTTCTTCCTGCCCACCGAATTGAACGTCGATCCGGGCTGGCACTACCTGGCGGGCCCGTTTAGCCCCCAAGCTCTGGAGGGGTACCTATTCTCCCTGGGGCTGCTGGGTGTGGCGATCATAGCCTCGCGAACGCGCTGCGCCAAACCCGTGGCCTTTGGGATTCTCTGGTTCTTCGTAACCTTACTGCCTACTTCCCTGATGCCTCTGCCGGATGTGGCAAACGACCACCGTATGTTCTTCGCCTTCGTGGGGCTGACGCTGGCGGTATGCTGGAGTTTGCGGATGGCGCTCTTCCGCGTAACCGACCGCCTGACGGCCAAGCCCCTTTGGACGTACGGTGCCGTGTCGGTGGTGGCAGCGCTCCTGGTGCTGGCGGGCCTGGCCACGCGAGAACGCAACCGGGTTTGGTTCACGGAGGAATCGCTGTGGCGCGATGCAACCCTCAAGAATCCGCGGAACGCCAGGGCTTGGATCAATTACGGAATCGTCTTTCTCAAGGAAGGCGACTACGAGGCGGCTGTATCCCTCTTTGAGCGTGGGGCAGCGGTCGATCCGACCTGGCCCATCTGCGAAGCCAATTTAGTCCGTGTCTACGTGAAACTAAACCGCGATGAAGTGGCCGAGCGCCACCTTCAGCGTCTGGTGGATCTGGAACCAACCATTCCCGACCCGTATATCGCCTACGGGGACTGGCTGCGCAGGGAGGGCCGCCTCGCCCAGAGCGGCAGGCCGCTGGAACGCGCAGCCCGGTTATATCCTCGTTCGCCGGAACTCCGGCCAATTCTCCTCCAGTACTATATGGAACGGGACGCCGCCGACCGCATTGCGGCGCTCAAGGCGCTCGATGCCAACCAGGATCTGATTCTCTCGCCCTGGGAATTGGACACCGCGCCCGCGGCTTTGGCCACGCTCGACAAGAATGGCGACGGGAAACTCTCCGCGGAGGAGTGCGGCGCCCACTTTGGGGACGAAGCGCACCTGAGCGCGGCATTTCTCCAGCGCGCGCGTAAAGAGTTTATGCGTTCCCAGCCCATTCTCGACGCGCTCGATGCCAATCACGACGGCGAGATTTCGGCCGCTGAGATCCGCAACGCCGAGCGGGAATTGCTGGTGCTGGATACCAATGGCGATGGACAACTGGAACCCCACGAAATGGTTCCGCGGCACGTGGCAGCCGCGGTCCGCAGCGTCCTGGCGGCATTGGACCAGAACCATGACGGCAGCATCGACGCAAAGGAACGGTCGGGCAAAGCCGGCGAACTGTTTCGCGATCTATTAGACGCCGCCGACGTAGACGGAGACGGCGTAGTGACCCTGGATGAGCTGACCAACGAGATCTATTATCGGGCGGACCTGGACAAGGACGGCGTCGTGACTCCCGCGGAGTTGGACGAGGCTATCCGGTCTGGGGTGCTCGGCCCGATTGCACTCCAACCGCATATTTCCCGTCCACGTTCCAGTCATGGTATTGTCCCGAAAGGCCAATAGCTACGCCAGGCGTTTTGCCACGTCGGCGCGGAAGCGGTCGACGAAGGCCAGCACGTAATCGGCAACGGGCAGGCTCGGGTCTTCGACCAGCGGGGTCAGGTCCATCGCGAAGTTGAGGGCGGTCTCCTGGTCGGTGCCGTGACTGGCGTAGTAAGTGGCGTGGGCCAGCCGGCGGCCGGCCGTGGCCAGGTCGTAGCGCTTGCCGCCGGTCACCTGCGAATCGAAGACGCCCACTAACGAGGCGGCGATGTTCGATCGCACGGAGGCCGGCAGGAGCTGTTTGTCGTCGTCCTGCAGCCAGTCCAGATCGCGCCAGACTTCGCAGCCGTAGACCTTGTTCGGTTTGGTTTCGGCGCGCACGGCGCGCAGCGCCGCGATGGCGCGCAGGGAGACGCCGATGTGGGTGTCGTGCTTGTCGGCCAGGTTGTGCAGGTAGACCACTTCGGGCCGCGCGGCGCGCAGGATCCGCGCGAGATCTTCCGCCACGGCGGGATTGTTGCGGTCCTTGACTTCGGCGCTGCTGAAACCGAGCTGGATCTGGCAGGCGTACTCGCCGACGTAGGCGGCTTTGCGCTGCTCGATCACGCGGACTTTCTGCATCTCGTCGTCGCTGTATTCGCCGTAGATGCCGGAGCGCGGGCTGCCGGCGCCGTTGGTCACCACCACGCCCGTGAACCACTTGTCTTTCAGGCCGAAGCATTCGGCGATGCCGTGGTAGGCCATGATCTCGATGTCGTCCTGGTGGGCCGCGATCGAGAGATGCGTAGTGCGCGCGAGCGCCTCGGCGGGCGCGAGATTGTCGGGAATGAAGACGTCGGCAGTCGATTTATGAAATTGCATGATTGTGTTCCTTGCGGGGTAAGCTGGCGGCGGCGATGGCCTGGCCGTGACGCTTTTCTTTTTCGTCGGGGATGTGGAAGCGCAGGCGTTCAGCCAGTTCGGGAAACTCGGCGCGCAGCACTTCATTGGCAGTGGAGAGAATCAGGTCGCCGCCGGCGCCGGTGAGCACGCGGCCGAGCACCAGAAGATTGCGGACCTCGTAGAAATCGGCATAAGTGGCGATGGCGTAGCCGAACCAGACGCCGATGGTTTCGTAGATGCGGCGGGCGCGCGGGTCGCCGGCGGCCATGAGTTTCTGCACCTGTTCGAGCTTGACGGGCAGCGGCATGCCGGCGGGCAGTTCAATTCCGGCGGGCGCCAGCAGGCGTCCCACGGCCTGCTGCGAAAAATACTGCACGCCCACGCCGCGGTCGCCCGACCACTCGTCGGCCGGGGCGTCTTCACGGTAATCCACGGGGACGAAGGCCAGCTCGTTCAGCCAGGAGGTGATGTTGCCCTGCGGCGTGACGAAGCCGGCGGCCAGGCTGGAGCCCATCGCGACGCCCAGCACGGCGTTGTCGTGGAGCGCCATCGAGCCGGCCAGCGCGGTGACTTCGCCATCGTTCACCACGTCGAAGGGAATGCCGCCCCAGGCGGCCTGGAGCTCGAAGAACAGGCGGCGGATGCGGCTGTCGAAGAGTTCGCGGGGCACGCCGCGATAGAGCGAGCCGACGCGCACTTCGTTGCCGACGTAGACTCCGGCGGCGCTGCCGCCGATGGCGTCGACGCGCGGCAGATGGGCGGCGGCGCGTTGGAGCGAATCCTGGATGCCGTCGAAGTGATATTGCGGATCCCGCTGCGCCGCCGGGTTCCAGGCAATTTCTTCGCTGGCCACCACGCGGCCATCCACCACGGCGGCGCACTTGCGGTCGCTCGCGCCCAGATCGAAGCCGATGCGGCAGCCATCCAGGTGGCGGCCCAGCGGCGCGGCGGTTTCGCGTTCCGCGGGAGCGGCGTCGTAAGCCGCGCTCTCGACCCTCATCGGCCGGCCGTAGACGCGCTCGCCCATGAACTCATAGTCGAAAGCGCGGGCGCCGGTGGGCGAGTAGACCGCGCGGATATGATCGGCAATGCGCGGATCGCCGGCGATGGTGACGCGCCAGCCGCCCTTCTGCCAGAGCAGGAATTTCAGCAGCCGCTCGACATAGCGCTGGTTGAGACAGCGGTGGTCGAGCGCGATGGCGCCGCCCGCATGCGGCAGAACAGCGCTGTGGAAGACCGAGACCGAGCCGCCGCTGCGTTCCAGGGCGATGGCCAGTGGGCGGCCGCCGGTTTCGGCAACGCGGGTGCGGTAAGCGCGGTTCCACAGAGAGGCCGGCAGGAAGGCCGGGTCGAGCGCCGGGACGAAGCGGGGGGCAATGCGGAGCGCCGTGGACATGAGCAACTTTCATGGTGCCGCTTTCCGGCGGCGGCTGTCCAGTTCGGGTGGGACAGACGATCGCCTTGTGTCGTCTGTCAGGCGGCGTGAACTTATCCGTGGCCGTGCGACATGGGCGGCGGCGCCGGCTGGCCCTCGTATTCCAGCATGGTCATGAAACCGAAATCCATGTGCAGTTGCATGTGGCAGTGAAACAGCGACGGCCCCGGGTTGTCGGCCACCAGATCCACCTCTACCTGCGTGCGGGCCATCACATCCACCACGTCCTTGATCACGCCGCGCGTGGCTTTTCCGGCCACCTTCACCAGTTCGAAAGAGTGCCGGTGCAAATGCACGGGGTGCATGTCGTCGCTCTGGTTATCGAAGATCAGCCGGTAGCGGCCGTTCGAGCGCACGCGGATCGGCGCGGTCTTGGGATACTCCTTGCCGTTGATGGTCCAGTGATCCACGGCGCGGTTGCCGGCCCACTTTTGCTTGAAGACCAGGGGGATTCGCTCGTCGGGTTCGGGGGCGGTTTCATTCCGGCCGAAGAGCGTGTAGTCCCATCGCTCGTCCGGCGGCGCGGTCCATTGCGGGTCGCCGGTGCGGCCGGCGTATTCCACCACCACGCCCAACCCCAGGTTGCGGACCTGGTCGTTGGCCTCGCCCAGCATCGTAATGCCGGGCTGGTTCATTTCGACTACAGCATCGGCACGCTCGCCCGGAGCCAGCTCGATCACGTTGACGGCGGTGGGATTCGGCACGGCGTTGCCATCGAGCGCCACCACCACGAACTTGTGGCCCGGAAGCGCCAGGCGGTGCACCGCGGTGGCGTTCGAGTTGACGATGCGGAAGAGCACGCGCTCCCGCTCGCGGACGCGCACCGGCTCGCCCGCGCCCAAAGCGTGGCTGTTGACGGTGAAAGCGCCGTAGTGGACTTCGAGCGAGCCTTCATCCCCTTCGCCGCCGCCGTGGGTGGATAGAAAAGGATTCCAGCCATGCAGCGCGAGCGGGATCTCCCGATCGTAGCGGGCCGGGTTCTGGCGGGGTTCGAGGATCAGAATGCCGTACTGGCCGGAATAGGTGGAGCGGTGCAGGTCGCGGCCGGCGTAGACGTGCGAGTGATACCAGCGCGTGCCGGAGGGTCGCGGCACGAAGGAATATCGCCGCCGGCCGTGGGCCGCCACCATGGGCGTGCCTTCTTCGGCGGAGCCGTCGACATCGGTGGGAATGAAGAGGCCGTGCCAGTGAACCAGCTCCGGCGAGCCGGTGTCGTTGACCACATCCACGGTGACGCCACGGCCTTCGGGGAAGCGCAGAACCGGGCCGGGGAACGAACCGTTATAGCCGATCGTGCGGATGGTGCGTTTGGGAGCGATGGCGACTTCCACGGTCCCGATCTGAAGCGTGAGATCGGCCGGGCCCTGCGGGTCGAAAAAGAAGGCGGCGGTGGTGGAGAGGAAATCTCTGCGCTTCATGCCGGGGCAACCAGATCCAGTGTAGTGCGTCGCAATCGTCGCCGGGTTGACACCCAACTGGTAACGCCGGCGGTCTTGCCGCCGGTGTCTTGTGCGGACAACTGGTAACGCCGGCGCTACAAATCAGCCCCTACGCCTGGGTGCGCGAAAAGATCTGGGCTTCGAAGATTTCCAGGCGGGCTTTGGAATCGCGGACCGCGTTCGCGCCGAGCGAACTCTTGCGGGCCAGCGCGCGGAAGAATTCGTCCCTGGTCCATCCATGCCCTTCGGCCACTTGCGGCAAGAGCAGTCCGGAGTTTCGGCCCAGCCGCAGGACCGCGCCGTGACGGCCCACCTCGAACTCGCTGGTGGAGCGAATGCGGCGAAACGGGGTCAGGATCGACAGTTCGATCTGGATGGGGCCTTCGGCCGATGCGGCGTGGCGGAAACGCGGATCTTCGAGCGCGGCGGCCAGCGTGAGATCGGCGATCTCTTCCGCCAGCGGCAGGCGCCCGGCGCAATTGCCGATGCAGCCGAGCAGTTCGTCGCCCTGGTGGAGGCTGACAAACGCGCCGCGGTGGGCGGCCAGGGCGGACGAGCCGCCGCGCGCGCCGGCAGGTTGGCGCTCACCGCTGCGGCGCAGGTGGGCCAGCGTATCGCAGGCGACGTCGAGAAGCACTTCGCGATCGGCGGCGTCCAGATCGTATGCCGAGCGGGGAAAGTAGCCGAGAGCGGCGTAGCTGACGCAATGTTTGAAATCGCCGGTGCGGTCGCCGGAGGTTTGGTAGTCGAGAGTGTGCTCGTACACGGGCTCGCCGGGCAGGCGGCGCAGAGTATCGAGCAGCAGAGCGATGGGGGCGGCGCCGCAGACGGTGGCGTCGTGCCGGTCGAGGGTCTCGAGGAAGAGAGTGGAATCCAGGCTGCCGGCGGCGTCGATGTACTCGTGGTCGAGCGCGCGCAGCCGCGCGGCGATTTCGGAATCGGCGGGGAAGGGAACATGCGCGAAGTTGCGGCCGTAGTGCGTGAAATCGGAAGAGGCCAGGAACACGGTTCCGGGCCGCCACAGAGCGGCCAGTTGGCCGGCGGCTCGCTCGCGCGCGGCGGCGTCCATGCGGCCCACGTAAAGCGGCGTAATGCGGGCCCGCGGCGCGGCCTTCTGCAAGAACGGCAATTGAAGTTCAAAGGAGTGATCGCAAAGGCGCGCTTCGGGGAGGCACGGGAATGGGGCTGCGTCCATCGGCACATCGCCGAAAGGGGTCGAGATGGAAGCGACGTCGGGCACGGCGACACCGCTCAATCCGCCGCGGTGCGGGAAGGCCAGCAGGATGACGCGCTCCGGCGGGTCGAGCGAGAGCGAGCGATAGACCGCCGCGGCGACGGCCCCGCAATAGACCGGGCCGGCGTGCGGCACCACGAAGCCCAGACCGTTGCGGAACAGGTGCGGCCCGGTGCGCTCCCGGGATTCTTCGAAGCAGCCATCCAGCAGGCGCGCGAGATCGGCAGCCGGCGCCGGATACCAGGCGCCGCTGTAAGGCGAAATGTGGGTAGTGGACATGCATCACCCGCAGCGGATGTGCAGCAGGCCGGCGGCCGGCGCCTGCCGGCGGAACGGCGGGTTCCACCGGCCGGGGATGGGTGCGCCGCAGCCGGGACATTCGCCGGCGGCGGTGAGACGGTTGCGGACCACCTGAAAGCCGCGGCGGGCGATCAGGGTTTGCGCGCAACACGGACAGCGGGTGTCTTCCAAAGTGCCGGTCGAGCCGGGAAGATTGCCGGCGTAGACATAGCGCAGGCCGGCGGCCGAGCCGATTTCCGCGGCCCGGAACAGGGTCTCGGGCGGCGTATGGGCGGGGCCGGCCATTTTGTAATCCGGATGAAAAGCCGTAACGTGCCAGGGAATATCGCGAGAGATGCCGGCCAGGAATTCGGCGATGGCGCGCAGTTCGGCGCTGGAATCGTTGAAGCCGGGGACCACCAGAGTGACCACCTCCAGCCAGAACCCCATCTGGTGGATGCGGCCGATGGAATCCAGGATGGGCCCGAGGCGCCCGCCGAGTTCGTGATAGCGGCGGTCGTCGAAGCTCTTGAGATCTACCTTATACAGATCCACCCAGGGCCGGATGTATTCCAGCACTTCGGGGGTGGCGTTGCCGTTCGAGACGAAGCCGGTGGTGAGGCCCGCGGCCTTGGCCTCGCGGAAGACCGCGACGGCCCACTCGGCCGTGATCAGAGGTTCATTATAGGTGCTGACCACCGCCGCCGCGCCCTGCCGCACCGCCATCGCCACCAGTTCCGCCGGGCGCACGGCCTGGAAATCCACTGTGGAACGGAAATCGCGCAGCGCCTGGGAGGAAACCCAATTCTGGCAGTAGCCGCAATGCAGGTCGCAGCCCAGCATGCCGAAGCTCAAGGCGCGCGCGCCGGGCAGGGCGTGGAAGAAGGGTTTCTTCTCGATGGGATCGCAAAACACCGCATTGACGTACCCGGCGGGCGCATACAGCGTGCCGTCGCGATTGAAGCGGACCTTGCAAACACCCGCGAAACCCGGCGGAATGGGGCAGCGGTGGCCGCAGGCGAAGCACTCCACGCGGTTGCGGTCGAGCGGGCGCCACAACTCGGCGGGAGCGGTCTGGCGGGCGAGTTGTGCTGCCAGCGTGGCCATTCGGTTTTCCTGACCTGATTGTAACTCCCGCGTGGCCTCGGCCGCCGGCATTGTGGCGCACGCACTCGTGCGTGCGCCACAGAGCCAGGCGCGCAAGAATAATGTGGCGCAGGCACTGGTGCGTGCCGCGCCGGTCATGCCGACGCCCCCGCCCCCGTTTATAATGCGGACATGCCTACTCAACAAGCCACCTACGAAGATGCCAACCTGGTGCTGCGGCTCTACGAACTGCGCCGGGAAGAAAAGCTGCGCGCCGCGCGAGCCTGGTTCGCCGCCAATTTTCAAGCCTCCACGGTGGAGGACATGCAGCGCATCGCCCCGCCCGGAAGCCAGGAGAACGCCTACGTGCGGATGGTGGCCAGTTACTGGGAGATGGTTGCCGCCTTCGTCGCCTCGGGGGTCTTGAACCAGGACCTGTTTTTCCAGACCAACGGCGAAATGCTGTTCGTCTGGGAGCGGTTGCGGGAGATGGCGCCCTCGTACCGGGAATTCAGTAAGAATCCGCACTCCTGGCACAACCTGGAAATCGTGGGCAACTCGTTCATTAAATGGATGGAATCGCACGGTCCGGAGGCCTATCCGGCCTTCCAGGCGATGGTAAAAGGGGTACCGGTAGACCGTTGAGTCCAAATCGGTCAGGTAGATTCCCTACTCGGCAGTTTGGGGATGGGGCATTAGTACCGCCCCCAGCATCCACGATAGTACTCAACGCTATATAATGGCGAAATTGTAGTTGCATTTCGGTTCGAAACTGCGTAGGATCGTATGGAGACGTAAGGCTATATCCGCTGGGTGTGTTAACCCGCATCCGACGGCACGTTAGGCATCAAACGCTGCAGCCGGGCGGTAACGCAGCGAAGAAGTCACAAATTCTATTCGGAGAAGGAGAGTTAAAAAGATGAAAAAGCTTCTGTTATTGATGGTTGGTTGCTTATTGGTGGCGGGAGTTGCAAGCGCCAGCACCATCTTATTCGGTTGCACTGGCGTCACCGGCGCAACTGGCGTGAACAGTTTCGCCACCACTAGTCTTGTTTGCGATACAACGGGCATAACCCCGGCAACGATGGCCGCGGCGGGCTGGACCATACAGGACGTCAGTTTGGAGATCTACAACGATTTCTCACTCGGTGCTCTGACAAACGATAGTTTCACTTTTACTTGGACCATCCCGGCGGCGTTCACAGGGGCGCCCGCAACCTGCGTCGTGTCAGGCTTTGGCGGCGCCACTAATTACACTTGCGGGGCTTCCAGCGGTCCCAACACCACCACTCTATTCGACACTACCAGCGGCACCTGGGGCACCTACCTCACTGGTGGCGCCGGCGGTGCTGTCGCCTCTGTGAGCGGTAACGGCCTCAGCCTGTCCACGAACGGTGTTATCGATGCGCGAATTACCTTGGATCTCGACTACGGCCCCACTGGCACCACTCCCGAGCCGATGACGATGATGTTGGTCGGCGGCGGCCTGCTGGGCCTGGGTCTGGCGGCAAGCAAGCTTCGCAAGAAAGCGTAAGGACGGACTACTGGCTCTCGGGCTTCGAATCGAGAAGGGTTGGTGTGCCTCAACAGCACGCCAGCCCTTTCGTTTTTTCACCGGGCGCCGTGGAGGCGTCTGAACTTTGCATTGGATGCGCCGACGGCCACGAATCCTCCTGGGCCTGGCGGTCTTCGCGATCAGCTTTGCCTACGTCTGGTGGATTGCCGGAGACTTGTTCAGCTTGGGGGTGGATGAAGGGATCTACCTGGAAGGCGGCCGCCGCGTGGCGGCAGGCCAGGTGGTCTATCGCGACTTCTTCGTTCTCACCGGCCCTCTGACGTTCTGGACCGAAGGCGGCCTGGCGCGCTGGGGTGGAACAGATATCCCCTTGCTGCGGTTGCCGATGCTTCTGGACGTGGCCTTCCTGGCCTGGGCGGTGTACTGGCTGGCGGCGCAGTTCGAAAGCCAATGGTTTGCGGCCGGCTTGGCTCTGGTCTTTCTGGCATTTGAATCCAGGCCGCACCTTCTTGTGGTGAAGCACCGCTGGGACAGCGCCGCGCTGGCCACGGCCGCCGTGCTGGCCGCGGTAGCGGCCGATCGCAGAGGCAGCCGAAGCCTGTGGCTGCTGTCGGGCGCGCTGGGGGCGGCGGCGGCGTGGGCCACTCCATCGGTGGCCTGGGTGGCAGTGCCGCTGCTGCTATGGGCGGCGCGACGCGGTTTGGCGCCGGCGCTGGCCTGGCTGGCGGGCGGCGCGGCCGTGACGGCGGCGGCGGCCGGATATTTGGCAAGCAACCACGCGCTCGGCCCGATGATCGAAGCCCTGCGCTGGACCGCGGCCAACTACACGCAAGCCAATTCGGTGCCGTACGGCGCGCCGGGTCCCCTTCCCGACGCCGCCAGGGTGGCCGTGAGCGGCTGGTGGCACCAAGCGGCCAGACTGGCCGCTTCCGCGTTCGCATCGCTACCGGCCGTTTTGCCGGCCGCGGCGCTGGGCGGTTGGGCGTGGCGCCTGTGGAAGCGCAGGGAAGCCGCCGAAACGCGTGCCATCGTGCCCCTGCTGGCCGTGACCCTGGCGCTGGTGTTTTCGGCCTGGCCGCGCTGGTCGTCCCTGCAACTGCTGTTCGTGGCCGCGATCCCGTTCACGCTCTGCGGCATCCTGCTCCATCGGTGGATGGACGCGCGGCGGCGGCCCGCGCTCTATGCGGCATTCCTGCTGCTGGCGGCCCTGGCAGGCTTCCAGAAGATTGCGGCGGCCTTCGACTATAGCGGGTTTTCGACGCGCGCGGGCTGGATGCGCGGCACGCCCGAGGACGTCGAATTCCTGGAGCCGTTCGAACGGCGCATCCAGCCGGGCGATTCGCTCTTCGTTTTCCCCTACCTGCCGGTGCTCTACCCTTTGCTCGACGCGCACAACCCCACGCGCTATCTCTATCTGCAACCGGGCATGATGACGGCCGGCGATGAGCGCGAAGCCATCGCGGAAGTGGAGGCGGGCCGTCCGCGCTGGGTGGTGATGGAGGAACTTCCGCGGGAGTCTATTCTGGAGGTCTGGCCGCGAAGCGAACCCTCGCGTATCCCCATGGAAGCCATGCACCGGTATCTGCGCACGCACTACCGGGAGGTGGAGCAGGTCAACGGGAAGTGGGGCGCGATGAATATCCTGGAGCGCCAGTGACGGCGGCGAGTGAAGCCGGTACGGAGGCTGGCCGGCACGAAGCGTTGGAACGGCAACAGGGTATACTCTTCTCATAATGACGGATCAGGCTGCGCACATCCGGCGGGCCAGGCTACTCGATGCAGGTGGCGCGGCCCTGATTTTCGCCGCCACGCTGCTGGCCTATCTGCCGGCCATGGATGGGGCGCCCCTGTGGGACGATGACAGGCACATGACGCGGCACGGGTTGTGGCCGCTCGCCGGGCTTTGGCGCATCTGGTTTCAGCCCGGCGCCACGCAGCAATACTATCCGCTGCTGCACAGCGCGTTCTGGTTCGAGCACCGGCTCTGGGGCGATACAGCCTGGGGATATCATCTGACCAACGTCTTCCTGCACGCGCTGGCGGCGTGGCTGGTGGTGATGATTGTGCGGCGCCTGGAGCTGCCGGGGGCGTGGCTGGCGGGCGTGGTGTTTGCGCTGCACCCGATGTGCGTGGAATCCGTGGCGTGGATTTCCGAGCAGAAGACCACGCTATCCGGGGTATTCTACCTGGGCTCGGCGCTCTGCTACCTGCACTTTGACCAGACCCGCCGCGCGGCGCATTACCGGGCGGCTGCCGGGCTGTTCATGCTGGCTCTGATGACCAAGACGGTGACGGCGACCCTGCCGGCGGCCCTGCTGGTGCTGTTCTGGTGGCAGCGCGGAAAGCTCGGGTGGAAGCGGGACGCGCGGCCACTGGCGCCCTGGCTGGCGCTGGGCGCGGGGGCGGGGCTCTTCACGGCCTGGTGGGAGGCGACGAGCCTTGGGGCGCACGGTTCCGAATACGCGCTGACGGCCGTCCAGCGTTTTCTGGTGGCGGGCCGCGTCATCTGGTTCTATGCGGCCAAGCTGCTGTGGCCGGCGAACTTGATGTTCAATTATCCGCGGTGGAATATCAACCCTGGCGACTGGCGCCAGTATCTCTTTCCGGCGGGCGTGGGGGCAGTGGCGGCGTTTTTTTGGTGGATGGCCCGCCGCCATCGCGGGCCGCTGGCCGCCCTTCTGATCTTCATCGGAAGCCTGTTTCCCGTGCTGGGCTTCCTGAACGTTTATCCCTTCCGGTATTCATACGTGGCCGATCACTTTACATACCTGGCGAGTTTGGGAATCATCGTTCCGCTGGCTTCCGCGGCGGCGATGGCGGCCAGACGGATGACCGGGAGATGGCACGGCGCCGTGGCGCTGGGTGCGGTGCTGGCACTGGTTTTGGGCGGATTGAGCTGGCGGCACAGCCGGCTTTTCGTCGGTCCGGAGACGCTGTACCGGGAAACACTGGCGGGCAATCCCGCCAGTTACATGGCTGCCAATAATCTGTGCTATACGCTGGGCCAGATGCCCGAGCGGCAAGCCGAAGCCCTGGAAGAATGCGAAGACACCGTGCGCACCTTTCCGGAAATCGAGGGCGTGCACGTCAACCTGGCATCGGTTCTTACGCGCATGCCGGATCGGTTGCCGGAGGCGGTTGCCGAATGCCAGACGGCATTGCGGCTCGACCCCTCCGACTACATGGCGCACCTCGACTTAGGGTCCGCGTTGAGTCAAATGCCAGGGCGGCTGGCGGAGGCCGTGACGCAGTATGAATTGGCGCTGCGGATTGTGCCGGACTGGCCGCTGGCACACCTCGAAATGGGAAATGCGCTGGTGCGCATGCCCGGCCGGCTTGCGGACGCCATCGCCGAGTACCAGGCGGCGGTGCGTGTCAAGCCCGATTTCGCCGACGCGCACTTCGCCCTGGGAACGGCCCTGCTGCAGATGCCCGGCCGGCGGCAGGAAGCGATGGCGGAGCTTGAAGCGGCGGCCAGCCTTCGACCGGATTGAGAGGCGGCGTGGCAGATGGCGCGGAGAGCGCGGGCGGAGCGATGAAGGCGAGATTAGCGCACGCGCTTCAGGAGAACGCCGCCGGCTTGCCCGACATCCAGAGGATCGCCTCCCACGGCCATCTCCCTCTGGTAGTTTTCAGAGACCCAGCCCAGGATCGACTGGCCCTCGCCCGGCGCTTCGCCGTAACGCCCGATGCCGTACTCGCGCAAGTCGCGGCTGATGATTACGACCCAGTCGGGAGGGTGCTCGCTCAGTTGATTGACCAAGGCTGCCTCGCGGCCACCGCTCAGGGCAAAGGAGTAGAAGAAAAACGGCGCCACGGGACTCGGCATTCGCGCCAGGTAGTTGATCATCTCGCCCTCCGGCAAGACCAGCAACGTCTGCCCGGGCGATCCCTTGGCAAGCCGGTCCACAAGAGTGCCCATGATTTTTCCTCTTGGATCCAGATCCGGAGGAAAACAGTAGAACCGGTCCATAGCCTCTCCGACGGGGTAAGTTTTCAAGTTCAAAATCTCCTGGGACCCCGCACTTAGCGTCACAACTCCGGACTCCACTAAGATCAGGCTTCCCGCCACCATCAGCGTCTTGCCGAATCGGCCGAGAGCCAGCCGGGCCGGCAACTCGCTCACGATTATGGCGGGAATCAGCACACCGGCCAGCGCCGCTTGATAAAAACCGTATTGGTAAATCCGGCCATTCAGGAACATGCGGGCCATAAGGGCCGCCGCCAGTAAGGCGATCAACAACCGCAACGCCAATGTTTGGTCGAGAGCGCCAGGTCTTGAGCGGCGTGCCATCGAAATGGCGCAAACCAGGACATAGATCATGTTGAGTCCCAGGAAGCAACGGCCTGCCTGCAGCCAGGGAATTTCAAAGCGCCCGAGCCCCGCTACCCCTCCCACCAGGAGTCCGGCCAGGAGAACACGTCTCCAAAGACCGGTAACGCGATCCGCCATCCTGGCGACGATGGCTATGCCCGCGACAGTCAGTATCGCGCCTAGAGTCGCAGTCGCATGCACCGCGAGATTTCGTCTGGCTTGACCCAATCCGGTAAAGGCTCTCTGAATCGCGGCATCCGTGTAACGGGTCGAGGAGGCGACGCTTAGCCATGCGCGGCAGGCGAGTGGCAAGGCGTCTCTCCAAGGAAGATAGGCGGAAAAGTAAGCGGTAAATGCGAGGGTCGGCAGCACGGCGCACCCGGCCCACGCCGCCACGGCTGCGAGCGGAATCGATTTCCGGAAATACCATCGCATCGCCCAGGCCGCAAACGTAACCAGGCCCGCGGCAAGCATCATCTCCGGCTTCAGCACTGCTGTCAGACCGAATAGGCCGCCTGCCAGGGAACTGCGGAGAAGCGTGGGGTGTTCCACCCAGCGGAAGAGCACGGCTACCAACAGCAAGCACACCAGGAAGCCGTGCGTGGCCTCATGGGAGTACGGAGTGGCGTAGTTGTAGTTCCCAATTCCAACGTATTGGGCAAACCCAAAAACGGAAACAAAGATGGACGACGACACCAGAGCCGCGCCCGCGCCCCAGGCACGGCGGATTGGTGCGTAGATCGAGATCGCGATCCCCGCAAACACAACCAGGTTGGCCGCGACCAGAACCATGATTCCGGGACCGAATACCTTAAACAGCCCCGCGTTCAGATACGGTGACAGAGGTCCATAGGCGTGCTCGACGTCGCGGTAAAGAACCGCGCCATGCGCCAGACGCCAAGGCAGGTAAAGTTGACCACCAAAATCGATCAGGGGATCGGGCCACTTGCGCCACGACGTGGCAAGAAAGAAAAGCGCCAGCCCGGCCAGTGCCACCCAGCCAAGCCATTCTATCGATACGAATCGGCCGTTCGGTAGAGGGGTGGCGGGAAATGCCGGGGGCCTCTTGGCGCGCACGAATGCCTGGAGCTTGCACAGGAGCGAACGCATTCTCATCAGAGTCTAGCAAGGCAGCTCACGGGGTGAGGGTTGGGTTCGCGAACCTTTCCCGACAGGGTATAGCAGCCGAACTCGAGCGAGGCTCGGCTCGCCGCCGTGCTCGCCGCCAGTGACGGCCCGTCATCCGGCGGCCGGCTGGGGCGGGGAGAAATCGACGTTCTCGTACAGGTCGGCCAATGCCAGGTGGCAGCCCACGGATTGCAGGTCGATTGAATCTTCCAGGCGAGAGCTTGCGGTGAGCATCCAGCGGCCATCGGGTTGCCGCGTGAAGAGTTCGGCACTAACCCGCTGGGATGAAATCAGCACGTATTCCGCCAGAGATTCCAGGGAGCGATAGAGTTCGAATTTACGGCCGCGGTCGTAGGCTTCGGTGGATTCGGAGAGGACTTCGATGATGACCGTGGGGTTGAGCAGGGTATCGAAGGTGTCGTCCGTAAACTGGGGCTTTGCGCAGACGATTACTACATCGGGATAGGTGTAGAGGCCGGTGGCCGTGACCCGGACCCGCATATCGTTGGAAAGGGGACGGCAGGGCCCCCGGCGGAGTTGCTGATGTAGCGAAGCCACGGCATTGGCGACGATCCCAATGTGCGGGTAGCTCGCGCCCGACATGGCAAACATCTCGCCCTGGTAGTATTCGCTCTTGAACTCGGCCTTGCGCTCAATTTCGAGATACTGCTCGGGTGTCAGATAAGTTCTCGGCTCAATAGCCATCGGCGTCTCTTAGCACAACATTAGCACGCGCGAAATGCGGGGCGGGCAATCCTGCCCGCAGCCGCCTTTCAGGCGGCTTTTCGGGCTCGGCGCGAATCCTCGCACGCGGCCAGTCGCCGGCTGGAAAGCCGGCGTTGCGGGCCGGAGGCCCGCTCCACGGCCAAGTTGCTGCCATCGGTCCTGCAACGCCGCCATTCCAATACAACCGTGCGGTTACGCCGTTCGCATGGTCTCCAACTTGTCTCCCGGGATGGCCGCCTGCGCGGCAGCCAGCCGGGCGATCGGTGCGCGATACGGAGAGCAGGAAACTTAGTTCATGCCCACGCGGTAGCAGAACTCGACCGAGCTCGGTTCGCCGCCGAGTGAAACAGGGGTGGGGCAAGGCGGCGCCGCCTGCTGCTTCCGCCTTGACCGGCGACTCTCTCTCCGGGAAACTGCCACAGTTGAACCGCCCTCGGATCCGGGGCTATCCTTGTGTCTACGGAGGTTCAACTTGCGCAGACGCATGTTCATGGTGTTCTTTGTGCTTGCTCTTGTACTCAGGTTGGCCGTTGCCTTGGCATCCGGGATGTTCCACTACCCCACCCGCAGCGAAATGGAAGCGATTGCACTCAACGTTGTCGGATACGGTGGCTATGACCTCTTTAGCGGACCGACAGCGTATGGTACACCGGTCTATCCTCTGTACCTCGCCGGGCTGTTCGGCATTTTCGGAACGGGCTTGCTGGCCCAAATCGTGAAAGTCACGATAACCTGCGTTGTCTCGGCTCTGCGCTGCGGGCTTGTGCCTCTCTTCGCCATCGATGCCGGGCTCGATCCCGGGATCGGCGCGCTCGCCGGCGGCATCAGTGTTATATATATCAGCGCAGTGTACACGGAGCTCAGTGGCGGGGTTGACGGGCCATTTGTGGCGATCGCCCTGCTGATCCTGGTTTGGGCCATCCTGCGGATGTGGCGCGACGGATCCTGGCAAACGCGGACGCCGTGGTGGTTTTTCGCGTTTTGCGGGTTCTGCGCCTTGCTCAACCCGAGTCTTCTCCCAGTCATGGGCGGGTTGCTCCTGGCCGGCGCGGTCGCCTGCCCCGCGGGAGCGCGCCGGCGATATTTGCGGCAAACCGCACTGGTGGCACTTGGCATCCTGGCTTTCCTGCTGCCCTGGGCGATTCGAAACTACGGGAGCGTAGGCGCGCCGATCATGACGCGGAGCAACTTCGGCATCGAATTCTGGGTGTCTAATGGCGGACCAGATAGAACATTCAACCATCCGTACAACTACGACACATATCACCCCAGCCAGTCCCCGCTCGAAGCTGCAAAGTTAGCCGATCTTGGGGAGGTGGAATACAGTCACATGAGGCTACAGGACGGTATCGATTGGGTCCGGGCCCACCCTGGCGGATTCCTTCGCCTCACGGCGGAGCGCTTCGCCGCCTGGTGGTTTCCGCCGATCCCTGTCATCTTACTGCCGCTCAAACTCGCCGTGACCCTGCTGGCTTTTGCCGGCCTGTGGCTGATGTTCAGGCGCCAACCGATGGTCGCGTGGTTATTCCTTGTCACTTGGATGACGTTTCCCGATGTCTACTATATAGTCCACTGGAGTACCCGATACCGCTACCCCATGGACTGGCAAATTTTGCTCTGCGCCTCGGTCGCGCTCTTTGCAGCTTACCAAGCGGCGATCGCCAGGCGTCGCGGCCAGGCTTCACGGTCCTCTTAGACTGCGAGCGGAGCAGTGACGGGCTGGGGCGGAGTGAAGTCGACCTTCTCGTACAGGTCGGCCAGAAGCAGGTGGCAGCCCACGGATTGCAGGTCAATCGAATCTTCCAGGCTGGCCTTCGCGGTGAAATTCCAACTGCCATCGGGTTGGCGGGTGAAGCGTTCGACGCCGACCCGCTCGGAGGAAATCAGCAGGTATTCCGCCAGAGATTCCAGGGAGCGATAGAGTTCGAATTTACGGCCGCGGTCGTAGGCTTCGGTGGATTCGGAGAGGACTTCGACGATGACGGTGGGGTTGAGCAGGGTATCGAAAGTGTCGTCCAGAAACTGGGGCTCTCCGCAAACTACCACCACATCGGGATAGGTGTAGAGGCCGGCGGGCGTGACGCGGACCCGCATATCGTTGGAAAGGGGACGGCAGGGCCCCCGGCGGAGTTGCTGGCCTAACTCACGCATCGCATTGGCGACGATCCCAATATGCGGGTAGCTCGCGCCCGACATCGCGAACATTTCGCCCTGGTAGTATTCGCTCTTGAACTCGGCCTTGCGCTCGATTTCGAGATACTGCTCGGGTGTCAGATGAGTCTTCGGCTGAGTAGCCATCGGCGCCTCTTAGCACTACATTAGCACGCGCGAAATGCGGGGCGGGCAATCCTGCCCGCAGCCGCCTTTCAGGCGGCTTTTCGGGCTTGGCGCGAACTCTCGCACGCGGCCAGCCGCCGGCTGGAAAGCCGGCGGCAGCCACGATTGGCTGCCCCACTTTTTTGCAACACAGCAGTGCTGTTACGCCGTCCGCATGGTCTCCGACTTGTCTCCCGAGATGGCCGCCTGCGCGGCGGCCAGCCGGGCGATCGGTACGCGATACGGAGAGCAGGAAACGTAGTTCATGCCCACGCGGTAGCAGAACTCGACCGAGCTCGGTTCGCCGCCGTGCTCGCCGCAGATGCCGATTTCGAGCTTCGGATTGGTCTTGCGGCCCAGCTCCACGGCCATCTTCACCAGCTTGCCCACGCCTTCCTGGTCCAGCACGGCGAAAGGATCGTTGGCGAAAATTTTCCGGTCCTTGTACTCCTGCTGGAACTTCGTATAGTCGTCGCGCGAGAGGCCCATGGCGGTCTGCGTCAGGTCGTTGGTGCCGAAGCTGAAGAATTGCGCTTCGGTGGCCACCGAATCGGCCGTCAGCGCGGCGCGCGGAATCTCGATCATGGTGCCCACCAGGTAGTGCTGGTCCTGCATGCCGGCCGCTGCCAGAACCTCTTCCGCCACACGCACCACGATCTCCTTCTGGTTCACGAACTCCTTCACGCCGCCGATCAGCGGAATCATGACTTCCGGAATCACCTTGATACCCTTCTTTGCCACCTGCACGACGGCTTCGAAAATGGCGCGCGTCTGCATTTCGGTGATTTCGGGATAGAGAATGCCCAAGCGGCAGCCGCGAAGGCCGAGCATGGGGTTGAACTCGTGCAGCTCTTCCACGCGCTTCAGCAGGGCGGGCAGCACGGTCTTGAGGTTCTTCACTTCCGCGCCGAGGCGCTGGTACCTGGCGGCGAGTTCCCGCTTCTTCTTGATGTCGGCGTAGGGCAGGATGGCGATATCCACCATCAGCTCTTCGCGCTTGGGCAGGAACTCGTGCAGCGGCGGATCGAGCGTGCGAATCACCACCGGGAAGCCGTTCATAACTTGGAAGAGGCCGGCGAAATCCCTGCGCTGGAAGGGCAGCAGCCTGGCCAGAGCTTTGCGGCGGCTCTTTTCGTCGCGCGCCAGGATCATGGCCTGCATATGCGCGATGCGATCTTCGGCGAAGAACATGTGCTCCGTGCGGCACAGGCCGATGCCTTCCGCGCCGAAGCGCAGGGCAGCCTTGGCGTCCCGCGGAATATCGGCATTGGCGCGCACGCCGAAGCCGCCCCGGAATTCGTCGGCCCATCCCATGAAGCTGGCCAGAACGCCGGAAGCGGGGTCGGCGTCCAGCGTGTTGGCCTGCCCGGCAAAAGCTTCGCCGGTGGAACCGTCCAGTGAGAGCCAGTCGCCTTCCTTCAGGGTCGTGGTCTTGCCGTTGACGCTGACGCCGACTTCCTTCTTGTGTTCGTCCACCGCGATCGATTCGGCCCCGGCCACGCAGGGCGTGCCCATGCCGCGGCAGACCACCGCCGCGTGGCTGGTCATGCCGCCGCGCGACGTCAGGATTCCCTTGGCCACTTCCATGCCATGGATATCGTCCGGCACGGTTTCCTTGCGCACCAGGATCACCGGCGCGCTTTTGGACTTCTCGACGGCGTCGTTGGCGGTGAAGACGATCATGCCGACCGCCGCGCCCGGCGAGGCCGGCAGCCCCTTGGCGAGCAGCGTCAGCGACTTCTTCGATTTCGGATCGAGCACCGGGTGCAGAAGCTGGTCGAGCTGCTGCGGATCGACGCGCAGCACGGCTTCCTTCTTGTCGATGAGGCCTTCGCCCACCATCTCGACGGCGATGCGCACCGCCGCCGGGCCGGTGCGCTTGCCGTTGCGCGTCTGCAGCATGTAGAGCTTGCCATCCTGGATGGTGAACTCGAAATCCTGGATGTCGCGGTAGTGCTTCTCGAGCATGGTGGTGATTTCGCGAAGCTGGTTGTAGACCGCTTCATTCCACGTCTTGAGCTCGGAGAAGGGATGCGGCGTGCGGACGCCGGAGACGACGTCTTCGCCCTGGGCGTTTTCCAGGAACTCGCCGTAGAAGGCCTTTTCGCCGGTGGCCGGGTTGCGCGTGAAGCCCACGCCGGTGGCCGAAGTTTCGCCCAGGTTGCCGAACACCATGGCCTGCACGTTGACCGCCGTGCCCAGGCTGTCGGAGATCTGGTTCATCTTGCGGTAGTACTTGGCGCGGTCGTTGAACCAGGAGCGGAACACCGCGTCGCGCGCGCCCTGAAGCTGTTCCATGGCATCTTGCGGGAATGCCTTGCCGGTTTTCTTCTCTACCAGGCCCTTGTAGCCGGCGATTACCTGCTCGAGGTCCGCGGCCGTCAGTTCGGTATCGAGCTTGGCCTTGGCTTTCTTCTTCTGGCCGTCGAAGACGGCGTCGAAATCGTGCTTGCCGACTTCCAGCACCACGTTGCCGTACATCTGGATGAAGCGGCGGTAGCAATCGTAGGCGAAGCGCGGATTGTTGCTCCTGGCCGCCAGGGTCTTGACGGTCTGGTCGTTCAGGCCCAGGTTGAGGATCGTATCCATCATGCCGGGCATGGAGAACTTGGCGCCCGAGCGGACGCTCACCAGCAGCGGATCCTTGACATCGCCGAGTTTCTGTCCCATGCGCTCTTCCAGCGTCTTGAGTGCGCCGATCATCTCGGCGTGGATCTCGGCGGGGACGGCGTAATTGTTCTGGAAGTAAATGTTGCAGACTTCCGTGGAAATCGTAAAGCCGGGCGGCACCGGCAGCTTGGCGCGGCACATTTCCGCGAGGCCGGCGCCTTTGCCGCCGAGTATGTCTTTCATCTTTCCATCACCGTCGGCGGTTCCGTTGCCGAAGGAATAAACGTACCTTTTCATGCTTGGGCTCCTATGAATGAGTAACGATTTCAGAAAAATCCGCTATGGGGGAAAACTCCGCCAGCAGCGTGTGCAGTAACGCCAAACGGTTTTGCCGGACGCGCGCGTCCGGCGCATTCACCAACACTTTGTCGAAGAACAGATCGACTTTAGGCCGCAATTGGGAAATCACGTGCTCGATGGGCTGCCCGGCGATGCGGCGATACTCTTGGTACAGATCCTGTTCGGGGCCCGGTTCGAGCAACTGCTGATTGAATCCCACCCCACCTTTGAATTCCGCCTGGTCCAGAATGTTTCGGATACGCTTGAAGCTGGCTGCGAGCGGTTCAAAATCGGGAGTGGATCGTAGGGCCTGGACGCGCAGCAGGCGCGCCTTTAGATCCAAGAGGCTGCTCCACCCGGATGCCATGCAGGCGTTCACTTCGTCGTAAGCGAAGCCACAATGGTCTTTGAAGTAGAAGCGAACGCGGTCTTCGAAGAAGGCTCTGAGGGCGTCGTCAGGTCCAATCAGGTTAAGCAGGGGCACGCTGATCTCACCTTCCACGAGGATTCTGACCACGCCTTGCGCGGCGCGGCGCAGCGCGAAGGGATCGCGCGAGCCGGAAGGAACCATGCCCACGCGGAAGCAGCCGCGCAGCGTGTCGAGCTTATCGGCCAGCGAGACCAGTTGGCCGGTGCGGCCGCGCGGGATCGCGTCGTCCATACTCTCGGGCTTGTAGTGATCGTAGACCGCCTGCCAGACGGCTTCCGGTTCGCCATCCGCCCGGGCATAAAGTCCGCCCACCACGCCCTGCAGTTCGGTGAACTCCTTGACCAGCTCGGTGGTGAGATCGCACTTCAAAAGTTCCGCGGCGCGAGCGGCGTCGGCGTCGCCACCCAGTTCCTTCACCAACTCGACCACGCGGCCGGTCTTTTCGAGGTACGTGCCCAACTTGGCCTGGAACGTAACGTGCGCCAGGTCGAGCTTGCGTGCGGCCAGCGTCTTCTTCCGGTCGGCCTCCCAGAAGAAGCGCGCATCGTTGAAGCGGGCTCGCAGGACGCGCTCGTTGCCGCGGCGCACGAAGCCTTCCGGATCGGCGGGGATGTTCATCACCGCGACGAACTGGGGCGCCAGTTTGCCGCGCGCGTCTTCCACCGAAAAGTATTTCTGGTGGTGGCGCATCACCGTGACCAGGACTTCTTCGGGCAATTCGAGGAACTGCGCGTCGAAGCTGCCGGTGATGGCGGTGGGGTACTCGGTGATGTAGACCAGGGTTTCGAGCAGCGCGGGGTCGGGCTTGATCCGCACACCGGCGAGTTCCTTGCGAATTTTCTCGCGCCGCCGCTCGGCTGAAAGGATCACGTAGTGGTCGCGCAGGCGTTGTTCGTAATCGGCGGTGGTGATGGCGATTTCGCGCGCGCCCAGCCTGCGGTGGCCGCTGGTCAGCGCCCCGGAATGGACGCCGGCAATCTCGAACGGAACAATCTCTTCCCCCAGCAGCGCCACCATCCAGCGAATCGGCCGGATGAAGCGCGGGCCGCCCTTGGCCGTCCAGTACATCGTTTTGGGGAAGTAGATTTGGAGGATGAGCGAGGGCAGCGCTTCGGCCAGGATGTCTTTCGAGGCGCGGCCGGCCACCTTGCGCGTGAAGCTATAATACTCGCCCTTGGCGGTGGTCTCCACGGCCAGGTCTTCGGGCTTGACGCCTTGCTTGCGGGCGAAGCCGGCGACGGCCTGCGCCGGCGCGGATTTTGCCGGCCCCACCACGCGCTCTTCGGAATCCGCCTGCCGCTCCGGAAGGCCTTCGGCGCGCAGCACCAGGCGGCGCGGCGTGGCATCCATGGCGATGGATTCGTGCGGGATCTCGAGCTTCTCGAATAGCAGGCGCAGGTTTTCGAGCGCCCCCGGTATCATCCAATCGGGGATTTCCTCGGTGCCGATTTCGAGCAGGAAAGGCAGGCTCATTGGGCCACCTCCTGCTGCTGATCGGCCCAGGCTTGCGCCACCCCCACCGCGATCTTGCGCACGCGCTGGATGACGCCGACGCGCTCGGTGACGCTGATGGCGCCGCGCGAATCGAGCGTATTAAACAGGTTCGAGCACTTGAGCGCGTGGTCGTAAGTGGGCAGCAAGGGAAATCGCTTCTTGTCCGCCGCTTTGGGGTCGTAAAGTTTCAGCAGCCGCGCCGCTTCTCGCTCATGCAGCTCGAACAGCTTCCACAGCGTGGGGATATCGGCCGCTTCGAAGTTGTAGACCGAATACTGCAGCTCGTCGCGATAGCGGACATCGGCGTAAGAGAAGCCCTTGGTCCATTCGATGTCGTAGACGCTGTCCTTGACTTGCAGAAACGCGGCGAGGCGTTCCAGGCCATAGGTGAGTTCGGCCGGGACCAGGTCGAGATCGATGCCGCCGCACTGCTGGAAATAGGTGAACTGCGTGATTTCCAGGCCGTCCAGCATCACCTGCCACCCGATCCCCCAGGCGCCC
This sequence comes from Bryobacteraceae bacterium, assembly GCA_050014595.1. Classification (GTDB taxonomy): domain Bacteria; phylum Acidobacteriota; class Terriglobia; order Bryobacterales; family Bryobacteraceae; genus PALSA-129. The sequence continues at coordinate 99,002 of JBEKDA010000004.1, forward strand.
AGCGTGGGCGCTTCCCAGTTGTCTTCTTCGAACTTGATGTCGTGCTTGCGCAGGTCGATGCCCATGGCTTCCAGGCTGCCCAGGTATTGTTCGATCACGTCGTCGGGCGAAGGCTTGAGAATGACTTGCAACTGCGAGTGTTTGAAGAGGCGGTTGGGGTTGTCGCCGTAGCGGCCGTCGGCCGGGCGCCGGCTGGGCTGCACGTACGCCACGCGATAGGGATGCGGGCCGAGCACCCGCAGAAAGGTTTCCGGGCACATTGTGCCGGCGCCCACTTCCACGTCGTAAGGCTCCTGGATAATGCAGCCGCGGTCGGCCCAATATCGTTTCAGCGTGAAGATGATGTCCTGAAAAGACTGCATTCGCTTAGCCTGCCAAGCTCTCTTCCAGCAGCGGCGCGGTCACCAGCCGCCGGTCCGCGTGCGTCTCGATCTGCTGCACCAGAAACCTTCTCAAATCGCCCGCGGTGGCCTGGCTCCAGCCAGGCTGCCGGACCGCGGCTACCGGCGTCCGCAACATCTCCGCCGCCAGGGCTCGCGACGCGGCGCTCAACTCCCAACTGCCGCCGCCCAGGCTTTTCCGGCAGTGGCCGCAGACCAGACCCTCCCGCCCGCGGCTGAAAAAGGCCCGCTCGGGAGCTTCCGCATCGTCCAGCAGGCTCCCGCAACCGAGGCAGACATCCAACTGCGGCAGCCAACCGGAAAGCCGCACCGCCCACAAGGAAAAATAGGTGACGGCGCGCCACGCACTGCCCTCCTCCGCCGGCTGCAAGGAATCCAGTACCGCCAGCAGCAGACGGAAAAACTTCTCGCTTGGCTCCGCGGCAGGCAGCAACTGGTCGGAAACCTCCGCGAAATAATCCAGCGCCACGCTCGCCCAGTAATCGGAAACCAGGCTGAATTGCGATCGGATCAGCTCGCAGGAATCCAGGTTCACCAGCTCGCGGGTTTCGCGCTGGAAGTACGCCATGCGCACGTGCGATAACCGCTCCAGCCCGGCCCCGAAAGCACTCTTCGGGCGGCGCGCCCGCTTGGCCACGCCCCGCAACTTTCCCTGGTCCCTGGTCAGAAAACTGACGACGAGGTCAGCCTCCTTCAAGGGGAAAGTCCGCAGAACGAGAGCTTCACTGACACGCGCTGGCACACGTGGAAAGTTCAGAGTAACACAGTTGAAAACTGGGCTGGTGCGTCGTCACTGGCGCAAAGTGGGACAGTCCTCCCGGCCTGTCTGGCGTCCGGCACTCGTATCGACGCCGGTAGTCTCAAGACCAACTGGTAGCGCCGGCGGTCTTGCCGCCGGTGTGGGACAGGCAAGACCAACTGGTAGCGCCGGCGGTCTTGCCGCCGGTGTCTTTTCCTTCCCGGCTTCGAGCGTCACAGCCGCACCGGCTTGCCGTAGCCGGTCATCTCCAGATAGCCTACCCCGGTGGCTGAGCCGGAGTAAGTCACGGCGCCTTCCCAATAGGTAGGGACGGCGGCGTCCTTCGAAACCAGTTCCTGATCGGGGACGGCGGCCGCGCATTCGAGTTGTATCTTCAGCGACGGAACGGAGACGCGCCACCGCACGGGATAGCGCGCGCCGGTCTTCGGGCTGGTCCAGGAATCGAGCGGCTGCAGCTCAAAATCGGCGCGCTTCAGGTGCGTGGTGCGGCCGTCGCGCGCGATGTAGGTGCCGGAGGAAAACGGGTCGATGCCGCCATCCTTGCGGCGCAGCTCGAAGAGCATGAGTTCGGCGCCGCTGTCCAGTTGCACGCTGAACCAGTCCCAGCCCTGCTGGTTCCGATCGAGCTGCTGGGTGAACCATTCGTGGTCCATCCAGGCGACGCCGCTGACCTCCGCGCCGTTGAGCGTTCCCTCCACGCGGAGCCGCGGGAAGGAAACGTAATACGACGCCTTGCCCGCTCCTGCGGCCTTTTGGCTCACGCCGTTCTCGCCGTGGATCACGGGCGGCGTTTCGGGCGCGAGCCGCAGCGTGAAGCGCAGTCCTTCCGCCACCGCGGAGAGCGTCTGCCGGCCCGTGGCCTTATCCCATCGCGATTCCCAGTTGCCGTTCCAGATGCGGCCTTCGTCGAAGCGGATGCCGGCGATGCCGGGACCGGCGCGGTTCAGGCGCTTAAAGTAGCGGAACCGCTTCCCATCGACATCGGTGAGCGCGAGATTCCCCAGGTAGAGATCGTCGACCCGCCACGCCGAGGGGTTATCGCGCGGCGCGTCATCTTTCCCCTGGCGCAAGAAGACCAGCTCGAATCCGTAGCGATGGCCGTCGCGCGCCCGCAGGTTGCCGGTGTAATACCACCATTCGGTTTGGAAATCGGCATGGGCGAAATGATCGCGCGGGAACTCGTAGTGGTAGCCGGGCACGGCCAGGCGATAATCGGTGAACGCGAAAAACAGCAGCCACGCGAGCGGCATCCACTATCGATATTATCGGATAAACTTGGACAATCATGACAACCCGGAGTTTGCTGTCCCTCATCTGCTTCGGCGCCGCTGCCCTTCAGGCGGCCAACACGCCTGCCAGCGCTTTGCTGGTCCTCGAGAAAGAGCAAAACACTTTGGTCATCGTCGATCCGGCGAGCCTGACGATCGTGGCGCGTGTGCCCGTCGGAAATAACCCGCACGAAGTCGCCGTATCGGATGATGGCAAGACCGCATACATTTCGAACTATGGCGGCGCAACCATCGCCGTAGTCGACCTGACCGCCCAAAAGCCGCTGGCCCCCATCGAGCTGGGCGCGTTGCGCGCGCCTCACGGACTGGTCTTCGCCGGCGGTAAGTTGTACTTCACCGCCGAAGGAGCCAAGGTGGTGGGCCGTTACGATCCTTCCACTCAAAAGATCGACTGGGTCATCGGCACGGGCCAGAACCGCACCCACATGGTGATCGTTTCGAAAGACCTCAAGACCATCTTCACTTCCAATGTCAGTTCCGCGACCATCAGCATCGTCGAGCAGGGCCCTGCGCAGGGGGCCGGACCCGGACGCGGTCCGGGTGGTCCAGGCGCCCCTGGCGCTCCTGACGGCCGTGGCAGGGGAGGCCCACCGCCGGGCGGCGGTGCGCCGGACTGGAATGTCACCAACATCCCGGTCGGCCGGGGATCCGAGGGCTTCGACCTGGCTCCCGACGGTAAGGAGCTTTGGGTAGCCAACGCGCAGGACAAGACCATCTCCATCATCGATGTCTCGAGCAAGAAGGTCGTCCAGACGCTCCCGTCCACCGGATCCGCCAACCGCCTGAAGATCACGCCGGACGGCAAGTACGTTTTCGTGTCGGATTTGAGCGGCAACGATTTGCTGGTGGTGGACGCGGCCACTCGCCAGGAGCACAAGAGAATCACCCTGCCAGCCAGCTCGGAGGGCCTTCTGATGGCGCCCGACGGCTCGCATGCCTACACTACGCTGAACTCGCGCGATGCCGTCGCCGTGATCGATCTGAAGACCATGACGGTGGCTGGTGAGGTCAAGACGGGCCGGGGGCCCGATGGCTTGGCGTGGGCCGCGCGGAAGTGATCAGAGCCACGGCCTTATTGGATCGTTTGCCGCCCGCCGAGCGTGGTTCAAATGTGCCTACAATGTAGCTCCGCGCGGTAAACCGGCAACGCCTGGTCCGGAAGCTGGGCTCGGTATCGGCGAAGACTGCGCATGCTGTCTCAACCGTACTGGTTGAGATGTTTACTCGATTGTGAACCGCTACTTTTTTATTGCACGATCTCGATGGGCGTCTTCACGCGCGGCGGATAAACGTACGGCGTCACCAGGCTCTCGCCCCCGTTTGTCCCGATGGCCTTGATGCCGAACTTCAAGTCGTCGATCGAGACGTCCTTCATCAGATACTCGGTCACCTTCCCGACGTAGATTTGCTGCTCCCAGTAGGGCGCCGTAGTCGGCCGCACCACCACCACGTAGCCTTTGATGCTGGAATCCGGTCCCGCTGGTCTCCATTGCAATTGGGCGTCGTATTGCGACCGGCCGCGTGTAATCAGGGGTGTCGGCCGGCGTCCGCCGGCTGCGGGTGCAGCCGTGCCGTCCGCGCCGCGGCCTGCCGCGCCTGGTGTGCCCCCCGCATTGGTTCCACCGCCCGCGGCGTCCGCGCCATTCCCGCCTCGGCCCTGGCCTGCGGCGCGGAAAACCAGTGGAGCTTTCGGCGCGAGCGCCAGGCTGGCCGCCACTACCGCATTCACGCGCGCCACTCTGGCGGTGTAGGGCACCGACATATTTTCCAGCGTGTCGGCCGCGTGGTGCTGGTTGGCATAGATTTCATTGGGCGTCGAGAAACGTACCGCGGCATAGCCTTCCCACTGGAACGGGGTGTGGTCGCCGCCGCGACCCAAGCGGTCTCCCATAAAGACCGTGTTCACCTTCATCGACGGAATGTACCGCTCTCCGATGTCCCGCACATAGCGCGACAATTCCTGTGACGGAGAATCCAGCGACTCATCGCTATAGACGCTCACCGACGCGTTGCCGGTGCGGCCGGTGCCGCTCACTTCCGTGCCGATGATGTCGTTGTTCAGCACGCCTTCGATGACGGTGTTTTCCTTGTGCGCCTTCTCGGCTTCGAGCTGGCTGCCGACCAAGCCCTGCTCTTCGCCGGCGAAGGCCGCGAACACCAGTGTCTTGTCGAAATCGTACTGGCTCATCACGCGCGCCAGCTCCATCACGGCGGCGGTGCCGCTGCCGTCGTCGCAGGCCCCGGGCGCGGGCAATTCCGCATTCTTCTCGTAATCCGCCGGCGTCAACTGAGGCGCGGCGCCCGCGCCGCCCGCCGCGGCATCCCCTCCCACTCCCGGCGCCGCTCCGCCGGCCGGCCGCGTTCCCAGGTTGAGTGAATCGTAGTGGCCGCTGATCCAGACCTGTGTTTCCGGCATGGTCTTGCCGGGCAGCACGGCGATCACGTCGTAGAGATCCACGTCCTTGAAGATTCTCTGCCCCTGTTTCTTCACGCGGAATTTGTCGAAGCGCACTTCCAGCCGCGGGCTGTAGCTCTTGAACTGGTCGAAGATCCATTGCCGCGCCGCGCCCACGCCGTGCGCCGGATCGTCGGCGTTCGACATGGTGTTCCGGGTGCCGAAACTCACCAGCTTTTCAATGATGGCTTTGATGCGGTCTTCGGACACTTCGTTCATCACCTTGACCACTTGCGGGTTCACGGCGCTGTCGTCCGCCGGGCTGTAGCCGGTGAAGAAACACAGGGCCGCGCCCAGGGCGAGCGCTTTGCGGGACATTTTCATTTCAGGAATATCTTATCCTAACTCTTAGGTCTCGAATGCCCAGTCCTCTGTCGCCAGGCGCCGCCCGGGGAAATGCCCCCGGCCTGATCCGCCAGCTCGGCTTCTTCAGCGCGACCGCCCTGGTCATTTCCAACATGATTGGCATGGGCATCTTCACCACCACGGGCTATATGGCGGGCGATCTGGGCAGCGCCGGCCTGATCCTGGCCTGCTGGAGCGTCGGCGCGCTCTTTGCCATCGCGGGCGCTTTGAGCTATTCCGAACTCGGCATCAACTTCCCCAGTTCCGGCGGCGAGTATGTCTACCTCACGCACGCCTTCGGCCCGGAATGGGGCTTCATGACCGGCTGGGTCTCTTTCTTCGCCGGCTTTTCCGCGCCCATCGCCGCCGCTGCCGTGGCCTTCTCCGATTACCTCGGATACTTTTTCCCCAATCTGAAGCAGGCCAATGCTTCACTGGTTCTGGGTTCGGGCATCTTCACCGTGCGTTTGGGCGCGGGCCAATTGGCGGCCGCGGCGCTGATTGCGGCTTTCACCGCGCTCAACTGTTTCGGGGTGGGCCGCACCGCCAAGGTGCAGAACGTGCTCACCTCCACCAAGCTGATGGTGATCGCCGGCTTCATCGTGCTGGGCTTTGCCTCCGGCGCCGGAAGCTGGGGCCACTTCTCGCAACCGGCTGTCCGCACTTCCATGGCCGCGCTGCCCACGCAGTTTATCGTCAGCCTGCTGTGGGTGATGGTGGGGTACAGCGGATGGAACGCGGCCACTTACGTCGCCGAAGAGGTGCGCCGTCCGGAACGCACGCTGCCGGCCGCGCTGGCCGCCGGCACGGCCATCGTCGCGGTGCTCTACCTGGGGCTCAACCTGATTTTCATTTACGCCACGCCTCTCGAACAGATGAAGGGTGAAATCGCCATCGGGGGCATCTCCGCCAGAAATCTTTTCGGGCTCAACGTAGGCGGCGCCTTCTCCGCTCTCATGGCGCTGTGCATCGTCTCCACCGTCAGCGCGCAGGTGACCATCGGGCCGCGCGTCTATTACGCCATGGCGAAGAATCGCGCCTTCTTCGCCGCCGCCGCCAAGGTGCATCCGCGCTGGCGCACGCCGGTCGTCGCCATCGTCAGCCAGGGCCTCTGTGCCATGCTGATGACGGCCACGCCCTTTCCCGATCTGGTCATCTACATCGGCATGAGTCTCACGCTGTTCACCGTTTTATCGGTGGCGTCGGTCTTTGTATTTCGCCGCACCCGCCCGGGCTGGCAGCGCCTGCGCGCTCTCCAATTCGCCTGGCCGCTGATTCCCGCTTCCTATATTCTGGTGGGCGCCGGCATGGTGGTTTTCGGCCTCGTGCAACACCCCTGGGCCTCGATCAGCGCCTTCGGAACCATCGGCGCCGGCGCGCTGGTCTATCGTTTTGGAATCCGCGCGAGGGGCGTTTAACGCGTGCCGCCCGCCGCCCTCCGCGCCACGCGTGTGCGCTACTGGGTGATCGTGTTCGCTGTCCTCCTGGCGGTGATCACCTACATCGACCGCGTCTCCATCGCCACCGCCGCGCCTTACATCCAGCATGATGTGGGGCTCGACGATGTCCAGATGGGTTGGGCCTTCAGCGCCTTCGCGTGGGCCTACGCGCTGTTCGAAATTCCCGGCGGTTTCCTGGGCGATTGGATGGGCCCCCGCAAAGTCCTGCTGCGCGTCGTCGCCTGGTGGTCTTTCTTCACCGCCGCCACCGGGTGGGCGTGGAGCGTGGTCTCACTCACCGTGACGCGTTTCCTCTTCGGCATGGGAGAAGCCGGCTGCTTCCCCAACCTCACCAAGACGTTCACCATCTGGCTGCCGCCCGATGAACGCGTGCGCGCCCAGGGCATCATGTGGCTGAGCGCGCGCTGGGGCGGTGCGTTCACGCCGCCGATCGTGGCGCTGGTGATGGCGCACGTGGGCTGGCGGCACGCCTTTGAAATCTTCGGCTGCCTGGGGATACTGTGGGCCGCCGCGTTCTGGTTCTGGTATCGCGACAACCCGCTTCACAACCCCAACCTGAACGCCGCCGAACGCGACTTGCTGCGCGACGAGGCCTCGCTGGCCGCCGGCCATACGCATGTGCCCTGGCTGCGCCTGGCTGGTTCCCGGCAGGTTTGGCTGCTGATGTGGCAGTATTTCTGCCTCTCCTACGGATGGTATTTCTACATCACGTGGCTCCCCAGTTACTTGCAGCGTGGCCGTCACTTGCCGCTCGATTCCGCCAAGTGGCTGGCGGTCCTGCCATTGTTTTTTGGCGGTCTGGGAAGCCTGGCGGGGCACTTCGCCGCCGCGCGCCTGGCGCGAAGCGGGGGCAGCGTGGCGCGAGCCCGCCGTACGGTGGCATCCATCGGGTTCATTGCCGGCGCGGGATTCCTGGTGCTTTCCACGTACATCGAATCTCCGCTGCTGGCGGTTCTGGCGATTGGCGTCTCAAGTTTTGCGAGCGACCTCTCCATGCCCTGTTCGTGGGCTGCCGCGATGGACATTGGCGGCCCGTGCGCCGGCACCGTCTCTGGCGCCATGAACATGTGGGGCAACATTGGCGGTGCCATTGCCGCCACCGTCAACGGCTATTTGCTGCGCTGGTTCCACGCCAATTGGAACATCACGTTTTATGTGTCGGCCGTCATTTACCTGGTGGCCGTAGTGCTCTGGAAGTTCCTGGACCCGGTCACGCCGCTGCGCCAGCCCGACGAGCCCAAGGCGATGCCGCTCGCTCCGTAAAGCAACTCACTGGCCGCGGCCCACGAATCGGCCGCCGCTCGTGCTGGCCTGATCCAGTTTAACGGCGAAGAGACCGCAGCACCGGGGAAGCCAGCCACTTTGACCGTCAAGCGCGCGTTCCGGACAGGTGGCGTTCGCCCGTCAATCGAGCCCGGTCATGATGGTCATTCCCGCGTCGACCGGCCCTGTTTTATAATCCTTCTAAGGATACTTACCAATGGACGAAGTCCTGACGATCGCCGAGATTGAGGCAAGATTCGACGCCGAGTGGATACTGATCGAGAACCCATCGACTGATGAGGCCCTGGAAGTTCGCAGCGGAACGGTGCGCTGGCATGACAAGGATCGCGAGGAGGTCTACCGCCGAGCCGCCGAGACCCGTCCTAAGCGGTTTGCGATCCTCTACACGGGCAAGATGCCTCGCGATACTGCGATTGCGCTGTGAGTTCCTCATTCGATCCGCGGAGCGGCCTCATCGTCATCGGGGCGGAACTTCATGGGCCGAGTGGCAGCGCCATCCTGCGGATGGCCCTCGATACTGGAGCCACCAGCACGTTGGTGAACGTTGCGATGCTGGTGGCTATTGGATGCGATCCGGCGCTAGCTGCGGACAGGGTCCAGGTCACCACGGGAAGTGGCGTTGAGTTTGCGCCTCGCATCGAATTGAAGAGACTAACCGCCCTCGGGCAGGAGCGCTTCGGATTTCCGGTGCTGGGCCATACCTTACCGCCAAGCGCTGGAGTCGATGGACTGCTGGGGTTGGACTTCTTTCGAGGACTGCGCATGATCATCGATTTTCGCACCGGTCAACTGCACCTCGCTTGATATTTCGGGATATTTCGGGGACAGGCTACGCAACCCCCAATCGCTCAGCCGCTGGCGTTTGGGAGTTTCGTAGCCAGTCCCCGAAATACCCTATCCGGCAGCGGCTCAAACAGTTGAGAAGTGAGGTGAAGAATGCCGAAAAGAGAAGCCCTTGTACAAGAGCCCAGTACGGGCAACGTATTCGCTGACCTCGGCCTGGCCGACGCAGGCGAACACCTGATCAAAGCTGGACTGGTAGTTCGGATCGACCGGACCATCCGCCAGCGAAAGCTGACCCAAGCAGCCGCGGCACAGCTCATGGGCATCGATCAGCCCAAAATCTCAGCTATGCTGGCTGGTCAGTTCCGGGGATATTCGGTTGAGCGCCTCATGCGTTTCCTGGTTGCCCTAGGGCACGATGTAGAGATCGTCGTAAAACCTAGAAAGCGCGGTACGGCCGAGCTTCGCGTCGCGTAGAGGCCGCAGTGGCGGGCAAGCCGTGATGTACCGTTAAAGCCGGATTACTCCCCCATAAGTCCAAGTCGGCTTGGGTCCGCCAATGCCTCGCGTCGGCCCGTACTCTTGCGCTTACTTGCCGATCGTCAGAATGGTAAACGAACCTGGGACCGCTGCGCCCTGGGGCCCGCGGCCTCCGCCCGGCGGGGGCGGCGGCGCCGGCCCACGCTCCTGGCTCATCGTCAGGATGTGGTTCGTCTTGCTGTCGAACGTGATCGTTCGGGCGCCATTCATCGTCTGAAGATTCTGCTCCACCTCGAAACTCGTCGGGCTCTTCTCCTTGACCACCGTCAACGTGCCGTTGCCTTGCGTGCTGTAGGCTTCCATCGTCGAGGGGTTAAAAACGGCGCCGTCAGACCCGCCGGCGAGCGGCAGACTCGTGAAGATCTTGCCGTCCTCGGCGCTCAGAATCACCATCATGGGCTGCGCCGGCTGGGCCGGCGGGTTTCCCGAGTTCCCGCACGCCGCGAACAGCACATGATTCTTCGCGTCCAACGCCAGCCCGTTGCACCTGCCCTTGTCCCCGAAGGGGTAGTGCGCGATCGCCTTCATCGTCTTGACGTCGACGGCCGTAACACTGCCCTGCGCGTCCTGCATGACGACGTAGAGCATGCCGTTGCCGTCGCCCACGCCCTGCTCCGGCACGCCGCCCAGATCGATCGTGCCGAGCACGGTGCCGTCTTTGGCGTCGATCACCGTCGCGTCCTTCGTCGGGTGACTGAAGACGTAGACCCTTTCGTTGAAGGCATCGAAGTAGATGCCGTCCGGCTGTGCGGCGCCCACATCAATGGACTTGATGAGCGTCATCGTCTTGGTGTCGAACATCGACACTTTCGGATGGTCGCTGGTGAAGCCGTGGCCGGACTTCGGATCGACTGCGGTGCCATTCCCTCCGACGCCGGCGATCTCACCGACCGGCTCGAGCGTGTCGAGATTGAAGATCGTCAACCGTGCTGGGCCCGCCGGCGCCGCGGGCGTCGTGTCCGTGGCCGCAACCGCGCGGGTCGCGCCGCGCGGAATATATAGCCGGCGTCCGGCAACGTCGGCATAGATGTAGTCCCAGCCACCTTCTCCGCCGACCCTAGCCGTCTTGAGCACCTTGTACGGGCCGGCTGGTTGAGCCAACCCGATTGGCGCGAACGTCGCGATTGCCACTGCCACCACTAAGCAAAACTGTCGCATTGGAGTTCTTCCGGAACGAGTATAGCAGCACAGCCCAGGCAAGGCTCATCGAACCAGAGTTTCAGGCTACGCCAACCCCGATCATTCAGCCGCTGGCGTTTGGGAGTTTCGTCGCCCGTCCCCGAAATACCCTTGCGAGCGACCTCTCCATGCCCTGTTCCTGGGCTGCCGCCATGGACATCGCCAGCCCTTGCCCCGGCACCGTCTCCGGCGCCATGAACATGTGGGGCAACATCGGCGGCGCCATTGCCGCCACCGTCAACGGCTATTTGTTGCGGTGGTTCCACGGCAACTGGAACACCCACGGTTGATCGGCGCGGCCCCAGGGAAAATGTTACGATGCCATCACCGCAAGACCAATGGCTCCGCAAACCCCTGCCGATTCCGCCGGCCGGCACTTGATCCTCTATGATGCCGTGTGCGGGTTGTGCGACCGCCTGGTGCGCTTCGTTCTGCCCCGCGACCACCGGGAAGTGTTTCACTTCGCTTCGCTCCAGAGCAAATGCGGACAATCTCTGGTGCGCCAATTCGGGCGCGATCCGGATTGCCTCGATACCTTCTACGTGGTTTCGGACTATCGCTCCGCATCGCCGGCCCTGCTGTGCCGGGCGCGGGCCGCGCTGTTTGTGGCGAAGGCTCTCGGTGGTCCCTGGCGCGCGTTGGCGGTCTTGGGCGTCCTGCCCGATGGCCTGCTCAACCCGGCCTACCATCTGGTGGCCCGCCATCGCTATCGCCTGTTCGGCCGCCGCGAGGGCTGTCTCATGCCGCCGGCCCAATATCAGCGTCGCTTCATCGACCGGTGAAGCACCGCGGCACTCCATGCCAAACCCCGGCGGCCGGAGGCGTACGGCCCTCTCCGTGCTCTGACTTCCCTCGTGTTGGCGGGGTTTGTCTCATCGTCGGTTGTTTTCAGCGGCTCCCCAGGATCGGGATCGTGCCGTTTTCGCACACCGGTGTGGCCGTCGGGCATCACCGCCGGGGCGCAAGCCCTTGCTATACTTGTGGTTTATCTTGGCATCGCAAAGAATCCATAGACACAGCGCATGAAGTGTATTTCGCTATTCCTCCTCTGCACGGCGGCTCTCTTCGCCCAAAAGTTCATGACTGGACAGGCCGCCCGGGCGGTGATCGGACAGGAAACGTTCACCAGCCAGGACACCAACTCCAGCGACACGGTCGTCGGAGGGGTAAGCGGTCTGGCGTTTGCCGGCGACACTTTGTTTGTCGCCGATTCGAACCGCGTGGGTTCCTATCCGTCGAACAATCGTGTCCTGCTTTTCCAGAATCTCTCGTCTCAACTGCCCGCGCCCACCGCCGAGCTCTCCTATAGCCGCAAGTGCCCGGTGTGCGTGGGGGAGGCCAACATCGTTCTGGGACAACCCGATTTCGTCACCACCACGGTGAACCTTACGGCCACCCAGAACGATCTGCGTCAGCCCACCGCGGTGGCGTCCGACGGCGTCCACGTGGTGGTGGCCGATACCGACCACAACCGCGTGCTCATCTGGAACACGATCCCGGGTTACAACAACGCCCCGGCCGATGTGGTCATCGGACAGCCCGATTTCGTCAGCGTCGGCCTGCCCGGCAATCAGCCCAATGCCAACTCCATGCGCGGGCCGCAAGGCGTGTGGATTCAGAACGGCAAGCTGTATGTGGCCGATACGCAGAACAACCGGGTCCTGGTTTATAACCATATCCCCACCACCAATGGGGTGGCGGCGGACGTGGTGATCGGGGCCCCCAATTTCACCACTTTTGTGGAACCGGATATCAGCCAGCAGACTACCACCGCCTCCTCCAGCAACCTGCTTAACCCGGTGTCCGTGACCTCCGACGGCGTGCGGCTTTACGTCACCGACCTGGGCTACAACCGCGTGCTGATCTGGAACACCATCCCGACTACCAATGGCGCACCCGCGGATGTCGAGATCGGCCAGCCGGACATGGTGAGCTCGATTTCCAATAATGCCTATACCGGGACCGCAGCCACTTCGAGCACCGACACCACCGACAAGGAAGTGCCCGTGTTGTGCACGGTCTCGAACGGCACCGACCCCGCCGGAAATCCGACCTATCCGGCCGGCTGCAGCTCCACTCTGAGCTTCCCCCGGTTCGCGCTGGCCGGCGGAGGCCACCTGTTTCTGGCCGATGGCGGCAACGACCGCGTGCTGGTGTTCGACAAGATTCCCACCGCCAACGCCGCGGCGGCCGATTACATCCTGGGCCAGATCGGCGGCGAAGTCGACCAGGCTACCAACGACACCAATTCGCTGGAAACGCCTCTCTCGCTGGCCTGGGACGGCACTAACCTCTTCGTCAGCGACTCCTACAACGACCGCATCGTGGTGTATTCGATCGGCGCGAATAACGTGCAGTACCAGGCCGTGCGCAATTCCGCCAGTTTCGACATCACGGCGCACGGCACCATCACGATCGGTGGCACCATCCAGGCGGGCGACGTCGCCACCATCACCATCAACGGCACCAACTATACCTACACGGTCGTGGCCACCGATACCTTAGCCAGCATTGTTACGTCCATAACGGCCTTGCTGAACTCCGCCAATAACGGCGCCGGCGATCCCTATCTCATCGCCGTCGCCGACACGACCAACCTGTTCGTGCAGCTCAATGCCAAGACACCGGGCGATCTTGGCAACAACGTCACCTACTCAGCCGCCGTCGCGGCGGCTACGAGTACCACCAATATTACGGCCACCGCGGGGCTTACCGCTACGGCCGCCACCGCCAACCTGTCGGGCGGCGGGGATGCCGCCTCGGTCGCTCCCGGAACCATAGTGAGCATCGTGGGCTCGGGCCTTTCCGCCAACACGGTGAGCGCCGATCTTACAGCCAACCAATTGCCCACCCAACTGGGCGGCACGGAAGTCTATTTCGACGGAATCCAGGCGCCGCTGGTGTATGTCTCGCCAACCCAGATCAACGCGCAAATCCCTTGGGAACTCGGCGACAGCACCAGCATCAACGCCTACGTCCGTTCGGTGATGAGCGATGGGAGCATCATGGTAACCACCTCGGTGGCGACTACCATCGTGCCGGCCAACCCGGGCATCTATACGAAGAATGGAACTACCAACCCGGAGATCGCCGTGGCCATGCACTCATCCAGCTACGCCACTGCCGTGGTTTCGGTGGATGGCACGGTTACCGCCGGTAACCTGGCGACGGTCACGGTGGCGGGCCGTTCCTATTCGTATACCGCGCAGAGCACCGATACCCTCGACACCATTCGCGACAACCTGGTGATCCAGATCAACAACGATCCGCAAGTGAGCGCCATGGCCGCGGGACTCTTCGACCGTATTATCCTCACGACCCGCGTGCAGGGTCCGGAAGGAAACGGAATTCCCATCACGGCTACCGCGACCGGTGGGCCATCCAACAGTTCCTTGTCGCTCACCATGACGGCCCTCGATTCCGAAACCTGCTGCGGAAATGTGGCGGGCGCGCCCATTACCCAGACCAATCCCGCGCTGCCGGGTGAGATCATCGAGATTTTGGCCACCGGCCTCGGAGTGCCGGTGCTGTCCGATTTGGTTATGCCGCTGATTCAGACGGGCGTCAAGTATCCGTCCAACGGCCCCATCACGTCGCCGCAGGAATCGGTCAGCTCATTTGTCGGAGGAAGCACGGGTGACGTGCTCCAGGCCACGCTGCTGCCCGGCTCGGTCGGAATCTACGAAGTCCTGCTGCATACCAATTCGGGCTTGGCCAGTAATCCATACGCCGCGGTCACCATCGCGCAAGATATTTACGTAAGCAACCAGGTCACGGTGCCGGTGGTCAACAATGGCAGCCTCAACGTCGCGCCGGTCTTGTCCGTCTCCAAGACCCACACCGGCAACTTCACTCCGGGCCAGCAGGGCGCGACTTACACGGTGACGGTCTCGAACGTCGGAACCCAGAACCCCACCGCCGGCGTTGTGACCCTCACCGACACCATTCCCGCCGGCGAGACCTTGGTGTCCATGATTGGGGACGGGTGGTCCTGCACCAAGAACGTCTGCATACGCAGCGACGCTATTCCCGCCGGCGGTGGTTATCCAGCTATTACCGTGACCGTCAATGTGGCGTCGAATGCCGCCTCCTCCGTCACCAACACGGTGACGGTAACCGGTGGAAGTTCCGCCACTGCTACCGCCAGTGACGTGACCACCATCACCGGCAGTTAGCGTCCCTTGAGCCGCCGCCTTCTCACCCCGTTCCTGTTCGCGTGGTTCTTGTTCTTTTCGTGGGACGGCCTGCGCGCGCGCTTTTCCCCCGACGACATGATGAACATCGACAGCTTCTACTGGACGCCCGGCGCGTGGCGGCTGTTGGTCTCCCAGTTCCTGTTGTGGCGCGGCTACTACCGGCCCATGGGCGGCTTGTTTTATCTGCCCATCCTGAGCGGCTGGGGTTTGAATCCGCTGCCCTACCACGTGGCGCTATCCCTAATCCTGCTGGTGAATGTCTGGCTGGTTTACCGCCTGGCGCGCCGGCTGGGCGCCGATTGGCCCGCCGCCGCGCTGGCCGCGCTGGTGGCCTGCTATCACGCCGGGCTCAGCAACCTTTACTACAACACCGCTTTCGTCTATGACGCCCTGTGCGGCTGTTTCTACTTCGGTGCGCTGCTCTATTACCTGCGCACCCGCGCCGATGGCCGCTTCCCCGGCGCGCGCCAAACCTTGATCTTCGCCGCCCTGATGGTATGCGCGCTCAACTCCAAGGAGATGGCGCTTACGCTCCCCGCCGCGCTCCTGGCCTATGAATGGAGCTACCACCGGCCGCTGGGACGCGGCGCGGCAAAGATGGTGGGACTCGCCGCCGTCCTGGTGCTGCTGGATCTCTACGGCAAGATATGGGGCGTGGATGCGCTGACTGGCATGGAGGGCTATCGCCCGGTCTTCTCGCTCCAGCGCTTGCACGATTTTGAGCGGACCTTCCTCGCCGACGCCGCCTTTCTGCACGCCGGCTGGGGCGGAATCCTGGCGTTCTGGGCGGTGGTCACCTACCTGGCGTGGCGTCCCGGCGCGCGTATCGTTCTACGCTTCTGCTGGCTGTTTCTGCTGCTGGCGCCGCTGCCCATCGAGTTCCTGCCCGGCAAGAGCCAGGCGTGCCTCTATATCCCGATGATCGGCGCCGCGGTTTTCGCGGCCGTGGTGCTGGTGGATGCGGCGCGAGCCGCCGCCGGTTTTCTCTCCCGCGAACCGCTCTTTGGCCGCTTGGGGCGGCCAGCCCTGTTCGCGGTCCTTCTGGCGGCCGCCGTTTTCTACTGGGGCCGCTTCAACCTGAATCGAAAGATAGTGGATGCCAAGCCGGTGATGGCGGCTTTGGGACGCCAGACGGCGCAGGTCATCGAGCAATTCCGGGAGTTGAATCCACAGGTGAGTTCCGGCAGCCACGTGGTCTTCCTGAACGACCCTTTCCAGGAATGGGACATGCTGTTCATCGCCGACCTCTGGTTCCGCGATCGCAGCATCACCGTGCACCTCCAAAAAAAGACGCCGCTCACGCCCGCTTCGCTTGCCGGCATCCCATACTGGTTCGATTACCGCGAGGGCCGCCTGGTGCGGCTGAAGTGAGAATTGAGCGCATTCACCCAAAATATCCCCACATACGCGGGGAGCGGGATTGGGGCTAATCGCGCAGCGCGGCGGCTCCCTCACGTGGGGCAGCCGTTCAGGCTGCTGACGCGCTCTCCAGCGGGTCCAGCCGGCTGAAAGCCGGCTGCGGGCAGGATTGCCCGCCCCAAACAAGAAACACAAAGGGCGCGAGATTGCTCTCGCGCCCCCGGTGGTTAGAGCTTATGCCGCCAGCAGTTCGTCCACCTCGGCCGATTCGAACTCGTGGCGATCCGCCGCTTCCTGGCAGGTGATGCAAAACTTGGTCCAGGGCACCGCATCCAGGCGCTTGGGCTTGATCTCCTCTTCGCAATGCAGGCAGATTCCGTAGCTGCCATCGGCGATCCGCATCAGCGCGCCGCGGACGTTGCGGAGCAGGTTCGATTCCCGGTCCAGGTTGCGGATTGCGAGCTCGCGCTCCCCGGCGAGTTGCACTTCGTCGAGGGCATCCGGAGTCTTTTCAATGGCGATGTCTTCGCGGTTACGCAGTCCCACGGAAAGTTCGGACTGCCTGGCCTCGAGCACCGCTCTATATTTGTTTAGTTCGGTCTGGTTCATAAAATTGTCTCCCGGTTCTTTTTTATCTTGTCGTTAGCGTTCTTTCCTTCCGCAACAGTATAGACGGAATTTTCTGCTAAAGGTTTCACGCCTCCCAATCCCTCTTCAGGGCTATTGGCTCGCCGTGCGTTCACCCAGCGGCGACCTACGAGGGCTTTTCATAGCAATTTATTTGCCAAACTTTCAGCCTCCCCAAAAACCACTTTTCGTCCAGCCGCGCTCTTTCCACTCACTCATCGGCCAAGATGTTAATATCTCTAGTTGGATCGTCCTCCCACCCCGGCAAAATCTCAAAAGTATAGACTGCCCGGCACTCTCACGGCGTTGATGGCTTGCCTGTATTTCCTGCTCGCCGGGTTGACATTTCTTTCCAACATCGGTGTCGAACACGACGAAACCATCTTCGCCATGGCGTTTCTCAAGCCCACCGGCGAAGCTTACGCCATCCGCATCGGCCATTCCCATATCCCGCTCATGATCATGAGCTATATCGGCACATTGAAAGCGTGGCTTTACCGTCCGATTCTACGAATGTTTGGAACGGGAATGCTGCCTCTCCGGCTGCCCATGCTGCTGGCGGGAGTAGCCAGCGTGTGGCTGTTTTTCCTGCTTCTGCGCCGCATCGCCGGAGAACGTGCCGCAATCATTGGATGCACTTTGCTGGCGGCGGATGCAACCTACCTGCTGACCCTCTGCTTCGACTGGGGACCGGTCGCCTTGCAACACCTGTTGCTTCTGGGCGGCATGCTCCTGGTAGTGCGGTTTTGCCAGCAGCAGAGCCACCACGCGCTGTTTTGGGGCTTCTTTTTGTTGGGGTTGGCGATCTGGGATAAAGCCTTGGCCGTGTGGATGTTGTCTGCCGTCGGGGTGGCTTCGGCGGTGGTCTTCCCCCGGCTTATCCTGCGCCTGCTGACCGGGCGCCGCGTGGCGCTGGCCGTGGCCGGTTTCCTCCTCGGTGCGCTGCCGCTCCTGATTTATAACGAAAAGAACCATTGGGACACCTTCCGGGGCAACTTCCATAAGGATTCGAGCGACCTCCCCGGCAAAGCCCGCATGCTCATGAACACGGCCCAAGGTGGAGGCCTGTTCGGCTGGATGTTCGACGAGAACTGGCAGACCACCGCACCCCACCCGGCCAGAGGCTGGGCGCAGGAGTTTAGTGCCAGAATATCGTCACTTGCCGGGCACCCTCGGCGCCACCTCCTGTTTTATGCGTTCCTGCTGGCGCTCGCGCTGGCGCCACTGGCGCGCGGCGACGCCCTGCGCGCCATGGCCTTCGCGCTCATCGCCTTGGCCGTCGCATGGATACAAATGGCCATCACCGCCAATGCCGGCGGCAGCGTGCATCACACCATCCTGCTTTGGCCGCTTCCGCAACTGGTCGTGGCTGTTTCCTTTGCCGCCGCCTCGCGCCGCCTGGGGCGCGCCGGCCTGCCGGCCCTGGCCGTCGCCGGCGCGGCCATGGCGATCGCGGGCGTGCTGGTGACGGCCGAGTATCAATATGTCAGTTTCCGTTACGGCGGCTCTCCGGTTTGGACGGATGCCATCTTCGCTCTCCGCGATTACATGAAAGGCGTGCACGCCGCCCACATTTACAGCTTGGATTGGGGAATTCTGGACAGCCTGCGCCTGCTCGGCAACGGCGCCTTGCCGCTGCTGGTGGGCGACGATCCCATTTCCAAACCGGAGCTGAGTCCGGAGGACCGCGCGCCCATCGCGCGCATGATCACCGACCCCGGCGCGGTTTTCATCGCGCATACCAAGGACTTCGAAAACTTCCACGAAGTCAACAACAAGCTGATTAAGTTCGCCGCGGGGATTGGCTACCAGCGCGCAATGATCGCGGTGATTCCGGACACCTACGGCCGCCCGGCGTACGAAGTCTACCGCTTCGTGGCCACGCCCTAACTATGACTAACGGGGTTAACCCGGTCAGCTCCAATGCTAGCCCGGGCTAGCCCGTCAGCTTTCGGACTGCGTGCCTGACACTGACCACGCCTGCTAACGCGGGTGATTGGCGAAGAGGAAATTCAGGCTGGAGCAGTACGGGCACCGGTAGAACAGCCCTGCGATGGGTTCGGCGCGCGCCTGGTCCAGGGCGGAGCCGCAAGACATGCAGACGTTCAAGCAGCCCGGCTCGGGTTCTGGCTGCTTTGCGTCCGGACCGAATGCCAAGGCCCAGCCATAGCGCGAGAGCCTCGTAGAGAAGCAGCAATCCGCGAGCCTGCTGCCCAGGTTGAGGAAGAGCTTGGTGCCGCCGAAACACCAGGAAGGCAGGTGGCCGAGCCACCGCATTCTCCTCGGCAGCGGACCCGGCAGTCGGCCGCGCGGCGACGGCACAAAATTGCGTTTGTCCACAAAGATAAACGAGGCGAAAAGCTCTCTCCATCCGGCCAGATGCAGCTCCGTGCCCGATTCGATCGCGCCAATCACGCTCTCAAAACTGAAACGCTGAAAGTGGCCTCCACCACACAACAGCAGCCGGTATAGGCGATCACAGAAGCTCCTGCCGTCGGGAACCGACACGAACAATCGGCCCTGTGGTTTCAGCACGCGGCGGATTTCGCGGATCGCGCCTGCCGGGTCGCGGAAGTGCTCCAGGCTGTGGTGGCAGATGACCAAGTCGAAACTCCGGCTCGCGAATGGCAGGCTGTGGCTCTCGGCGCAGGCACTGGACAGTTCGCGGTTGCGTGCCAGTTCCTTGGGATCCACGTCCACCCCGATGACGGTCAATCCGGCCAACTGCGCTCTCAGGCTTCCGGCTCCGCACCCCAGGTCCAGGATTCGCTGCAAAGGGGATAATTCGCCGAGCCAGCTCTCGAGCAATCGCATGCTCGATACAGCATAGCGTACGCCGGCAACGCTCGTGTTATGCTGCAAGTTTGCCTGTCTCAGCCCTCCGCTCCTCCACGGCCGCGGCGCGTTACGGAGCGGCCGCGCTTTTCCTGGCCGCCTACTTCGTCTATTTTTCGTGGGACCGCCTGCCAGTGCCTTTTTCCTCCGATGACCTGATGAACCTGGACTTCTATTGGAAGCGAGGGCCAGCCTGGATGGTATATGCGCAGTTCCCCTTGTGGCGCGGCTACTACCGCCCCATGGGTGCGGTGTTCTATCTGCCGCTATTCCATGGATTCGGCTTGAACCCCACCGCGTACCACGCCACCATCATGCTGCTGCTTCTGGCCAATGCGTATCTGCTCTACCGTTTCGCGAAGTTGTTGGGCGCGGGAGAATTGGCCGCCGGCCTGGCTGCGCTGGTGGTGTGCTACCACGCAGGATTGGGCCCGCTCTACTATTACACCGGCTTTGTGTACGATGTGCTCGGCTTCTTCTTCTACGTGGGCGCGCTGGTGCTTTACGCGAGTGTGCGAACGCGCGCCCGGCTGCTCGGCGTGTGGGAGACCGCGGCCTTCCTCGGCCTTTTCCTTTGCGCCCTGAACTCCAAAGAAACGGCGGCCACCCTGCCGGCAATTCTGCTGGTCTACGAATGGATTTACCACCGGCCGGCGCTCGGGCTACGCGCCTGGTGCCGCGGCGGGGCGCGTGTTGCGCTCTACAGTGCAGGGATGGCTCTGCTTTCTCTTTACGGCAAGCTGTTTGGACCCGATCCCCTGGTGAATGCGGCGGGATATCGTCCCATCTTCTCGCTGCACCAGGTCCAGCAGTTTCAGACCGCCGCACTCGGCGACCTGCTTCTCAACCAGCATTACTCAGGGTGGATGAGGATTCTGGCGATGTGGGCGCTGTTGTTCTTTCTGGCATGGCGAAGAGACCGGCCGGTCCTGCGATTCTGCTGGTGGTTCGTGCTGATCGCGCCGCTGCCGGTGGAGTTTCTGGAGCATCGTACGGGAGCGAACCTGTATGTCCCGCTGGCTGGCATGGCGATATTCGGCGCCGTGATTTTCGTGGATCTGGTGGCCTGGCTCGCGACCGTGCTCCGGCGCGTGGATCGGCGCGTGGTGCTGGCCGTGACCATCGCGGCGGGAGTGTATTTCTGGGCGCACCGCAATCACCATCTCAAGGAGCGGTTCGTCCGGCCGGCTATGGCCCAGACCGGCAAACTGCAGTGGGAAATTCTGCGGCAGTTTCGCGCGCTCAACCCGCGCGTGGCGGCCGGGGACCGTGTCGCAATCCTGAACGATCCGGTGGAGCCGAACGATCCTCTGAACGGGTTGGAGACGTTTTTCATCGCGGAACTCTGGTTTCGCGACCGGAGCGTAACGGTGTATTTGCAGCGGCTGAACCGCCTGCCCCCGGAAGAACTGGCGCGGTTGGACCACGTGTATGCATTTCAAGACGGCCGGCTGGTACAGGTGAAGTGACTCACTCCGGTTCGATCGGTCACAATCCTATCGGGGCAGCACCCTGACCAGCTTCCCGTCATCCCACCGGAACACGGCGTCATAACGCCCGCTCATCGCCTCGCCGTCCTTGGCGCGAGCCACCTGCAGCGTTGAATCGTGATAGAAAAGCCGCGCCAGGAAGACCAGCCAAAAGGTCCGTTGCGGAAACGGATCGTCCTGGAAGAACAGACGCGCTCCGTGAGGCAATGCCGGTTGGACGCGCTCGAGCCCGGCGGTCATTTCCTCCGTCGGCAGGCGGGCGTTGGTAAACACCTGCATGGTCTTCCTGGATTCCCGGGCGTGCAGTGGCGCCAGGGCCAGGGCCACCGCCAGGAACAGAACCGCCGGCGGGACCGCCTGGCCCACTTTCTCCCTCAGCATTACCAGGACGGTTGCGGCGTACAACGCCCACCCGGCCATCGGCAAATAAATGAAGAAGCCCGAATAGTGCGGCACGAAAATGAAGGGCAGAACGCTGAACAGCACGAAGAACCACGCGAACAGCAAAGGACGCGAGCGCCGCCATACCGCCAGGGTCAACATCGCCGCCATCAGCAGGACGGTGTTGCCAGCGCGAAAAAAGTGCTCCCGGTAAAACAGCACATTCAGGTACAAAGGAAACGTGTGCAGGTAGCGCGAAGCGGAGATCGCCGGCCGGTACGCCGGATTGGCGGTGAGGCTCCCCGGACCCGTGAGCTTGCCAATCAAGTACGGTATGGTGATCAGCGCCGAAATCGCCGCGCCACGCCCCTCCCGCATCAGCCAGCCAGCCCAGGCGCGCACGCCGCGTTCCGGCCCGTGCCAGATCCACTCATAACATGCCACCGACAGCGGCAGCGTCACCGCCAGTTCCTTGGAATTGAGCGCACAGATGTAAAGGGCCAGGAACGCCGTCCACTGCCGCCAGTTCAACATCGCTCCCGCCCGGCGGATTCCCAGGTAGTAATACAGCGCCGCGAAGTAAAACGCGAAACACAGCAGCTCGTAAATGGTGCCGGAACTGTAGTACAGGTTTACCAACCATGCGTGATAGCTCATCAGCAGCGTCGCCAGCAGCGCGGCCTCGCGCCGCTCGGTCAGCCGCAGGCAAACCCCGTACAGCAGCACCAGGTTCCCCGGCAGCAGCGCGAAACAGACCACGCGGAAAGGCAGGGGGTGGAACCCCAGGAGGCGATAGACCGCGACGTACGCCACTCCGCCCATGGGTCGATACGCCGGGCTCCAATAGGTAAGATTGCTCAGGACGAGCCGCGCGAACGATGGCGTCAGATGAATATGGAGGTTCGCAAGGTCGTCGCCCGTGAACCGTGCCCACAGCCCGCCGCCGGCGAACCAGAACAAGTATCCAACCAGGAAGAGACCAGGCCCAAACCGGGCCACGGTTGTTCGCACTGCGCCATTATCGCTCAAGCCGTGATGCCGGGTCCATTCAGCGGGACCTAACGGGTGTGCGTCCGCGGTGCTGCACGGGAACTCTGAACACAGGTGGGTCCTCGGCAAACGTGAATGTTTGTTTCTACCGAATCTCAAACACCCCGAAGGCCAGCCCCAGATCCCTCCGGTCGGCCGCCGTGTGAAACGTGCGCGCCACTTCCACCGCAACCTCAATCACCGGCCGCCCCGTCGCCGCTTCCGGCAACCCATACGCCAACTCAAAGCTGTTTTCTCCCGGCCGTATCGTCGCCGCCGGAAGTGCCACGCCATCGATAGCCACCGTCACCTCGAGCGGCCCGGCGCGCAACTGCTCTTCGGGGCACGATCCGCGCAGGTAGAGCTTTTGGCCCGCGGCGCTCCCTCCGGCCAGGCGCAACGTGGCGCGCTTCGCCATCCAGCGATGGTTGCCATCCACCGCATACCACCCGGGGCCCAGCAGCGGCGCGGCCAGCGGGTTCGCCAGCAGCACGGTCTTGCCGGGATGCAGTTCGCCGGCCGTCGCGAGTCCTTCCACCAGGTCGCGCGCCCGCATGGTGATGCGATTTTTCCGGTCCGAGGCGGCCAGCGTCCGCGGCATCGCCATCACGATGTAGACACCAGCCAGAGCCAGCGCGGCGTACATGGCGCGGCTCCCGGAGCGGAAAGTCTGCGCCAGCGCCCAGCCGCCCAGCCAGCACAGGCCGATGGCCGGCACGAACGCATAATAATCGGTGATGTGGTCGCGCAGCGGCAGCACGGGCGCGATGGCGATGACGAACCAGGCCAGCGCAAAGCACGCCGCGCGCCGCGAATGCCAGCAGTCCCAGCGAGACCAGCGCCACGCCCGCCATTACCAGCCACTTCGGCGCGTCCACCGGCGTCCAGAAGTACTGCGGCCCAACCGTCCAGGCCCAGTATTTCGCCAGCGTGCGCAAAGCGCCAGAACCGGGAAGACAAGTTTCCCGCGCAGCTTCATTTGGCCACCAGCCCGGCGCTCTCGACCACGATGCCCAGCTCACGCAGATCGGAGGCTCCCGGCGCGATGGCTTTGTCCAATTGAAAATCGATGCGCACGGCGTCGCCGGAGATCAGGCTGGCATCCACGTCGCGCCGGTAAGTGTATGCCCCGGCCTTGCGGTACGTTTCGGGCGCCAGGATCGTGCCACCTGCCGACGCCGTGAGCGTGAGACTCTTGAGTGCGTCAATGCTGGGCTGGGGCACCGTGAGGTGGAGTTCGAGCACCGCGCCTTGCCGCGCGGCTTGCGGGGGCGGGCGCAGCGTGACGGCGAACTGCTTTTGCGTCCACCGCCAGGAGCCGCCTTCGATGTCATGGAAGCCGCTCACAAGCTGCGCGGCCGCCGTGGCATCGCCCATGTGCACCGTGGAAGCCAGCCGCGGTGCTTCTTCGATGGTTGGTTGCTTGTGGACCTTCTCGTAGTGGCAGCCGGCTGCCGCGAGCAGCAGCGCCGCAAGCGCGGCCGGGACTGAAGCCCGGCGCGGCTCCGCGCCGAGCCGCGACTTGTCGCACGGCCGTAAGGGAGCGGAGGCTCGCCAAACCCAGCTCAACCTCCCAACGGATCGACTGAGTGACATCGGGCGAAAGCGTTTCGTCATCAATCTCCGATTCTCTCAACTTCCACGAGACAACGGTGAAACACCGGCGCCGGATCGCCGCGCGGCTTGGAGCCGCGCCCCTGCTCCACGTTGATCAGCAGCGAGCGGCAGTCCGGCCAATCCAGCGCGCGGAGGTGGGACGATCGCCTTTTGTCGTCTGTCAAGCGCCGCCTGCCAGCTCTTATCCGGTCCGCTCCGCCGCTTCTCCCGCGTCGCCATACACCTCTTCGCGGATGATTCGTTCGGTGGCCTGGTTCAGGTATTCGTTGAGCGCCGAGCGCAGCTCCTGATACTCGGGCCACAGCGTCCTATCGACGAACGACGGGGGAACCCGCACCATCACCGTAGTGTAGCGCTGCCGCTTGTAGCGATACGGCTCCAGGCCGTAGCGCCGGCACAACGCGGAGAACAAACGCCGCTGCCACCGGTCCGGCATGCTGAACTGGAATTCCCGCGGCTGCTCGGTTTGTTGCGCGACGCCGAGCGCCTTCTTAATGCGCTCGATGGCGGCCGCCGCCGCGCTGCGTTCACCCGGCGTGGTGGCGCCTTCGAACAAAGCCGCGATCTTGCGCAACCTTGCCCGGAGTTGTTCTTCGGTGATCATCGCGATTCCCTGATGGTACAACGACGCTCCCCTCAGCGCACCGGCGCCATGGCCGCGATCTCCGCCCCGATGGCCAGCGACGCCGTCGCCGCCGGGCTCGGCGCGCTCAGCACGTGCAGCGCGTTGGCGCGCGCGATGATACTGAAGTCTTGCGCGATCTCGCCATCGGGAAGGATGGCTTGCGCGCGCACGCCGGAGCCGCCGGTCTCGAGGTCGCCGGGTTGAATCTCCGGCACCAGCCGTTGCAGCGAACGGCAGAATAGTTCGCGGCTGAAAGAGCGGCGCAACTCGTACCAGACGATGGATGGATACCTGGCGAGAAAGCGCCAGAAGCCGCGGTACGTGAGCGCGTCGATGAAATCGGCCAGATTGAAATCGGTCTTGCGGTATCCTTCGCGCGCGAATGCCAGCACCGCGTTGGGCCCGGCTTCGATGCCGCCGTGGATCAGCCGCGTGAAGTGGAGGCCCAGGAAGGGAAGACGCGGGTCGGACGTGGGGTAAATGAGGTGGCGCACCAGGTATTGGCGCTCCGGGCGGATCTTAAAGTATTCGCCGCGGAACGGCAGGATGCGCGTGTCGCGCCGCTCGCCGGCCAGTTGCGAAACCCGGTCGCACTGGAGTCCGGCGCAGTTGATGATGTAGTCGGCCGGGAACTCGCCCGCGGTGGTTTCGGCCATCCAGCCGGCGCCGGAGCGCCGCAGCCGTTTGACGCGCGCCCCCGTGACCACGCGCGTGCCGTGCTCGCCAAGGCGTTCGACCAGCGCGTTGCAGACGGCCGGGTAATCGACGATGCCCTCCTGCGGCACATGCAGCCCCGCCACGCCGCCCACGTGCGGTTCGATTTCGCGCATCTGCTCAGGCCCCAGCCAGCGCAATCCTTCGAGGCCGTTTGCCGAGCCGCGCTCGTGCAGCCCGCCGAGGCGCGGCACTTCGCTTTCGTCGGCTGCCACCACCAGCTTGCCGCAGATCTCGTGCGCCACGCCGTTGGCCTGGCAGAACTCCACCATCTGGCGGATTCCCGTGACGGCCAGCCGCGCCCGGATGGTGCCGGGCTTGTAGTAAAGGCCGCAGTGCAGCACCCCGCTGTTGTGGCCGGTCTGATGCCGGCCGACGCCCTCTTCCTTTTCGAGCACCGTGATCTCCGCGCCCGGATCCCGTTCCCCCAGCCGGTAAGCCGTGGCCAACCCCACGATGCCGCCGCCAATAATCGCAACTTTCACAGCTACCAGCGTACTGCGTCTTCCCTCCCCACATTGCGGGCGGAGCTTGCAGTTCGCGTGCTACTCTTGGCCGAAAGAAGATCATGCGCAGTTCACAACCCGCGTTGTCTAATAGCCCGTGTGCCCTCCGAAAAGACCACGAGCAACCTGCGGCCACTTCGGCACATGGCTGGCGATATCACCACGTTGGCATTCCGACCGGCGTTCCGCGCCCCGGCGAACGCTATCTGGAACAGTTCAAGATGTACGTCTCCGCGTTTGAGACCAGTCCTTGCGGCATTCAATGGATGCGCTTCGAGCCGGACAGCCCCGTGCACCCGCTGATCCAGTCCGTGCCCCACATCGCATTCGAAGTGGACGATCTTCAAGCCGCGATCGAAGGAAAGGAGATTCTCACGGCCCCCAACTCGCCTTCGGAAGGTGTCATGGTGGCGATGATCCTCGATAGCGGCGCCCCGGTTGAACTCCTCGAATTTCAGCGCGACGAGCCAGCCGCGGCCGTAAAGTAAGGGAGCGGTCTTCGCGGACTGACCTCCGCTTCAGCCTCGTGCGCCTGCATGCCGCCAAGCCGCCTGCCAGGCGCCGACTCCTGATATAACGGAATGCAGTCATGTCCATCCGCCGACCCATCCTGCTCTTCTTCCTGGCCGCCGCCACGGTTCTGGCCGCCGGGCCGGTATATGTCCACACTACCGGCTCCGCCATCTCGCTCGGAAACGACTATCTCGAGCGCACCATCTCCATCGCCGATTCCGACGTCGGCACGCGCCAGCTCCTCAACAAGCTCACCGGCCGCGCCTACTCGCTCCGCGGTGACGAGTTCGAGCTCAAGCTCAACTACGAGCGCGTCGGCTACAGCTTCGGCAATGAGAACCCGCGCGTGGTCACCGCAGCGGGCGCCCGCCTGGCCAGCCAGAAGATCGACGACACCCCCGCCGGCGGCAAACGCGTCACCCTTCATCTCGCCCCCGCCCGCGGCGCCTCGATCGACCTGGTCTACGAGCTCAACCCCGCCGATTTCTTCACCCGCCAATGGGTTCACGTCGCCAAGCCCCCGCAGGGCACCTGGTTCCTCGACTGGCTGGCAGTCGCCAAAAACGAATGGGGCGTGCCGCGCTTCACCCTCGGCGGATTCGGCCAGCCGCTCTTCGCCGAAGATCTCTTCCTGGGCCTCGAATTTCCCACGGGTGTCAACACAGCCGCCCGCGCCGAAGTCACTCTCGGCAACAATCCCGGCATCAATATTCCCGATGCCGGCTACACCAGCGAGCCCGCCGTCATGGGCGTCGCTCCCGCCGGTCTGGTCCATCGCCAGTTTCTCGATTACGTGGCCCGCATGCGCGTCGCGCCGGTCCGCCCGTTCCTGCTCTACAACACCTGGTATGACTATCCGCGCCTGACGATGAATGGCGGCAACACCGTCGCGCGCGTCTCCGATTTCCAAAAGCTGCTGCTCTCCAAATACGGCCTGCACCTCGATTCCTTCGTTCTCGACGACGGCTGGGACGACATGCACAAGCTCTGGGCCATCGATCAGCAGCGCTTCCCCAACGGCTTCCGCGATCTCACCGCCGCGCTCAAAGCCATCGATAGCAAACTCGGCATCTGGTTCGGCCCCATCGGCGGCTACGACCAGAGCCAGGTCCGCATCGCCACCGGCAAAGCCGCCGGCATGGAGATCACCTCCAACGGCCGCTATTTCTGCATCGCCGGCAAGAATTACAGCAAGTTGCTCGGCGATACCATGCTGCAGTACGAGAAGGAATTCGGCATCAACTATTTCAAGCTCGATGGCATTGCTTTCGGTTGCAATGAGCCCGACCACGGCCACCCCGTGGGCATCTATTCCGACGAAGCCACCACGCGCACCTTCATCGGCATACTCGAAAAGCTGCGCGCGCAGGACCCCCAAGTCTTCCTCAACATCACCACCAGCATCTGGCTCAGCCCCTGGTGGCTGCGCTATGCCGATACCGTCTGGATGGGCGGCGCCGATTCCGGTTACCTTCCGTCTGTCCCCACCATGGCGCAGCGGCAAAGCGCCATCAGCTATCGCGATTCGGTACTCTACGATGACTTCGTCACGCACAAAGCGCAATTCCCCGTCTCGTCGCTGATGACTCACGGCATCATCAAGGGCCAGGCCAACATGCTCGGCGGCAACAAGGAACAGATCGAGGACTTCCGCGACGAAGTGGTCCACTATTACTCGGTCGGTAACATGATGTACGAGCTTTATATCTCGCCCGACATTCTGTCACCGGAAGAAATGGACGTTCTCGGCAACGTGACCAAGTGGGCCGAGGCCAACGCCCACCCGTTGCTCGACAACTCGACGATGGTCCTCGGCGACCCGGCGAAACGCGAGCCTTACGGCTACGTGCATTCGATTCCGGCGAAGTCGATTATCACTTTGCGCAATCCCTTTGTCCGCCCACAGACTGTGAAGCTCAACGTTGATGAGCAGAACGGATTTCAGAAGTTCGCAGGCGAGCAGGTGTTGGAAGTGCAGTATCCGTATCGCAAGGTCGAATCTCTGGGAGTAAAGTTCGGCCAGACACTTACATTTAATCTGGACGCCTATGAGGAGATCGTCGCCGAACTGCGGCCGGGAACTGGCGAGCAGCTTCCAGCCTCGATCGCCAGGCTAGCGGGTAAGGATATTTCCTTCTCTCCCGCCGCCCTGTACAGAAACTCCGACAGCATCAGACTATCCACCACCATCAATGTGCCGGGCGACTATACCCAGGCCCGCATAGCGGTATTGCTGGAGCCGAATCAGGAGACCCGCGGGATCACAGCCGCCGCTCAGGACGGCGACCTGCCGCTGGAACTCACCACCGAGAACGGCAACCGCGGTGTCTGGTACTGGTTTTATGCCAACCTCAGGCCCGGGCTGCACGACGTCGAGTTGACCATCCATTCCTCGGCGCCGGCTCGTGTTTCGGCTTGGCTGCTGACGCGGCGCAATCTTGGGACGCCGGCGGCCGCCAGCCTGCTGCCCGCCCAGTCCAACATCGAGCGTGGCACGCACTTACTCCTTGAGGAAACCATCCGCCAATGAAACTCACCCGCCGCAAGTTTTTATGTGGGACAGGCCTCCTGGCCTGTCGATTGCCCGCCGCCGCGCAATCCCCCACCCACACCTTCACCTCCCGTGCCGACCAGTTCCTTCTCGACTCCGCTCCCTTCCTCATCCGCTCCGGCGAGATGCATTACCCGCGCGTTCCCCGCCCTTACTGGCGCGACCGCATGCGCAAGATGCGCGCCATGGGCCTCAACACCCTTTGCACCTACGTCTTCTGGAATCTCCACGAGCCGAAAGAAAACCAGTTCGATTTCACCGGCAACCTCGATCTCGCCGAATATATCCGCACCGCGCAGGCCGAAGGCCTCTACGTGCTCCTGCGTCCCGGCCCCTACATCTGCACCGAGTGGGATTTCGGTGGCCTGCCTTCCTGGCTGCTCCGCACGCCCGATATCAAAGCGCGCAGCGCCGACCCGCGCTTCCTCACCGCCGCCGCGCGCTACATGACGCGCGTGGGCAAGGAAGTGGCTGGCCTCCAGATCCAACGTGGCGGGCCCATCCTGATGGTGCAGGTCGAAAACGAATACGGCTCCTTCGGCAGCGATCACGAGTACATGGGCGCCGTCCGCCATATGATCCAGGACGCCGGTTTCGACTGCCAGCTCTATACCTCCGACGGCTCCGGCAAATCCAATCTCGCCGGCGGCACGCTCGATGGCGTGCTTTCCGTCATCAACTTCGGCGACGACAGCAACCTCGAGCGCGAGTTCGCGAACTTCGCCGCCTTCCGCCAGAACGTGCCGCGCATGTGCGGCGAATTCTGGTACGGCTGGTTCGACCATTGGGGCGAGCAGCACCACACGTCGAAGCCCAAGCCGGGTGCCGACGGCCTGGAGTGGATGCTGTCACGCGGCATTTCCTGCAACCTTTATATGGCGCACGGCGGCACCACCTTCGGATACATGAGCGGCGCCAACTGGAGCCGCGCGTATCAGCCCGATACCTCCGCCTACGATTACGACGCCCCGCTCGACGAGGCTGGCCGGCCCACCGAAAAGTTCCGGGCGATTCGCGACGTCATCGCGAAGCACCTGCCCGTGGGCGAAAAGCTGCCCGAGCTTCCCGCGGCGCTCCCCATGATCGCCATCCCGCGCTTCGAGCTCACCGAATCCGCGCCACTCATCGCGCGTCTGCCCAAGCCGGTACCCTCCGAAAAGCCTCTCGCCATGGAAGCCATCGGACAGGATTACGGCTTCATCCTGTATCGCCATAGGCCCGCGCACTCCGCCAAGGGAACGCTCGAAATTACCGAGGCGCGTGATTACGCCGTCATCAGCCAGGGCGAAAAGCGCCTCGGCGCGCTGGACCGCCGCCAACGCCAGACCAGACTCGATGTGGAGCTGACCGCCGGCGAACCCCTCGACATCCTGGTCGAAAACATGGGCCGCATCAACTTCGGCCCACAGCTCGTCTCCGACCGCAAAGGCATCACCGAAAAGGTCACGCTGAATGGCGGCGAGCTCACGGCCTGGGAAATCTATCCGCTGCCCCTTGCCGACCCCGCCCACTGGCCGTTCTCCACGAAGCCCGCCGCCGGGCCAGCGCTGCACCGCGGCACGTTCCGCTTGACGGCAACCGGCGACACCTTCCTCGATATGCGCGGATGGGGCAAAGGCATCGTCTGGATCAACGGTCACAACCTGGGCCGCTACTGGCGCATCGGTCCGCAGCAGAGCCTCTTCGTGCCCGCGCCGTGGCTCAAGCGAGGCGCGAACGAGATCATCGTCCTCGATCTGGAACAGAGCGGCCCGCGTTCCATCCAATCCGCCACCGATCCCGTGTATGAAACGCCCGCCGGTTGAGGAATGGTGCGATATAATTCCTCCCATGACTTGGATCGTTCGAATCTCCTGCGCCGCTCTGCTCGCCGCCGGCGCAGCTTCCGCACAGACCGTTCCCGCCGGCTGGCAAGTCGTCAAGGATAACAAGAACCTTTGCCAGATTGCGGTGCCGGCCGACTGGACGCCCGACAAGCTGGTGAAGAGCTTTGCGACGTCGCCTGACAAGAAGGCCAACGCCGTGATCCACGCTTTGGCGCCGAACGCCAACTACGCACAATCTATGGCCACTGCCAAACAGATGATGATACCCATCAAAGTGTTCGAAGATACCCCCTTACGCACCTGGTTCGCCATAGCGCGCGGCAACGGCAAGCCGGGAACCTCGTGGTACGTGGCCACCGGCGGTTCGCAGATCTGCACCGCCCAGATCGACTTCGACGATCCAGCCTTCGAACCCACCGCCATAAAGATCGCCAACACAATTGGCAAAGCCAAGTAGCCTGACTACGCTTGGAGGGCGGGCGCCCTCGCCCGCGCCGGACCCCCTGGTCCGGCCTTGAGCGTCCAACACGCGCATCGCCCCACGTTATAATCGTCTCCGGATGGACGTTTTCGAAGAGCTCGTGCGCCTGCGTAACCTGGGACAGAAGTGCGCGCTGGCTACCATCGTGGAAGTGCGCGGCTCGATCCCCAGTTACGAGAGCGCCAAGCTGCTGGTGCGCGAGGACGGCTCCATGGCCGGCACCATCGGCGGCGGCTGCGTGGAAGCCGAAGTCTGGAATGCCGCGCGCGAAGTCATCGAGACGGAGAAGCCCAAGCGACTGACGTTCAACCTGGGACAGGATGCGGCCTACGATAACGGCCTGATCTGCGGCGGACAATTGGAGGTTTTCGTGGAAGCTGTGCTCCCCGTGCCACGCGCCTTTATTTTCGGCGGCGGCCACATTTCCAAGAGTCTTTCCAAAATCGCCACCCTGGCCGGCTTTACTACGGTGGTGGTGGACGACCGCGAGAGCTTCGCCAACCGTGAGAGGTTTCCGGAAGCCGGGGAAGTGCACGCCGGCGAGTACGAAGAGATTTTCCCGCTCCTCGCCATCAACGAAACCAGCTACCTGATCATCGTCACGCGCGGCCATCGCGACGACATGCGCGTCCTCAGGCTGGCCGCCGGGACGCCGGCGCGCTACATCGCCATGATCGGCAGCAAGCGCAAAGTGCTCAACGTAGTTCGCGAACTGGAGAAGGAAGGCATATCGCGCGAAGCCCTGGAGAAAATCCATGCGCCCATGGGGCTGGATATCGGCGCGATTTCGCCGGAAGAGATCGCCGTCTCAGTCACCGCCGAAATGATCGCGGTGCGGCGCAACGCGGCCTCCAACTGGCGCTCGCTCTCGATGTCGGTGATGGCCGAATCGGCGCGGCCCACGCTGGCGAAGTGACCGCCGGGCTGATTCTGGCCGCTGGCGAATCGCGCCGCATGGGCTCGCCTAAGGCGCTGTTGCGATACCGCGAAACCACTTTCCTGGATGCGCTGTGCCGGTTGTTGGCGGAGCAATGCTCGCCGGTCATCGTGGTGTTGGGCGCATCCGCCGATGAGATTCGCGCCCGCTCCGCCGGCCCCGCCACCTTTGTGGTGAATGCCGATTACCAGTCCGGCCAGACCACTTCGATGCAATGCGGGTTGCGCGCCGTGCCGGCGGATGCCGGGGGCGTGCTCTTCACCCTGGTGGATCATCCGGCGGTAACGCCCGAAACTATCGCGCTCCTGCTCTCGGCTCCGTTCCCGCTGCTGCGCGTGCCGCGTTACCAGGGCCGCCGCGGCCATCCCATCTGGTTCTCGCGCGAATTGTTGCCCGAGTTTCTCGCGCTGCCAAATGACGGCGCGGCGCGCGATGTGGTCCACCGCCACCGCGATCGGACGGAGTTTCTGGATTTGGACGATCCCGGCATCGTGGCTGATATCGACGACCCCGCGGCTTACCGCGCGCTCGTCGGAGCCGACCTATGAGAATCCGCCCGCGCACCATCTTCCGGCTGCTGGGCGCGTTGGTGGCGCTGCTGCTGGTGGTGGGCTTCGGGGCGCCCTTCCTGAACGCGGACCAATATGCCGCGCGCCTGCGCCATTCGCTGTCGCGCGCCTTGGGCCGCGAGGTCGAGTTCCGCCAGGGCGTGAAGTTTAACCTCTTTAAAGGCCCCGGGTTTTCGGCCGACGATGTGGTCATCCACGAAGACCCGGCCATCGGGATGGAGCCGATCGCCTACGTGGATTCCGTGAACGTGCGGCCCAGCATCTGGTCCCTGCTGGGGGGCCGCTTCGTGGTGGCATCCATCCGCCTGGAAGGCGCCACCATCAATCTCACCAAGTCGGGCGCGGCATCGGACGCCGGCCGCTGGAATTTTCTGTCGTTCGTCAACCCCTCGGTGATGAGCGCCGCTCCGGCGATTCACGTGCGTGACGGCCGCATCAATTTCAACTTCGGCGATACCAAATCGGTCTTCTATCTGACCGAAGCGGATTTCGATCTTTCGCCGCCGGGATCGCTGGGCAAAGGCTGGAGTATCTCCTGCTCGGCCAAGCCTGCGCGCACCGACCGCCCCGCGCAGGGCCTCGGCTCGTTCACTTTGAAGGGCCGGTGGTTCGTTTCACCGGAACGCGTGGATCTCGACCTGGTGCTCGACCACACCGGCCTCGCGGAGATCACCGCGTTGTGGCGCGGTCAATCGGGCGCCGTGCACGGAACCGTTTCGTCGCGCCTGCACCTGGGCGGCCCCATCAACAATATCGGCATCGCGGGCCGGGTGGACGTGGAAGACGTGCACCGCTGGGACCTGCTGCCCATGGGAGGCCACGGCTGGCCTTTCGATATCCGCGGGCGCCTGGACCTGGTCGCGCAACAACTGGACCTGCAATCCAACTCGCCGGGCAATGCGCCCCTGCCGTTGTGGATTCGCTTTCGCGCCGCCGACTACCTGGCGCAACCGCGTTGGGCCGTGACGGCCAACTGGAATCGCTTCCCGGTGGGGCCGATTCTGGAACTGGCGCGGCACATGGGCGCCGCCTTGCCGCCCAAGCTGCAACTTGCCGGCGTGATGGATGGCGCCATCGGCTATTCCGGGCAGGGAAGTGTGCAAGGCACCGTGGCGTTTCAGGATGCCTCGCTGACCATTCCGGATTCGCCGGCGGTGCGCTTCGAGCACGCCGCCCTGGTCTTCGACGGAGATCACGTGCGCCTGTCGCCCGCGGTGGCGCGCATGCCGGATGAGGACTCGGCCGAGATCGAGGCCGATTACGCCATCGGCTCCGGCACACTCGATGTTTCCATCTCAACCGAAGCCATGAAGGTGGCCTCGTTGCGCGCGCAGGCGGCCGTGCCGTGGCTCGAACAGGTGCGCAGCGGCCAGTGGAGCGGCCAGTTGCGCTACCATCGCGAAACCGGGCACGCGGGATGGACGGGCCATCTGCAATTGAGAGAGGCGGAAGTGCCCATTCCCGGCCTGGCCGATCCGCTCCAAGTGGCGGCGGCGCGCGGGCAGATCGACGGCGCGCGCGTGGCTCTCGACCACATTGACGCACAAGCCGGCAAGGTGGCTTTCACCGGTTCCTATTCCTATGAGCCCGGCGCGGCGCGGCCCCACCACCTGCGCGTGCACGCCGGCACTTTGGATGCGGCCGATCTCGAAGCCGAACTGCGGCCCACGCTCTCGCGCAGCCACGGCATCCTCGCTCGCGCCCTGGGCCGCACCAGCGTGCCGGACTGGCTGGAACAGCGGGCCGTGGATGGCAACGTTCAAGTGGACGATCTGCTCCTGGCGGGCGCGCACCTGGAGAACGTGCGCGCCCGCCTGCTTTGGGATGTGACGCGCGTCGAGTTCGACGGCTTGCAGGCCAAGCTCGACCGCGCGGCCATCACCGGCAGCCTCAGCATCAACTTGCGCGGGGCGCGGCCGGTCTACAAACTGACAGCTACCGTGAAAGGCCTCGACTGGCAATCGGGAAAACTGGATGGCCAGGGCACGCTGGAAACTTCCGGCGCCGGTCTGCAGTTGCTGGCGAATCTCACCTCGGAGGGCGTCTTCACGGCCGGGGGGTTGGATTTTGGCGGCCTGACCGGACGAAGTCTTTCGGGGAATTACTCCGTGGCGTGGGCCGCCGCCGCGCCGCGCTTGCGGCTCACCGGACTGACGCTGCGCACCGAAGACGACTCCTACACCGGCAAGGGCGCCACGCAGGACGATGGCCGCCTGCTGCTGGTGCTGACCAGCGGCGCGAAGGAACTGCGCGTCAGCGGCCCGCTCGACAAGCTGCGGGTTGAAGAACCGCGCTAAAGGAGGGCGGACGCCCTCGTCCGCGCGCGACCCCCTGGTCGCGCTCTTTGCTTTCCTACCCTTTCTTCCGCCAGCGCTCTTCGATCATCTCCTGCAATTCCGCGATGCGATGGCGCAGCTTCCGCTCCTTCTGCGAAATCTGGAAGAGGTAGGCGAAGATCACCAGCCAGCCGATGCCGTAAGCGTAAAAAAGCCAGTTCAAGTTTTCCATGCGTCAGTCCCTCCTCAAGTCGTCCAACTCATGCGCGCGGCGCGTCAGGTCTTCGGCCGCGCGTTCCAGGCGTGCCACGCGGCGCCGCACCAGCAGGATGCACCACCACACCATCAGCATGGTGGCCATGCCGAAAAACAGCGTCGCCGACATGTCACCCGCCAGACCGGAGCCCTGGCCTCCGCCAATCACCGGCGAGGGGTGCTGCGTCCGGAAAATCCGGTTGGACATGTAGATCAGCGGCACATCCGCCATCCCCAGGATGCAGATCACGGCGCACACCGTCGCGCGCGCTTCCACCGGCGCGGCGCGGCGAATCACCAGGTAAGCCGCATAGATGAAGAGCAGCAGGAAGGCGGAAGTGAGCTTCGCATCCCAGGTCCACCAGATGCCCCACACGCGCTTGGCCCACATGGAGCCCATCGCGATGTTGACGATCTCGAAGACCACCACCGTCTCATTGGCGGCCAGCGACAGGTCGTCGTACTTGCTGTCGTGTTTTACCAGGTAGAGGATAGCGGCGATGCCGCCCACGAAGCAGGCCACGAAAGACGCCATCGCTGCCGGCACGTGGAAGTAGAAGATGCGCTGGATGATCCCCATGGTTCGTTCGGTAGAGACCCACATGAAGATCAGGTACAACTGGGTCAGCACCATGACTGCCGTGAGGCCCAGCATCCATACGGGCACCGCGGGCCGGTTGTCTGTGAGCGCCGAATCGGCGATTCCGTCACTCATCGGTCCCTCTCCCCTCTACTGCAAAGCTTCGTTGAGCGCGCGCGCCAGGCGCACGCCGGCTTTTTCGATCTGTTGCTTGACCAGCGGTTCGGCCTTCTTTTCGTACTTGGCGTCGATGGTGATCTGGGCCCCGGCGGCCACTTTGGGCAGGCGGCCGTAGGTGATCTTCTGGGCGGCCTTGTGCGATTGCTCGGCCCAATCGTTCACCGAGCCCTGACCCCACGATTTCTCATGCTTGGCCGCCTCGCGGGCATAGGCGGGGAACAAATCGTCTTCCTTCCCCATCAGGCCCAGCAATCCGCTGTCCCAGACGCTGTGCAGATTCGTCGCCCGGCCGTTGAACAGCACGTGCACGTCGTTGCCGCCCTTATCCTTATTGTCGGAGCAGTGCAGGGGCTGGTGCATGTCGCCCACAAAGTGGATCAGGAACATCAGGGCCTCGCGCCGCGCCACGCCTTGAACCGCGGGGTCGCGCAGTTGCTTCCGGAATTCTTCGATCTTGGCGATCACGCAGTCGCCCTTGTCGCAATCGCGCGCCATGTCGAGGTGCGGCTGGTCGATGGGAATATCGATGTAGTGCCACGGCCCGCTCTCGCGGCGCTGGTTGCGGACCTCGTCGGCCCAACTGGCAACCGACTGGATGGTCACGCCGGGCCCCAGAATTTCGGTCACCTTCGCTTGCACCGCGGGGGTCAATTCCCCCCAGGCGATGCGGGCCACCAGACTGTGGCCTTCGGGTCCCCACCCAAACGCGGAGACACACCCGCACAGCAGAATCACCGCGAACTTGCGCATACGATCTGAGCGTATCACGAAGCAGAGCCGCGGCTATTCCCGGCAGATCCCGCGGCGGCTGCCGCGAATGAAACTCACCACGTGGAGCGTCTCGGGAGTCGGAATCTCAGCTTCGATGCGCGTGAGCGCCTCTTCGAGCTTGAGGCCGGAGCGGTACAAGAGCTGGTAGGCCCGTTTGAGGATGCTGACGTCGGGAGCCTTGTAGCCGGCGCGCTTCAGCCCCACCAGGTTGAGTCCCTTGGCGCCGATCTGGAAGCCGGCGAAAGTGAAAAACGGCGGTGCGTCCAGGTTCACGCGCGTGTTGCCGCTTACCATGGCGAGGCGTCCGATCCTGGAGAACTGATGCACCAGGACGCCGCCCGAGAGGAAGGCCTGATCTTCCACTTCCACGTAGCCGCCCAGCAGCACGCAACTGGCGATCACCGTCTGGTTCCCGATTTTGCAATTGTGGGCGATGTGGCCGGAGGACATGATGAAGTTGTCGTCGCCGATTTCGGTGGCCGATTCCGGTGGCGTGCCGCGCGAGATGGTGAAGTGCTCGCGGATCTGGTTGTGGTTGCCGATGCGCAGGTAGCTGCGCGCGCCGTCGAAGTTCTTGTCCAGGGGATCGGTCGCGAGCACGGTGCCGGCTGAGATCCGGTTGTCGTGCCCGAGAGTGGTCCAGCGCTTCACATACACGTACGGTTCCAGCACGCAGGCGTCGCCGATGACGACGTCTTCTTCAATGACGCAGAACTCGCCGATGCGGACGCCCGCCCCGATGACGGCGTCGGGATGGATGCGAGCGGTCGGCGCGACTTGGGCGGAGGGATCGGTGGGCATGGTTATGTCAGCCGCGTGAGTACAGCGGCAAACAGCTTGGCGCAATTCGGCGCGGCCTCGCGGACAGACTTGGGTCTAATCGATCTCAACAATTCTGCGGCGTGTTCGGTTTTGTTATCGAAATAATTGCCCTTTGGCGTGTTCGTTGTGGCTTCTCGGAGGCCGGATTCCAGGTCCTTCTTGGAAATTTCTTCGACTTTGGGGTTACGCTTCAGAGCACTCCTCTTAAAGCCAGCGCCATAGAAGTCAGCGAGCTTCTCCTTGTCTGCGTAGAACCACGATTCCATCATCTCGACCATCCAGAAGACCGAGATGGCGTATGATTTTTTCCATTTGTGCTCCCTGCAAAGATCAAGGGAGAGGTGGTCGCTGAAGGGTACTTCGCTGTCCGCGAGAAGGATGTTCCAAGCGGATGGGTGTTCTCTAAGCGCGATGCCGAAGTCGCGACATGCTGCCGCTCCGGATCCCGATGCCACCAGGTTCAGCTTACAGCGCCTCTTTCTCGCGCACTCACGAAGGTCTTTGAAGAAAGCGTGAAATCCGCGCTTCAGCCCCTTGTCTCCCTCGAAATAGATCCGAATCTCAGAAGGCATCGGCTAGTAGCGGCCCCCGCCGATCTCGCCTTTTCGCCAGAGCTCGCCGAGCGAGTAATGTTTGAGCCATTCCTTAAGGCGCGTCTTCGACAACCGCTTCATTTGCGTGCCATTATCGAAATCGCGGTCGCATACGAGCACCGATTCTGGACGGCCCGTGAGCGCGTCAACCAAGGCCTCGGAATGCGTCGTGACGATCAATTGCATGGATTGAGAAGCTTTGACCAGCGCGCTAGCCACCAGTTGCATGGCATCGGGATGCAATCCTAATTCAGGCTCTTCTATGCACATGAGGGGCGGCGGATGTGGATGGAATAAGGCCGCGAGAAGTGCGAGAAATTTCAGTGTCCCATCCGACATGCGGATGGAGGACAACATTTCTACCAGACCAGTTTCGCGCAAGAAGGCGCGCGCCAGGCCGTTAGCGATCTCGATTTTGACATCTTCGAAACGTTCGCAGAAGCGCAGGAGGTATCCTCTTATAAGCTCGTGCCTGTCCCGAAAATCCAGCTCCTGAAGAATCAATGCAAGGTTGTCGCCACCATCTTGCAACGCGTCCTTGGCTACTATTGTTGAAACACCCGATCGCGCTCCCCCTCCACGCCCCGTTCGAAACTCCCGGTAGATCCGAATTTCTGCAAAGTGGTTCCCCACTTCGGTGATAGGGGTTGGGTCGTTTGGGTTTTTGAACGTAGCGAGGACGGACTCGGTCCTCGGAATAGGAGCCCCAAGAGACTCGCGTGTGAAATAGGGCCGGCGCCTGCCATTGCCCGTTCCCCGGCTGCTTTTCGTCAACTGCTCACCATCAATAATGAAAAACCCGTTTGGATCTTCGGAGAACTGCAACTGATACTCCAGGGGGCCCACCTGCCGGCCACGGCGCAATGTAACCTCGCATTCGATGGTCGCGATCGAGGACACGCGCGGGGAAGCCTCCGGATCGCCGAGCCAGAGCCACTGTCTGATGCCGCCGCCATTCAGGATCGTCGCTCCCAGGCGTCCGGATACCGGCGCCGCTTGGAGCAAGCTGATCACCTCAATGAGATTGGTCTTGCCAACTGCGTTGGGTCCGATCAATACATTGAGCTGTCTGAGTTCGACCGTCGCGTCGTTGAATGAAAGTATTTTCTTCAGTTTTAGCCGGTTGATCATTCGCGTCGCTTAAATCTTAGCGGATTTCGGAGATGCGCTGGGATCGACGGCCGGCTGGGTTGCGCCGCTCTTGAGCTACAGTAAAGTCTTGCCAGTCCCCTCCGTCACTTCCGGGATTGCTATCCCCTTACTGGCCAC
Source organism: Bryobacteraceae bacterium (assembly GCA_050014595.1). Lineage (GTDB taxonomy): Bacteria > Acidobacteriota > Terriglobia > Bryobacterales > Bryobacteraceae > PALSA-129. The sequence continues at coordinate 138,500 of JBEKDA010000004.1, forward strand.
GGCCGTGGGCGTGGCCGGCGCGGCCCTGGGAGTGTGGCTCACGGGGCTGCGCGAACGCGCGCGCCTGGTGGTGCCGCTGAGCGCCGGCGTGCTGCTGGGCGTGGCGCTGTTCGGCTTGCTGCCGGAATTGGCCGAACAAACCAGTTGGCCGGTGAGCGGCGCGCTGTTCGTGGCCGGGTATGGATTGCTGATCGTCATTAACCGGTACGCGTACCCGGTTTGCCCGACGTGCGCGCACAATCACGACCACGACGCCTGCTCGACCGAGTTGCATGGATTCGCGGGTCCGCTGATCGCCGCGGCGGCGGTGCATAGCTTGCTGGACGGCTGGAGCGTCGCCACCGTGCAGTCGGCCGCGCCGCTGGGGTTGCGCGTGGCGGTGCCGCTGGCGGTGGCGCTCCACAAACTGCCGGAAGGCATGGCGCTGGGCGGAATTCTGCGCGCCGCCGTGCCGAACCGCGGAACGGCTATGGGCTGGTGCGTGGTGGCCGAGGGCTCGACGCTGTTGGGCGGGGTGGCGGGACTGCTGGCGGCCTCCCATCTGGGCACGGGGTGGACCATGTACCCGCTGGGCCTGACGGCGGGCTGGTTGGCTTACCTCGGTTACCACGCGGTCCACGAAGAGTGGAAGCGGCGCGGCCCCGCGGCGGCGTTCCTATCGGCGGCGGCGGGCGTGGCCCTCGCGGCGATGATTCAGCGCGGCGCGGAAGCCTTGTTTCGCTAAGGCAAGCTCCGGTAAATCAAGCGCTGGTAAATCAAGCTAAGCCGCGTGCGCGCCATGATCGTGTATCCGGCCAGCCACGCGCGGAGCTCGGGGTAGGTGTCGAGCGCCAGGCGCGGGTTGGCGAGGCTCAGGCTGTCGACCATGAAGGCCGGATGCGTGGCGGCCAGTTCCACGCGGTTGCGCGCCGCCCAATCGGGAATCAGCGATACGGCATCGCGCAGATGGCGATCGGCCGGCACGCCCGTCAGCGGCTGCGAATCCCCATAGCGCGAGGCAGCGGGCAGACGCGTATAGACGAAGAGGCCGGGTCGGTATCCCCACACGAAGAGCGTGTCGCCGGGCTGCTTGCGGGCGTTCACCAGCGCGGCGGCGGCCTGGCTGTCCTGGTCGAGCGCGATGTCGGTCCAGGGCGCGGCAGGTTGGAAAGCCAGCGTGAAATAGCGCGGGGCAAAGCGGACGAGAGGAACCAACAAAGCGACGGCGGCGATCACTGCGACGGCCTTGCGTTGGGCGATGGCCCGGGCGGAGACCAGGACGAGCGGCGGCAGAATCAGGAAAAAGTAGCGTGGGAAGAACCGGCCTCCGAGGGCCACGCCGAGAAAGCCGATCGCGGCCCATGCGGCAAAGTGGGGCAGCCAATCCTGGCTGCCGCCGCCTTTCAGGCGGCGTTTCACCCATTCGTGAGAATTCGCGGGCTGGAGGCCCTCTGCGACAGACGACGAAAGGCGATCGTCCGTCCCACTGAAGAACCATGCGAGCGCTCCCAAGACCAGCGCGGCGTGGAAGCCCGACCAATCGAGAACGCGGCGCAGGGCGTTGAGTACGGGCTGCGGCTCGGAGGAACTGCCGGCGTAGGCGAAGCCCCATCGCCAGACTTGCAGCAGGTAATCGGGCAGCGCGCCCGCGGCCGCCAGGACCGCGAAAGCCGCGCCATTCGGAATGAGGAATCCCACCAGCAGCAGCGGCAGCGCCGGCCAGGCGACCACCGCGCACACGGCCAATACGAAGACGGCCTTGGTGTGAAACAGGAAGCCGATGCCGCAACACAAACCGGACCAGAAGGGCCGCCGCTTCCACGCGCAGTGAACGGCCGCGATGTGGGGCAACAGCAGCAGCAGGTCCGGCGCGGCCGGGATGACGGCGGAAGGGAAATCGAAATTGAGGAAGAAGGCCACCAGCGCGGCGGCCAGGAAGGCCTCGCGCCGGCCCCACAGATCGCCGGCGAAGCGCCATGTGGCGGCGCAAATGGCCAGCAGCCAGACGGCGTCGAAGAGGCGCAGCGGCCAACCCGGCAGCGCGCCCAGGGCGGCATACAGCCAGGCGGCGAGAGGCGGCTTGTCGTACCACAGGTCGCGGTAAAGCATCTTGCCGTGGAGGGTCTCGAGGCCGGCGGCCATGTGGTAATCTTCATCCGCCCACAGGATGTGCGAGTGGCACAGGCGTAGCGCGAACATGACGGCAAACAGGGCCGCGAAGAAGAGCGCGGTGGTGCGTCGGGAGCCCGTCATGGTTGTTTAGTACACCGTTTCATCGATACGCTCTCGTATTCCACGAAGACCGCTCCCTTACTGTCGCGGCTCGGATGCGAGCCGCGCGCGTCAGCAAGCGGTTTTGCATACGTGAGCGAACTTCTGAAGCCACGTGCTTAGTCATGTTTGCTTAAAGGATGTTTGCTTGCAGCAAGGTTGCTTGCGCGCGCGCAAATGGCAGCGGATGTCGAGCGCCGGGAAGACCCAGGCCGCGTGCCGCTCATACCACTTGAGCGACGCGCCCGCGATCAGGCGGCCCAGGTTATCGAGCACGAAGTTGCCGCCGAAGGTGAGTGTGCATTCGACGATCTCGAAGCGGAAGGGCGAGCCGGCGAAGCTCGGGAAATCGCGGCCGGTGAAGTATTCGAAGCTGGCGGCCGCCAGGTGGCGCTTGTGGGTGGGGTCGGTGTAGGAGTTGTGCGAACTGAAGTGCGGCGTCGTAACAAACACGTCGGCGCCGTCGGCCGCCACGCGGTACACCTCCGCCATGGCGCGCATGGGGTCGTCGAGGTGCTCGATGACGTGCGACATGTGGATGCGGCTGAAGCGGTCGTCTTCGAGCGGCCAGGGGTAGCGGTCGAGGTCCCAGACGTGGTCGGCGGCCGAATCGGGTGAGATGTCGATGCCGATCGAGTCCGGCTCCGTCTTGCGGCTGCCGCAGCCGATGTCGAGGGTCATTATTAACTACGATAGCTTAGGGGGCGCTTCGCCCGCGTGGCTGACGGCAGGTGGCGCTGGCGTTTGGCAGGCTCAAGCCTGCCCCTGGAGTTTCTACATTTTTCAGGCTCCGTCAAGACCAACTGGTAGCGCCGGCGGTCTTGCCGCCGGTGTCTTGCTAGCGCTTGACCATCGCCACTCTTCGCGCACACGCTGCAAGGCCGCTTCTTAATTGGGCTGTCCTCAAACTCCAGGCGCCGGCTGAAAGCCTGCGCCTGGCAGGCTGAAGTCTGCCCCACCTTGGGTCATGCTTAACAAGGTAGCGTCAATTGTCCGCGGACAGATAGTCGGCCAGCCGGAGGGATTGGAAATCGAAGGAGCGCTGGATGTGGGCGACGGGAGTCTCCAGCACCAGCGCCATATCCGTCACCGGGCGCTTCCCTTCGAAGGCCGCTGGCACGGAATACTCTTGCAGGGGTCCGAACCACGGCGAAGTCGGATAGGGAGCGTAATCGTCGGTCCGGTTCGCCGGGGGGTAGAGAAACGACTTGCCGGATACCACGGCGAGAATGGCCCTGGGCAGCGGTGAAAGGCATCTTAACTTCATGATCGAACACGGACCAATCCCGGGGACATCCAGGTCGGCAAATCGGTCCGGCGGCAAGCTGCTGGTCCGGGCAAACAGCGTCAGATCGACCGAGCCGTGCAAGCGCACGGAGGCATCCTTGATGCGGTCGAAGTAGTCCGAATCGACAAACACGATGAGCCATCTCTTTCCCGTCGGCTCATGACGGATTCCCCAGTTCACGGCCCAGCCCGAACGCCATGGTGCCAGGCCGCCGCCTTCCGCTTGTACTTGTGTCCAGTCGGCCGCCACCTCGATGCCCGGCGGAATATCCTGCACTTGAATCGGAATATCGAGGCGCGTGCCATGGGGCGGCGTGAGGTTTGATGCCGGTGCGGGAAGCGGGACATCGTGGCGCGGATCGAACGAAACGCGGACCGCCTGAGGGTCGATCTGCTGTGTGGAGAACCAGGACTGGAGAACGAAAGCCCGCTGCCACGGCGGTGTAGCCCAGAGCAGAAGGACCAGCATTGCGGCGGCGGCCAGGACGGCGCGGGACAACGCGGTGCGACGCCGCGTGTATTGCAGGAACAGGACCACCACCGCTCCGCCGAAGGCTACCGCGGCGACGGCCGACGCGCGGATCCATGCCAGGCCGCCCCAGCCGGAGCCGGGAGCCAGGTAAGCCAGCAATGCGGCGGTCATTGCCAGTGGCACAGCCAGCAATAGGCCGCCGAGGATGGTGCGGCCTAGGCCCTTGGTCACGGCGGCCAGGGCCGCCACCGGCAGCACCAGCAAGGCCAAGAAGAATACCTGTTTGGCGAGCAGGTCCGTCAGATGGCCGGCCGGCGAGATCCCGTTCGCGGCGAGCACGGCGGCCTGGCAGAGGAATACCGGCAGGTTGACAAACGCCAGCAGGAAGAGAGCCTTGGCCGCCAACAGGTCGGTCCAGGTGAAGGGCCGGGTGAGCCAATACTGGTTGTGACCGATGGGTGTTTCTTCGTGGACCAGGGCAATTACCAGAAGCCAGCACGAGAGGGGAAGTAGAAGGTAGAGCAAGTTGGTGAGAGATGGGAACCCGTGGTTGCGTTGCGAAGTGTAGGTGGGATCTTCGCAGGCGAACAAAACGAGCATCGCCAGGAAAATCAGGATCTGCGGCCACAAGTGGGCGGCATCTTTCCTAAAAACCTGAGTGACCCTCTTCATCACTGTCACATCTCTCCCAGGCGAACTGCTTGCAGATCGAGAACCCGCTCGAAGTGCGCGACGGCCTGCCGCGTTTCAAAGAACACCGCGTAAGGCGAGGGCGGAGGTTTGTATCCGACACCTGAACTCAGACGCTCCCAGATGCTGAATACGTTGAGAGTGCCGGTCGGTTGCAAGCTTTCCACGGACTCGTACTCCTGCACGTCGCCGGTTTCTAGCGGCTGAAGCCGGACCATGTATTCCGCGGCCTTCCGGAGCGCAGCAAAGCATAACGGCGAGGGAAAGCCGGTGTTGCTCTGGAGGTAGCAGAAGCCATCGTCAGGGAGCGGTTGCCGTCGATTCGAGACGGTCAACCGAGTGGTCGTGGGCTTGCCGAGCAAGGTGAACGCCACGGTGATGCGCAAGTGTACGGGCGTTGTGGAGAACTTGTTGAAGAAGGACCTGTCGATATTCGCCTCCAGCCAGGGGCTTCCGGCGCCGGGAAGGATTTGCTTGCTGAGGAACGATACCTGAGTTGAGCGACGGATTGCATTGAGGGAATCCCAGCCGGAACTCCACGTCTCTCCGCCCGGCGTCTCCACCGTCACCGCGACGCGCTCGCTAAACGTCTCCATTCCGGCTGGAATTCCCGTTACGTGAATTGGCAGAGAGATGCCGACTACGTCCTGGTGTGGCCGAACGACGCTACCGCCGGGCCAGGCGTTCCGGTCGCGCGCCGGGTCGAGTGAGAGACGAACGGCCGTTGGATCGACGGCCGGCGATCGCTTGGCTAGCACCGCAAATGCAGCGCCCCACGGAACCAGCGTCGCGAAGATCCATGGCGCGACTACGCCGCACGCAACCAGCCAGCGAGCCGCAGTGGTGGCTCGGCGCGAGTATTGCAGCACGCAGATCGAAACACCGAATAGGGACGTGATGGCGGATTGGCACGCCACAACTACCGGCCCGGCGGAGCCCCACGCGAGCGCATCCGTTCCAACCGTCACAGCCATCCCGAGGAAGAGCGCATACAACCCCGCAAAGATAGCCAGAAAAGTCATCGCGAATTGAACCAGGTTGGCGGTGACGGCGGCCAGCGCGGCCACAGGCGCCAGGCTCATTGCGGCGAAACCTAGCTGTCGCCAGAGGAGTTTCGGAAGGTAGTGCGCCGGAGAGAGACCGGCGCCCGCTAACCCTGCGATCTGCGCCAGCAGGACGGGCAGGTTGAGAAACAGCAGAATGAACAGGGCCTTCGCCAGCAGCAAGCTCCTCCAGGAATACGGTCGTGTGATCCAGAACTGGTTGTTGCCGGTTAACCGGTCTTCGTGAATCACCGATACCACCACGAACCAGGCGGCCAGCATGAGCAGCAATCCGCAACCCCCTTCCGCAAACATCAGCATCGGGTTTCGCGGGAAGATGGCTTCGATATACGCATACACCGCCGCCAGGAAAACCACCACGGCGATCCGAGGCCACAGGTGCCGTACATCTTTGCGTAGAATGCGCAGGGTCTGTCGCATGGTGGCCTCTCAGCGCGCGTCCCGGCTGGCTTTCGCCAGCGTGACGAAGATCGAGCGCAGCGGCATGCCGTTCGAGGCCATGTCGCGGAAATCCGGGAACAGGCGGCGCGCGTTCGCGGCGGTTTGCTCGGGGTCGAATTGGGTTTCCACGAAGCGAACCACGGTTCCCGCGGTCTCGGGCTGCAGCCAGGTCTCCGGCCATTCGCGCGGCAGCTCCGGCGCGGTTTCGAACGTGAGTACGATCTCGCGAAACCGGGCGCTCAAGGTTTCCAGCTCTTCGGAAATCCGCAGCCGTCCCTGTTCCAGATAACCGATATGGCTGGCGAAGCTCTCGATCTCGGCCAGGTCGTGGGAGGAGATAAAGATGGTCGTGTTCTCCGCGCGCGCCAGCAGGCCTTCGATCAGCTCGTCGCGAACCAGCGCGTCGAGGCCGGTAAAAGGTTCGTCGAGCACAATCAGCTTCGGCCGGTAGGCCAGCGACGAAGCCAGCGCCGCCTTCATACGCATGCCGCGCGAGAGATCCTTCAGCTTGCGATCGGGCGTCAGTTGGAACTGGCGGAGCAGATCGCCGGCCAGGGCATGGTCCCAGGTGGGATAAAAGGGCGCCAGGTAGTCCAGGAAGTAGCCCACCGTCATCCAATCCGGCAGTTCCTGGTTCTCGGAGACGTAGCCGATCTGCGCGAAGTGGCGCGGCCCGAGACGGCGCGAGTCGGCATCCAGCACCTCGCTGCGCCCGCTGGTGGGAGGAAAGATGTTCATGAGCACTTTGATGGTGGTAGTCTTGCCCGCTCCGTTGGGGCCGACCAGCGCGTAGATGCTTCCGGCCGGCACTTCGAGCGAGATGCCGTTCAGCACGGGCGTGCGCCGGAATGCTTTGGTCAGATCGTAGGTCCGAATGGCGCAATTCATTTGTGTCTCCGCTCTCCTTTAGGGGAAGATGCCGCGGGACCGTCCCCTTGCATCTCCAGGCGGCGCCAGTGAGATGCCAGCGCGGCGGTGATTTCCTGCAGGCTCATGCCGATTTGTTTGGCTTCCACCGCCAGTTGTTCCACTTCGCGCTCCATCAGGCGGGCGCGCTCGGCGGCCGTGGATTCGCGCGGCTGCGCCACCACCGTTCCGGTGCCGGGCATCACTTCCAGCAATCCTTCATTGAGCAATTGCGTGATTACCTTGTGCGCGGTGTTGGGGTTGATCTTGAGGGCTGTGCTCAACGTGCGCACCGACGGGAAAGGGTCTCCGGGCCGCAATTGTCCGGAAACCAGGGCCTTCTTGGCGGCGTAGACCACTTGTTCATACAGCGAACTGCCCGGCCGAAAAGCCACCCGGAAGGGTATCACGGCTGTATTATGACTGGTAGTACAGTTAATGTCAATAGGCAACCCAGGCAACCCAGGCACAGAACCGCGAGCGTCAGCGAGCGGCCTGCTCCGGGCTCCGTGGCGGCCGCCCGAGTCGGGAGTCCTCTTCGAAGTGTCCCCCGCTGCCACCTGATATAATCCGGTGCGAAGGTCCTGAATCCAAAATGAAACGAATCCTCGTCCTTGCTGCCGTACTCTGCGTCTGCGGGTTGGCGGCCGCATTTGCCCAGACGTTGCCACCGGGCGTCCAAAAGGGTGTCTCCATGGGAGGCATCACCGAATATGACTATCCCAACGGTTTGCGGGTGCTGCTGTATCCCGATCCGGCGGAACCCAAGGTCACCGTCAACGTGACCTACCTGGTGGGCTCGCGTTACGAAGGCTACGGCGAAACCGGCATGGCGCACCTGCTGGAACACCTGGACTTCATCGAGACCACCAACGGCCGGAAGGTCAAGGAAGAACTGGTGGCGCACGGGGCGAACTGGAACGGGACGACCTCGGAAGACCGCACCAACTACTACGAAACGGTGTCGGCGAGCGACGAGAATCTCAAGTGGGCTCTGGGCCTGGAAGCCGACCGGATGGTCAACGTGAAATTCACCAAGCAGATTCTGGACACCGAGATGACCGTGGTGCGCAACGAGCTGGAGCGCGGCGAGAATCAGCCGGCGTCGATCCTGCGCGAGCGCGTGGCGGCCACGGCATACATCTGGCACAACTACGGGAAGTCGGTGATCGGCTCCAAGGAAGATCTGGAGAACGTTCCTTACACTCGTCCCGAGGCTTTCTATCACAAGTATTACCAGCCCGACAACGCGGTGCTGGTGGTGACGGGACGGATCGACGAAGCCAAGACTTTGCAATTCGTGGCCGATTCCATCGGCAGGATTCCGCGGCCGGCGCGGGTGCTGGATCAGACCTACACCATCGAGCCTCCGCAGGATGGCGAGCGGTTTGTGGCGCTGCGGCGCGTGGGCCAAGGCCAGAACGTGGATATCGCTTACCATGCGGTGTCGGCGGGACATGCGGATTCGGCGGCTCTGCAGGTGCTGGCGGGGATCATGAACGGCAGCGGCGGGCGCGGTGGACGCGGCGGCGGCGGGCGGGGCGGCCGCGGCGGCAACGATCCGAATGAAGGCCGGCTCACCAAGTTCGTGGTGGACACGGAGCTGGCGCAATCGGCCAACATGGGGTTCCAGGGCCGGCACGATCCGGGCCTGGTGGAGTTTTCCGCGACGTTGACCAAGGACCAATCGCCCGACGCGGCGCGCGATGCCATCTTCAAGGTGATCGACGATGTAGTGGCCAACCCGCCCACCGCGGCGGATGTGGAGCGCGTGCGCACACAGCTTCTGCTGGGGTTGGAGAACAGCCTGTCGAATCCGCAATCGATTGCCACCGGGGCATTGAATAACGCCATCGCGCAGGGCGACTGGCGGCTCATGTTCCTGCAGCACGACCGCTTGAAGGATGTGCAGCCTGCCGATCTGGTGCGCGTGGCCAAGCTGTATTTCAAGCCCTCCAATCGCACCGTGGGTTACTACATTCCCGATATGAGTCCGGACCGCACGGTGGTGCCGGCCACGCCGGATCTGAACGAGGTGATGCGGAATTACAAGAGCACGGTGAGCGTGGTGCACGGCGAGACTTTCGATCCGACCATCGCCAACATTGAAAGCCGCGCGGTGTTTTCCAAGCTGGCCAACGGAATGAAGGTGGCGGTTCTGGCGAAGAAGACCGAGAACAACGAGGTGACGGGCACCATCGAGCTGCGCTTCGGCGACGCCACTTCGCTGGTGGGGCGGCGGGAGGCGGCGTCGTTCGCCGGCGGCATGCTGATGGCGGGCACCAAGAGCCACACACGGCAGGAGATCACCGACGAGATGCGCAAGCTGAATGCGCGCATCACGGTGAGCGGCGGTGGCGGCGGCGGCTTTGGCGGCGGGCGCGGCGGTGGCGGCGGGCGCGGCGGCGCCGGGGGCGGCGGCAGTATGTCCAGCGCCACGGCCACAATTACGGCGCCGGCGCAGAACTTTCTGCCGGCCATGCGGCTGGCGGTGGAGATGCTGAAGGAGCCGTTGCTCCCGCAGGAAGATTTCGACCGCACCAAGACGCAACGGCTGAAAGCCCTGGAGGTGGTCCCGACGGAGCCGAACCAGTTGGCGCAGGAGCGGTTGAACCGGCACATCAGCCCGTTTGCCAAGGGCGATGTGCAGTATTCGCCCACGCGCGAAGAGCAAGTGCCGGAGATCCAGAAGGTGACGATCGACGACGCCCGGAAATTCCACGACCAGTTTTACGGCGCCAACTACGGCGTATTGGCGGTGGTGGGACCGTTGGATGCGGCGGAAATCCAAAAGGCCGCCGGCGAATTGCTGGGCAACTGGAACACTTCCAAGGCCTATAAACCGCTGGTGACGCCGTACAAGAAGGTGGCGCCGATCAACGAAAAAATCGAGACGCCGGATAAGGCCAACGCCGAATTCATGGCCGGCGAACGGTTCCAACTGTCGCAGAACGATGCGGACTATCCGGCCATGGTGCTGGCCAGTTACATGTTCGGCGAGCCGATTACTTCGCGCATCTCCGACCGCATCCGCAACCGCGAAGGTCTGAGCTACGGGGCCAACGCGCGCATGACGATTCCGGCCGAAGGCGATGCGGCCACGCTCGCGGGCACCGTCAGTCTGAATCCCAAGGTGGGGCCGAAGGTGGAGGACTGTTTCCTCGATGAGTTGAATAAGGCGTATAAGTCCGGCTTCACGGCGGCGGAATTGGCCGAGGCGAAGAAGGCCATCCTGGATGCGCGCATGGTGGGGCGCTCGACGGATGGGGCGCTGCTGACTCTGCTGGCGTCGCATCTGCAAATCGACCGGCCGCTGAAGTGGGATGCGGACCTGGAAGCCAGGATGCAGGCGCTGACGGTGGAGCAGGTGAACGCCGCCTTCCGCAAGCACATCGATCCCAGCGGGCTCTCGATCGTGAAAGCGGGCGATTTCAAAGCCGCGGGCGTGTTCCAGTAGGCGTACAAACCGGAAGTTTGTCCTACCCTGGAATTCGTGGGCGGCAACGCGGCAACCCGATCGATGGGCAAGCGCTTGTTCCTGGCGGCGCTGCTGATCTATGGCGTCTGCCCGCCCTTTACTTCGTTCGATTCGTATTGGACGGTTCCCACGGCGCTCAGCCTGATGCGGCACGGCTCGACGGCCGTGGACGAATTCGCGGCGGCGGCGCCGCCCCTGGCGCGCCTGACCTTGGAGTGCGTGCCCGCGGAGGGGCCGGCGTTTCGCTACCAGAGCGGCGCGGGTTGCCCGGGCGGCCACTGGTACAACTTTTTCCCCACCGGCGTTGCGGTGCTGGCGTTGCCGCTGGTGGCGGCGATGCAGATGGTCACGGGTCTTTTCGCGGCGGTCTTTCCCGGCGCCCCACGGATAGTCTCGCAGCCGGCCCTCGCCGCCTTTCTGGCGGGCGATTTGCTCGGCGGGCACGTCCTGGTGGAGTTGTGGTGCGCGGCTGCGTTTGGCGCCATCACGGTCTGGCTGCAGTACCGGATGGCGCGGCGGTTTCTGACGGAGCGCGCGGCGCTGGGGTTGGCGCTGGTGTTCGCCCTGGGCACATCCGAGTGGTCGGTGGCGAGCCGCAACCTGTATCAGCAGGGTCTCACGGCATTGCTGCTGAGCGCGGCGCTGTGGCTGGCGCTTCGCGCGCGTGAAGATGCAGAGTGGATTCGCTTCGCATCGGTTCCGCTGGCGCTGGCCTTTACGGTGAGGCCGTCGAACGCTGTTGCGGTGATGGTGTTCACGGTTTACGTGGCGGTTCACTATCGCGCCTGGCTATGGCGTTATGCGCTGTGGTGTGTGCCGGTGGCGGCGCCGTTTCTGGCTTACAATCTGCTGGTGCGGCATGCATTGCTGCAGAATTACTATCTGGCGGCGCCGACCCGGTATCCCGCTTGGGAAGGCCTGGCGATGCACCTGGTGAGCCCCTCCCGCGGGCTGTTCGTGTTCACTCCGGTCTTTCTGTTTTCGATTGCGGGCATGGTGCTGGCGTGGCGCTCCAGGTGGTGTTTTCCGCTGGCGCCCTACCTGATGGCGATTCTGGTGCTGCACACGGCGCTGATCGCTTCGGTCTGGGAGGGCCACGGTTTCGGACCGCGTTATTATGCCGATGTCGGGCCGCTGTTCACGTTTTTCCTGGTTCCGGTCTTTCGCCATTGGGAGACGATGCGGGGCGCGCCGCGAAACATCACCGCGGCGATTTTTCTGCTGCTGGCGGCGTGGGGCGTTTTCGTGCATGGGCGCGGCGCGACCTCCACGGCGGTCCAATATTGGAATGTGACGCCGGCCGGCGTGGATGCTACCGTGCGGGTTTGGGATTGGAGCGATCCGCAGTTTCTGAGAGGACTGTGACGGTGAGACTCGGCGCGGTCCGCGACAAACCGGTCATAAACCTCGCTGAGGCGTCGTCATATCTGGATAGCCGATCCAGTACTTTTCCCTTGAGCATTTGTGCGAAAGCGAACCAGCCCGCGCAGTTTTTTGATGTAGCCTGATAACGTTTACACATTCCCTGACGCCATTACTCAAAGTAGGGTGAGTTCCAAATGCCGGTGAAGCGGCTTTTAGCCAATCGGGACCGGGAATTCCGGTTACTCTTCGAAGAGCATCCACAGCCCATGTGGATTGTGGATGCGGCCAGCGCGGAATTTCTTGCGGCCAACGCGGCGGCTTGCGCGTTGTATGGGTACACCGGCGAAGAGTTCAAGAGCATGACGCTCGATGCCGTGGAAGCGCCCGAAGAGGCCGGCCGCTTCCTCGAAGAGCTGCACAGCGCGGCGCGGCCGGCGGCCAGCGCGTGGCATCACCGCGACTGCGGCGGCCGGCTCATCGACGTTGAGATCGCGGTCCACGAGATCCAATACGGCGGGCGGACCGCGGCGCTCGCGGTGGTCATGGATATCACCAGCCGCCGGCAGCTTGAAGAGCAGTTGAGCCAGGCGCGGAAGATGGAAGCCATCGGGATGCTGACGGGCGGCGTGGCGCACGACTTCAACAACCTGCTGACCATCATCACCGGTTACAGCCAGTTGATTCTCGCCAAGGCCCCCAAGGGCGATGCCAGCCGCCATTCGGCCGAACAGATTGTCAAGGCGGCGGAGCGCGCGGGCGAGCTGACCAGGCAACTCCTGGCCTTCAGCCGGCGCCGCGCGACCGAAGCCAAGCCGCTGGACCTGAACGCCGTGGTGTCGAGCCTGAGCGGCATGATCAAGCGGCTGATCGGCGAAGATATCGAACTGCGGCTGGCGCTCGGCGAGGAACTGGGCCGCGTGGTGGCCGACGCCGGACAAGTCGAGCAGGTGCTGCTGAACCTGGCCGTGAACAGCCGCGATGCCATGCCCAAGGGCGGAGTGCTGACCATCGAAACGGTCAACGCCACGGTGGAGCGCGATCATCGCGGCCGCACGCCCGCGCTGAAATCCGGGCCGTATGTTGTGCTGATGGTGAGCGACACCGGCTGCGGCATGGACGAAGCCACGCGGGCGCGTATCTTCGAGCCGTTCTTCACCACCAAGAGCGCGGGCGCCGGCACGGGCCTGGGACTTTTCACCGTGGCCGGAATCGTCAAGCGAAGCGGCGGCGCGGTGGATGTGTTGAGCAGCCCCGGCGGCGGCACGTGTTTCCAGGTTTACCTGCCGCTGGTCGGCCGCAAGGTGGCTGCCTCGCCGCCGGCGGCGCGCATCGCGGCGGCGGGCGGCGCCGAAACCATTCTGCTGGTGGAAGACGAAGAGATGGTTCGCGCCCTGGTGCGCGAGACCCTCGAAGCCCAGGGCTACCGGGTGTTGGAAGCGGCCGACCCAGCGCAGGCCCGCGCGCTGGCGGATGACTGCGGCGGCAAGATTCACCTGCTGATCACGGATGTCGTCATGCCCTACGCCAGCGGACCCGATCTGGCGCGGGCACTGCTGCGCGGCCGCCCGGATATGAAGGTGCTGTACATTTCGGGCCACAGCCAAAGCGCCATCCAAAGGCGCGGCGTGAAGCGCCAGCTCGTGGCATTTCTGTCCAAGCCGTTCGCTCCGGCGGCGCTTGCCTCCAAGGTGCGCGAGGTGCTGGAAAGCGACGACCAGGCGCGGCACGCCGGCGAGTAAGCTTTCGAGCTTCGATTCGCGTATGATCGTGGGAGAAGCATGCGGCTGCCGGTAGTGTGCGTCTGGATCATCGTGACCATGTGCCCGCTGGCTCCCGCCCAGGTGCGCGTGGCCGGCCGGGTGACGAACGAAACCAACTCGCCCGTTGCCGGCGCCAGAGTGACCCTTGAAGACCTTCCCTCGACCAAGATCTATCAAGCGGTTTCCGATCCAACCGGCTCCTTCCTCTTGCAGTTGCCGGCCGCCGGCGCCTATTCGCTGAAAGTCGACCGCGAAGGCTTCTACATTGTCTCCGAACCGTCGATCGCGGTGCCCGCCACGGCGCCGGAGGAGCCGCCTTTCGAATTGCACATCGCGCTGCAATCGATCCACGAGATTCGCACATCCATCGAAGTGAAGGGCGATCCGGGCATGATCGACATGGATCGGGTCACGCCACAGACCACGCTCAGCAGCCGCACGCTCTACGACGTGCCCTTTCCCAATCAGAACGACCTGCGCAGCGGGCTGCGCATGATTTCGGGAGTGGTGCAGGATTCCGGCGGCGGGATACACCTGTTCGGGGGATCGGAAGACCAGGCTCAGTACAGCTTCGAGGGCTTCCAATTGAATGACCCGCTGACCGGGCGATTCGACGCGCGCATGAGCCTGGAGTCGGTGCAATCGGTGGATGTCCAGGCCTCGCCAGCGGGGGCCGAGATGGGGCGGGGCGCGGCGGGAACCATGATCCTGCATGCGCGGACCGGCGGCGACGAGTTCAAGTACTCGGCCACCAACGTGTTTCCCGGCGTCGATATCGGCCAAGGCTTGCGGGTCTCCAGTTGGACTCCGCGCGGCAACATTTCCGGCCCATGGAAAAAAGGGCGCGCCTGGTTTTTCAATACCGCCGAACTGCAATTCATCCGCACCACCGTGCCGCAACTGCCCGCCAGCCAGAACTCTTCCATAAGCTGGCGCTTCAACGATCTGCTGCACAACCAGGTCAACCTGAGCAACAAGAACATTCTGTTCGTCGGGCTGCTGTTCAATTACTGGTATGCGCCGCGCAACGGGATTACTTATCTGGACCCTCGCCAAACCACCGTGAACCGCCGCTCCAACCAGTGGTTCGGTTACATCAAAGATCAGCACTCGTTCTCCCGCAGCTCACTCGTCGAGTTCGGATTCGCGGCCAGCCTCACGCGCAGCAGCGAAGTGCCGCAGGGCGATTCGCCGTACCTGATCACGCCCAACGGCCGCCTGGGAAACAATTACCAGAACGCGCGCCGGGACGCCACGCGGCAACAGGCGATGGCCAATTATTTTCTGCCCTCCTTCCACTTTCTGGGCGAGCACCAATTGAAGACCGGAGGCGACATTGTCCATCTCGAATACGACCAGAACATCAGCCGCTCCGGCATCGATTACCTGAACAACGCCGGGGCCACGGTTCGCGCGATCAGCTTCACGGGGCCGGGCCGCCTGAGCCGCGCCAATTATGAGAGCGCCATTTACGTGCAGGATTCCTGGAGAGTGCGGCCCTGGCTGCTGGTGGAAACGGGATGGCGCGCCGACCAGGACTACCTTCTCGGCCGCTGGAACTCGTCGCCACGCGCCGGATTTGCGATCTCGCCGCCTGGAATGGAGGGCACGCGCATTGCGGGCGGTTTCGCGCGGATCGTCGATCCCACCAATCTGCAACTGTTCACGCGGCCGGCCGATCAATCCGCCATCTCGACTTATTTCGACGCCGCCGGCAACCTGATCTACGGCCCGGTGGTGTCGGTCTTCACCTTCGGGCCGCACTTGCAGAATCCGCGCGCCGATGTCTGGAATCTGGGCGTGGAGCGCGTTCTGCCCAAGCTGCTGCAAGCCAGGATCCAGTTGCTGCGGCGGAGTTCGTCGCGCGGGTTCGACTACGAGAACAACCTGCCCGCCGCGGAACAGTTGCCGGCCATCCTGGCCGGCGCGCCCAACCCGGGTCCGCTCAGCGCCGACTATGTGTTGACCAACCAGCGGCAGGACCAGTATGATTCGGCCGAAATTACGCTGCGCCAGCCGCTCAAGGGCCGCTATGAGTGGATGGTGAGCTACACGCGCAGCCGGGCGGCGTCGAATGCCGTGATCGAGCGGACCATCGACCAGCCTTTGAGCATCTCCCTCGACAACGGCCCTTTGCCGTGGAATGCGCCGAACCGCCTGCTGAGCTGGGGCTATCTTCCGGCGTGGGGCAGAAGCTGGGCGATCGCCTATCTGCTGGATTGGCATTCGGGCTTGCCCTTTTCGATTCAGGATCCGTACGGGCAACTGGTGGGAACCGTCGACGACCATCGCTTCCACCAGTTCTTCGAGTTGAATCTGTTCATCGAACGCCAGCTTTCCGTGCGCGGCTATCGCATGGCTTTGCGCGGAGGCTTCAACAACATCACCGGCCACTCCAATCCCAACGTGGTGGACAATGTGACGGGCGGCCCGACTTATCTGCACCAATACGGCGGCCAGGCGCGCGCCCTGAACTTCCGGCTGCGGTTCCTGGGCCACCGCTGAGCCGCGGTCCGATTCTCTGTATAGATGCTCACATTTGGCGGTTGTGATTTCGGAACTAGCAGGGCCATTACGGGTTAATTAGAGCAGGAGGTCTTTGGAGGCCCAATGCTCGATTCCTCTACACGATCCCTGTCCGGGTTGTTGCATGCCGCCAGCGACGTGGCGATCGCTACGGTTGCCGGCGGCCTGGTCCTTCTGATTCTTTATCCGCTCACGCTGTGCGCAGCGGGAGTGAAAGGCTTACTGCGGATTGCCGGTAAAGGCAAAGAGCAGCGCCGCGCAGCCCAGGAACGTGCCGAACGGGAGCTCGTAGGTGGAGGCGTCTTTGTGGGTGAGCTTGATATAGGCGTAGCCCAGGATGGAACCGCACACCGATCCGACAATCAGCGTCGCCAGCGCGTTGCGCATTCCTAAGAAGGCGCCCACCATGGCGATCAGCTTCACATCGCCGAGGCCCAAGCCTTCGCGGTGGCGCACCTTTTCATAGAGCCACCCGCCGCCCCACAGGAAGAAAGCCGGCAGCCCGGCGCCCATCGCCGCTTCCAGCACCCAACGCACGCGTTCCGGCGGGTTGACGCCGATCGGCCAGAGAAGAAGCGCCTGCGCCGTGACATCCGGCACGGGCACGAATGCGGCGAGCACCAGCGCCACCAGCGTACCGCCCAGGGTGAATTCATCCGGCAGGATGCGCTCCTCCAGGTCGCAGAAGACCAGCGCCACCAACATGCCGGTGAAGATGCACATTTTCACTGCCAGCAGGGTAAGGCCGGCCGTGAACACCCAATAGAAAAACAGCAGGCCAGTGGCCAGTTCCACCACCGGGTAGCGGAAAGAAATGCGCGCGTGGCAATAACGGCACCGCCCGCCCAGCACGACGAAGCTCACCAGCGGGATGTTGTCGTACCAGGCGATGGTTTTCTGGCACGCGATGCAATGGGAGCGCGGCTTTACCACCGATTGGTCCAGCGGCCACCGGTAAATGCAGACGTTCAGAAAGCTGCCGATCAGCAGCCCGAAGAGCAGCGCGAATGAGGCTTCCATCATGCCAACGCCCGGCGGTAAACTTCCATGGTACGGCGAACCATGCGATCGACGGTGAACCGCTCCATCACGTCGCGCCGCGCGGCGCGCCCGAGACGCTGCGCCAGCGCCGGGTCGGCCAGCAATTCGCGGATGGCGGCGGCGATCTCTTCCGCGCGGTTCTCCACCAGCAGGCCGGTCTCGCGGTGGCGGACAATCTCCCGCAACCCGCCCACGCGGCTGGCCACCACGGGCACGCCCGCCGACATGGCCATCAGGGCTCCCGAGCCCAGCCCTTCGCTGTGCGTGATGTAGACGAAGACCGCGGCTTCCTTTAAGTGACGTTCGAGATCGTTGGAAAGTTGGAGCGTCACGCCGGCGAGGCGGGCGGCTTCGAGCGCCAGCGGCGCGCCTTTCCGCGGATCGCCGGCGTAAGCCGGCGCCACCACGGCGGAGCCTTGGGCGGGCGGGAGCAACGGCACGCCGTCGTACACCACGCTGATGCTTTCTTCCGGCACGCCGGCCGATTCGAGGACGGCTTTGACAAACTCCGAGACCGCCAGGTAGTGGCGCGCGCGGCCGTATTTCCAACGGCTGCCCGGCGCGAAGGCCACGCGCCGCGAAACCAGCAGCGCATCGCTCGCCGCCATCGCGCCCAGCGTGTGGCTGCGCGCATCGTGGGCATGCAGCAAATCGTGGCGGCGCGCCAGCAGCACGGTGCGCGCCAGGCCCAGAGGCTCCACGCGGTGGCCCTGGCGGCGCGCGGCTGCAAACAGCGGAGAGCCGGCGCGCGCCAGCAGGGTGGACTCGACTCCCGCCGCCGCAAGCCCTTCCAGCAGGCGAAGCACCTGCCACTGGCCTCCGCGCAACTCCTTCCCGGCGTCGAGATGCAGAATGCGCATCAGCTCATGTTTCTCGCTTTAGAGTATTTCAAGAACACATAGAAGGCCGCCATCTGGGCGATGGTGAGGCCTTCCGGACCGTCCATGAATCCGGCTTGCAGGAAATACGTGCTGACGAACGTCCAGGCCGGGTCCACAATCAGGCGCGTCAACGGCACTTTCACTTTGCCGGCGACCAGTTCCTGCGCCGCCAGAGTGGTGTAGCGGTCCATGGTCTTGACGTGCTCGGAAAGCGATTCGCAGGTGAAGTGCAGCAGGTTGCTTTGCAAGTGTCCAAGGCGGCCCTGCACCTGGACCGATTCGTGCACGAAATCGCCCACCCACTTGGCCTTGCGGCGGTCGTAGAGACGGATCTTGCGGTCCGGATACCAGCCCGAGTGATAGATCCAGCGGCCCAGGTACCGCGCCAGCCGCGGCATGGTATAGCCGTCGAACTCCGCGCCGCTCTTCTTGAGGTTCCAGATTTCGGCCTCCAGAGCTTCGCTGAGGGCTTCATCGGCGTCGAGGGAAAGGATCCAATCGTGGGCGGCCTGGTCGGTGGCCAGGTTTTTCTGCCCGGCATACCCGCGCCAGCCGGCCTCCAGCACGCGGGCTCCGAGATTCTGCGCGAGTTCGACGGTGCGGTCCACGGAGCCGCTATCCACAATCAGGATTTCATCGGCGCAGCGCAGGCTCTCGATGGCGCGCGCGAGGTTGCGCTCCTCGTTGAGGGTGATGATGGTGGCGGTGATCTTCATGGCCGCCTACAGGCCGCCCGCGCGGAGCGGGATCAGGATGAAGCACAGACCGAAGATGATCAAGGCCGCGAGGCCCAGCTTGCGCCGGCCGGCGCCCAAGTCCGTGTCGTCGACGATCATGGGATGGTAGCGGCCCAGCCACAGCATACCAAGCCCCCATAGCATCCATCCCCACCAGAACCAGCACAGCGGCAGCAGCGCCAGCGCCACCAGGCGGGAAACCAGGCGGTGCCGTCCCGGAAAAAACGAATACAGAATGTGGCCGCCATCCAGTTGCCCGATGGGCAGCAGGTTGAGCGCCGTGGTGAACATCCCGATCCAGGCCGCGCGGGCCACCGGGTGCAGATAGATATCGGCCGACGCCGCGCCGGGAAAGATCAGCAGTTCCAGCAGGCGTTCGAGGCCCGGCACGCCGAACTGCAGGCTGCCCTGGTGGACAATCCCGGGTATCACTTTAGAGAACGCGAGGCCGATGGCCAGCGCGGGCAGCACAAACACGAAACCCGCCACTGGACCCGAAACCCCGATATCGAACAAGACGCGCTTGGAATAAATCGGCGAGCGCACTTTGATGAAGGCTCCGAAAGTGCCCAGGAACGGCGATGGCAGAAAGTACGGCAGGCTGGCATCCACGCGGTGATACAGCGCGGCGAGGTAGTGTCCGAACTCGTGGGCCAGCAGAATCGTGAGCAAGGTGAGAGAGAAGGGAAGGCCGCGGAGCAGGAGCGCGGGATGCCGCCAAATCCACCAATAGAGGTCGAAGGCCCGCTCGACGTCGAAGGGAATGTTGTGGTTGAAATCCGACTGCATCGCCGCGCCGACCACCGTGGTGGTGAGGAGCGTCAGCGCAAACAACAGACTATAAAGCCAATACCGTTCGCGCGTGCGAAATTCCGGGAGTGCGCAAGGCTCTCCCGTACCGGCTTCGGCATACAGCGGATACGGCGCGGGAGAGAAATCCTGGGAGGACACAATAAACCGGCCGCGCGGCGCGGCGCCTACTGCAGCGCCTGTAACTCCTTACCGGGCTTAAAGCGCACGGCTTTGCCCGGCGGAATGGATACTTCCGCGCCGGTGCGCGGGTTGCGCCCGATGCCAGTCTTGCGAGGCTTCACGTTGAAGACGCCGAATCCGCGTAACTCAATGCGGTCGCCTTGTTCCAAAGCTTTCTTCATGGATTCGAAAACCGTTTCGACGGCCATCTCCGCTTTGGTCTTCGTGATGCCCGTTCGGTTCACGACTTCATTGATGATGTCCAGCTTGATCAAAACAGCCTCCTTGTCCGGGGACCGGGCGAATCTGCATACCGCATCAGTCAACTACATGATAGGATTGAATTTATCCACATGTCAAGCGAGGGATTCGGCGGACAGGCCGCGCCGCTCACCAGCGAGGAATTCCGGCATGCCTGCGGGCGCTTCGCCACAGGGATTACCATTGCCACCGTGAGAGACGCCCAAGGCACCCCCCACGGGTTAACGGTGAATTCCTTTACCTCGGTTTCGCTCGATCCGCCGCTAGTTTCCATTTGTCTGGGACACGCAGTCAGGCTGATTGAAACTTTTCGCGCCGCTTCTTATTTTGGAATCAATGTGTTGGCGGAAAACCAGCGGGCGGTTTCGGAGCTCTTCGCGCGCAGAGGTTACGACCGTTTCGAAGGCATCGAGTGGGAATCCGGGGCCAACGGAGTGCCACTTATCGCAGGTGTATTGGCTGCGATGGAGTGCCGCGCGGTAGAGCGTATTCGAGCCGGCGATCATGATATCTTTTTGGCGCAGATGGTGACGGCGCGGGTTGTGGAAGGGAAGCCGCTGGTGTATTTTGCGAGCGGCTACCGGCGGTTGGGGGAGTAGAGGAAATCGCCGGCCGGTGTGCGAGCGCTGGCGTTTGTATCACAACCGCGCCGACAAGAATGTCGGCGTTGCAGGCTGGAAAGCCCGCGCCACAGGCGGGGATGAGGAATTCAACGCGGAGGCGCGGAGGCGCGGAGAAAACTGAACTGCCGGAAGACAAGAGCTGAGAGACACTGGTGGCGTGAGATCGAGGGAAAGAGGGCGTTGCGGCGGCCGGGGCTCGCGGACTTGTCGCCGGGCGTGTCTCCGGATTTTCTCGGACCCAATTACGGGCGGCCGCCAATGATTTGAACCGCATCTTCAGGGTTAGC
>JBEKDA010000005.1:0-179197 GCA_050014595.1 Bryobacteraceae bacterium
ACGGCACGACTAAAGCCGTGCCCTGATACAAAGCCGAAGACCAAACCTCGCGTACCCCTACACTCAGATTCCTGCGGATTTCGCCGGATCGGGAGCTCCGCCACTTTTATGTCGCACACCCCTGCACTTGCGAACCGCCGGCAACGCTCCATAATAATGGTACAATAACCGGGACTAATTTCGTTATCGGCATCCGCGTGAGCTTCTGCATGAGCCGGTCCGGCACGTGCTCCTCAACGGCCGTCGCCATCTGGTAATCGTCAACAGCCCGGCGAACTTGACTGTGAGCAATGTCAATCTACTGGCAGGATAACGGCGGATATATCGCACCATGACCCTTATAGCGCCAGGCCCACATTGTATAACGTACTCCCGTCTCTTCCCTATCATTAGAAAGGGACCACGGAGGAACGACCGCGAGACGATGAGCCTACTGGAGTGCGGCAAGCAGAATGCCGGGTATGCGCCCGGACTGTGGGGCGGCCTTTCAGGCTGCGGACCCGCTTTCCAGCGGGTCCAGCCGGCTGAAAGCCGGCAGGATTTCGGACGCACTGCACTGCGATTCGCGGTGGGATGCGGCCGGCAAATGGGGCGTTCACCCGGTGACTAAGAGAGGCTCAACCCGGCGGTGGCCGATCCTTATCTTGGTTTGGAGTCTCACCGCGATTGCCGTCTTGCCGGCTATCTTCCATTGGACAGCGCCTCCGCCATACGCCGGATCCGATCGATATCTCCCGATCGGCCTCGGGTACTGCGTCGCGGCGGCTATCTGTTATGGTATTTATCGCGCAGAGTCACGGCGGCTTATCCGGTCTCAAGCCATACTATTGGTCTTTGTTGTATTTCTGCTCACCGGCATCACCAACAATCTCCACGGCTTCAACGTGGACCAGGCAACTAACTATCCCCCGGATCCCAACCGGGTCTGGCAGAACAACCTGCATAACCTGGTGATGCGGTTTTCTCCGGAGGTCCTGCCTCATTCCTATCGCTTCTTGCCTAACTCCATCGTGCGCTGGATGCAACTCGCCGGGATCGGCTTTGATTCCGCTCGCGATCTCTACCGTCTGATTGTTGGCTTGCTGCTTTTCTATTCGATTTACAAGTACGCGCGGCTGTACTGCAATTACACCGGCGCATTAATTGCCATGCTGTCCGTTACGGCGATCTATCCCGTCAGCTTCGAGCATTACGCGGGACAGTTGACCGATCCGCTCTCGCATTTGTCTTTTGTGCTCGCCTTTATTTTTCTGGAGACTGAGGAATTTGCGTTGCTGCTAAGCACGTTGCTGATCGGATCTTTGGCCAAGGAGACCGTGCTTGCGATGGCTGGTTACTACCTCCTTTTCTGCCGGAAGGAAAAAAATCATCCCCTGAAGGCCGCCGTGCTGTGCCTTGCCGGCACAGCCGTCTATTTCGGCGCGCGTCTATTTGTGTTGCACGGAACCATGCATTACAGCCAGGTGAGCGGCATGGTGCTGGGGCATGTCTGGGATAACTGGCACAACCTGGTGTGGCCAGAGCCGTTTCTCCTGACCGCCGGAGCGTTGCTGCCCTTTCTGGCGCTTGGCTGGAAGGAAACGCCGCTTTCGCTCCGGCGTCAGGCTGTTTTCCTCCTCCCGGTGCTCTTCATCTCGAGCCTCTTCTTTGGCTGGCTAAGTGAAGCGCGTAATTTCATGCCGTTGGTATTTGTGCTGGCGGTTGCCGCCGGGGTTTATCTAACCCGGCAGTTTACGGACACGTTCAGGCCGGAAGCGGCGCGGGAAACCGACACGCAGCCCCAGCCGGAGATCCCCGTAGCCAAAACCTGGAGCCGGCGCATTCTGGTTCATATGAAGACCGCCCCGCTCAAATCGTGGATTCTCTGCCTGGCTGTTGTTCCGGCCCTTCTGTTGGCCCTGTACCTTATCGAGCGATCCGGTATCACCGTTCACCGGCGCGCGCCCGGAACGCCGCCAACCGAAATCGGTTCCGTAGACCGGGCAGGAGATTCCAAAGGGGCTGAGACGGTCTCCACAGCGGAGATTCTGTATATTCTGGGTTGGGCGGCGGACACAGCGAAAGGAGCGCCGGTGGACCGGGTGATGGTGGATGTGGATGGTATCAGTGCGGGAGCAGCTACCTTGGGGGTCGTGCGTCGGGATGTGGAGAACTACTATAGCAGGAGTGACTACTTTAATTGCGGCTGGAGCTTCCAAATGTCGGCGTCAAAACTGAGCCCTGGAGAGCACACCGTGACCGCGACGGCTTCCGGTCCGTCCGGAACGGCCCAACTGGGGTCAAGTAGGACCATTACGATCAGGGCGGATACTGACGGGGGGCGGAAATAGGTTCGGCGCCCGTGTTGTATGTCGAAGCGCCGGGATTGGGCAATGTTCCCGCCACTACGGAATCGGCGAGGTGGATCAGGAAAGAGATCCGGTTGCTGCTGGAGACGCGCCACTCGCCGGGGCTTGCAAGTTAGAAGCCAATTGATCGGTCCACGGCGCGAGGGAGTCACTGCTCCAACCTTCCGCGAGCATCTGCCGGACAACTTGGGCTTCCAATTGCGTGGGAGTCTCTGCCCCATGGGCTACGGCTGCAGTAAAATCCTGATCGAATAGCCGGTTGTATTCGTAGCTGACACCTTGATCCGGCGTGGTGATCGGTACGTTGTTGGCTTTCATCACGGCCACGGCGTCATCGGCCGGCAGGATTGTGACGCTAGGCAACACTCCGTTGGGATCATAGATAACGACAGGCATTCCGCGCACTTGGGCGCCGGCGATCTCATAGACATCGTCCCCTGCCTGGGTCAAGAAATCATAGCTGTAGCCCTGCGTGGTAGTCCGGCTCCCATTGACCACCACCGGCGCCGGGGCGGCAACGGCAGCGGAGGATGTGGTCGTAGTGTCCGCACTTGCCGTGCCGGCCGCATTGAGAGACGCTGGGGTGCTCGCCGGGCCAGCCCCGCCCGGATTAGCCGACGGCGGCGCCACCGCGGCTTCTTCAAGAGGCGAAGGATCCTCGGCCGCGGCGGCCGGTGTCTCCGCTGGCGCGGAAGTGGTGGATGCCGAGGAGCCTGGATTGGTCGTTCCCGCCACTGCGGAATCGGCGGTTGATAAGGGAAGAGATCCGGTTGGTGCTGGAGACGCATCACTCGCCGCGGCCGGCAGGTAAGAAGCCACTTGATTGATCCACGGCGCGAGGGCGCCACTGCTCCAGCCTTCCGCCTGCATCTGCTGGACGACCTGGACTTCCAATTGCGTGGGAGTCTCTGCCCCATGGGCTACGGCTGGAGTAAAATCCTGATCGAATAGCCGGTTGTATTCGTAGCTGACACCTTGATCCGGCGTGGTGATCGGTACGTTGTTGGTTTTCATCACGGCCACAGCGTCATCGGTCGGCAGGATTGTGACGCTGGGCAGCACTCCGTTGGGATCATAGATAACGACAGGCATTCCGCGCACTTGAGCGCCGGCGATCTCGTAGACATCGTCCCCTGAATTGGCCAGGAAATCATAGGTGTAGCATTGCGTGGTGGTCGCGCTCCCATTGACCGCCACCGGCGCCGGCGTCGCGGCTGCTTCCTGCTGCTGTTGCTCCTGCAAGACCGCGGCGAACGGCGAGTCTCCAGTTGCACTGGGACCATTTGAGCCAATCGCCTGGCTGGAATCAGATCCGTTCACGGTCGCGAGCGCCGGAGAACCCGTTTGAAGACTGATTGTCATTTCTCTCCCCCGGGCGCCGGAAGCCGCATGTTCCACGCAGTTGCGTGCAAGCCTGTAATCCACATCCCGATAAGGCGCCCCACGGAAACGCATGCATTTTCAGATCCATGCTATGTTACTGCAAACATGACAAGACCAGGGATTTGCCGCGTCATAAAACAGTCACCAGCGTCAAAAACCTGACACCCCTTCGGATGTAGTTGACACAGTCAATACCTCTGCACAAATTGTGGGGCAGCCAATCCTGGCTGCCGCCGGCTTTCAGCCGGCGCTTGCCGGGTGCAAGGGATCTCTCTCAGCCCGAAGAAGCCGCCTGAAAGGCGGCTGCGGGCAAAATTGCCCGCCCCACGATTTGTGCAGAATACTGAAATGGGAAAACTAACCTGGATTTCTCATCGACATTCGGTAGAAGTGTGTGGCGCACGCACTCCTGCGTGCCGCGTCGGCACTCTTGCCGACGCTTGGTATTGACACTCTGTCACCGCCGCAAAGTCGTGTCGAGAAGAGTCTCGACACGGCACGCAGGAGTGCGTGCGCCACCACTGGGTTGGACCGATGAGAAATCCAGGCTAAGTGGCATTGCGCACGACTGCGTGGCCCCGCGTGTGGAATGCGGGCTGGCAGCGCACAATCGACATAGGTAGGTAGTCGCCTACTTTCCCTGTCACACCACCGGACATGCGGGTCCGCATCCGGCGGTTCGGCGGGTTGAGCTATCGACCGGCAGTCAATCTCGGAATCCCGAGCGAGTCGAAGTACGCATTGGGCAGTGCGAAATGCAGGGCGGGTGATTCTGCCAGCCTCCACGGACCATGGGCGCTGCCCGCCGTTTGGGCGGCGAGATCTTTGCCCACTCCCCGTTTCCGCAACTCAGCAAAACGTACCTTGCCCCGCTTCCACTGCTTCCAGATCACAGACCGTAGCCTGCGCCTGGTCCATTCCTCAAGTCCTTGCAGCACCGATGGCGTCTGGCTTTGGCCGAAATAGCCAATCCACCCGCGAAGATATTGGCCCAACTCCTGGGCCATCTTCTCCACGCTCACGCCTCGCGTCCGTCGCGTCAGCTCCCGGATCTTCCCTTTGAACCGCAGCACCGCTTTCGGCGCGATACGCCGTTTGGGTTCCCGATTCCAAGTGAAACTAAAACCCAGAAACTTTCGCTCCCATGGCCGTGCTACCGCACTCTTCTGCTGGTTCACCTTGAGCTTGAGCTTCGTCGTGATGAATCGCCTTATGCTTGCCATCACTCGCTCCCCTGCCCGCCGGCTACGAACATAGATGTTGCTATCGTCCGCGTACCGCGCAAACCGGAGACCTCTCCGCTCCAACTCCTGGTCCAACTCGTCGAGCACGATATTACTGAGCAATGGTGACAATGGTCCGCCCTGCGGCGTCCCCTCATCCACCGGACTCACCAACCCGTCTTCCATCACCCCGGCTTTCAGAAACGTCCGGATCAACGTCAGCACCCGCTGATCGCTGACCCTGGTTGCGATCCTGGCCATCAGTTTGTCGTGATTCACCCGGTCGAAGAATTTCTCCAAGTCCAAGTCCACCACCCAGCGATAGCCCTCGGCCATGTACTGCTGTGCCTTCGCCACCGCCTGATGCGCCGAGCGTCCGGGCCGAAACCCGTAGCTGTGATTGGAAAATGTCCGGTCCCACCTGCCTTGCAATACCTGCATCACCGCCTGCTGGATGAATCGATCCAACACCGTCGGGATGCCAAGCTTCCGCACCCCTCCGTCCGGCTTCGGGATTTCCACCCGCCTCACCGGTTGCGGCTTATAGGTCCCGTTCAACAGCTGTTCCCGAATGGTTGGCCAGTGCTGTATCAGGTACCCCGGAAGATCATGAACCGTCATACCGTCCACGCCGGGACTTCCCTTGTTGGCCTTGACTCGCTTCCATGCCCGCTTGCAGTTTTCCCGCTCGCAGACTTCCTCCATCAACTGTTCGGCGATGGCCGGGCTTTCTGTCCCGCGCTTTCCCGCAGACGATTCGGTCCCTCCTGCGAGGCCCTTCGGGGCTTCACCCCGATCCTCCTCCATGAAGGCCAACACTAGCTGGTTCTTCTGCCGCTTGTCGCCCATGAGTCGCGCAGCTTACTCACCGCTCCCATTACCCTCCTTGCGGAGGACCGTTTGGGCCTTCATCCGTTGCCGGACTACTACGCCCGCTGCTGACTTCTGCCGCCCCGTCAGGACCGATCACTCGATCCTCAGTCCGGTATCCCGGACCAGCGGCAGATCTCCCGAGGTAAGCTCGCCTGCCTTCCGCACGCAACCGCCGGATTTACAACCAGTGCCCTTGATGGATATGGACTTCGCGGTCATTAGCCCGCTCGTCCAGCACCGCATGCCTCAGATCCGGTTCTTGTACATCGGCTCGTACGTTTGCTCCACGCTTCTTTCAGACCCTCCGTCACCGGAACGCCCTTGCGCTTCGCTATGACTTCGCCTCCACCAGGTTGTCAAGGGGACTTTCACCCCCGAGCTGTCGAACATGCTCGGCACACCAAAAAAAGGGCCCCATCCGTGAGGATGGGGCCCTTGGTTACTGAAATACAGGGTCTTCTATGGGAATTGAGTCCACAACCCGATCACCGGCAGATCGCCCGGGAGACCGAAGTTTCCGTTGAAATCAATACCTTGTTGGTATACGTTGGTTCCGCTCAAATTCAGGATCGGTTGTCCGTATCCATTTACCGTTCGGAATACGCCGATGCGTTTGGTGCCCGTCCCGTACCAGTTGCCGACCATCGGTCTATCCGTAGGCCAGCCGTAATTGTACGTGGCGCCTGTGGTGCCGTTGCCGTTGCTGTCCACCAGCCACTGGCAGACACTCAGTCCAGTGCAATGGTACACGCCGATTTGGTCGGTCGTTCCGGTATGGTTCCAGTTGTTGGTCACCGGAATATCACCAGTCAAACCGAAGTTGATTGTAACCACCGTCGCCGGATCGTACGCGTGCTTGTTTCCGGCATCCAGGTACCAGGTGCATTGACCCATTGTCACCGGGCAACGCATGATACCGATCTTGCTCTTGCCGTCGCCGGTCCAGTCGCCGACGATCGCTTGGTCAGTCGTGGTAGCGCTGTTGGGAAGACCGAAGCTCCAGATCATATCGCCACCGGCAATTCCGTCGTAAACGCCGTTGTTGTTGGCATCGATGTACCAGTTACCACCACGGAATACGCCGTACTCGACGACGCCCGTGCCGAAGAAGTCTCCGGCTACCGGCTGGTCGCCGTTCAGACCGAAGTATCGGTTTTTGGTAGTGGCTCCTGCGTAGTTATAGGTTCCGCTCAGGTCCAGGGCAAACGTGCCGAGCACGGTCCCCGCCGGGTTCAATACGGTAGCCGGTGGACGGAACACGCCGAGTTGGATGAGGTTAGCCGGATTGCCCGCACCGCCGGATAGCGTGTAGCTCACCGGAAGCAGGACGGGGTTGCCCACGCCGGATCCGGAGAACGTGACTGTTCCGGCGAGAACCGTGGACTTGGTGGGCTGGCCGACAGCGTTCGCGCATACCCAGACGGTTTGCCCGGGGTTCGTCAAGTTGCCCAGGCTAACGCTGTTGAAGTACCCAGGTACGAACTGGAAGTTGGCGGGTGGCAGGGTGATAAACATCCCCAGGAACGAATTGGTGGTGCTCATCGTGACGCCGGGTATCGTTCCACCCGTGGTGTTAACGTTGAACGACTGGCACGTCGTAACATTCTGCCCCGCGACGCCGGTGAAATTCAGCGCCGTCACCGGCAGACCGGCTTGCGGACCAGTATTCTGCGTTAGCACAATGCTCGGGAACTGCGTCACGGTCAGACTGATCGGGACGCCGAGCGTGAGGCCGGTCGTAGTGGTAAACGTTACAGTCGAGGCATACGTGCCCGGCGACAGGAGAGTGGTATCGACCGAAAGCGCATAGTTGCATTGGTTCCAGTTCGGGTACTGCGGGCTCGTTGCATACACCTGGCAGGTGTTGCCACCCTGCAAAGGTGTCAGCCGGAGCTCGCACGGGGGCTGCTGTGTCGTAGACGAAACAGCCGCGCCGGGCGGGAGGAAGCAAGCCGTCATCCCGGCAGGGAAGTTAGCGGGGGTTGAGATAGTAGGCGCCGTAATACCGGGAACACCCGAGGTATTACCCACGAAAAGGGGCGTGACCTGCGTATTACCTACAGCGCTGATCTGGATGGGCGCGCCGAAGGGAACTCCCGGCTGGGTAATGAAGCTGGCGGGATAGCCCGCCGGAGCCGTAATACTGACCGCGGTTGGGGTCGGCGGAATCATGGCTTCCAGACTGGTCACCCCATTCGCGGCAACAAATACGGTGATCGATACCATGCCGATGCACCCCGTCGTTGTCGTTACCCCTGCCGTGGGACACGGCACTATGAGCGGGTTCGTGCCGGGAAGGGTCACATAGAAAGTACCCATGTAAATGCCGGCAGCCAAGCCGGTCGGGGTGACCTGAACGATCACCGAGCCCGTCCCACCTGCCGGGACCGTTCCGAGTCCGCCGCTAACTATTGAGACGTTGGCGGTGGGGAGCGGATTTGCCGGAGGAGTCGCCGGTTGATAGTAAATCCCGTAACTCAGCGGTGAAGAACCTTGCGCGTTCACCGAGAACGAAGTCTGCTGCGCAGGCGACCCCTTGTCGAGGAACCCGAGGCTCAGCGGGTATTGCGAAACAACCCCGCCGCTGGTGATTTGGAGGCTGAACGGAAGCGTCACAGCGCTCCCACCAAGGGAATTTGTGACGTTGATATTCGCGGAGTACGTCCCCACTGGTAGCCCGGCGGCGCAGGCTGAGTTAACCAGTACATTGAAGAGACCGCCATTCCCGTATGTCGGGTTGGTGCCGACCGGCTGTGCGGTGCCGTTGATATTGGGGGTGGTAACGTTGAGGTTAGCGAAGATCGACCCCGAAGCATTCGACTGCACGCCCAGAAGGTTGCAGTTCGGGAAGTTCGTGCCTAGGGGCGCGATATTGACCAGGTAGGGTTGCGTTCCCGTCCCAGGCGTGATTACCGAAACCGGAACAGCGACCATTTGGTTAGCGGCGGTCTGGTACGGGTTGTTGTTGTTGTACGGGTTAGCGGTCGTGGTGTACGGCGAGATCAAGCCGCTATTGAGAACCGAAGTCAATGGCGTCAGGATAGCCGCCGGAGCGACATCCAGCGGACCGAAAACACTCCCGCTGATCGTGATAGTCACGACGTTGTCGTAGCCGGGGCAACTAATGTACGCGTAATTGGGGCCGAGGAATTGCGCAGTATTCGTTGCGTTGCCTGCGAGCTGAACTTGGAAGCTGTTCGTGTTGGCAAGCTGCGTCATCGTAAAAGGAAACCCGGGTCCGCTGATGCTGCCGCCGACGCACGTGTTAGCGATGCCAAGAGAGTCAGTTAGGGCAACGGTGACGGTAGGGCCGCCAGCGCCCGTGGGGGTAAGTAAACCTACTGGAGGAACCGTAACCGTAGTCGGCGAAGCAATCACGTCGAGGAATTGAATAGCGCCGTAAAGGGCATCGGTAGTGCCATCCGCCTTGGCCTTGCTGCCGGCAATTATAGCCGGAGTGGTGTTGTTGATCCCCGATTGCCCCAGAGGAGCCAGCGAGGAACCCAAGCCTGCCACAGTTGCGGCAGTAGCCGCCGGCCCCATCACATCGCCAGTGAAGAACGCCAGGCGGAACGGCGTCACCGCAATTCCAAAAGCCTGGGTGTCGACACCAGTGTTATAAAGGCGCTCATATATCGGGTTGGGAGCCAAGCCATAGTTTCTGATACGGAGAATTTCCGCACCATATGTCGGGAGGGCATCGGGGGGGACGTCGGAATTCGGACCCGGCCAAACCCGTTGGCCGGCTATGTAAGGCTGCCCATCCGTATCGACCGTCACGTTATTCCAGCTTTCTATCCTGGCGAACGGCGCGGTCGGCCCAATGCACGGGCTGGGAACGCCTCCGAGGGCGCCGCCGAAGCGCGGAAGGGTGAGGTTGCAAAAGCCGCTGACCAGCGGATCGAGTGTGCCTTCAGTTTGCAAAGCGAGGTATTGGAGTTGACCTTGATTCTGGCCCAAGCTGTTAGGGGCTCGCAGAGCCACCACGAAGCCTTGCGTCGTGGTCGGGCTCAACTGGGTTAGGTTACCAAAACCATCAATACCGCCGTGGATGGGGGCGCCGAACTTCAGCGTCGTAGGGGGCAGGGATCCACCTAAATAGTAGGCGAAGCCACCGCCAGGATTGACATAGCCGTTGTAGGGTGGATAGAAGAAGGGGCTGCGGGTTGTTCCCACAACATAAGCTACGCCAGTGGCATCCACCGTAATACCGTTGGCAGCCTCACCGCCGGGGCCGAAGATGGAGGAGTAGCGCCGCTGGCCAAGGTTCGCAGTGAACTTCGTCGCGAACGCGGTTTGTGTGCCTGACGAGATACTGCACGGCCCTATGATCGGGGGAACGGCAGGATTAGTTGCCCAATCGGCAACGTCCGGCTGCCCTAAAGCGTTCAGGCCGAGGGTGCTTCCGGTCGGGAAGTTAGGCGGGAGATAGGGCTGCCCATTGGGGCCGCCCCAGCAGTCGCCCGAAGCGGTGATACCAGCCGCATAAATATTTCCGGCGAAGTCCACAGCCACGCTGTTGACCTGATCGTAGTTGCTGCCGCCCAGGTAGGTGCTGGCTTGCAGCGCCAGGCTGGTATTGAATGTGGCGATGAAACCATCGGTCGTGCCGCCGCCGAATGTCTTGAATTCGCCGCTGGGAGTGCCCGCGAGACCATTCGTCAAACCGCCGATGACCAGGTTTCCGTTCGTAGCGGTTCCGGAGGTGTCCTGCGCAATCGAGAACGCCTGCGTGGTGTTGACCGGGCCGCCGAAATAGGTAATCGCCGACAATGCGCCGGCCGCCGAAAACTTGGCGAGGAAGGCATTGTAGACGCCACTGAACGCGACCACCGGAGCCGTGGAGGACATATTGAGGTTGGTATACCCGGTGACATAGGCAACACCGGTGTTGTCCACCACAATTCCTTCGCCATTGTCATCGCCGGCGGCGCCAAGGAAGGTCGTATAGACCAGGGTCATGCCCGTCGGATCCAACCCAACGACATAAGCGTCATAGTTGCCGGCAGGGGCCGTGGAATGCGCTACCTTCGGTGCCGGGAGGGTCGCGGTGATGAAGGTGAGGGACTGCGTGCGGCCGGTCAAAAAGACACCGATCGGAGTGCCGCTCGGATTGGTTGCAACCGCGAAACCCTCGTCGACGCCAGCGCTGGGGGCTACGCCGGCAAGGAACGCCAGCACGTTGAGCACCGGGTCGATGACGAGTGTCTGGCTGTGATCGTAGGCGCCCAGTTTAAAACCAACCTGGTTGTCGGCCATCAGCACGTAGTCGCCCTGGACCGGCTTGCGCACGCCGCGGATCGTCTGATAGACGACCGGTTTGTGAGCCAGCGTCCTGCCGGCGGCGGTCTCGAGTTCGAGGTTGCCATCGCCATCCAACGCGAAGCGGCTGCTGCCTTCGTATGCAACGCGGATCTGGCTGGGGTCTGCGCCCGGGTTCACCACGAAATCGTATTCCAGGTCCCGCTGGTTGCCTCGGTAGGCCACGTCGATGCCCGGATAGATCCCCTTGTAGGTGACCTTGCCGTAGTTCGGGATGCCCGTGATGTTGCCTTGGGGGCGAACATAATTGGTCTTCCCGATCTGCTTGTCTCCGGGTTCGATCCTGCTGGCCGGCCGGGCATTTTGCATTTTCATGCGGAGAACGCCTTGCGCGGAACCTTTAATGGACAGAACGGTTTCGTTTTCGGTTAGGAATGCGGTGTAGCCTTTCGCCCGTGCAACATACTTCACCTGCGGGTCGGTCTGGCCCTGATTCTGTTCAAAGGCCAGCGGCAGTTTCCCGACCGATTCCTTTACATACGCTTGAGTCAGCTTACTGGCCTGAACAAGCGAACTTTTCCCGTTTGATGCTGTTCCCTTGTGGGACGAGGCCACCGACATCCCCATCAACAGGAGTGCCAATCCTACGCCCATAATCCGGACTCTTCGGTTCATACTCGTCATCGTGTTCCTTCCTCGCATTTTTCTAATCGAAATCGGGCTGTATTATAATTCCTTAATCAAAGACGCGCACCCAAGCCCAAATCTGCGCGCCCGCTGCCCTTGCCAAAACATTCAAAGCGGCCACCAGCTCAGCAACGACAACGACCGTCTTCAAACTCCTCACCAAGCTGAGGAGAAACTGCTGTTACCGTGGTGCCCTATCCGGCACGACTGCCGCCCGAATCTTTTTCAGGGGTTGCCAACCGATGGGACCTTCTCATGTACGTAATGAGGTCTTCCTCCGTAATGCGCCAACTCTGTCCAGCCTTCAACCCCTTCAGTTGCTCTGTAGCGAGCCACTGGTACACCGAACGCCGATTCACCTTCAACTTCTGTGCCACTTCAAACGGTGTATAGAAGGTCGGCAATGCCATAAATTTCCGGCGGGCGGATTCGGGCCGCCACCTCCACAATCTGACTCGCAATTCCGGCGTTCTCCAGCCGGCAGCCACGCTGGCATAACCAGGGCCTGCGGCACACTCAGTTTGGCGTGGCACTGACATCCGAATCTTTTGGAGCTCCAGACTGCAAGCTTAGTGCATGGCTCATATGAAGTCAATACCCTTCGTGGAATTATTTTAGGACCCGGCTGCCCGCAAATCCACTGGATCGATCGTCAAAACCACGGCCGTCTTCGGTGCTTGGCGGTGCTCGCGGTTCAGGCCCGCACGCAGCCAACGGTCCGGCGCCCGAGCCCCGGCCCGGCGGGCAGAATCAAGAAGAGGAACGGCCAACTGGCTTTGCCCGGCATGCAGCCGAAGTGCTCCCCTAACGCCAATGAAATCAGCGCCATTGAGCCCCAAGGAAGCGGCGGCCGCGGATGCTGGTGTAACGCGCCTGGGCCGCGACTTGTCGCACGACCGTAAGGGAGCGGTTGCCGACCCATTACCACCACCCCGTTTCGCGCGGCAAGCGCTCCATCGGCCATCGCGATCTTCCCGCAAGTCCGAAGACCCTGCGCGCGGCCCTGAACCTTCACCGGCCGCAGTCGGGTCCACCTCTCGGAAATGAGGTTTCCGGGCCCGCCCTTCGACCGCCCGCCAGCCCTGTTCCTTTACCACAAACACGGGGTTCCCGTCAAGAAGAAACGCACACCGGAGCACACCGGCGCATTCTACGCCTCCAGCCGCAGCGAGGCGTCCTCCCCCACCCCGTTCAGATTCGGACTGTAGAAGGGGTCGCCCCGATCCAGCTCGTCGGACCAGCGGGAATACCATTGCTCGCGCTCGCCAAAACTCACGCCGCCGCGGCGGGTCTGGCACTCGTAGTGCCGCAGCACGGCCGCTGATTCGTACACTACCCGGAATCCGGCCTTGATCGCCCGCAAACACAGGTCCGCGTCGTTGTAATTGACGGGGAATCGCTGGTCGAAGCCGCCCAACTGCTGGAAGAGATGTTTACGGATGGCCAGGCAGGCGCCCGTGACCGCGGAAACATTCCGTGTGAGATCGAGCCATTTCCAATAAGCGGAGCCGTAAGTCCCACGGCCGGGATGTCCGCATCCATCGCCGATTCCGGTGGCGATCCCGGCGTGTTGAAAGGTCCCCGATGGATATAGCAATTTGGCCCCAACCACGCCGATTTCCGGCCGCTGCGCCTGCGCGGCCAGATCGCATAACCACGAGCATACCAGGGGTTCCACATCGTCATTCAGGAACACCAGGATTTCGCCCTCGGCGGACTCCGCTCCCAAATCGTTCATGCGCGAAAAATGAAATGGGCCTTCATAGCGCACGTTCCTGGCGCCGTAGCGGGAAGCCACGGCTTCCATCGCATCTTTATTAATAGCGTCCACCACGTGCTGCACCACAATGATCTGCCGCCGGGCATAATCGGTCCGCCTCCCAATGGCCCGAAGGCACCGCTGGAGCAGCTTCGGCGACCGGGAACATATAATGATACTGACCAGTGGCTGGCCGAGCGGTTTCCAGCGAATTCGATAGGAGTTTGAAACCGGCCCGGGCTCGACCTGGGCGTTCCAGCTCCGGCGCCGCACAGTGTCTTCCACAGCCAGCCGGCCCATGGTATAGGTATCTGGCCGGCTCGATGATGGGGCCCCCGCGGCCGGTTCGGCTTGCGCCCGTCCATGATACAGGACCAACGGGATGTGGCGAACAACCGCGGGACGGTCGGCCAGGCGCAGAACCAGATCGTAATCCTCGGCTCCATCGAATCCCGGGCGTACTCCTCCAGTCCTCTCCAAAGCTTCCCGGGAGAGCGCCATCAAATGGCCCACGTAGGGGCACGACAAGAGCAAATCCGGCGACCAGTCGGGTTTGAAAACCGGCTCTACGCGCCGGCCATCGGCGTCCAGGCGGTCTTCGTCGGTGTAGATCAGGTCGGCAGGCGCCTCCTGAAGGGCCTCCGCCACGTGGTGTAACGCCAGTGGCGAGACAACGCTATCCTGGTTCAAGAAAATGAAGTAATCTCCTTTGGCGAGGGAACAACTCCGTTTGAGCGCTTCCGCGGGACCCAGGGCCTCCGCGGAATGGATCATCCGGAGGCGGCCGCCGGCGCCGGCCAGACCAGCGAAATACTCGCGCACCCAATCGTCGCTGGACGCGTTATCGCAGACGCACAGTTCCCAGTGCGAATAGGTTTGATCGAGAACGGACTGAACGGCCTGCTCCAGCCACTCGCGCCGCGGATTCCGTACAGGTAATGCCAGGCTCAAAAGCGGCCGGCGACGAAATTCTTCCGCTCTCCTGCCATACCAGGCCAAGCCGGGAGTGGCAGCCTCCCGTTGCTGTAGCCACAACCGGTATAGGGCATCATCAGCCTGCCGCCGCGGTGGGAAGGGCGAATGGCGCATCCACTGTGCGGCTTTGGCCTTCCATTCGAGCAGCGGCCGTCCCATCCACCGCAACCAGCGGAATATCAGGCTGTCCTCGATGGCGGCGATATGAACGTTCAGGTTCCGCTGGTTGTTCTCCAGTCTTCTCGACCAACCTGCGGTTTCATCCCGCTCCAGCTCCAAACTTTCGATAACCCCTTCCAGACACGTGACCAGCGTCAGGAGTTCTTCGGCCGAAAGCTGTTTCTGTTGGATTCGGACTCGCAGGTCTTCGAGCTGTTTTCGCAGCGATAAATAGCGGCCAGTTCTCACATTCGATCCATCTTCGTTGTAATAACCTTTCCCTTACCGGAGCCATCGAGGCAGCCCGGCCAAAGACTATGGCCTGCGGGCGACAATCAGGAACTGCTTCCCAAAAACACGCCAGGCGAAGGGAGTCTTCAGATACAAATAGACCAACAGCGGAGGAGCCGGCCGCGTGTTCACCATGGTGTAGGGCAAAAACCGGTCGACGACCCGCTCGATCTCAAATCCGCGCACGCGCAACGCTTCCGCCAGTGAATGATCGGTGAGAGGGAGATGGTGGTCCCAGAAATCCCAATAGGCGCCGCCGACGAACCTGATATTCGGCCCCATGGCGATGAGGCGGCCCTTGGGGCGCAGACACCGCTTGGCCTGCTCCAGCGTATCGGTCAAGGCTTCTTTGGAGGGAAGATGCTCGAAAAAATTGCTGGTGAAAACCAGGTCCAATGATTCGTCGGGAAGCGGCCACGGAGCGGAACAGTCCTGCTCGAAAAAGGTGACCCCCGGGTCCAGGAAGTCCCTCGCGCGAACGTTCAGATCGATCGCATATTTCTTCCGGCACACTGCGTTGTTGATGAACTCGCCGTACCCGCAACCCAGGTCGAGAACGTCCGCTTGTGGCCCAATGTAGCGCGCCAGCGACGACGACACCACCACGTTCCAGACCCGCTGCCGGTAGGAGATGTGGTCGTTAAAACGCTGGCTGTAGATCACTTCCAGTTCGCTCGGTTTCATAAATGCGCGGCACCATAGGGTAGGATAACAGGCGGGGGGAGTTCGCCGGTCCCAGCCTGTCGTTTCATTAAATAGTATCCTGATTGACCGGCGTCAGGGCGTCGAATTTCTTCCCGCGATGAACTGCCGGCGCGGCGTCGATTTCGGGATCTCAAGCGCTTGCCTGGATTCCTGCCGTGGAGCCTATGGGTAAAGTAATGCACTTGGAGTGCAGGTTTTGCCGGTATCCGCACCGCCGCCTTATGGCGCAGCACGTGTTTGCATACGGCCCCGCACGTGCATTGCTAAACCTCCGAGAGTAGTGCGCAAGTGGCGCTCTGGCCCAGTCCTCTTCTTCACTACTTTCATCGACGGTGCCAAACCGCGGAGACTAAATGTCCTTTCGCAGTCCGGTACTAAGAAAAGGAGCGTGTTATGGTTTTTAAACGATTGATCGGATTGATTTTTGCGGGCGCCATGACCTTCAGCGCTGTGGCGGCCGATATTGTGGTTAAAATCGCGCCACCCCGTGTTTTAGTTGAGAAGCGGCCGCCGGCGCCCAGCCGTAACCATGTCTGGATTTCCGGGTACCATCGTTGGGATGGCAACGCTTACGCCTGGACCCCGGGAAGGTGGGAACAGCCTCCACGGCCGGGCGCCCGTTGGGTAGCGCATCGCTGGACTCACAGAAAGGACGGCTGGGTTTTAGTGGAGGGACACTGGCGCTAGTTCCTCGACCGGGTGATCTTGTGCTTTTGCGCAGCCCCCGCTCCCATCGATCGCGCCTCCGCGCCGAGCCGCGACTTGTCGCACGGCCGTAAGGGAGCGGTGGTCCACTGGCACCAAATCACTCGGTCAAAGCTGGTTTCTTTGCGGGCCATTCCTTAACAGAACTGCTTCAACAATTCCCCGGTCTTGACATGCCAAGACCCCGCCGCCGTTGCACTCCTGATTCCTGACTTCTGACTCCTGACTTTCCGCGCCGATGCGGTCCCGCGCGGGTGTATACTGATCGCGACCGTCAAATCGACTCCCCCGGAGGTTCGCTTGAAGCGCTCTTTGTTTGTAGTGCTGGCATGGTCCGGCGCAGCTCTTTTGGGCCAGCAGGCCCCGGTGCCCGAGATCCCCTACGAGTCCGTTCCCAACTTCCTGAATGTTGGCGGACCTGTCCTCGGTGAGGTCTCCGGGATCGCCGTCAATTCGAAGAAACATATCTTCGTCTTCTCCCGCGGCGGAACCTCCGGACCCGCCTACGGGGCGGCCGCCGCACAGTTGCTGGAGTTTGCTCCCGACGGCAGTTTTCTTCGCGAGATCGGCAGGAATCTGTATGCCTGGTCGTACGCGCACGCCGTGCGGGTCGACAAGGACGATAACATCTGGGCCATCGATAAAGGCTCGGACATGATCGTGAAGTTCAATCCGCAAGGCCGCGTGGTAATGGTGTTCGGCCGCAAAAAAGAAGCTTCCGACGAGGCCGCCGGGCCGTGGACCCGCGTCACTCCGCCCCGGCCCGCGGTGGATGGACAGTTCCGGCAACCCACCGATGTCACCTGGGACCCGCAGGGCAACATCTTCTTCAGCGACGGCTACATCAACTCGCGCGTGGCTAAGTACGACAAGAACGGCGACTGGGTGAAGCAGTGGGGCGATCGCGGCGCCAAACCGGGAGAGTTCAACACGCCCCACAGCATCGCATCGGACGCTCACGGGAACATCTACGTGGCGGACCGCGGCAATCGGCGCATCCAGGTGTTCGACGGTGACGGCAACTTTCTGCGCGAGATCCGCATCGACGTGCCCATCCCGCCGGACGCTCACCCCTGGATGGGCAACCAACCCAGCCCGGAGGGTGCCGCGGCGCAGAACGGCGCGCCCTGGGCCATCTGCATTACCCCCGGACCCACGCAGTTTCTCTACAGCGCCGACGCATTCCCGGGCCGCGTCTACAAACTCTCGCTCGATGGCAAAGTGCTGGGAGTCCTGGGCCGCTCTGGCCGCCAACCCAAGCAGTTCGGCTGGATTCACGAAATGGCATGCCCGTCCGAGAATGAGATCTATGTCGCCGAACTCCTCAATTGGCGCGCGCAAAAGCTGCTCTTGCATCCGGCGAAATAAGCCCTGAGGTTTGGTACGCTGGATAAAGCTCCAGCTCCTTAAAAGACACTTCGGGCCATCGACCATGGCTGTGAACATCTCCGAGCATTTCATCCGGCGGCCCATCGCGACCAGCCTGCTGATGGCGGCCATTGCACTGTTCGGCGTCATCGCTTACCGCGCCTTGCCGGTGAGCGATCTTCCGCAGGTCGACTATCCCACCATCACCGTGTCGGCCAGCCTGCCCGGCGCCAATCCGGACACCATGGCCTCCGCCGTGGCCACTCCCCTGGAGCGGCAGTTCACCACCATCGCCGGCCTGGATTCGATGATCTCCAGCAGTGCGCAAGGCAACACCTCGATCACTCTTCAGTTCAACCTCGGACGCGACATTGACGGCGCCACCGTCGATGTGGAAACGGCCATCGCCGAAGCCATGCCGCTGCTTCCGCCCGGCATGCCGACGCCGCCTTCGTTCCGCAAGGTCAATCCCGGCGACCAGCCCATCATCACGGTCTTCATGACTTCGCCTACTAAGACCGTCCGCCTTTCCGACTTGGACGAATATGCCGAAACCATGCTGGCGCAGCGCATTTCGATGGTATCGGGCGTGGCCCAGGTCCGCGTCTTCGGCTCGGCCAAGTACGCCGTCCGTGTGCAGGTGGATCCCAACGAACTGTCCTCCCGCCAGATCGGGCTCAACGAAATCGACGCGGCCATCAACAGTTGGAACGTCAATATTCCCACCGGCACGCTCTACGGTCCGCATACGGCTTACAACGTGATGGCCAACGGCCAGCTCATGAAAGCCTGGCAATACAAGCCCCTGATCGTGGCTTACCGGAACGGCGCCGCCGTCCGCCTGAGCGACGTCGCGCACGTCCTGGACAGCGTGGAAGACGACAAGCAAATGTCGCTGATCTATGGCGGCGACTACGGCAAAGACGGCACGCGCGGCGTCAACCTGTCGGTGATGCGGCAACCGGGCACCAACACCATTGAAGTGATCGACAACATCCGGGCGTTGCTGCCCACCTTTCAGTCGCAGATCCCTCCCAGCGTGCGCCTGGATCTGCGCGGCGACCGCTCCAAGAATATCCGCGAAGCCTTCCATGACATTCAATTCACCATGGCGGCCACTTTGACCTTGGTGATTCTGGTGATCTTTCTTTTCCTGCGCAACTTCTCCGCCACCATGATTCCCGCCATGGCGCTGCCCTTCTCGATCGTGGGCACGTTCTCGGTGATGTATCTGCTCAACTTCAGCATCAACAATATTTCCATGATGGCGCTGATCCTTTCCATCGGGTTTGTGGTGGATGACGCTATCGTGATGCTGGAGAATATCGTCCGCCATATCGAAAACGGCGAGAAGCCGTATGCCGCCTCGCTCACCGGATCCAGGGAGATCGGCTTCACCATCGTCTCCATGACCCTTTCCCTGGCCGCGGTGTTCATTCCCATTCTGTTCATGGCCGGGATTCTGGGCCGGTTGTTCCGCGAGTTCGCCGTAACCATCTGCACCGCCATCCTGATCTCGGGTATGGTCTCGATCAGCCTGACGCCCATGCTGTGCAGCCGCTTCCTGCGGGACTCCGCTCACCAGGAACACGGCATCTTCTACCGGGCCATCGAGCGGGTATTTCAAGGCATGCTGAGCCATTACGGCTCCAGCCTGCGCTGGGTCCTGCGCCATCGTCCCGTGATGTTGGGGATGTTCGGAGCGGTGTTGGGCGTCACCGCATGCCTTTACGTGGTCGTGCCCAAGGGCTTCATCCCGGACACCGACAACGACACCTTCAACGTCCAGACCGAAGCCGAGCAAGGTACTTCCTATTACCAGATGGTGCAGTATCAGGATCGGCTGGCGCATATCGTCGAGCAGGATCCGGACATAGAGAATTTTTATTCCTCCACCGGCGGCGGCTTCTTCGGCTCCGCCAACACCGGGTCGCTCTCGGTCAACCTGAAACCGCGCCGCCAGCGCAAGGCAACCGTGGTCGACATCGTCAACCGCCTGCGCCCGAAGGTGTCGGGTATTCCCGGGCTGAAGGTTTACCTGACGATTCCCCAGGCCATCCGCGTGGGTGGACGACAGTCCAAGAGCAGCTACGATTTCACGCTGCAAGGACCCGATACCCAGCAGCTTTTTGCCGAGTCCCAGAAACTCCAGCAGGTGGTGGCGAAGCTGCCGGGCTTGCAGGAAGTCACCAGCGATCTGCAAATCAGGAACCCCCGCGTCAACATCGTGCTCAACCGCGACCAGGCGGCGGCCCTGAGCGTGAACTGGAACAGTGTCTCCACCACGCTGTACGATGCCTTCGGCCCGCAACTTTCCTCCACCATCTACGCCCCCACCAACCAATACCACGTCCTGCTGGAGATGCTGCCCACTTACCAGAGGTTCACCGACGGATTGAAGATGATCTATATGAAGTCCGACACCGGCGTCATGGTGCCGTTGAGCGCGGTGTCCAAACTGGTGGAGGACGCCGGACCGCAGAGTATTCCGCATTCCGGGCAACTGCCCTCGGTCACGATTTCGTTCGCCCTCCGGCCCGGGACCGCACTGGGCCAAGCCACCGATGAGATCATGGCCGCGGCCAAAGC
Organism: Bryobacteraceae bacterium; assembly: GCA_050014595.1. Taxonomy (GTDB): domain Bacteria; phylum Acidobacteriota; class Terriglobia; order Bryobacterales; family Bryobacteraceae; genus PALSA-129. Next base: position 20,328 of record JBEKDA010000005.1, read on the forward strand.
CAATCTTCCAGCCACCATTACCGGCGCCTTTCAGGGCACCGCCAAGCTCTTCACGGACTCCATGCAGAACATGGGCATCCTGCTGATCGTGGCCATCGCCGTGGTGTACATCGTGCTGGGCGTGTTGTACGAGAGTTATGTCCACCCCATCACCATTCTCTCGGGTTTGCCCTCGGCCGGTTTTGGGGCGCTGCTCACCCTGATCCTGTTTAAAGTGGATTTGAGCATCTATTCGTTCGTCGGGATGATCATGCTGATCGGCATCGTCAAGAAGAACGCGATCATGCAAATCGACTTCGCTCTGGCGGCCGAGCGCACGGAGCACATGAAGCCCGCCGATGCCATTTACCAAGGCTGCCTGATCCGCTTCCGGCCGATCATGATGACGACCATGGCGGCGCTGTTGGGAGGCTTGCCCATCGCTCTCGGTTGGGGCGCCGGCGGCGAATCCCGCAAGCCGCTGGGCTTGGCCGTCGTCGGCGGTCTGGCGTTTTCCCAAATGATGACGCTTTATCTGACCCCGGTGGTTTACACCTATATGGCGGCGATCGTCGACCGGTGGAACGAGTGGAAGGCCCCACAACCCGCTTCCGCACTACCGCTACAAAACTAGTTGCAAAGTGGGGCAGTCGCTTCCGCCTGCCAACCCCGGTCGCGCTCCGCTTACTGCAACGCTTAAACTCTCACGCCGCACATCTCGGCAAACCGGATTTCCGTCGCGCGCACGCGCCCCGCCACCACCTGTAGCGCCCGCTGCCGCACTTCGTTCCCCAACTGGCTGTCCGTCTGGCACGCTGCCTTGAGGCGCGCGCCATCCAACCGCAGCGCCGTCGTGTGCTCCCGCGCCCGCACCTGGAACAGCGTGTCCTGATGGTCCAGCAACGCCGACCAGCCAAACAGTTGCCCCGAACCGATCGCTTCCACGCATACCACGTAGGTCGCCGACCGCAACTCCACGGCGACGCTCCCGGAGGTTAACAAATAGAAGGACGTGGACCGCTGCCCGGACTCCAGAATCACCTCGTTATCCTCAAAAGTGATCTCCTGGGCCATCCCCGCCAATGTGGCGATCTGCGAGTCCGTCAGTCCTTGCGCAAATTCGTGAGTACGCAGTATGTCTTTTAGCGTCATATGCCCCTACCTGAGTGTGAAAGCACCCTGCCGAGCCCCGTTAGCTGTTGAATATTACCAGGGCACCCTCAGACAGACGCTGCAAGTGCAATTCACTGGCCAGCCGGCCTCGCCGCCATCATCATCCCCAGGGCCAAAGAGAGCAGCTTCGCGTCGCTCTTGTCCGCCCGCGACGGAATCAGGATCGGAATCCTCGCTCCCACAATCACATGCGCCAGCCGGGCGTTCCCAATATACGTCGTCGATTTCGCCAGCATGTTCGCGCATTCGATCGTCGGGCACAGCAGAATCTCCGCCGCTCCCGCCACCGCCGACCGGATGCCCTTTTCGCCCGCCGCGTGCCTCTCGAGCGCATTGTCCAGCGCCAGCGGCCCGTCCACCACGCACCCCCGAATCTGCCCTCGCGCGTTCATCTGCGCCAGCGCCGCCGCATCCACGCTCGACGGCATGTTCGCCTGCACGAACTCCGCGGCCGAAAGCACCGCCACCTTCGGATTCGCGTTCCCCAACGCATGCGCCACGGCCGCCGCGTTCTGGATCAACTGCACCTTGGCTTCCAGGTCCGGAGCGATGTTCAGCCCGCCGTCGGTGATCATCACCAGCCGGTTTTCCGGCCGCGCCGCATACTCGAAAACAAACACATCGCTCAGCAGCCGCCCGGTCCTCAGCCCGCTCTCCGGCTTCAGCGCCGCTTTGATCAGGCTGGCCGTGTCCACCCCGCCTTTCATGAGGATCCCCGCCTCGCCGCGCGCCATCGCTTCCACCGCCGCGCTCAGCTCCGCGAACGCGAACTGGAGCCCCAGCACTTCCCGCGCTTCGCGGATCGCCTCAGCCGTCTCGTCGTTCACCGGCCCCACCACCAGTACCTTGAGGGGGCCATCGCTGCCCGTGGTCTGTTTGGCCGCCTGCAACAGTTCGTCAAAGTTCCGGATCATCGTGTTAATACTCCAACGCGTTTTCTTCGCCGCGGATCACTCGCAGCGCCCCCGCCGCCAGCGCGCCCATCTCGTCTTCCCCCGCATAAATCAGCACCGGCGCCAGAAATTGCACGCGCGGGCGGATCCACTCGGCCAGCATCGCCGAGGCCGCCAGGCCGCCCGCCAGCACAATCCCATGCAGGCGCCCTTCCAAGACCGTCGCCATCGCGCCAATCTCTTTCGCGATCTGGTACGCCATGGCTTCGTACACCCCGCGCGCCTGCTGGTCGCCGCCGGCGATACGATTCTCCACTTCCACCGCCGAATTCGTTCCCAGATATGCCACCAGTCCGCCCCGCCCCATCACCAGCGCGCGCATCTCGCGTTCCGAATATTTTCCGGAAAAGCAAAGGCTCAGGAACGGCTGCAGCGGCAGCCCGCCCGTCCGCTCCGGCGAAAACGGTCCGTCGCTCGAAGCGTCGTTCACGTCGATGATGCGGCCGGCTCGCAGCGGCGCCACCGAAATTCCGCCTCCCAGGTGCGCCACAATCAGCCGGCTCTCCGCCAGCGCCACGCCCAACTCCGCCGCCGCCCGCCGCGCCGCCGCATGCAGGTTCAGCGCGTGCGAAAGGCTGCGCCGCTCGACCGCCGGATGTCCCGAATACCGCGCCACCGCGTCGAACTCATCCACCGACACCGCGTCCACCACGTACGCCGGACATCCATACCGCGCCGCCAGCCGTCCGGCCAGCGCGCACCCCAGGTTCGACGCGTGTTCGCCCTGCAGGTTGGCGCGCGCATCCGCCAGCATGCGCTCGTTCACCTCGTACGTCCCGCCCTCGAGCCGCCGCAACATCCCGCCCATTGCCGCCACCGCCGCCACTTCACGCGCATTCCGCGAGCTCCATTCCTCCACCGCCTGCCACCGCAGGTCGAACTGTTCCCACGGCCCCCCGCACTCCCCGAGGCGCGCCGCATCGTGGCGGATGGTCTCGCTCGCGCTCGCCCGCTCGCCCGCGTACAGCGCCATTTTGGTCGACGTCGACCCCGGGTTCACCACCAGGATTTCTTGCACAACCAGAGTGTAACTGCCCGCGCGATTTTCGGATACAGTAGTCCCATGCGCCCTGAAAACCAGCCGGCCCGCCGCGCTTTCCTCAAAGGCCTCGCCGCCCTCCCCGCCGTGTCCGCTCTGGCTGCCGAGCCCGCCCCGCCACCCTTCAATGCGATTCAGATCGGCCCCGTCAGCCTGCTCGACGAGGGCATCGACCGCTGCCTCGATCTCCTCCAGGACACCGCCGCCATCAATTGCCTCATGCTCTACAGCCACACCTACTACGGCGACATGCACAAGCCCCCGCAACTGCTTGCCGCCGATCACGGCGTCGCGCCCAAACTCATGCGCGGCCGCAAATTCCCCGCGGTCTGGGTGCGCACTCACGAGCAGTTTTACCGGAACACCAGCCTGCGCCACCAGATCGTGGATTCCAGCTTCGAATTCGCCAACCGCGACCTCTTCGCCGAAGTCCTGGCTCCCGCGCGCCAGCGCGGCATGAAGCTCTACGCCCGCATCCTCGAAGGCGCCGGCCTGAGCCAGTCTGTCGCCAATTTCTCCACCATCGTCACCCGCGATATCTACGGCCGCTCCACCAACATTCCCTGCTGGAATCATCCCGATTACAAAGCCTGGTGGGTCGCGACCGCCGAAGACCTCTTCCGCAGTTACCAACTCGACGGCCTGCAATGGGGCGCCGAGCGCATGGGCCCGTTGATGAACGTGATCTGCCCGTGGAACAACGATCCTCCCGCCTGCTTCTGTCCGCATTGCGAAGGTCGCGCCCGCAACCACGGCATCGACCCCGCGCGCGCCCGCAGGGGCTTTGAAGAGCTCTACCTCTACGTGCAGAGCCTCGCATCCGCCAAACCGCCCGAGGGCGTATTCACCGGTTTTCTGCGCATCCTTCTGCGCTATCCCGAAATTCTTTCCTGGGAATATCAATACCGCCAGGCGCGCGAAGAGATGCAGCAAGCCATCTTCCACGCCGTCAAAGCCGTCAAGCCCGACGCCCAAGTCGGCTGGCACGTCGATCATCAGCCGTCCAGTTGGGACCTGGTCTACCGCGCCGAAATGACCTTCGCCGAAATGGCGCCCTATTCCGACTTCATCAAGCCCATCCTCTACCACGACGTCCTGGGCCCGCGCATCCGCAACTGGTACCTGGCCCGTTTCCAGCGCACCATCCTCGGCGAGATCTCGCTCCAGCAATCCCTCGATCTCTACTACGATTTATTCGGTTACGACAAGTCCAGGGAACCCGCGCTCGACCAGCTCAACCACACCGCTTTCAGCCCCGATTACGTCTACCGCGAAACCAAACGCTCGAAAGCCTCCGCCGAAAACAAGACCAAGATTTATTCCGGCATCGGATTCGACGTCCCCTGGGACAACACCACCATCCCCGGCGATCCCGGCAAAATTTACGAATGTGTCCGCAAAGCCTTTGAAGCCGGCGCTTCCGGCATCGTGGTCTCCCGCGAATACGAAGAGATGCGCGTTCCCAACCTCAAAGCCGTAGGCCGCGCCATCCGCGACTTGGCCGCCGCCTAGCCGCAGCCATACTGGCCCCCGCCCACTCCACCTGCATGTCATTGGCCGCTCCGATCCTTCGCCCCATCTCAACGCAAGACCCGTGCCAAAGCAAAAGTATTACAAGTTGTCGGAATGTTCTGCCGCTGCGAGGATTTCATTGCCCCCGTGGCGCACGCACTCGTGCGTGCCGCCAGGTACTCGTCCTCCACCAGCCACGCACCCGCGTCGTCGGGGTATTCCACGAACAACGCACGCACCATCGGCAGCCCGCGCTCGCTCGAATCCTTCGCCTGCGCGTAAACGTACGGCATCAATTTGTACTTCAGCTCATCCATGCGCCGGAAGTCGTCCAAAAATGCCGCGCTGAATTCCCACGGCTCGCGCGGCGGAGCGCCATGGCACCGGCTGTGCGAGGTCATCATGCCGAACGCCATCCAGCGCCGGTACAATTCCTCCGGCGGCCGCTGCGCGAATCCGCCGATGTCGTGGCTCCAGTGATGTTTTCGCCCGTCACCTTTTTGGTGATCTCCGCCACCGCCTGGTTATATCGCAGCGGGTAGAGATTGTGTTCGTAGAATCCCGTGCGGCCGTTGTGGTACACGCCCGTGAGCGGCGCGGCTTCCCCGAAATCCACTTTGATCGCTCCCACCCCCATGCGCAGCAGCCCCGCGATCTTTTCCCGGTACCACTCCACCGTCGCCGGATTGGTGAAGTCCAGCACCGCGTCTTCGTACGGCAGGTCGCCTTTGCCGTCCTTCACCGCCAGTCCTTTCGCCAGGATCTCCGGAAACAGCGCGTTCTTGGGGACGAAGTAAGGAAGCTGCCAAAGCGAGATGTGGAACCCGTCCCGCTTCAAATCGGCGATCATCTTCGCCGGATCGCGGAAGCGCGTCTTCGAAAACTGGTAGTCGCACCGCCAGTCCGTCTCGAACCAGCCGGTGTCCAGGTGAATCACGTCGCTCGGGATGCGGTTCGCCCTCAGCTTCGCCGCCACGTCCCGCACCTGGTCTTCGGAATTGTACGTGATCCGGCTCATCCACAGCCCGAAGGACCACAGCGGCGGCATCGGCGCCCGTCCGGTGATGGCCGTGTATTCGCCCAGCACGTCCTTCGGCGCGCCCCAAAAAACGAACAGGTCCAGATCGTCGTCGCCCAGCAGCAGCGCGTTGGCGCCGCTGAAGCTCGCGCCGAAATCGAACGTAGCCGGCGCCGAGGTGTGCACGAACATGCCGTACCCGCGGCTGCTCAGGAAGAACGGCGCCGGCTTGTACATGTGCGCATTCTCGACTCCATTCGCGTCGTTGGTCCAGAGCACCATCTTCTGGCCGCGCTTGTCCAGCCGCGTGAAGGATTCCCCGCACCCGAACAGCTTCTCCCCCGCCCCCAGCGTGAACACCGCCGCCACGCTGCGCGAGTAGTCCGATGCCCGCCGGATAAAGCCAAACGGCAGCACCGGGTCGAGCACTTTTCCGTTGTCCGCCGGATGGTTGGTCTCCGTCAGCAGCCGCCCCGCCGCGTCGCGCAGTTCGATGCGCCACGGGTTCTCGCGGATGGTCACCGACCCGGCCGCGCTCGTGTACCGGTGGCCTCCGTTTAAGCGCTCGTATTTCCAGCTCGTATCAATCCGGCGCTGACATCCACTACATCGTTCAGCAGGCCGGAAGGCTGGAAGGCGCGGATCGGCTCGAGGACCGAACCGCCCAACAACAGAGCGAAACAGAGCCATTGGCGGTTCACGGAACCATCATTATATAAGGAGGCCATATAAGGACGCCGCCCGCATCCTGGGTCCCGGCTTCACACTGTCACCGCCGGGCACACCTCAATGACCCGCAAATCTCACATACAATAGGTCTTTACCAAAGGTTTCGAAAGCATGAGAAGAACACTCGCAGCATCTCTACTGGCACTCCTCTGCTCCACCGCCATTTACGCGCAGGCCGTGGCTGGCTCCGGCGCCGTTACCGGCATTGTGCTCGACCAATATGGCGACGGCATTCCGGAGGTCACGCTGGTCATCACCAATCCGTCTCTGGGCATCACTCGCAGCATCATGACCAGTGACGACGGCCTGTTCAACGCACCCGGCCTCGTACCGTCCTCCACCTACACGCTCAAGGCGACCAAGAAAGGATACGAAGATTGGACGCTCGCCAACTTCGACGTTTCCGTCGGTGAGAATGTCAACTTCCGCATTCCGCTGGTAAAGGCCGGCTCCCCGCCCGCCGGCGAACCGCTCTCCGCTCTCGCGCCGGTCCAGGATACCAAGATGTCCCTCTCCGCCCTGGTGACCTTCCTTCAGTTGCAGGGCTTGCCCTCCAACGCCCGCCTCGTCGACAAACTGGTGCTCCTGGCCCCGGCCGTCTCTGAAAACCCATCCACCGGCTTCCTGGGATTCCGCGGCGAGCAGTTCATGAACTCTTTCCTGCTTGACGGCATCAATGCTACCAATAGCTATTCCGTCAACAAGCCCGGCATCGCTCCGCTGCTGGCTCAAGACGCCATCGCTGAAATGCAGGTTATTTCAGCCGCCGCGCCGGCCGACTTCGGACACGCCTCCGGCGGCATCGTCAACGCCGTCACCCGCAGTGGCACCAACGACCTCCACGTCGAAGCCTATGACTATTACATCGCCCACTCCATGGTTTCGCCCGACCCCTTCGGCAACAACTTCAAACCCACCGGCGACCGCCAGCAGGCTGGCCTCAGCCTCGGTGCGCCCGTCGCGCCCGATCATTTTTTCGTCTTCGGCAATTTTGAAATGATCAACTGGGATTCCCAGGCCCTCAACCGCATCACCAATCCCTTGATCACCGATTCCACCGGCAACTCCATCCCCGCCGCCAATTGCACGGCCACCGCCGCCCAGTGCACCTCCGCCATCAACTTCATCAAAGCGCAGATGAACGTCGTGGTGCCGCGCTCCCTCAAATCCACCTCCGGCTTCGTCAAGTTCGACTTCCGGCCCAGCGACAAGAACAACTTGTCGTTCGAAGGCGACATCGCGCATAAGCATGCGCCCAACGGCATGGAGACTGAGCAGGTGGCGCCCAACGGCGGGTTGCTCGGTTCCAACGCCACCTACACCAGCTCGACGATCTTCGGCAAGGCCGGCTGGACCAGTGTAATCAACGAAAACACCACCAACGAATTCCACGGTTCCTATTTCAAAGACGGTCTCAACGCCTACACCGATTTCAGCCTGGCCCCGTCCACCGGCCCGGTCGGCGTCAATCTCGCCGGCACGCCCATCGGATCGAACCCGCTGTATCCCGCCAACCTCACCCAGGAGCGCATTTCCGGTGTCGATGCATATACCCAGGTGATCGGCTCCCACACCATCAAAATCGGCGGGGACGTCACCGAAAACCAGGATCGCGTTGACCAGCTCGACAGCCGCTACGGCTCCTACGACTACACGTCCCTCACCGCTTTCGCCCAAGACCTCACCGCCAACGTGAAGGCGCAGAAAAACTACGCTCTGTTCACGCAGACTTTCGGCACCCCGGTCTCGACCGTGCGCACCATGTTAATCCACGCATTCGCCCACGACACCTGGAAGGCCACCCCGCGCCTGCTTGTCGATTTCGGTGTCCGCTGGGAGAAAACGCGCATTCCCAAACCAACCCAGCCCAACCCCAACAATTACCAGTCGGGCTTTATCCCTTCGCCCAATGTCGACTTCTCCCCGCGCGTCGGCGCCGCTTACATGCTCGACAACCGCACCGTCGTGCGCCTCGGCTTGGGCTCTTACTACGAGCCATTCCCCGGCCAGTTGGTGCGCGACCTGACCGTTGGCGGCGGCGTTTACCAGACCGCCTTCACCATCATCCCCAACCAGGTCAATTCGCCGGTCTTCCCCAAGCCGCTGGCCTCCACCGCCTCGGTTTCCTCGTCCATCCAGAACTCGGTCGTCACCTTCGCGAAATTTCGCAATCCCTACACCGAACAGGGCACCCTGGCCATCGAGCGCCGCCTCACCAATTTCATGGCCCTCGCCGTGAGCTTCATCGATACCCTGGGCCAAAAGCTGTGGACCGCCAACGATACGAACATCGAGGGCGCCAAAGTTACTTCCGAGACCTATACCATCAATAACGCGAGCGGCGCCGCGGCCAGCTCCTACACCACCAATGTCTTCTCCATGAACGGCGCCCGCAACTGGCAAATCGGCAACGAAGGCGCTTCCCGCTATATGGCCGGGGTCGCCCAGTTGCGCACCGCGCTCTCTCACGGCCTGTCGGTGCAGACTTCCTACACGTATTCGCAGGCCACTGACGATGTCGGCGGCCCTCCCGTCGTCAGCATCGTTCCCTCCAACTCCTATATGGCCAGTTATCGCGGCGATCAGGGCCCCTCGGCGTTCGGCCAGCGGCACCGCTTCGTCCTCAACTGGACCTGGCAGCCCCGTGTCACCAAGGGCAACTCAATCCCCGAACGCTTTTTCCTGAACGGATGGCAACTCTCCGGCATCGCCACCGCCGCCTCCACACTCCACCAAACCGCCCTGCTCGACGTCATGGGCCAGCAGTTTACCGGCGTCACCATGGCCTTTCCCACGTCCCTCAACGGCTCCGGCGGCTGGTCGCGCGTGCCTTTCGAAGCCGTCAATACCCTGCCCATCGGCAATCAATACAGCGTGGACGCGCGCCTCACGCGCGAACTGCCTTTCACGTCGCGGCTGAAGGCCATCCTCATGATCGAAGCCTACAATGCGCTCAACCACAAGAACTACACCAGCGTCGAGCCCATTGCTTTCACCTCCGTCTCCGGCGTGTTACAGCCGGTTGCCGCAGTGGGCACGCCTATTGCCGACTACGGCTACCCCTACGGCACCAACGCCCGCCGCATTCAAGTGGCACTCAAGCTCGTGTTCTAGTCCTCTGACCGAGTGGTTTGGTGCCTTTCCGCGATCGCTCACTCACGCTTACGACTCCGATGCGAGCCACGACCGTGAGGGAGTGGTTTCCCGGAAAAAGGACGACCTCGGCCGGTCAACGCACTAGCTCCCCTCTTGTTTGCAGCTCCGCATCTCTGTGGTTCACACGATCGCTTTTTGTCGTCTGTCAGCCCGCCTCAAAGCCGCCGCCCCTATTTCCCCGTCGCCCGCGCCTTCAAATCCTTCGTGACATTATCCCCGGCGTGGATCTCCACGCTCACCATAACGTCCGCGTAATCCTCCAGCCCGTTACCCATCCGCGCCGCGCTTAAATTCAGATCGTCGTCCCGCACCAGCAGCCTGTACTTGCCGGGCGGGATGTTCGAGATGGTATACGTCCCGTCCTGGCCCGCTACGCCCACGCTGAAAAACTGGCGGCCGTCCGGCTCCGGCGCCAGCAGCACCATAGCTCCGGCCGCCGGCCCCTTGGAATCGCTGGCCGTGCCGGAGACCTGACCCGTCACCGAACTCGCCGTGATCGTAACCGCCCCGGCCGGACCGCTGCGCAGATCCAGCAGGTCGCCTTCCGTTTCCGTCGATCCCACCAGCATCGATTTGACGTACACCGGCGGCCACGAAAGCGCCACGTGGTACAACCCCGGCTGCATTTTCTCAAACTGGAAGGTATCGTCCGCGCTGACATCGGCCATGGTCTGCTGTCCGATATTCCCGCTCGCCGAGCGCAGCGTGATCCGGCGTGGCGCCGCCGGCGGCGGGGCTGCCTGCGTCCCATTCTGCCCCTGGCCCTGCGACTGCCCCGGTTGGGCCGGCGGCTGCTGCGGCCGGCGCGCCTGCTCGTCCTCGAAACGCATCTCCCCCGACACATCGAACGGCGCCACCATCCGCAACTCCAGGTGCTCGATGTTTGCAGTGGTCACTTCGATGTCCACCGGCGACGATTGCAGCCGGGCCCCGCCCGGACTGAAAATCGATGCAACCAGCGTGTACTTGCCCGGATCCAGGCGCCACAGGTCGAACGTTCCATCCGGCTTGGCATTGCTCCCCGTCGACGACCAGCCGTTGCCCGAGGCCGGAGGCCGTTGCACCTGAATCGAGATGTTCTTGGCCCCCTCCGGAGCTCCCGTCACTTTGCCGCTCACGGTCACGATGGGCGTCGGCACCAGCCGGATGTCCATGCCCGCCAGTTGCGCGGCCGGCTGCACCTGAACCCGCGTCGCCGACGCCGCCGCCAGTACGCCCGGATAGTAACTCGGCGAATAATGCACGTCCGTGGTTCCGTCGCTTCGAATCTCCGGCGGAAGCGGCAGCGCCTGCGGCGTGGCCTTGATGCGGTACTTGCCTGGCCGCAATCCGCCGATGCGGTATTCTCCCTTATCGTCGGTCGTGGCGATCGTGCCGCCGCTTCCGGTCGCGCCTTCCGCCACAACGCTGGAGTTCTGCACCGGCTCGCCATCGGCGTCCAACACGCGGCCCGTGATCGCACCCACCGGCGTCAGCGTCAGTTTGAGCGTGTCCTTCTTATCGCCCGGACCCAGCGTGATATCGCTCGACCGGTTGCCCGCCGTATTCAACGGCACCACGAATCCGATCCGGTCCATCATGATCATGTAGTGACCCGGCGGCATCTTCGTGATGGAAAACTTTCCCTCCGAGTTGGTCATCGCTCCATACGACTGGTTGCCCGGACCACCGGCGCCGGCAAGCTGCAACTGAATGTGCGCCCGCAGCAAAGGCTCGCCCGTCAGCGAATTGGTGATCACGCCCGCCACCATGGCCGGTTCCTCGGTGGGCGGGGTCGGCTGGCTCTGTGCCCATACAGCCGCCGCGCCGAACAGCGCCAGCAGGCACACTCCGCTAATTCCGCGGTGCATTGGCAGCCTCCATTCCCGGCACTTTGTCGATCGCTTTCAGGTTCTTCACCACGCGATCGCCCGCCTTCAGTTCGATCTCTTCCGCCATCTCGAACAACTTGTCCATGGTTGCCTGTTCGGGCGTCCCGCCGTTGCCCGACATCAGGTGCAGCATATCAATCGCCACAATCCGATACTTACCCGGCCGATTCCCTTTCATGTCGTACTTGCCATCGCTGGCGCGGTTCATGCCCGCTTGCTGCAGCATCTGCTTCGCATCCGTCACCAGGAACACCATAATCAGCGGGTTCACTTCGGGCTCGCCGTCCTTATCCAGGAGCTTCCCGGAAATCTCCGCCCCATCGCGGCTGATCGTGACCTTCGCGCGCGACCCTCTGGCGCCGTGCGAGAGGTCCAATACCATGTCGGCCGCGGCCGTGCCATCCAGCGTGACCGACTGGACGTATGCGTTCTCCGGCATCGGTTCCACCACCACTCTGAAGCGGCCCGGGGGAACGTTGGCAATCCGGAACGCGCCGTCTTTATCCACCTCGCCGGGCGTCATCATCGCCGTCGCGGTGTAGCTGAACGGGTCGGCCGTCTCCAGCCTCACCGTGCGCTTCTGGGCGCCGCCGGCCGGTCCATCCCCCACCACCGCGAGCGTGCCCGACAGTTCTTCGCCGGGCGCGAGGGCCAGTTGCACATTCTCATCCCCACCTGCCAGCCGGACATCCACCGCCTGGCTCTGCAGCATCGTTTTTCCCGACGAATACTGCGCGCTGACGCGATAGTAGCCGGGATCGAGTCCGGTGAATGAGAACTTGCCGTCCGGCCCCGCCGCCGCGCCACGCGCGGTATTGAACTGGCCCGATTTCTCGCCGACAGCCAGTATCACACTGGCCCGCCCATTCTCCGGGGTTCCCGATATCACCCCGCTGATCGAGGAGCCGTGCCCCGCCACCGCACTCGTGAGCCGGATCTCAATCCCGGTGACATCCTGCCCGGCGCCGGCCTCCACCACCGTCGCGGCGCCCTTGTCCGGTGCGCTCGGATAATACGTACTCACATACGTCGTGGCCGATGTGCCGTCGGTACGGATTTCCGTCATCGGCCTTTGCCCGCCACCCTGCAACGTCGCGCGCAGGTAGAACTTGCCGGGCCCAGTCAGGATGCGGAACTCGCCCCGGTCGTCGGTCACCACGTTCTGGTTGCCAAACGGATTCGCCGGCGGTGGAACGGGTGGCGGCGATTCCACCTGCACGAAAACGTTCTGCACGGGATCGCCATATTCATTCACCACCCGCCCGGCAATCATCGCCCGCGCATTCATTTCCAGTTTGAAATCCGCCAGGTGTTGGCCGGCCTTCACGGTGAAGCTTTGAAACGGAATGCCCGGCGTATTCGGCGGCGCCTGAACAAATCCCGCCCGCTCCAGCAAGACGAGATAAAACCCCGGCTTGAGGTTGGCCACCGAGAAATGCCCGGCCTTGTCGCTCATCGCGCCATATAGCTCGCTAACGCCGCCGTTATTGAAATTGCCGGTAGCCAGCCGGATATGCACGCCGCTCAGCGCTTCTCCGGTCTTTTGGTTGACCACCGTGCCGTCGATCGTGGCCGGCTGCGCGCCCAGCAATCCGGCCCCCAACAATGTCAATATCGCCAGCTTCATTGATCGCAATATAGCGCATCCCGTGTAGGACAGGCCTCCTGGCCTGTCCACGACCGGCCAGGAGGCCGGTCCCGCTTGGCGCGATACTGGAAACAGTGACTCCTACCGGCGCCTATCGATACGTCCTCTCCCTTCCGGAGCGCCTGGTCCGCTCGCTCGGCGCGCTTTCCGGCGGCCTGCTGCACGAGATCGGCGTAGTCGTCGTGCCCGCCAGCCTTCGGCGCACCACTCTCTACCGCACCATGGTCGATGTCGTGCTGCGCTTCTGGATCGAAGAAGTCGGCCAGGTGGAGGGAATCTATCCCTCCGAAACGCGCCTCGCCGAAAACTTTCTCGTGCAGCGCACCGCCAGCCATGGCATCGAACTCCTCGGAATCCTGGCCTTTCGCGCTTCGCCCGTGTGGGTCCTGGCCGCGCTCGCCGACGTCACCGGCGCCGGGCACCACCTCATCCGCGAAATCTCCGGCGCCTTAAAAGAGGAAGGTCTCATCCAGCCGGATGCCCAACTTGAAACCATGGACCAACTCCTCGATGGCCTCGAAAACACCAGCTCGCATCTCGCGCAAACCCTCAACCTGCCGCCCATCGATATCGCCGGCCTCCGCCGCGAATGGACCAGGTTCCGCGACGAAGTCCGCTCCATCCCGCCGAAGAACGTGCCGTCGCCCGAACGCCTCGACTCCATCTGGACCGAACTCCGCCGCACCGCGCGGGAACAGCACCGCTCGGTTTTCACAGTCTCGTCGGTGATGGCCCTCTCCACCCTCGCGCACGTTCCCTCCAACGTCTTGTGGCTGTCGCGCGCCGCGCATTCCGCCGCCCGCCGCACCGGCAAAGTTCTCGGCGGCGCCATCCTCGATCACTACGTGCAAGCCCTGGCGGAGATTTCGCGCACCGGTTTCTTCGCCTACTGGAAGCGCGAGTTTCGCCCCTATCTGCGCGCCGCCGCTCTGCAATTCGCGCCCCAGCATGAGACCCTCACCGAGCGCCTCCTGCGCCGCCGCCAACCGCGCTAGGCCCCCAATTTCCTCCGCCTCCTCTGCGCTCCCGGGTTTTGACCTGTTTTGTTTTGTCTCCGCCTTTCCTCCGCGCCTCCGCGTTGAAGATTTAGCGGAGCCCACCCGCCGCCGTCCGCCCGATTTCGATACACTGTCAGAAACCGCTAGGAGAGTGTAGATGCATCTCGACAGATTCGCGATTGGCCTGGCCTGTGCCGTCACCGCCGCCTTCGCTCAAGGTACCGACTGGCCGACTTACGGTGGCGACCTCGCCAGCAGCAAGTACCGCCCCCTCGACCAGATCGACGCCGCCAATTTCAGCCAGCTCGAAATCGCCTGGCGCTTCAAGACCGACAACATCGGCAACCGCCCCGAGTATAAGCTCGAAGGCACCCCGCTCATGGTCAAGGGCGTAGTCTACGCCACCGCCGGCTCCCGCCGCGCCGCCATCGCCCTCGACGCCGCCACCGGCGAATTGCTCTGGGTCCACGGCGAGCACGAAGGCGACCGCGGCGCCGCAGCCCCCCGCCAGCTCTCCGGACGCGGCCTCGCCTATTGGTCCGACGGCAAAGAAGAACGCATCCTTTATGTCACGCCGGGCTACCGTCTCATAGCCCTCGACGCCAAGACCGGCGCGCTCGTCCCCACCTTCGGCAAAGGCGGCGCCGTCGACCTCAAACTCGATGACGACCAGACCATCGAGCCCGATTTGACCACCGGCGAGATCGGCTTTCAAGGCGCGCCCGTCGTCGCCAGGGACACCGTCATCGTCGGCGCCGCCTTCCGCGAAGGCATGACTCCCAAAAGCATGCGCAACAACAAAGGCTACGTGCGCGGCTTCGACGTGCGCACCGGCAAGCGCCTCTGGATCTTTCACACCATCCCGCTCAAAAACGAACTCGGCTACGATACCTGGGAAAACGGTTCCGCCGAGTACACCGGCAACACCGGCGTCTGGACCCAGATCTCCGTCGACGAGCAGCTCGGCCTCGTCTACCTGCCCGTCGAATCCCCCACCGGCGATTACTACGGCGGCCACCGTCCCGGCGCCAACCTGTTCGGCGAAACGCTGGTCTGCGTCGATCTCAAAACCGGCCAGCGCAAGTGGCATTTCCAACTCGTCCACCATCCGCTCTGGGACATGGATATTTCCTCCGCCCCGCTGCTCGCCGATATCACCGTGGACGGCCGCGCTATCAAGGCCGTGGCGCAGCCCACCAAGCAAGGCATTCTTTACGTCTTCGACCGCGTCACCGGCAAACCAGTCTGGCCCATCGAAGAGAAGAAGGTGGAGCGCGGCGCCGTCCCCGGCGAATGGTATTCGCCTACGCAACCGATTCCCTCGAAGCCCCCCGCCTACGCTCGCAACGGCATCTCGATCGACGATTTGATCGACTTCACCCCCGCGCTCCGCGACCAGGCCCAGACACAAATCGCCAGGTACAAAATCGGACCAGTCTTCACCCCGCCCGTCGAGAGCAAGGCCGAAGGCCCACTCGCCACTCTCACTCTCGGCACCGCCAGCGGCGGCACCAATTGGCCCGGCGGCTCTTACGATCCCGAGACCCACACCGTCTACGTCTACGCCTGCAACTCCTGCGTAACTCCTATCAGCCTTCTGCCCGCGCCCAGGGAGATTTCGGATATGCGCTACGTAGCCGGCACGGCGGGCCAGCCCGTGCGCATGCGCACCGGCCCCGGCGAGAATACCGGCGCGGATTCCCCGCTCCCCACGCGCACGCCCGGCGGTCGCGGCGCAGCCGGCGCTGGCGGGGGTGGTGGCGGCGGCTTCGGCGGTCTTTCCGTCCAGGGCCTTCCGCTAATCAAGCCGCCCTACTCTACGATCTCGGCCATCAAGCTGGATACCGGCGAAATCGCCTGGCAGATCCCCCACGGCGAAACCCCCGACGCCATTCGCAACCACGCCGCTTTGAATGGCCTCGCCATTCCGCGCACCGGCCAGTCCGGCTACAACATCGGAACCCTGATCACCAAAACGCTGCTGATTGCCGGCGACGGCCAGGTCACCACCACCGACCAGCATCCCCGCGGCGCCATGCTCCGCGCCTACGACAAGGTCAGCGGAAAAGAAGTCGGCTCCGTCTGGATGCCCGCCCCGCAGAGCGGCTCACCCATGACCTATATGTGGCAGGGCAGGCAATACATCGTGATCGCGGTCAGCGGCGGCGCGTATTCCGGCGAGTACATCGCCTTCCGCCTGCCCGACGAAGGACGCTGATGCGCCGCTGTCGTGCCTGCTTCGCGGCCGCGGCCGTCTGCGCAGCCGCGGCCCTGGCTCAATCCTCGCGCTCCGTCTGGGACGGCACATTCACCGAAGACCAGGCCAGGCGCGGCGAAGCCGTCTCGCAGAAGGAATGCGTCAACTGTCACGGCGCGGCGCTCTCCGGCGGTGAAGAAGCTCCCGCCCTGGAAGGCGCCGCGTTTCTTTCCAACTGGAACGGCCTCACGGTCGGCGATCTCTTCGACCGCATCCGCAAGTCCATGCCGCAGGACGACCCCTCGCGCCTCACGCGCCAGCAGGACGCCGACGTCCTCGCCTACATCCTGAGCCTCAATCGCTTCCCCGCCGGCAAAACCGAGCTGGCCACGCAAAGCGAAGTCCTCAAGCAGATCAAAATCGAACCCGCGAAGTAGGCATCAAGCCAGCGCCGCCAATTGTTCCACCTTGGGCTTCAACGCCGCCTTCTGCTCGTCGGTCAGATCCACGTGGGGCGCCCGGCAGAAGCTCTCGCGCAGCCCCAGCCCCGCCAGCGCCGCCTTGATCAGCGGAATGCCGTCGCTGCCGCTGGCCACCCCGCGCAGCAGTCCGCTCGCCGCCCGCAGCTTGGCCATGGCCTCCGTCACGTCCTTTCCCTCGCGATGCGCCTTGAACACCGCCGCGCTCTGCTTCGTATAAAGGTTGCCGCCCATCAGGATCGCGCCCATCCCCGCCTCGAGCGCCGCCGGGATATTGTTGTCCGTGCCGCTCATCATGTTCAGCTTCGGAAATTCCTTCACGAAGGTGGCGTAGCCTTCCGCGTTCCCCGTGGAGTCCTTGATGCCGGCCAGCATCGGATAGTGTTCCAGCTTGTGCAGCAACTCCGCCGTGATCGGCACCGCGCTGGTCCCTGGAATGTGATACAGGTGCACCGGAATCTTCGCCGCTTCAAGCACTTGCGAATAATACCGGTAGAGTCCCTCCAGGCTTGGGTTTTTGTAGTAGAACGGCGGGATGCATAGCACTCCATCGGCCCCGTTCGCCGCCGCGTGCGCCAGCAGTTCGAGCGTCTCGGGCAGGTTGGGCGTGCCCACTTGCACGATCATGTCCAGCCCCGACCGGTGCTTCAGCGCGACCTCCGCGATCTTCTTGCGCTCCACGCAGGAAAACATCGGAAACTCGCCCGTGGTGCCGAGCGCCACCACGCCATCCGCCCCGCGTTCTTTGAAATAGGGCATCATGTCGCGGTAGAGGGCTTCGTCGAACTTACCCCTGCTGTCGCACGGCGTCACCGCCGCTACATAAAATTTGGGGGCCGGCTTCACGAAGCCGGTGCTGGCCGGGCGCGGCACGGCAGCCGCTGTTGCCGCCACGCCTGCGACGCCAAGAAAACTTCTTCTGGTAGCTTCCATCGGATCACCTCCTGCCTCTTCTCTCCACAACTTGGTGGGGCAGGCGCTTTCGCCTGCCAACCGCCTGACCTACTCAACCTGCAAATCCGGCGCCGGCGCCGGCCGCAGCCGCCGCTGGTACATCCATGCCAGACTGTAAATCGAACAGCCGATCACCACTGCCAGCACCGCATTCGTCGCCATCACCGCGATGGCCGTCCCGAGAAACGCGCTGGCGTCCACGCGGCTCATCTTGGGCAGCCGCCGCCACGCGCTCCAATCCAGCAGGCACAGCCCCATCCATGCCGTCACGCCCGCCAGCGCTGGAATCGGAATCCGTTCCACCACCCCCGAGCCCAGCCACAGAATCCCCACCAGGAACAGCGCGTGCATCAGGTTCGAAACCCGCGTCGTCCCGCCGCACCGCACCACCGCCAGGCTGCGCGCCGGAATCCCCACGCTGGGCGGCGCGCCGAACAGCCCGCCCAGGATGTTGGCCGTCCCATAAGCGCTCAGTTCCGCATCCGCATCGCCGGGCTTCATGCGTTTGTGGCGCCCTCGAAAATGTTCCACCACGCGCGACGTGATCAGAATATTTACCGCCGTGACAAATGCCAGCCCCGCCGCCGAGGGCATCGCGGCCAGCACTTCGCGCAGCTTCCAGGAAATGCCGGCCAAGGGCGGCAGCATGGCCGGCAACGCGCCCACTTCTTTGGTGTGAAAGCCGAAAAAGCGGCCGATCAATATCGCCAGCGCCACCCCGATCAGCGGCGCCGGCGCGTGGTGCGAAAGACGCGCCGCTAGCGTGGCGGCTGCAATCACGCTCATTCCCAGGATCAGCGGCACGGCCCGCACATCCCCCAGGTGATGGAGCACGGCCGACAATTGCGCGACCGCCGAGCCCGCCGGGCGCGTCAGCGGCGACGCCACTCCGAACATGATGTCGAGCTGCGACACCAGCATCATGCCGCCGATGCCGCACGAGAATCCCGTCACCACCGCGTGCGGCACCCGCATGATGTGCCGGCCCAGGCGCAGGAATCCGAAACCGATCAGCATCACCGACGCCAGAATCGAAAGCCGCGCCGCTCCCCCCACGCCGCCCGCGCGCGCCGCCACCGCCATAAATGGGACCGTGGCGCTGGCCGTGCCGCCGATCAGCACCGGGTTGCGTCCCATCGCCGAAATTACCGGCGCGGTCAGAATCGAGGTGAAGATCCCCAGCACCGGCGGCAACCCCATCGCCGTCGCCAGCGCGAGACCGTAGGGCAGCGCGATCAGTGCCGCGATCGCCCCGCCCGCACAATCTCCCAGAAATCTGCCCCAACCGTAATTTGCGCGAGGCGGGCTCATTCTTCGCAGAATGGCCCGTGGGTTCAAGCCATCACCTTGAGGAAGGCCGCCTTGAACTTGTCCATCTCCTCCTGCGTGCCCACCGTTACCCGTACGTGCGTCGGCCAGACAGCCCACGGCCGCCCGATGATTACCTTTTCGCGAGCCAGGGCGCTGATGACTTCGCGGCTGGGCCGCTTCGCATCCACCATGAAGCAGTTGGCAACCGAGGGTACGCACTTGAAGTTGTGCTGGTCGAGGAAATCCAGGACGTCGTTGCGCACGTCAGCGATGTACTTGCGCCGTTCCGGCACCACCGTCTTCGACTGCAGGCTCGCGGAGGCGGCGGCCATCGAGGTGATCGGCATCATGCCGCTATGGCCCCAGCCTCTGATCTTAGCCAACAGGTCGGGCCGGGCCATGGCAGCGCCGGCGCGCAGTCCGGCCATGCCGTAGATCTTGGAGAACGTGCGCAGGATCACGACGTCCTTGTCGGCCTGCACCATGTCGTTGCAGAACGGGCCGCCCGCAATGTGCGTATAGGCTTCGTCGATCATCACGATCGACCCCTTGGGCTTGTTCGCAACCAGCCATTCCAGATCCGGCTTCTTGGTCATCGTGCCGGTCGGATTGTTGGGGTTGCAGACGTAGATCAGTCCGGCGGTGGGGCTGGCCGCCGCCATGGCTTTCACATCGTGCCCATAATCCTTGGCCAACGGAACGCGAATCACCGGCGCGCCGATGAATTGGGCCGCGGCGCCGCCCGCCTCGTACCCGGGGTCCGCCAGCACGTACGGTTTGGTAGGTGAACAGAAGGCGATCACGGCTTGATGCAGAGGGCTGCTCGATCCGGCGTAGATGTTGACGTGATCGGGGGTCAATCCTTCCTGTTCGGAAAGGATCGTCAGCACTTTACCGGCTTCCCCAAACAGGTAGCGGCCACCCTGCTCCACCATCTTGTGGGCCGCTTCGCGCGCTTCCTTGCATGGGCCCAACGGATTCTCGTTGGAGTTGATCATCACCGCGTCCGGCGGCGCATCCACCCGCGAGAGTTGTGCCAGTGCGGGCTCGTTATAAAACGGCAGCGCTGCGCCGGCGGCTAACACGGTGGCAATCCGGCCGAAAGTCCGGCGCGAAAAGCCGCGATTCAGAAGCTCTTGTTGTTGCTTCTCGGATAGAATGGTCGTCATATTGCTCCCCTCGCAGGTCGCCTATGGGAAGCAGATTATCAGGTTCGGAGCCCGATGTCACCTGGGTACCCCTTCAAAAATTCCTGTAACGCCTCGAAGGAAATCCCCCAGGCCGTGCTCGGCCCTTCGTATCCCTTTAGCTCCACTTCGCGCTTGGCAAATGGGGAACTCGAGCCCGCCGTCAACAACAGTTCCTGGAACGTCCGCGCGCCCAGCGCCACGCCCAGCCCAATCTGCTTGGTGGCCGCTTCCAGCCGGAATGCCGCATTCACGGTGTCGCCCAGCGCCGTGTACTCCGAGCCCCCTACTATCGCCGGCCCCGTATTCACGCCCGCCCCGATGCGCAGCGGCCCCGGCAGCGGCAGCGCCTCGCTGATTTCCCCCGTCGCCGTGTTGATCTCGCTCACCGCCCGCAGCGCCTTCATCAAATCGGCCGCCAGGCTCTCCGGGTGGTCGTGTACCCACACCGCCATCACCGCGTCCCCGATGTATTTCTGCGCCCAACTCCCCAGCCGTTGCGTAATCTGCCCCGTCCGCAGAAACCACGTGCCGATCGTCTGCGAAAGCAGCGATTCCGAAACCGTCCGCGCCAGCGGCGTGAAGTCGCGGATGTCCACCACCACAATCGTGGTCAGACTGTGTGTGTGGAGCGCCGTCGTCGGCATGTTGCGCGTGTTCATTTCCCCGATCGGGAGTCCCGCGCCGCCACTCGCCGCGCTGCAGAAGATCAGCTCCTGGTCCCCAAACAGCAACCGGTCTTTGTCGCTCAGCACCAGCGGCAGGCTCACCCGCCGCGCATTCACAAAAGAGCCGTTGCGGCTCCCCAGGTCCACCAGCGAAAAATCCCCCGCGTCCTTCCGTTGGATCAGTGCGTGCAACCGCGACACCGACCGGCTGTCCAGCATCACTGCGCAGCCATCGCCCCGGCCGATCGCCCACGTCTGGCCGTCGCCCAGCGGATAGCGCCGCCCGCTCGATTCCTGCAGAAGATATGCTTCTATCGTCGACGGTGTCACTCCCCATCAATTTACCAGAATGCGCCCCGCCGTCATGGAACGATCCCCATAAATCTCCTGTTTTGTACTAAAAGCAAGCCCCCAGACTTTAGTACAAACGGTACATTCTTGGATCTTTGTTGCGAACAAGTAAGGGTAAACTATTTTCAGGAAGCGCCGATCTAAGTACTTTGTTGCTTCGGGAAAACTATGATGGCAATTCAGTACGTCTTTATCTATCTGCAGTTGCTGGACCTGCTGACCACCCTCGTGGGTATCAGGCTGGGTGCCGCCGAGGCCAGCCCCTTCGTCCGCCTGTTTATGCACGCCGGTCCCGCACTGGGGATACTCGCTTCCAAGGCCCTGGCTTTGGCTTTAGGCGCTTTCTGCGTGTACGCCCGGAAAAACCACCTCATCCGCTGGGCTACCTATTGGTATAGCGGCCTCGTCGTGTGGAACCTCATGATCATGCTCGTGTCCGCCAGCCGCCCCGCCGCGTAGGACAGGCCTCCTGGCCTGTTTGGTGGGGCAGGCGCTTTCGCCTGCCAGTGGAGTTTCTACATTTTCAAGTTCCGTTAAGACCAACTGGTAGCGCCGGCGGTCTTGCCGCCGGTGTTCGACCGGCCGGAGGCCGGTCGACGGCAGGCGCTTTCGCCTGCCAAACGCTTCTGAATGACGAGTTCTTCGCTCCCTCAGCCCCGCACCAGCCAGGACGACGCCAGCACCATTGCCGCCAGCAGCGCCACTTCGGCCACCAACTGGATTACGCTCATCCGGCCGGCAGCGTCTCCGATAAAGGATCCCATTCCCTGCTTCCGCATGCCACACCTGCTTTCAAATCTTTGAGCACCATCTTCCCGTTCTCATCCAGGTTCACCTGGTAGAGCGGCAAGTCGCTCTCCCGCACCACGTACGCCCCCGTCTGCAGCTCCCACGATTGCCGGTAGGAGTAAGCCACATACGGATTCTGCGCTTCCGCCCGTATGCGGAACTGCGCCGTCGATGGCTCATAGTTGGCGTAGCTGTAACAATGGCCGATGCACACCCGGTCGATCATGTGTGCCAGCGCATTCACCCGCAGCTCCGAATCCTCGACCGCGCTGATCACCCGCTGCCCCGGCGAGAGCTTCGCCACCGTATCCTGCATCCGGTCCTCGAACGAATTCAGCGCGCGCTCGTCCCGGTACAGGAAGCCGAAGAACACCATCGCCACCAGCACCAGCGCGTACGTCTCCAGCCGCCTCGGCCGCGCCGCGCCCAATAGCGCGCACACGCACACTCCCACCCCCAGCGACATGCGCTCCGCGATGAACACCAGCGAATGGTGGAACCCCGGAATCAGCACCGTGGTCGGCAGAATGAACACGCCCGCTGCACTGATCGCGCAGAGCTGGAACGGGATCCCCGAAACCACCTGGCGCGCCCCCAACAGGTGAATCAGGTCCAGGAACAGCAGCCCCCATACCAGCAACAGCCCGACCATCACCACGTAATACTTCGCGTCGAACACCCACACCTGGTCCACGCCCGTGGTCAAGTTGATCTGCTGCGGAGACCACCCCGAGACCATCGTCCCGCCGATCGCCGCGTGCAGCAGCACCATCGCCCCCAGCGACGCCGCAATGACATACACCCTCGTCCGCGGCGCCAGGCTGCGCGCAATCAGCACGTAGCCCACCAGGCATCCCGCCCACGCTACCGGCAGCGCGTGCGCTACGTACGCCACCACAAAAACCGGTGTCGCCATCGCCATCCGCCGCGCGCTCCAGTCCCAAACCATCGAGAGGCCCCAGAAACACAGCCCCAGGCTCAGATAGAAATTGAAGAAGCCCATGTGGTACACCCAGCCATAGGCCAGCATCCCGATCGACGGCAGCAGGTGCCACGGCCGCCGGCCTCCCACCGCTCCGATGAACGCGAAGGCGCCCCACACAAAAGTCAGCACCGCCAGCGATACCGCAATCCGTTGCGCCGCTTCCGGCCCCACCACTTTAAAAAGCCCGCTCAGAATCAGGTCGAAAAGAATGTTGGTGGTCTGCTGCACCATCGCCAACCCTTGCAGCCGCCCGCTTTCGATCAATTGGGAAAGCCACGAGTTGTAAATGTGGCTCGAAAGATCCCCCGCCTGGATGCGCGGTTGCCAATAGCAGGGAATCAGCACCAGAAGCGATACCAGTGCGTAGACCCACTGCCAGCCCATCAGGGCGGCAATCGCTGGGCGGCCGCGCCTGGCGGCCGTGGGGACCGGGCGGTCGGTCGGTTGCGTGTGCATTTAACTATTCTCCAACCGAATGGATTGAAATTCGGGGATAAGGTCGAACGGCGTCGCGACCGACGCGATGCTTTCGCCGGTCTGCTGGATGTTGCGCTCCGAAATCTGCGCCTCGACTCCCTCCGATGCCAGTTTCAGATACCCGATGCGCATTGGATCGATCCGCATGATCCGGCAGCACGTGGCGTCCACGGCCACCGGGTCCGCGCCCGCCACCAGCACTCCAACTTTCTTCGCAACGCCTTCGATCGGCCCGTTCCCTTGCATGCCCACAATCCCGTCTACAATCGCGAACTGCCGCGGAAATAACGCGTGCAGGTCCGCGATGCTTTCCTCGATCCCCGCCCAGTGCAGCACGTTCTTCGGCCACCCGTAGACCGCGCCCGGCACCACCCCGAACAGGTTCTTCATGGAGAGCGTCGCGCCTGCCCAGTGGTGCGTCTTCATCTTCGGCATCGACACCAGCAGGTCCGCGCCCAGCGCCGTGTTCGGCAGGTACAGCTCCTTCATCCGGGAAAACTGTCGCGGCCGGTTCACGCGGCTCACGTCGTCCAGGTTGAGGTCCACGAACAGGTCCTCGAAGTGCGGCACCGTCTTGAAGTATCCCGCGGCCTCCGCCAGGTCCAGCGTGTTGCGTCGGTGCCCCGGCCCTTCCGCGATCCGCACGCTCGCCGCGCCCCGCGCCCGGAACGCTTCCAGCGCCGCATGAACCACCATGGGGTTGGTGTTGATGCTGCTCTCCGGCTCGAACTCCACCAGGTTGGGCTTCAGCACGACGTTCCGCCCTCCGACGTTGACCCGGTGTTCGTCCAACAGCCGTCGCACCGTGTCGTAGACGCTCTGGTCGTAGGCTGCCGCTCGCGCCACCGAGACGCGCGCCAGCGTCACTGGCTTTTCGACGTTGCACGCCGAAAGCGCCGCCGCGCCCGCCGCTGCCGCCAGCAATTCGCGTCTGGTGATGGTCTTCTGCATCTTCAGCCCCAAAACAAATCGCTGCCTTTTTGTACCGCTCCCACCAGCATATCGAGCGACGTATCCGGCAGCGTGCGGCTCGTCACTCCCGACGGCACGCAGTAACCCTCCGGCAGCTCTCCGTGCGCCAGCAGGCCCAGCCGCAGCCAGTTCAGCGCGTTCACCGACCGGCATTCCGCCAGAAACCGCCGGGCCACCGTCAGCGCCTTGTCCACTTCCGGAGATCCAACCCCGCGCAACGCCGCCAGCGCCTGACCGGTGGTCTCCGGATATGGCCGCGATTCGTATCCGTACGCGCGCGCCGACCCGTGGTTCCATCCTCCGTCGTGGCACATCCGCCGCATCAGGAATTCCCGGCCTTCCTGCACCCGCCGCCGCACCTCCGCCTGCGGCCTCCGGCTGTACTCCCTTTCCAATGCCAGGATCGCCAGCGACGTCGGCCCCACCCACGCCGCCGTGCCCGGCACCCACGGCCATCCCGCAAACTCCTGGTCCGCCGGCCGCGCATTGCCCA
This sequence comes from Bryobacteraceae bacterium, assembly GCA_050014595.1. Taxonomy (GTDB): domain Bacteria; phylum Acidobacteriota; class Terriglobia; order Bryobacterales; family Bryobacteraceae; genus PALSA-129. The sequence continues at coordinate 45,267 of JBEKDA010000005.1, forward strand.
GCAACCACTCCCGCATGCGATACGTCAGCGTCGATTCCTCGCCCCTCATCCCCATCAGCCATGCGATCGCGCGCCGGTGGGCTTCCTGCCCCAGTTGTTCCGGAGGCAGCAAAGCTACCAGCGCCGTCACCCACGTGCTTTGGTCGATTCCGGCCTGCGCCGGCCAGCCTCCGTCCGCGCGCTCGTTCCGCACAATCCACCGCAGGCCCCGCCGGGCGTACTCCGTCTCGCCGGCCGCCCACAGCGCCAGCACCGCGTACACCGTCGGTTCCGTCCATGACGTCCCGCGAACATACGGCCAGCCCCCGTCCCGGTTCTGCTTTCCAACCAGTTCCTCAATCGACATGGTTACCAATCGAGAGCTGGCGAAAAACCGCCCCCGTTCCCGCCAGCCCTATACCGCGCTCATTACCGTATGGCCCGGCGCCTGCGCCGGCGGGATAGCAGGACAACCAGCGTCACGCCCGCCCCTAGCCAGATCGCTCCTTGAATCGCGAGGTCCATCTTTTATCTCCCTTCGTCTCTCGGTTGCTCCCCGTCTTGGCGCGTTTAGCGCTGTTGTCTACGCGCCCGGCGGCGCCGCAGGAAGAACAGCAGTGTCCCGCCGGCTCCCAGCCAGATCGCCGCTTGAATGAACGTATCAGACATCTTCGTTTTCTCCTTCTTTGGTTTTCTAAGTACCACCCATGTGCTTCATCATCGGGAATAGATATTTGAAAATCTGCAGGATGCCCGGACCCGCCGCCACAATCAACATCGACGGCAATATGAAAAAGAAAATTGGGAACACCAGCTTCACCCCCACTTTGCCGGCGCGCTCTTCGGCTTCCTGCCGGCGCGCAATCCGCATAAAGTCGGAGTGCGTGCGCAGCGAGTCGCCCATGCTCGTGCCGAACCGGTCGTTCTGGATCAGGATCGCCACCAGCTTGCGGATTTCCGATTCGCCCGTGCGCTCCGCGAAATTTCGCAGCGCGTCCGAACGCCGTTTGCCCGCCCGCATTTCGAGCATCACCAGCAACAGCTCTTCGCTTAGTTGCGGATGGCTCACTTGCAGCTCCCGCCCCACGTGCTGGATCGCCTGATCCAGTCCCAACCCGGCTTCCACCGAGACCACCAGCAGGTCCAGCGCGTCCGGCAGCGAAAGCCGCAGGATCTCCTGCCGCCGCCTCACCCGTTTCTCCAGGAAGAAGCGCGGCATCACCCATCCCGCCGCGCAGCCCGAGATCATCAGCATCAGCTTCAACATCGGGTTGGGAGGCAGCCGCGGTTCCAGCGTCACGCACAGCACCAGCATGGCCAGCGTCGTCATGATCCGGATTCCGAAAAACACCGGCACCGCGTTATCCGACCGGAAACCCGCCCGCACCAGCATCGCCCGCATGGTCGCCACGTCCGCGTCCGACGACGGCATTTTCGTCCCCAACTGGTGCAGGAATGTGACGATCGTGCTCCCGCCCGGCTCGCCCGATTCTTCCACCACGCGCCGCGATTCCGTGATCACCGGCCGGCCGAGCTGTTTCAGGAATTTGCCCGGCTTATAGAAAACCCGGTATCCCAGCCCCGTCAGCAGGACCAGCAGCAGCAGGAATGCAAGAATGGCAAATAGAATGGGATTCAGCATATTACACCTTGATGTTGATGATTCTCTTGATGAAATAATTTCCCAGGATCTGCGCCAGGATCGCCCCGCCGATCATCCACTTGCCGTCGCTGTCCTTCGCCATGCCTTGCAGATAGCCTGGCGCCACCACCAGCAACCCCAGCATCGTCGCCACCGGCAACAGCGTCAGGATGGTCGCCGTCAGCCGGCCGTGCGCGCTCGCCGCCTTCACCTGCCCCTTCAGGCGGAATCGTTCGCGGATCACGTACGCCAGCCGCGACAGAATTTCGCTCAGGTTGCCGCCCGTCTGCTTCTGCAAAAGCACTGACGAAGTGAAGAACCGCACGTCCAGCAAAGGCACTCTCTCCGTGAAATTCCGCAGCGCCGTGTCCAGCGGCGCCCCCAGGTTCTGCTCGTTGAACAGCGCCCGGAACTCTTGTCCCAAAGGATCCGCCATCTCTTCGCCCAGCATTTCCAGGCTGATCGTAAATGCGTGGCCTGCCCGCATCGATCGCGCCAGAAAATCCAGCGCGTCCGGAAACTGCTCTTCCAGCGTGTTCAGCCGCACTTTGCGCTTGTGCCGCATAATCAGGTACGGAATCGAGCCCGTGATCAGCGCGAATACCGCCGCCGACGTCGGCCCGTTCAGCAGAATCTTCCACCACGCGCCCAGTCCCAGGCCCGGGATCATCGCCAGCCCCATCGCCGCGATCAGCCGCGCCGACGACCAGTTCAATCCCGCCTGCTGGATCTGTTGCTGCGTGTGCCGTGAAAACTGGAACGACGCCAGGATCCGCTTGAATCCCGTGGGCCTGTCGGGATCGATCTCCTTCAGCAGGTTGGTGACTACCACCACCGGCTCGCCGGAGGCCGTCTGCAGCATCTCCGCCACCTGGCTCTTGCGCCGCGTGTCCAGGAATTTCAGCCCCACGCTCACTGCCAACAGCACGAGCGCGAACACTACCATGAAGGAGACAGCTACTGCGATCTGCATCTAGGTGATCTCCACTACCGTCTGGAACAGTTGCGTCGGCAGGGTGATTCCGCACGCCTTCAGACGTTCGTAGAACTTCGGCCGGATTCCGGTCGCCCGGAACCGCCCTCGCACCTTGCCCGTTTCCGAAATCCCGGTCTTTTCGAACAGGAAAATGTCCTGCAGCGTGATCATTTCCTGCTCCATCCCGACCACTTCCGTGACGTGCGTGATCCGCCGCGTTCCGTCGCTGAACCGCGCCGTCTGCAGGAACATGTCCACCGCCGATGCGATCTGCTGCCGCACCGACCGGACTCCCATGTTCGCGTTCGCCATGCCCACCATCACCTCCAGGCGGCCCAGGCCGTCGCGAGGCGTGTTCGCGTGAATCGTCGTCAACGATCCGTCGTGGCCCGTGTTCATGGCCTGCAGCATATCCAGCGCCTCTTCCCCGCGAACTTCGCCCACGATGATTCGGTCCGGCCGCATACGCAGCGCGTTGATCACCAGTTGCCGGATGTGGATCGCGCCCACCCCTTCCACGTTCGCCGGCCGCGTTTCCATGCGCGCCACGTGCGTCTGCTGCAGCCGCAGTTCCGCCGCGTCTTCGATCGTCACAATCCGCTCGTCTTCCGGAATGTACGAGGACAGCGCATTCAGCAGCGTCGTCTTTCCGGAACCCGTTCCGCCGCAGATCAGGATGTTCAGCCGCGCCTTCACGCAGGCCTTCAGCAACTCCAGCATCCCTTCCGTCATCGCCAGCTTCGAAACCAGGTCCTCGCCCTTCAAAGCGTGCCGCCCGAATCGCCGGATCGAAAGCAGCGGCCCATCCACCGCCACCGGCGGAATCGCCGCGTTCACGCGCGAACCGTCCGGCAGCCGCGCGTCCACCAGCGGCGACGATTCGTCCACCCGCCGCCCTACCCGCGATACCACTTTCTCGATGATCCGCAGCAGGTGCGCATCGTCTTTGAACTCCACCGGCGTCCGGTACAGTTTGCCCGCCCGCTCCACGTACACCAGCCGCGGCGTCGTCACCAGAATGTCGCTGATCGTCGGATCCTGCAAAAGCGGCTCGAGCGGCCCCAGGCCGAATACTTCGTCCAGAATCTCTTCAATCACCCGGTCCTTTTCCACCAGGCTCAGGGGCGTCTTCTCTTCCTCCACCAGCTTCGCTACCGCCGCGCGAATTTCCGCGCGTACCCGTTCCCCGGCCATCGAGGACAGGGCCTCGAGATTGATCCGGTCCAGTAGCTTGCGGTGCAGCGTGAACTTCAACTCCTGGTATTCCGGCGTATACCCCTCTTTGGTAAAGAGGCGATTGACCCACCCGGTCTCCCGGTTCTCCCCTGGTCTTGATACCGTATCTAGCAGCGTCGCCATCGTTTTTGTCCTTTAGCCGAACAGCGCAAACTTCTTCTTCCCCGTTTTCTCTTCTCCCATGCTCGCCAGCTTGCTCGCCAGCCGCGCCATCTGTTTGCCCAGGTCCGAATTGCGATTGAGCATTCGTCCCTCCGCGTAGGTCTCGTACAACTCCGCATAGTCGTTGGGCACCATGCAAAAAATCGGCAGCCCCAGCATCTTCTCCAACTCCCCCGGCGTGATGTCCAACCGCTTCGGGGAACGGTTCAGGATCAGCTTGATGCGGTTCTTGCCATATCCACTGTCGAGCAGCGTCTGCACGATCTGTTTCGATTGGTGCAGCGCCGGAACTTCCAGCGTCGTCACCAGGCACGCTTCGTCGATCTCTTCCAGCGCCGCCATCGCCATGCGGCTCAAACTCCGCCCCAGGTCCACCAGCGTCCAGTCGTAGTGCGGCCGCGCGAACGCCAGGATGTGCCGGATCTGCTCGTCCTTGATCTGCACCTTCGACGCCATCGCCAGCGGCGAGGGCACAATCTCCACTCCCGGAATCCCGTTCGAAACCAGCGCCTTCCAGTAATGAATGTCCAGCCGGTGCAGGTTGTTCACCGCATCCAGAATCGAATACACCGATTTCGTCTTGGTGATGAACCCCACCATCCCCGAGTCCAGATCCAGGTCCATCAGCAAAACTTTCTGGTTGAGCCGCCCCAGCTCCGCCGCCACGTGCGTCACCAGCGTCGTCGCCCCGCATCCGCCCTTCGCCGATAGAAACGCGAAACTCTTGCCGCCCGCCTTCGCCCCCGCCACGCTCCGCCGGCTGCGTTCCGCCGATCGCTTTTCGAGCGCCTTCCGCAGCGTTTCCTGCAACGGCGGATACAGGTATTCGTTGATCCCCGCGCGCATCGACGACAGAATCGAGTCCGATTCCGCCGTCGTGTTCAACGCGATGATCATGGGGTCGCCGATCGCCCCGCGAATCGACGCTACCAGCCCCTCCAGCGGCTCCCTCCAGCCGCTGATGTCGATCAGCACCACGTCCGGCCGCATGCGCTCCAGCCGGTCGATAAAGTTGCCCACGTCTCCCAAGTCCTGGTGCTCGACGATGATCCGGAATGGCAGCGCCGTCAGGCACGCCTGCGCCTGTTCCCACAACTCTCGGTTCTCAATCGCCATTCCTATGGTCAGCGGGTACATGATGGGTCTCCCGGCCTGCCGCTCACTCGCCGTTTCCCCCTCCGCCGCCTCCGCCGCCCGGTGGCGGAGCCGCCGGCGGCGTCTGCCCTGGATTGTCCGTTCCGCCGCCCGTTCCCGTGGCCGGGGGGGCCGACGGCGTCGGCACCGGAGCCGCCTGCCCCGGCCTCGGCATCGTCTGGATCAACTGCTCCACCGGCAGCGTCGGATTCGGCGGATGTACCGGCACGGGTCCGGTCTTATCCATTCCCGGTTGTCCCATGAACCCGCCCGTGTTGTCCCCCATGAACGGTTTCACGATTCTCAACTCCGGCACCGGCTGCTGCCCCGGAATCGGCCGCACCAGCTCCGGCGTGATGATCACCAGCAACTCTGAATTGTTCTTGGTCACCGACTTGCTCTGGAACAGCTTTCCCAGGATCGGGATGCTTCCCAACCCCGGTATTTTCGAGAATGAATCCGTCACCTGCTTGTCCAACAGTCCCGCGATCACAAAACTCTGCCCGCTATCCAGTTCGATTTCGGTTTCCACCTTCCGCACCGACATGCCCGGAATCGTGAAACCTTGCAGCGTCACCGCATTCGTGTAATCGAGCGAGCTCACTTCCGGCGCCACGTGCAGCCGGATCGTGCCCCGCGGCGTGATGGTCGGCAGAAAATTCAGCCGGATGCCGTATTCCTTGAACGTGATCGTCACCGATGTTCCGCCGCCCGACGAACCGGGCTGGATCATCGGATACGGAAACTCGCCGCCCGCCGTGAAGCTCGCCGGCTTGTTGTTGACCGTCACCAGGTTCGGCTCCGCCAGGATCTCCAGCAGGTTCTTGCTTTCCAGCGCCGTGATCGCCGCCTGCAGGTTGATGTCCTTCCGCATCGCAAAAATATTCACCAGCGTGCCTACCGTGCCCACTGTCGCGGCGTCCGTCCCCAGGGTCGCTCCCGTGCCTATCGCCGTGGTCTGGTTGAATGCCCCCGACAAAAAATTCGCGCTCAGGTTCAAGCTCGCGCTCCGGTCCACGTCCGCGAACCGCACCTTCAGCAGAATCTGCGATTCCACCGGCGGCACGTCCACCCGCAGCAGGTTGACCGCCTTGCCCAGCGTCCCCACAATCGCCATGATCCGGTCCGACGACACCATGTCCCTCACCGTGCCCCGCACAAATGCCGTGTCGTTGTCGAACGTCACGTTGATGTCGGCGTCCGGAAAGTCCCGCGCGATCTGCTCCCGCGCCGCGTTCAACCGCTGCGGGCTCATCCGCACCGTCAGATCGTAGATCAGCCGCGCGTCGTTATCCTGCCAGATGATCAGCGACGTCTCGCCCGGCTGCTTGCCGTTGATCAGCACCTCTTTCGGCCCGATCGCCACGGCTTCCACCAGGTTCCCGTTGGCCGTCGAGAGCCGCTTGATTGCCAGCGGGCTGTCGATCGTCAGCGACTTCCCGACCGTCACCGTCAGCTTGCCGATGACTCCGGGCGCGGCGGCCTTCGACACACCTTCTTGCGCCGCCGCCGCTTGGGCCGGCGTGATGGCATCGTCGGCGCGCACGGGCCCCGCCAGCACGCATGCGCTCGCCGCCGCCAGCGCGATTCGAACTACTTGACCCGTGGTGAGCATCTATTTACCCTCCCCGCTCTTGTCGAACTTGACTTCCGTCTTGCTCGTTCCCGAAATGATTTCCATGTTGAATGGCGCTTCTTTCTTCACCGGCGGTGCGGGCGCCACCACGGCCACCGGCTTCGGCGCCGGCGCCCGGCGCGGCTTTTCCGCCGGCGGCTCGTCTAGGGCCATGGTCGGCTTCAGCCCCTTCCCGGCGGTGCCCCACATGTAGGCCAGGTTGGTTCCCGGCGTTTTGGCCACTTCGTGGTCCAGCGGATTGCGCAGCACCATGCGGATGCTCGTCTGGCCCGTCGCCAGGCTCAGCGTCTCCGCCTGTTCCGGCGTCACCAGCACGTTCACCACCTGCACTGCCATCGGCTTGCCTTCTGGATCTTTCTTGAAGTCCTGCCCTGCCGACAGAATTTCGAGGTTCTGCAGCAGCGTCCGGCTCAACATGCCCTGGCTGCCGTTCCCGCCCGGGCTGTTCCCCTGAATCAGAAGATCCACGTGCTGTCCCGCGGTCACGAACCCCGCTACGCCCACTACCTCGTTCACCGGAATGGTGAACGCGCGCATGCCTTTGGGGATCATCGCCGCCAGACCGCCGCCGGCTCCCTTGGGGGCCAGCCGCGATTCGATCACCGGCTCTTTGGCGTAGATCGGCGTCGTGACGCCGCGCCCGTAAAGATCCGACGGCTTGGTGGTGGAGCCGGCCGGCAACTCACCCGACCAGTCCGCCAGGTACAAATCGCCTTCCTTCAGCACCGTCCCCAACTCCAGATCCTTCGAAGCCAGCACCACCTGTACCGACGGCGCGGCCGCCTTGGCCGCTTGGGCGCGGCTCATCAGCGATCTGTAGGTAATCAGTCCTCCGGCCGTGGCGACCATGAAAGCAAATATCAGCACACCGATAAATCTCTTATTCATGCCATTCCTCGTTCCGCTCTGCTAGCCACCGAGTCCACCCCTCTTATGGGTAGACTCTCGCTCTGCGCGGCGCTCTTCCTTCGGCCCGCGCCAATATACTGCCTGCCATCTGGTCGGAAGCAGGCCGGCATCGGTATGCCGGCCTGCTCCACCCGGGTGGATTTAGCTCGCGCTGTTGGCGGCGTTCGCCAATTGGGTATTGCTGATAGTCCAAATCTTGTTGATGCTGCCGCCGGCGCCCAAGAAGAGAGCGGCCGAAGCCAGCGCCACGAACGCCATGAGCAGCGTGTATTCGATCAGGTCCTGCCCCTGTTCGTCCTTCCAGAAATTATGCAAAAACGTCATTTTGTTCGCTCCTAAGTTTTTGTTCTTTTTTCTGTGATCGCTTGATCACGTGCCTGTGTTTTCGTGACCTCGCGATCACGGCCTGCTCCGCTGTCCTGGTAGGCGGCGGATGTCGTTTTGCCCCCGGTCTTTTCGATCGGCCGGAAAATCAGAGCCACGCCGTCGTCGTACACCACGCGCCAGCGGCTCGATTCCTTCAACGCGCCGGCAAGCGGTGCGTCGGTGGGCAATAAAATCGTGTCGACGTCGAACCCGCCCAGGATGCGCTCCCAGTCGTATTTCACGTTCAGAACGTCGATGAACTTTTCTTCGAAAGCCGAGCCGTAGAAATCGCTCCGCCCGTCCACAAATACCTTGTCGGCCGGATACAGGCGCCAGATCAGGTAGCCGCCCCACACGTCGTTCGTAAAGATCCGCGGCTCCGGCATCCGCTTCAGTGCTGCGATCGCCTTCGCCGGATAGTTTTGCGGGTCGAATTCCGCGTGGAACCGTTTCGGTGGCGCCGGCGCGAACAACAGCGCCGCCACCATCGCCATGCCCAGCACGCTTACCACGTGCCACCGCGCAATCTGGTCCGTCTCCGCCGTGCGCGCCGCCATCTGGTTGTACTTCGCCGCCGCCCGCCGCACCCACTGCGCCAGTTCCAACTCCGGCAAACCGTTCAGCCACGCCTGCACCAGGCCCGCCACCGGCGGCGCCGCCACCAGCACGAAGATCGGAATGTTCCGCGCCGCCATCAGGCCCAGGTGCCCAAACACCAGCAGCAGCAGTGATTCCGTGTACCGCCCCTGCCGCGCATACCAGAACACCGAAACCGCCGCCAGCAACAGCATGCTCTCGAAGAAAATCGCCGCCGGGTGGTGGAAGCTCAACGAGAAGAACTCAATGATGTGCTGCGAAGCGTAAGGATCGCGCAGATACTCCAACAGGTGTGCGTGCAGATGGTACGTATAGGGGTTGATCAGGCTCGCCGCCAGGCACCCTCCCGCGCATGCGAAATACCGTTTCGCCCGCTGCCACGCCGGCCCGCGCGCTTCCCGGTCGGCCGTCAGCGCCATCTGCGCCAGTTCGCCCGCGCCGTATACCCCCGCCAGCGCGATCCCCACGAAGAATCCTCCGTGCAGGTTGGTCCACACGATCGTCGCCCCCGGCAGCAGCGCCAGGTACGGCCATCGCCCCCATCGCGTCTGCCCTTCCCGCATCCGCTCCAGCGCCGCGTAGAACAGAATCACGAACAGCAGCGTGAACAAGTGCGGCCGCGCCAGCCAGTGCACCGACGATGCCGCCGCCGCCACAATCGTCACCGCGATCGCCGTCACCGCGTTCGCCTTGCGCCGCGCCACCAGGAACAGGACCGTGAACGTCGCGCTCAGCAGCAGCACGCTCAGCAGCACCACGCCACCCAGGCCCCACATCCCGTTCAGCCCGGCGAAGATCACATCCGAAAGCCACTCCCACGCGAACCACACGCCACCCGGTTTTGAAAAGGAAAACACGTCGTGCGTCGGAACCAGGTGGTTCGCGACGATCCATTCGCCCGTGCGAATGTGCCATCCCGTGTCGCCATCGCCCAGCAGCGTCTTCACGCCTTGCATGCGCCCGAACAGAAACCAAATCGGCGCCAGGAATGCCAAGTCCGCCAGTGACGGCAGCCACTTGATCGCGAATTGGGAGTCTCTGTTTTCCATCGCAGAATCACGCCATCCACGAACTCTTTACCGGCGTCATCGCCTCCACCGCCCGAATGCGATCGTGAAAGGAACGGAAATCCATGTAGTTCACGCGCAACGCCACGTTCGGGCTTTCCGGCGCCCCCGTCACCCGCGTCACGGTTCCCTGACAGTGAATGCATTTCTGCCCGAATCCGTGATTTGCCGGAAGCTCGATCTCCACCGTCACAATCTGCCCCACGCCCGGCACCGGAACCATCGGCCCTTCTCTGCTCCAGGCAACCAGAATCCCGCTGCGGCTGATGTTCTCCGTGGTCATCGTGGTTCGCACCCACAGCGCCGGTGACGTAACGTGACACCGTAGCTGGATTTCGATTCGCGGGCTCTCGCGCCGGTTGATGTTCTTCATTTCCTTGGACGCCATGGCGAATTTAGCGCCCTAAGAGCCTCAGTATCAATATAGGAAAAGGGCTATACCCCACTATTGCCGAAGGTTATCAAGAAATATTGCCCTCCTTTCAGGCCGTTCTGAAGGCTCCCCAACTCCCCTTCGCCACCCGTTTGCGGGGTGAAGGCAACTGTCCGGGGCATATGCGATAGGGTTATTAGCCGGTCAATTGTCGAATATTCTATTTGAATTTACTACCTCTCCCAGGCTATTCGAAAATATTTGGAAATGATTGAAAATAAAATGGCTAACCATTAATATTAGGCAGATAAACAGCCCGCTCTTATTATTTAACCACCTTATAAATAAATAATAATAACCACAAAATCATATAAATTGTTATTGACAACCGAAGTAAATAATCGGAGAATACGTAAGAAAGCCGGACGAATTCGAGAATAATTAATGGACGTTCCCGACGGCCGGAAAGGCGGCAGCGGCTGGCTTGAAAAGGTGCAGAATATGACGCGAATTCTTCTTTATAGTGATGAACCGATCTTGGCCAAGGGACTTGAGGCCGTCCTCCGCCAGGTGGAGGGCTTCGACCTGCTGCCAACCTGCGGCAGCGTCGCTTCGCTCGTCGAGCAAATGGCTCAAGGCTCCCCCGAACTGGTACTGATGGACCTTACCCCCGAGATTACCTTTGCCGTGCTCAATGAAATGAAGCACGCCATGATGAGTTGCAAGATCGTCCTGTGGGTGAACTCCATTTCCACCGAGCTGGCCTTCCAGGCCATGGGGCTCGGAGTGCGCGGCATCCTCCGCAAAACTCTCCCCACCGACCTCCAGGTCAAGTGCCTTCAGAAGGTCCAGGCCGGCGAACTCTGGTTCGAGAAGGCTCTCACCGACAGTTTCCTTTGCGCCCGCCGCGTGGCCCTCACGCAGCGCGAAGGCCAACTCGTCAGCCTGCTTTCGCAGGGTCTAAAGAATAAGGAGATCGCCTCCACCCTGCTCATCTCGGAAGGCACCGTGAAGGTTTATCTGTCGCGGCTCTTCCAGAAGGTCGGAGTCAAAGACCGTTTCGAGCTCGCTCTGTTCGGTCTCAAAAACCTCACCACCGGGCAACTCCCCGTCGGCGAAAAAGGTCAGCGCGCCGGCGCCAGTTCCATGCCCGGGCTGCGCTCTCTGGTGCTCGAACGGCCCGCCGAGCGCGCCGAAACTCCCACTCGCACCTTCTCTACCCCCTTGCGTCCCATCGCCGGGGGCCGTTACTGAACTCCCGCCGCGCGGCTCGGGTGAGCGTCAGGAAGAAATCGCCGGCCTCACCCGGGCCGGCGGCGCATCCGCGTCGACCGCCCGGTGGTAGGATCACGAGCGGATCACAACCGATCGAGCGCCGCATCGATTGCATCATGACCCCACCTTTCGCGCGCCGGCTGAACTTCGATAGGGGGCTGCTCCTCGCCGCGCTGGCGGTCGCCGCCGTGGCCGGTCCCGTCCCCATCGCCCTGCTCCACGCCTCACGCAGCCGCGCACAAACACCAAAGACGTCCGCGCCGCTCTCGTTTGAGGTGGCGTCGGTCAAGTTATCGATCGATCAAGATCGGATGGAGACCCGCCCGACGCGTTCCGGCGGAAGAATCAGGTGGAACACCCAAATTTCTTACCTGGTCCAATATGCCTACCACCTCGAGAATTGGCGTGTCTCCGGTCCAGGCGAACAGTTCATCTATGAGTCCATCTATACGATTGACGCCACCATGGACCCTGCCACCACCAGCGACCAAGTGTGCCAGATGTTCCGGTCGCTCCTGGCGGACCGCTTCAAAATGGTTGCCCACCGGGTCGCCAAGAAAGTTGACGGTTATGCCCTGACCATTGCCAAGGGCGGTCTCAAGATCGGGGAGGCCAAGCCCGAAGATAAGCCTGCTCCATGGCCGGATTGGATGCGCGGAAGCGCTCCGGAGGAAGAACATTGGGTCAGCGCCACCCTCCCGGAGGCCGGCATCGGGGCGATCACAGGCCGCCGGGCTTCCATGCTTCAGCTCTCCGCAACACTGCAACGTCTTGTGGGCGGGATGGTGGCGGACCAAACCGGCCTCCCGGGAGAATATTACTTCGCGTTTCGATACTCCGTTGACGATAACGGCAAGACCGACGCTTCTTCCCTTTCGGCCGGACTCAAAAATCCGGGTCTGAAGCTGGAGAAGTGGAAAGGGCCGGTAGAAATGCTGGTGATCGATCACATCGAGCAGACGCCTACCGGAAATTGACTAGAGCGCATCTCATAAATCCTCGCTCAAAGACGCTCATGCTCCGCATAATTCTCAGCTCAGCAAGGCTAAATACTTGGGCGCGTTATTGACGATCCGGTTACGCCATGGTACGCCGAAGTTGATCCTCGATCTGGGCAAACTCCGAGTAGGGCGCCAAGGTACAGTTGGGATGCGTGTTGCCGGTAATCAACAGCGAGATGCGGCTTTCCACCTCCCGCCGGTAGAACAGCAGCGCCGGGCGCGCGCTCCCGCCCAACAGGTATCCGGCCTCGAACCCGATCCCGAACGACGAGCCGGACACCTCCCCGATAAAGATGTCGCACTGGCGCAACCAGTTCATATCGCGCTCGAAAACCATCCGCGGCGTGATGGCGCGGTCGAGCTGGGCGGCGTCGTCGCGCACCAGATGGCGCGTCAGCACCTCGTGCCCCATTTCTTCCAGCAGCGCTACAGTGCGCCGCGCCATTTCCAGCGCCGAGCGGTCTCCGGCCACCGTGAATCCGAAATAGACCTTCATTGTCTGTACGGTATCATCCCGTTGGCAACCTGCGGCGGGTTGGTAACCCGCCTGCCGACCTTTGCCAATGGCCGCCCGGCGCCGGTTGCCAACCGGCGCGCAGGATACCATCCTGCCCCGCAAAAGCCGCCGGGTGTCACCGTATTCCGCGAGCTTCATTAAGAATACTTAACGTCATTTCTGGTAAACAATTGCCGGCCGGGTCCATCCGTTCTTGACTTCGGCACGTATCTCCAGTAGCTTTACCAGTATATTTTCCAAAGCCGGCGAACGCACTCAATCGCCGGTCGGATGGGAAGCCATTCAAGCACAAGGAGAGGAAAAATCATGAAGGTTTCGAAGAGTTCTTTGTTAGCGACAGCGGCTTTCGCCGGCCTGATGGGCGGTACCATGACGCGCCTGGTCGCGGCTCCCGCGCCGGACAACAGCCAGAAATCCACCGCGAAATCGACCGGCAAGGCCTCCAAGAGCGCTGCCACCGTCGAAAAGCATTCCTGCGCGGGCAAGAATTCCTGCAAGGGCAAGGGCGGCTGCTCGACCAGCGACAACGGTTGCAAGGGCAAGAATTCCTGCAAGGGCAAGGGCGGCTGCTCGACCGACGGTTCCAAGAAGTAACAGTCGAGGGGTTCTCCATGGCCCGTTAGATTCGGGGGCGGAGTTTGCTGCTCGCGCCCCTGTTTTTTCTTGCTTTCTCATGCCTGCCAACCAGTTCAACGGATACTCGGAATACGGGATCGGGATCGGCTTGCGGATTCCGCATTACCGGCACATCTTCGAGCAGAAGCCGGTGGTGGGCTGGTTCGAGATCATCTCGGAAAACTTCATGACCGGCGGCGGGCGTCCGCTCGCGGTGCTCGATAAAATCCTGGAACGGTACCAGGTGGTGCAGCACGGCGTCTCCATGTACTTCGGGTCGGCCGAGCCGTTGAATCGAGACCACCTGCGGCGGCTCAAGAAGCTGGTGAAGCGCACCCGGACGCCCTGGTTGACCGACCACCTGTGCTGGGGCAGCGTCGACGGGCGCTACACCCACGATCTTCTTCCCATGCCTTACACCTTCGAAGCGGCCGGGCTGACGGCGCGCAAGATCCGCCAAGCGCGCGAGTTTCTGGAAGTGCCCATCGCCGTCGAGAACGTGAGCAGCTATACCGAGTTCCACGTCTCCCAAATGACCGAGTGGGAGTTCCTCCGCGAAGTCGTGGAACGCGCCGATTGCGGCATCCTGCTGGACGTGAACAACATTTACGTATCGTCGCGAAACCATGATTTCGACCCCTATGAATACCTGAACGCCGTGCCGCCGGAGCGCGTGGCGCAGATCCACATCGCCGGCCACTCGAAGTTCGAAAAATACATCCTGGACACCCACGACCACCCGGTCATCGACCCGGTGTGGAAGCTGTATGAACACGCCATCAAACGCGTGGGACCTACGGCGACGCTGCTCGAATGGGACGACCACATTCCCTCCTTCGACGAAGTGCGCGCCGAAGCACTGAAGGCCGCGAAGTACCTCCCGGCGCCTGTGGTGGTGCGGCCATGACCCTGCTCGAATTGCAGCGGCGGATGGCGGGCGCGATCATGGCGCCGCTGGGCCGCGCCGGCACGCTCACCGCGGATGCCGCCGAGGCCAACGCCATCGTCAAGCCCAACAGCCGACTCACCTCGTCGGAGCGCCTCGAGATCTACGCGCGGAGTTACTGGTATCGCCTTCTCGATTCGCTCTACGAAGACTTCCCCGGTTTGCGCGCCATCATCGGCTTGCGCGCTTTCGACAGGCTCGCCCGAGCCTACCTGGCCGAGCGGCCGTCGGAATCCTTCACCATGCGGGACCTGGGTCTGCATCTGGCCGAGTGGCTGGAGCCGCATCCGGAATATGCCGGCAAGAACCCCGCGCTGGCGCTCGACATGGTGCGCTTGGAGTGGGCCCACATCGTGGCCTTCGACGGCGAGGCGGAGCCCGTGCTCGGCCCCGAAGACCTGCTGGAACTCGACACCGGCATGACGTTCCGCCTGCAGCCCTACCTCACGCTGCTCGATCTGCGCTATCCGGTGGACGACCTCAGGCTGCAAGTGAACGACCTTCCGGAAGGCCACGCCGGCGCGAGCAACGCCGTGCTGCGCCACAAACAGCGCCGCGTAGTGTGGCGCCACAGTCTGAAACCGGAGCCGGTTTTCGTGGCCGTTCATCGCCTCGACGACGTCGTTTACTACAAGCGGCTCGATCCTCCGGAGTTCCGCCTGCTCCGGGCGCTCGCCTCGGGCAACCCGGTGGGCGAAGCCATCGACGCCGTGCTCGAAGACAGCGCGCAGCCGCTCGATGAAATCAGCGATCGGATGGAAGAATGGTTCGCATCCTGGTCGCGCAACGGGTGGTTCTGCCGCCCCGGAAAGGGTTCATGAAGGCCGCCATCGAACGCTTGTACCGCTTGCTGATTCGGGCCGCGTCGAGCCTGCAATCGCCCTTTCTGTTGGCGGTGCGTGTTTACTGGGGCTGGCAGTTCGCGCAGACCGGATGGGGCAAGCTAGGCAACCTGGATCGTGTGACGCACTTCTTCACATCGCTGGGAATTCCCGCGCCGGCGCTGGCGGCGCCGTCGATTGCGACGCTGGAATTCGCCGGTGGAATCCTCTTGGCGCTGGGCCTGGGCTCGCGGGCCATCGCGTTGCTGCTCACCGGCGACATGCTGGTGGCCTACATCACTGCGGACCGCGAGGCGTTGTTTTCCATCTTCTCCGACCCGGGTAAATTCTCTGCCGCCGCGCCCTACACCTACCTGTTCTCGGCATTGCTGGTGCTGATCTTCGGCCCCGGCAAATTCTCCCTGGACGCCGTCTTCGCGAAGCGCCTGCGTTAGAAGCTAGACCATGGCCGCATCTCACTCCAGACCACCTGGTAGCGCCGGCGATCTTGCCGCCGGTGTCAGACCAACTGGTAGCGCCGGCGGTCTTGCCGCCGGTGTCTTGCTGCGAAGCATCGGGAATCGGTAAGAAGGAATTCAAGATCAAGCGATTTGCGGATTAGCTATGCGGTCTCGTCGAATCAAAACGCAAGGTTTTGCGGTGTGCATACGCAATGCCGGCTTCGGCGCCTCGCTTGAGGTCGGAAAGTTGTATCCGTTAGTTGTCGACCCCGGCGCGGAAGCGAATGATCTCATCCGTGTAATCGATGAATCGGGCGAGGACTACGTCTATCCAGCCGGACTATTCCAGAGACTGACGTTACCCGGCGAACTTCAGCGGGCCTTGCGGTTGGCGTCGTAATCGAGCGCAGACTCCGGGCTCCGCTCCCACCCCATTCACAACAATTTTCAACTTTTTTCCATTGATTCCAAACCACTTCCCCTCCTCATCCGCCGTCTCCCGCTCGTCCCCATGCTACCCCTGGAATTGAGGAGCACCCTTCGCGCCCCTCGCGCCGCCACTCCCTCGAAAGGACCCCCATGGCCACCGACAAGCAAACCGCCGCCAACCGCATCAACGCCCGGAAATCCACCGGCCCCCGTTCCGCCGCCGGCAAAATGAAATCTGCTCTCAACGCCCGTAAACACGGCTTCGCCGGCTCCATCTTCACCGTCGTCCGCCTCGAAGACCTCAACGAAATCGACCAGCTCCGCCAGGACGCCCTGGACCTCTACCGCCCCGTCAACTCCCAGGAGCTCTTCGCCGTCGAGCGCATCGCCGTCTGCCAACTGTCCATGATCCGCGCCTCCCGTCTCGAGGCCGGTCTCTTCACCACCTGCCTCGACAAAGCCCTCGATCCCGAAGGCGAACCCATCCACCTCATGTCCCCCGAACTGGCCGGCAATGGCGATATCGAAATCACCCGCCTCCAGAATCGCAATTTCGTCCTCGGCGAGGGCTTCCACCGCTCCACCCAGAAGCCCCACACCTGGGCTCTCTTCCTGCGCTACCAGGCCCAGGCCGAGCGCCTATACCGCCGCGCCATCCAGGAATTCGAACGCCTCCGCGCCCTGCGCTCTGACTTTGAAGAAGAGGAATTACCAGAAATACCAAACGAACCCAATTCCCCATCTCAACCCCAAGCAAACCAACCAGATCCCGTCCCTGTGGGGCAGGCGCCCTTGCCTTCGCGCGACCCCCTGGTCGCGCTGCCGGGCGGCGCCACCAGCCCCGCCCCCCAAACGAACCCAATTCCGCCCACCGGACGCTTCGACCCCGCCGCCTTCCTGACAATAATGAACCGGCCAATCATGGAGTCCGACGGCCTTCCGTACCCTCCGCCCCAGAGCACCGGCCCCGGGGAGAAAAGGTGACGGCCGCCCGCCCTGATATCCTGTCTCTATATGGATGAAGTGAAGGTCGGAATCGTGGGGCTGGGCAACGTCGGCATGGGAACCCTCACGATTCTGGCCGAGAACCAGGAACAGATCGCACTCAAACTGGGGTTCCGGTTGCGAGTGACGGCGGTGTGCAGCCGGTCGGTGGCATCCAAGAAACTGCCGGAAGCGCTCGGCCCGGTGTTTCAGACCACGGAGTGGCGCGAGGTGGTGCAGCATCCGGATGTGCAGATCGTCGCCGAACTGGTGGGCGGAACGGCGGTGGCGGCGGAGATTCTGGACGCGGCCATTGAACATCGCAAGTCGGTGGTGACCGCCAATAAGGAATTGATGGCGGCGTGCGGGCCGGAGATCTGGGACCGCGCCATCCGCGCCGGCATCAACCTGGCGATGGAAGCCAGCGTGTGCGGCGGCATCCCGATTCATGCGGTGCTGCGCGAAGGGATTTCGGGCGACCGGGTGATGGCGCTCTACGGGATCCTGAACGGCACGTGCAATTACATCCTGACGGAGATGGAGAAGCGCGACGTTCCCCTGGAGGTCGTGCTGAAAGAGGCGCAGCGGCTGGGGTATGCGGAGGCCGACCCCAGCGCGGACGTAGACGGCTACGATGCGCGGTCGAAGCTCGTGCTGCTGGCGGCGCTGGCGTTTGGCGAAAAGATTACACCCTCCGATATCTTCATGCAAGGCATCCGGCGGATCACCGAAGTGGACTTCCGCTATGCGCGGCAGTTGAAGCACTGCATCCGGCTGATTTGCGGCGCGCGGCGGATTTCGCAAGGCATCATTCTCTCGGTGCGGCCGGCGCTGATTCCTGCGTCGACCATTCTGGCGGGGGTGCAGGGGCCGTACAACGCGGTATGGGTGAAAGGCGAGTACGGCGAAGACACCTTTTATTACGGTTGGGGCGCGGGGGCGCTGCCGACGGGCGTAGCGGTGGTGAGCGATTTGATGCGCGTGGCGCGCGAGATCCGCAGCGGCAGCCCGGAGCGCGTGTCGCCATTCGCGCACGAGCGCCTGGGCGGCAACAAGCCGGTGCCGGTCACCCTGCAAAAACGGGCCTACTTTCTGCGATTCCGGGTGGACGACCGTCCCGGCATCATCGCGAAACTGGCGGGGATTCTGGCGGGCAAGAAGATCGGCCTGGAAGCGGTGTTGCAGGAACCCTGCGATACCAAGCACGACCTGCCGTTTGTGATCACGACCGAGGAGACCTCGGAGCAGTCCATCCGGGACGCCGTCGAGGAAATGTCCGGGCTGGACTTCTTGAACGAGGCGCCTTTGGCGCTGCCCATGGAGACGGCATTATGAAAAGGATGCAAAAGATAGCAATTGCGGCGATGGCGTTGGCGGGCACACTCGCGGCGCAGGTGGCGCAGCAGGCCAACTCCGGCTACCAGACCGAGGCGGAGCGGAAATCGGTGGCGAAAACGTTGGCGGATCCGGGCCGCGAGCAGGCCCAGAAGCCGGGCCAACTGGTGGTGGCCATGGGCTTGCAGCCGGGGATGACGGTGGCGGATGTCGGGACCGGCGTGGGATACATGCTGCCGTATCTCAGCAAGCGCGTGGGACCGGCCGGGCACGTCATCGCGGAGGACATCTTCGACGATTTCCTGTCCGCGGCCAAACAGACGGCCGAGAATCAGAACCTGGCGAATGTGACCTTCCTTAAAGGCTCCGAGACCGACCCGAACCTGCCCGAAGGGCAGGTGGACATGGAGCTGGTGCTGGATGCCTACCACCACTTCGATTATCCGGAGAAGATGTTGGCGGCGCTGCACAAGGCGCTGCGCCCGGAGGGCAAGCTGGTGATCGTGGAATACTACAAGCGGGAATCGGCGATGCCCAACGGGCGGGCGCTGACCCACATCCGTCTGGACATGCCGGACCTGATCAAGGAAGTGGAAGCCAACCACTTCCACCTCATCATGGAAAAAGAGCAGGTCAGGAATGTGCAGTATATGCTGGTGCTGGAGAAAGATTAGACGAGGATTTGACCATGAACCGGACTTTGCGATATACACGATGGGCGGTGCTGCCGCTGGCGCTGCTGATGCCGCTCGGCGCGCAGAACAAGAAGAATGCCAAGGACGAGGGCATCACGCGCGAGCAGGCGGACCAGATTTTGAACGAGCTGCGGCAGATCCGGCAGTTGCTGGAAAAGCAGGGGGAGAAGGAGGCGCCCGCGGCGCCGGCGCGCGCCAAACTCAACCTGGAAGGCTTCCAGATGCTGGGATCCAGGGACGCGCCGATCACGCTGGTGGAGTTCACGGACTACCAGTGCCCGTTTTGCCAGCGGTTCCACACGACGGTCTACGGCGATCTGAAGAGAAATTTTATCGACACGGGAAAAGTGCGCTTCTACAGCCGGGACCTGCCGCTGGATGCGATCCACCCGGACGCGTTTCGCGCGGCCCAGGCGGCGCGGTGCGCGGCGGACCAGGGACAGTACTGGAAGATGCGCGACACCATGGGAGCGAACCCCAACAAGCTGGACCTGGAAAGCCTGCTGGCGGACGCGGCGGAATTGAAGATGAACGTGGATGCGTTCCGCGCGTGCGTGCAGAGCCAGAAATATAAAGAAGCCGTCCAGACAGACGTCCTGGAAGCCATGAAGATTGGGGCGGAGGCCACGCCGACGTTCGTGGTGGGCAAGAGCACGCCGCAGGGCGTGGACGGCGAACTGCTGGTCGGCGCGCAGCCCTACACGGAATTCTTGAAGGCCTTCAATAAACTGGAATCCGCAAAATAAGGCTGCGCCCTTGATATCCCTTCTGGATATGGGACTCAAAAGACAGGAGTCAGAATGCTTCGGCCCCGGTGGGACAGACCGTCGGGTTTCGTGGTCTGCCGTGCCTGGCTGAAAACGGGCGCCTCGACATAAAAGCGGAAGCCCCGGCGTCAGCGCGCGGCGAGGTCTTCGAGGAAAATGCGGCGGGCGCTGGTGTAATCCTCAGGCAGCATGGGGCCGAGTTTGGCGGACTGATCGGCCTCCGTGCGCTCCTCCGCGAACGTGGTGTTGAGGGACTGGAAGGCCAGCGCACAGGCTTCCACAATCGCGGGGGAATAAGCGTCCGCGGCATCCACCAGGCGGTTGGCTGATCCCAGAATGGTTTCGGCGGTGCGAATGCGCTGGGGCGCTTCGGCGATGATGGCCGGGCGGCGAGAGAGTTCGACGTGTGGTCCGAAGACGGAAATCAGCGTGGACCAGCGATCGATCACGATGAGCGCGCCGTAGCGATGGGTGTCGAAAGTCATCTCGTAAGCGAAGGCGGAGCCTTTGGATTGGCCTTCGAGGCGGCGCAAGGCAATGCCAGCGGCGTTCAATTCACCGAAAAGGGAATCCACGAAGGCGGCTGTGCATCCGAAAAATTGGGCTTCGGTGAGGCTGGGAAAACGGGAGATGCGCAAGGCAAGCCTCAGGCCATGTGGTCGCCGAGGGCGCGTTCGATTTCGGGGGGAGCGACGGGCTCGCCGTTGTTGAGGCGCTCGAGTAGGGAGGCGATGATTTCCTTGGCTTCCTCTTTGCGGAAATTCTTGATGAAGCCGTCGAACAAGTGCTCGCCGGCGAGGGCGTGATTGATTTCGGTTTCCTTGTTGTGGTCCTGGAGTTCGGTGAAGTAGACGACGCGGTAGCGGCCGGTGTACTCGGTTTCCTTGTAGATTTCGAACATCACTTTATCGGACTCAAACAGCATAAGCTTCGAGGTTATCATAGGCGGCGCGAGAGCCGGGAATGGTGCCAGAGGGGCGGCGCTGGTAGAATGGAGGAGGAACGGGCGGGAGTAACTCAGTGGTAGAGTCTCAGCCTTCCAAGCTGTTGGTCGCGGGTTCGATCCCCGTCTCCCGCTCCATTCACTAGCCGGCGTAGCTCAGTTGGTAGAGCATCTGATTTGTAATCAGAGGGTCGGGGGTTCAAATCCCTCCGCCGGCTCCATAATTTCAACAAATAACGGTCAATTCAGGGTCGCGCTCCCCCTGTCTTGTAGCAACCGTGGTACCCGCCTGGGCAGTAGTGCTTTGACCGTGATGTCTTGCTTATAGCGGCCTTCGGCTCCCTGACGGTCGCGGTCTCGGTTCAAAAGAGATCGGCCAGGAGTTCGGCGGTGTGGCGGACCTGCACGGGAGTGCCTTGGGCGAGCCGCGCTTTGTCGATGCCGCCGCGGATCTGCATGGCGCAGCCGGGACAATCCATGGCGGCGATGGCGGCGCCGGTTTTCCGGATGTTGGTGAGCTTGCGTTGCAGAATGGGCGCGGAGATTTCGGGAAGCTTCAGAGAATAGGAACCGCCCATGCCGCAGCACATGTCGGATTCGAACATTTCCGTCAATTCGTAGCCGGCTTGCTGGAGCAGGTCGCGCGGGGCTTGGGATACCTTGAGGCTCTTCTTCAGGTGACAGGAATCGTGATAGGTGATTTTCGCGAGATGCCGGCCCTCCGGAATGGTGAGGCGGCCTTCGTCGGCGAGCTTCTTGACGAGGCTTGAGAAATCCACGACCTTGGCGGCGAGCGCGGCGGCGCGGGGCAGGCTGGCGGCCATGCCGAGGCTTTCGAAAGTCTTGGCGAAATCGTGCTTCAAAGCGACGGTGCAGGTGGGGCAGGCGGAAACCACGTAGCGGACATCGTCCTGGAGCAGGGCGTCGATGTTGGCGGCGGCATTGCCGGCGGCCACTTCATAGGCTCCGCTGAAACGGGCGGGCGCGCCGCAACAGGTTTGCTCCTCCGGAAAAACGACCTGAATGCCGGCTTGGTTCAGCACCTTGACCACGGCTTCACCGGTTTCGGGATAGGCGAAATCGATCAGGCAGCCGGCGTAAAATGCGGCCCGCTCTTTGCATTCGGGCTGCTGCATCTTGCGGAAACGGTCGCGGAAGGGCTCGCCGGCAACGGCGGGAAGGCTGCGGAACTCGCACAGGTCCGAGAGGAACATGGGCAGGTGGCGAATGAAGCCATCCTTGGCAAAGGGCTTCTGCACGGTGGAGGCGGCGCGCAGCAGGGAGTGGAACAGCCGGCGGTTGTTGACGATGGAGAAGGCGGCTTTCTCTTTGAGCGAGGAACCCTGCTGCTGGACGAGACGGCGGCGGAGTTCGAGGATCATGTCCGGGATGGGCACCTTGCCGGGGCAGACATCCACGCAGTTGCCGCACTGGATGCACAGGCCCTGGATATCTTCGGACGTTTTCAGCTCGTCAAACCAGGCGGTGAGGATGGTTCCGATGCCGCCGGTATAGATCTTGCCGAACACGTGGCCGCCCACCAGGCGAAAGACCGGGCAGACGTTGAGACAGGAAGCGCAGCGGATACATTGCAAGGCTTCCTTGAACATGGGATCGGCCGACATGTCGCTGCGGTGGTTGTCCATGAGGACGATGTGGAGGTCCTTCAGACTGCCATCGGGATTGGGCGACGGGCCGGTGATGATGGAGACGTAGCTGGTGAGCAACTGGGCGGTGGCGCTGCGGGGCAGGGCCGTGAGGATGGGAAGAATGTCGGTGAAGGAGGCGACCAGCTTTTCGACGCCGACGATGGCGACGTGGGTTTTGGGCAGCGTGGTGACCAGGCGGGCGTTGCCTTCGTTGGTGATGATGACGATGCTGCCGGTTTCGGCCACGGCGATATTGGCGCCGGAGACGCCCATTTCGGCGTCGAGGAACTTGGCGCGCAGTTCCTTGCGCGCGAGCTTGACGAGGGCCGGAATATCGGCGGCGAGACGCTGGCTGACTTCTTTGCTGAAGACTTCGGCCACCTGCTCCTTGGTCATGTGGATGGCGGGCATGACCATGTGGGAGGGCCGTTCGCCGGCGAGTTGGACGATCCATTCGCCGAGGTCGGTTTCGCTGACCGCGATGCCGGCGGCTTCCAGATGCCGGTTGAGGTGGATCTCCTCGGAGGCCATGGACTTGGATTTGACGACGCTGCGGACGCCGTTGGCCTTGGCCAGGTCGAGGATGTACTGGTTCACGGCGGCCGGGTCCGCAGTGCGAAAGACTATTGCGCCGCGGGCCTGGGCATTTCTGGTGAAGATCCCGGCAAGCTCGTCGAAATGCGAGGCGGCGTAGGACTTCAGTTCCGCGATGCGGCCGCGGACTGCTTCGAAATCGATGCCTTCGTAGGCCTTGGCGCGGCTGATGCGGTAGGCTTCGGAAAACCGGCCGAGGGCGCCGGTGAGGTTGGCGTTATTGACCGCCGAGTGAATGGATTCCTTGAAGGCGGCGCTCATCAGTTTCTCCCCAATTCGTCCACAAAGACGATGACCAGCCGGGACGGGCCGTGGACACCGATGGTGAGGACGCGTTCGATATCGGCGGTGCGGCTGGGGCCGGTGATCATGGAGATGTAGCCGCTCTGGCTGGGGTGGATGCGGGCGAGCACCGACGGCATGTCGGCCAAGATGGCACTGGTGGGAACGACCGCGATGTGGATAACGGGAAGCGATGAGACCAGGCGCCGCTCGACAGCCACGGCGTCGGTAACCAGCGTGCCGGTGTCGGCGATGGCCCACTCGATCTGGCTGATGCCGATTCTGGACGATTCGGCGGCGTCGCGGGTGACGTTGAACGTGAGGCCGGGGGTTTGTTCGGCGAGGCGGCGGCAATCGACGCCCTCGAGAAGCGATCCGCGGGCCCAGACGGCGCGCGCCTCGCGGGCATCGGCCACGTTCTCGTCCCGCAGGAAACCAAGGATGAAGTTGCGGGCCTGGTCGCTGGTTGCGAAGCGGTGGACTTCCGCGCTCACCGCTTCGGCGCGAGCTTTGAAAGTGTCAAAGAGCGGAGACACCGGTCACCTCCCCACCGCGTCGGCGCTGGCGGAGCCGGCAGCCTGGCGTGCGGCGATCGAAGCGGAGGTCTCGGAATGCGCCAGCTTGCAGGAGCCACCGCTGCCACAACCGGCGTCGGGCTGCGACATCTCTTTGACGATAACACCGGGGATGGAGCGCCGGATTCCGCGCGGCTCGCGCGAGACGTTCATGGATTTCGTCAAACGGCAGGGGTCGTGGCAGGTGCGGGCCCTGCTCACTGGGTCACCACCGGGATCATCCACGGGAATACATAAGCCATCAGAAACACCACGACACCCACAAGCGAGGCAAGCACGATGCTGTGGAGGAAGACATAGCGCAGAATGCTTCCTTCGTTGCCCTGTTGCCCGGTAGCCACACCTGCCACCACGATGCTTTGGGCGTCGATCATTTTGCCCATGACCCCGCCGGCGCTGTTGGCGGCGGCGGCGAGCACGGGCGCCACGCCTACTTGCCGAGCGGTAATCTGCTGCAAACCGCCAAACAAGACGTTGGAAGAAGTGTCGCTGCCGGTAAGGGCCACGCCGAGCCAGCCCAGCAGGGGGGAAAAGAACGGAAAGAGGACGCCGGTGGAGGCAAAGGCGAGGCCCATGGTGGCGTCGAGGCCGGCATACCGGGTGGAAAAGCCGAGCGCCAGCATGGCGCCAATGGTGAGCAGCGACTTTCGGATGCGCTTGAGCGTGCCCGCGAAAATCACGAGGAGTTGGAGCGGGGTAAAGCCCAACCACAATCCACTGATGCCGCCTGCCAGCAGGAGGCTGGTGCCGGTGGCCGAAGCCCAGTTGAAGACGAAGATGGCCGGTTCGGCAGTCGCCTTGGCGACTACCGGCGGCGTGCGAGTGACTGCCTTATGAAGAAGCGGGACCGTGATACTGATGGAGGAAACGCCGCTGAGGAAGTTGGGATGGCCGGCGGGTCCACCGTTCAGAGAAGTTTTTACCGGCGTGAGTCCCCAGGCGAATACGAACACAGAGAGCAGAATCCAGGGCATCCAGGCTTTGAGGTTGCGGCCGCCGGTATGGACGCGGCGGTTGGCATGTTGGGTGGCGCGTTCGGCGGCGTCTTCATGCTCGAAGGACCAGATGGTGGCCGGCTGCCAGAACTTGAGCAGTACGATGAGCGCGAGCATGGAGGCGAGGGAGGCGCCGATGGCCGCCAGCGAGGGTCCGATGTAGTTGCTGATGGCGTACTGGGTGGCGCCGAAGGTGAGGCCGACGGTGAGGCAGGCCGGCCAGACTTCCATCGTGTGCTTGCGCCCGCACATGGTCCAAACGACCCAGAACGGAACGGCGACGCAGAACAGCACGAGGATGCGGCCGACCATGGCGCTCAGCAGGTCCACGGGTAAGCCGGTGACCGTGGCGAGGGTAATGACGGGAATCCCCAAGGCTCCGAAAGCCACCGGGGCGGTGTTGGCGATGAGAGCCAGGCCGGCGGCCTGGAGCGGCCGGAAACCGAGCCCGATGAGCATGGCGGCGGAAATGGCGACCGGGGTTCCGAAGCCGGCGGCGCCTTCAATAAAGCCTCCAAAGCAGAAGGCGATGAGGAGCGCCTGCACGCGGCGGTCGCTGCCGACGCCGACGATAGTGTCTTTGACGACTTCGAAATCGCCGGACTTGACGGTCACGTCATACACGAAGATGGCGCCCAGGACGATCCAGCCAATGGGGAAGAGGCCGTAAGCGGCTCCCATCAGGGCGGCGGAGCCGGCGAGTTGGGCCGGCATTCCGAAAACCAGGATGGCGACGCCCAGCGAGGCAGCCAATCCGGACAAAGCAGCCCAGTGAGCTCTTACGTGGCCGAATGCGAGAAGCCCGAGCAGTACAACCACCGGAATAGCTGCCACCAGAGCGGACAGTGCGAGGCTGCCAGCCACGGGGGTATAGACTTGGGTCCAAGTAAGCATAGGCGGTCACGGGGCTAGTTCAGAAACGGAACGGTCTCAATCGCAGCCACTGTTTCCAGCGCCTGCTCCACGTTGATTTCACCATTCAGGACGCGCGTCATGCGATCGGTATTGATCTCTTTTTCCCACTTCGCCACTACGACAGTGGCTATGCCATTGCCGACCAGATTGGTGAGAGCGCGCATTTCCGACATAAACCGGTCCACGCCGAGCAGCAAGGTAAGACCGGCTACGGGAACTGTGCCAATGGCCTGGAGGGTTGCGGCCAGGGTGATGAAACCGCCGCCGGTCACCGCGGCCGCCCCTTTGGAACTGAGCATCAGAATCAGCAGGAGGAAGGCCTCCTGCCCTCCGCTCAAATGGGTATTGGTAGCCTGGGCGACGAAGATGGCGGCAATGGTTAAATAGATGGACGTGCCGTCGAGATTGAAGGAATAGCCCGAGGGGATAACCAAGCCGACCACGGACTTGGAGCAGCCCAGGGCTTCCATCTTGACCATCATGCGGGGCAGGACCGATTCCGAGGAAGCGGTTCCGAGGACGATCAGCAGCTCCTCCTTGATATACTTCAGGAACTTCCAGACGCTGAAGCCGTGGATGAAGGCGATGGTCCCGAGCACGACGAAGACAAACGCGATGCTGGTGATATAGACGCATGCCATCAGTTTGGCGAGGGGAAGGAGGGTCTTGAGGCCGTATTTGCCGACGGTGAAGGCCATGGCGCCGAAGGCGCCGATGGGAGCGGCCTGCATGATGAGACCGATGACTCCGAACAGGAGGTGGGCGATCTTGTCACATCCGGCGATGAGGGTCTTGCCTCGCCCAAACGCGGCCAAAGCGAGGCCGACCAGGATGGCGAGGAGCAGCACCTGCAAGATTTCGCCCGACGAGAAAGCGCCGACGAAGGTGGTGGGAATGATGCCCATCAGGAAATCGACCGTGCTCAAACTGTGTCCCTGGCTGGCGTAGGCTTTGATGGCGGTGGCGTCGAGGGCGGCGGGATTGACGTTCATGCCGGCGCCAGGCTGGACGACTTTGACCACGATCAATCCAATGAACAGCGCGAAACTGGTCACCACTTCGAAGTAGAGCAGGGCCTTCACGCCGACGCGGCCGAGTTTGCGCATGTCGCCGATGCTCGAGATGCCGACGACGACGGTAAAGAAGATGACCGGCCCGATCATCATCTTGATCAGCTTGACGAAGCCAAGGCCTAACGGCTCCATTTTGGCGGCCGTGGTGGGGGCAACCACACCCAACACGACACCCAGGAAAATGCCTATGATGACGCGGAAGTAAAGAGTGCGGTAGAACCGGGTCGGTGGTGCGGCACGCGGCGGCTGTTCCATTCAGTGAACCTCTTTGCTCCAGGCGCCTACGAAACGTTCCAGTCGCCGTGGCTCAAATCTGTCCGGCAAGAGCCAATCCGGCTCACGGCTGCATCCTTTGCAATTTAGCCGTGACATTCACTACCGAATCCGTCGCTACCGTAAGCTCCCGTTTCCACTGGGCAAACCCCTTCATAGACAAGACGACGAGGTGCGTCCCGGCACTAAGGCCGATTTCGGATGGGGCGTTGCCCATACTGCTTGGAAGTGGTAAAGCCATTCGGGAAGGCCTTCGGGTAGGCGGCCGGACCCGCGCTCATCTGGCTAGTATACGCCATTGTGGTCCCCGGCATTTGCCAGGCGGGGGACATTTCCAGCCGGATGGGAAGCTAGAACGTGAAAACGGGCCCGAACTCCGTGCGATGATCTTGCCATTGGTTGCCGGGGTATCCGGCAATCGTATAGTTAAGGCCAGGCGCAAGGCGGGTAGCATATACCGGCTGTTCGAAGCCGAATGTGCACCAAGGGTTGACCTTATAGTACAGGGTTGCGGCAAACAACTTGCCCATCGCCATCGGCAATGGCAAGTCGGGGATTCCCGGTTACTTTTCTTGGCGAATCTGCTGGCTCAAATACCGCTCGTAACCGATTTCCTTGATCTGGTGGAGCTGGGCCTCCAACCAATCGACGTGGCTCTCTTCGTCTTTGAGCAGGCGCTCGAAGAGGTCGCGCGACGCGTTGTCACCCTCGTCCCGGGCGATCTGGATCGACTTGTTGTACATGGCGACGGCGTTGATTTCCAGTTTGAGATCGCTCTCGATCTGCTCCTTCACATTGCCGCCGACCGTGAGGTGCAACAGTTCGGTCAAATTCGGCGCGCCATCGAGGAAGAGGATGCGCTCGATGAGGGCCTCGGCGTGTTTCATCTCGTCGATGGACTGCTTCTTGATGAAGCTGCCGAGTTTGTCGTACTTCCAGTTTTCGCACATCTCGGCGTGGAGGAAGTACTGGTTGATGGCGGTCAATTCTTCTTTCAAGGCGGCGTTGAGCTCGGCGATTACTTTTGGGTTTCCTTGCATAATGACTGAATTGTAAGTCGTCGCACCGGCCCGGGCAACTGGCGGACGCGGGAATTGCCCGCATTTCTACCAGACATTCGTTACCTGAGGTGGCGCACGCACTCGTGCGCGGGTCACGTGGAGCCTTGCCTGATGGGCAATCATCTTCACCACATCCTGGACTAACATGTGAGTGTACTGCGAAGGCCGAGATGAGTCCCAACCCCATTCAGAGTGAAAGGCACCGCTGCGGGCCTACAGATACCGTTCGTGCAAGCGGATATGCGCCAGTTCGATCTCGGGGCTCGGTTCTCGACCGTCCTGATTCCAGGCAACTCGCTGCTGCACCTGCTCACTATCAAAGACCTGAAGCAGTGTTTTGCAGGCGTGTGTCGCCACCTGGCCCCAGGCGGGAAGTTGGTCTTTGACGTCTCTCAATGGGATCTGGCTCGGCTGGCTCCCGATCCCGGAGAGCGTCACTTGGTTCTCCGCGTCAACCACCCGGAGCGAGGCGAAATCAGCGTCGAAGAAACGGCCGAGTACGACGCCGCCGAACAAATCCGTCGAGTGGTATGGTACTTGTCGGCGCCGGATGCGCCCGACTTCCATATAATCGACTACCGCCTCCGCGTGATCTTCCCGCAGGCAAGCGTCAGTGTTGCCCGGAGACGTCCTGGGTGGTGGGGAGCTTGGAAGCGTCCCAACCGCCGCCGAGGGCCTGGATGAGTTGCACGGTGGCGGTCATGCGGCGGGTCAGGAGGTCGACCGCGGACCGTTCGTCCTGCACGGCGATGGTCTGGGTGGTAATCACTTGCAGGTAGTTGACGGTGCCGCCCTTGTATTGTTCGGTGGAGACCAGCAGGGAGCGCTGGGCGCTCTTGACGGCCTGATCGAGAATGGCGGCTTCGGATTCCAGAATGCGCAGGGCCGCCAGGTTGTCTTCCACCTGCTGGAATGCGGTGAGGACGGTCTGGCGATAGTTGGCCGCGGTGGCGTCGTACTGGGCTTCGGCCGATTGGACTTGCGCGCGGCGTTTGCCGGCGTCGAAAAGGGTCTGGGCAAGTGTCGGGCCGATCGACCAGAAGCGGCTCGGCAAGGTGAGCCAGTTGATCAGGCTGGTGCTTTGCAGTCCACCGGACACAGCCAGGGTGAGTGCGGGATAGAAGGCGGCTTTGGCGATGCCGATTTGTTCATTGGCGGACGCGACCTGGCGCTCGGAATCGGCAATATCGGGGCGCCGTTCCAACAATGCGGATGGGACGGCGACGGGGATGGGCGGCGGCGCGGCTGTCAGGGACATGGGAGGAATGGTGAGCTCCGCGGGGGATTTGCCGATCAGGATGGCGATGGCGTGTTCGAATTGCGCGCGGGCCACACCCAGGTCGGTCAATTCCGCCTGGGTGGTGTAGAGCTGGGTCTCGGCTTGGGCAACGTCGCTATCGGAAGCCACGCCGCCTTCGAAACGGTTCCTGGTGAGCGTCAGGTATTCCTTATAGGAGTTAACGGTTTGTTCGAGCAGTTCAGTGTCGCCATCCAGGCCGTGGAGTTGAAAATAGTCGGACGCCAATTCGGTTTGATAGAGCAGGCGGGCGTTTTCCAACTGGGCGCCGGAGGCCTGCGCGAGCGCGGCGCTGGAGGCGACAGCGCGGTGGATGCTGCCCCAGACGTCGGCGGTGTAGGAGGCATCCACGGGGAGAGTGTAGGTGCCAATGGCGCCGGATGATCCCGCGCGGCCGACGCGGCTGGAGGCGTCCGATCCGATGACGGAGGGCGAACTGGTGACGGTGGGCGACAGGGCGGAGCGGGCGACCCGCACGGCGGCCTTGGCGACGCGGTACTGCGCCTCGGCGGCCAGAAGGTTCTGGTTGGAAACGTCGACCTGCTCTTCGAGCGCGTTGAGCGCCGGGTCGTTGAATACTTCCCACCACTTTCCGCGGAGGGTTCCATCGGCCGGTTGAGCGTTCTTCCAGCCTTCGGGCGGCTCTTCCTTGAAGGCCGCGGGAACGGCCGCGGTGGGCTTCCGGTAAGGCGGCAGTTTCAGGCAGGCCGCGGAGAAGAGTGCTGCGACGGTGACGAGGGGGAGCAGGAAGTTTCGCTGGATCATGAGCGTCAGACCTCGGAGCCAAGCGGCCCGGCATGGCTGGGATCGATACCGCGAATGCGATACCACCATTGCTGGAAGCGGTCGAAGTAGAGGTAGACCACCGGCGTGGTGAAGAGGGTCAGGCACTGGCTGACAATCAGGCCGCCGATGATGGTGATGCCCAGGGGGCGGCGCAATTCGGAACCGGTCCCCCTGCCGAGGGCCAGCGGCAGAGCGCCCAGCATGGCGGCAAAGGTGGTCATCATGATGGGCCGGAAGCGCAGCAGGCAAGCTTCGTAAATGGCATCGCGGGCGCTTTTGTGCTCCTCACGCTCGGCGGAAATCGCGAAATCCACCATCAGGATGCCGTTCTTTTTCACCAAACCGATTAAGAGAATGATGCCGATGGTGGCGATGACGCTGAGATCGGTTTTGGTGAGCCTGAGCGCCAGCAGAGCGCCGACGCCGGCCGAGGGCAGAGTGGAAAGAATGGTGACGGGGTGAATATAGCTTTCATAGAGGATGCCGAGCACCAGATAGACGGCGACGAGCGCGGAGAGGATGAGGATGGGCTCGTTGCGCAGCGAATCCAGATAGGCCGCCGCGGTGCCGGCGTAAGTGGTCTGGACGGTGGGCGGCAGGCCGATCTTCCGGGCCGCGGCGGAAATAGCCTCTATCGCGTCGCTCAGCGCCACCCCGGGAAGGAGGTTAAAGGAAACGGTGACGGCGGGGAACAGCCCCTGGTGGTTGACGGAGAGCGGGGCGATCGCCGGCCCGAAATGGGCAAAAGCGCCGAGGGGAACCTGCTGGCCGGCGGGGGCGCGGACCCAGAGCTGGCTCAGGATCTCGGGATTCTGCCAGTACTGGGGCGCCACTTCCATCACCACGTGATACTGATTGAGGGTCTTGAACATGGTGGAGACCTGGCTTTGGCCGAAGGCGTCGTAGAGGGTGTTGTCGATCAATTGCGGGGAGATGCCGAAGCGCGCGGCGGTGGAGCGATCGTACTGAACCAGGGATTGCAGGCCGCGATTCTGCTGGTCGCTGCTGACGTCGGCGATGATGTGGATGCCGCGCAACTGCTGGAGCATGCGGGGGCCGTATAAGGTGAGGTCATCGAGGTTATCGCCGCGCATGGTGAATTGCCACTGGGCGTTGGCCTGCCGGCCGCCGACGCGGATGTCCTGGGCGGCCTGGAGATACAGGGTTGCGCCGGGCACGCGAGCCAGTTTGGGACGCAGGCGCGCGATTACCAGGTCGGCGCTGATCTTGCGTTCCTGGAGCGGCTTGAGGGAGACGAACATGCGGGCGGTGTTGGCGGCGCCGCCACCACCGCCGCCCCCGCCGGTGAATCCAATGTCGGTGTCGACAGCGGGATCGGCGGTAACGATGTTGACCATCTGCAGGAGGATCTTGTTCATGGCCTGGAAGGAAGTGTCCTGGTCGGCTTGAATCGAGCCGTTCAGGCGCCCGTTGTCCTGCTGCGGAAAGAACCCGGTGGAGGCGTGGGTGAAGAGATAGAAGTTGAGACCGATGGTGGCAAGCAGCGTCAGCAGCGTGGCGGCGGGATGGCGCAGAACCACCGAGAGGGTCTTGCCATACATCCCGACCACCCAGTTGAAACCGCGCTCGGTCGAATTGTAAAGCCAGCCGTGGGACTGGTGGGTTCTGAGGAGGTGGGCGCACATCATGGGAGTGGCGGTGAGCGAAACCACCATGGAAACGGCGATGGCGACGGAGAGAGTGACGGCGAATTCGCGGAACAGGCGGCCCACGATGCCGCCCATCAAGAGCAGCGGGATGAAGACAGCCACCAGCGAAATGCTCATGGTCACGACGGTGGCGCCGATTTCCTCGGCCCCTTTCAGGGCCGCCACGAATGGATTCATTCCCTGTTCGAGATAGCGGGAGATATTCTCAATGACCACGATGGCGTCGTCCACCACGAAGCCGGTCGAGATGGTGAGGGCCATCAACGACAGGTTGTCGATGCTGTAGCGGAGCAGGTACATGACGCCGAAGGTGCCCAACAGGGAGACCGGGACGGCGACGCTGGGAATGAAGGTGGCGCGGGTGTTCCGCAGGAAGACGAAGACCACCAGGATCACCAGGGCGATGGAGATGAGCAGAGTCCGTTCGACGTCGTGGACCGAGGCGCGAATGGTGACGGTCTGATCCATGGCGATCTGCACGTGGATGGAGGCGGGGATGGCGGCTTCGAGCTGCGGGAGGGCGGCGCGCAGGCGATCGACGGTGTCGATGATGTTGGCGTTGGGCTGGCGGAAGATGATGATGAGGACGGAAGGCTTGCCGTTGGCGTAGCCGGCGTTGCGCAGATCTTCGACGGAATCGACCGCCTGGCCGACATCGGAGACGCGAACGGCGTTGCCGTTGTTGTAGCCCACGATGAGGGGAGCATACTCGACGGCCTTGAACATCTGATCGTTGGCGCCCACTTCCCAGATTCGCGTAGCGTTGGCGAAATGTCCTTTGGGGGTGTTGGCATTGGCCGTGGAGAGCGCGGTGCGGACCTGCTCGAGGCCGATTCCATACTTGTTCAGCGCGGCGGGGTTGAGTTCGATGCGCACGCCGGGCAGGGCGCTGCCGCCGACGCTGACTTGTCCGACGCCCTGCACCTGGGAAAGCTTCTGCGCCATGATGGTGGAGGCCGCGTCGTACATCTGGCCCTTGCCGAGCACATCGGAAGTGAGGGCGATCATGAAGATGGGCGAATCGGCGGGATTCACTTTGCGGTAGTTGGGATTGCTGGGGAGGTTGGTGGGCAGATAGCCGCGGGCGGCGGCGATGGCGGCCTGCACATCGCGGGCGGCGGCGTCGATGTTGCGGTTGAGATCGAACTGCAAGGTGACGCTGCAGGAGCCGAGCGAGCTGGAGGAGGTCATCTCGGTGACGGCGGCAATGCGGCCGAACTGGCGTTCCAGCGGAGTGGCGACGGAAGAGGCCATGGTCTCCGGGCTGGCGCCGGGCAGCGAGGCATTCACCGAGATGGTGGGGAAGTCCACCTGCGGCAGAGGCGATACCGGGAGGATCCGGAAAGCCACGGCGCCGGCCAGACCGATGGCCACGACCAGCAACGTGGTGGCGACCGGTTTGTGGATAAAGGGAGACGACAGGCTCATGGCTCACTCCGCCGGAAGAGGCTCCAGGGCGGTGGCGGCGCCGTGGGAAAAGCGCCGGGCCAGCCGATCGAAGAAGAGGTAGATGACGGGGGTGGTGTAGAGCGTGAGCAACTGGCTGATACACAGACCGCCGATGATGGTGATGCCGAGAGGCTTGCGCAACTCCGAACCCGTGCCGCTGCCGAAAGCCAGCGGAACCGCGCCCAGCAAGGCCGCCATGGTGGTCATCATGATGGGGCGGAAGCGCAGCAGACAGGCCTGATAAATGGCTTCATGCGGCGGGCGGCCCTCCTTGCGTTCGGCGTCGAGCGCGAAATCGATCATCATGATGGCGTTCTTCTTCACAATGCCGATCAGCAGCACAATGCCGATGAGCGCGATCACGCTGAAATCGTAGTGGCAGATGTTCAGGGCCAGCAGCGCGCCCACGCCGGCCGAAGGCAGGGTGGAGAGAATGGTGACCGGATGGATGTAGCTCTCATAGAGCACACCCAGCACGATGTAGACGGTGACGAGGGCCGCCAGAATCAGCACGGGCTCGTTGGCCAGGGATGCCTGGAAGGCCTGCGCCGAGCCTTGAAACGCGGCTTCAATACTGCGCGGCATGCCGATATCGTCTTTGGCTTTGTTGACTGCCTTAACGGCATCTCCCAGCGACGCGTCGGGGGCCAGATTGAAGGAGAAAGTAATGACCGGAAACTGGCCCTGGTGGTTGACGGTGATGGGAACGGCGACGTTCTCGGTGTGGCTGAAGGCGCCGAGCGGGACCTGGCTGGCGGCCGAGAAGACCGAGGAGGCGGCCGTGGTAGTGCCGCCGAAAGCGGTGGTGGATGCGGTGGACGCCGCGGTGGTCGCGGTGGTGGAGGTAGAACTTTGCCCGGCCCTGGCGGAAGTAATGGACGACGTGCCGCCGGAAACCATGCCGAGCGCGGTGCCCGCCGATCCGGCGCCGGTGCGGATGTAGAGATTGCGCAGGTCGATCGGATTCTGCTGGAAGGAGGGTTTGACTTCCAGCACAACGTGGTACTGGTTGAGCTGCGTAAACATGGTCGAGACCTCGCGCTGGCCGTAGGCGTCATAAAGCGTCTGGTCGATGGTGGAGGCGGTGATCCCGAGGCGCGCGGCGGTGTCGCGATCGAAAACCAGGCGGGTGCGAAGGCCCTGGACCTGCTGATCGGTGGCGACGTCGCGCAGCTCGGGCGATTGCTGCAGGCGGGCGAGCAATTTGGGAGCGTAGCTGTTCAACTCGTCGGCGTTGGGATCCTCGATGGTGTATTGAAACTGCGTGCGGCTGACGCGATCTTCCACCGTGAGGTCCTGGACGGGCTGCATGAAGAGGGTGATGCCGGCCACTTCGTTGAGCTGCGGCTGCAGCCGGCGAATGACGTCGCTGGCGCTGATTTTGCGGTCGTCAAGGGACTTCAGGTTGATGAGGATGCGGCCGCTGTTGAGCGTGGTATTGGTGCCGTCGATGCCGATGAAGGAGGAAAGACTGTCAACCGCCGGATCGGTCAGGATGATCTTGGTGAGCTTCTGCTGCAGGTGGGACATCTCCTGAAAGGAAGCCGTCTGGGAGGCTTCCGAGACGCCCTGAATGACGCCGGTGTCCTGGATGGGGAAGAAGCCCTTGGGAATCTTGTCGTACATGTAGAGGGTGAGGGCCAGGGTGCCCATGGCCACCAGCAGGGTGACGGTCTGCCAGCGGAGCACGAACCGCAGGGTCTTGCCGTAGAAGGCGATGACGGCCTCAAAGGCGCGCTCGGAGGCGCGGTAGATACGGCCCTGGCTGGCTTCGGGGGTGTGCTTGAGCAACTTCGAGCACATCATGGGGGTGAGGGTCAGCGAGACGATGGCCGAGACCAGGATGGTGACGCTCAAGGTGACGGCAAATTCGCGGAACAGGCGGCCGACGATATCGCCCATGAAGAGCAGCGGAATCAGCACGGCGATCAGCGAAATGGTGAGCGAAACGATGGTGAAGCCAATCTGCTCGGCGCCGCGCAGGGCGGCCCGCATCGCCGGCTCGCCGGCTTCAATGTAGCGGACGATGTTCTCGATCATGACGATGGCGTCATCCACCACGAAGCCGGTGGAAATGGTGAGCGCCATCAGGCTGAGGTTGTTGAGGCTGTATCCGAGCAGATACATGACGCCAAAGGTGCCCACCAGGGAGAGCGGCACGGCGGCGGCGGGGATGATGGTGGCGGACAGATTGCGCAGAAACAGGAACATGACCATCACCACCAGGCCCACGGTAAGCAGCAGCTCGAACTGCACGTCGGTGACGGAGGCGCGGATGGTGTTGGTGCGGTCGGTGAGAATGCTCACCGTGACGGACGCGGGCAGGGTGCTAGTGAGGTTGGGCAGCAGCAACTTGATGCGATCGACCACCGAGATGATGTTGGCGCCGGGCTGCCGCTGGATGTTCATGATGACGGCCGGGGTCTCGTTCATCCAGGCGGCCTGGCGGATGTTCTCGGCATCATCGACCACGCTGGCGATGTCCGTCAGCTTGACGGGCGCGCCGTTGCGGTAGGTGACGATCAGGGGAGTATAGTCGGCGGAAGAGAGCAACTGGTCGTTGGCGCCGATCTGGTAGGACTGGTGGGCGCCATCGAAATTTCCCTTGGCCTGGTTGACGTTGGCGGCCACCAGAGCGGTGCGAAGGTCCTCCAGGTTCAGGCCGTAGGAGGCCAGCGCGGTGGGGTTCGCCTGGATGCGCACAGCGGGCTTTTGGCCGCCGCTGATGCTGACCAGCCCGACGCCCGGCAATTGCGAAATCTTGGGCGCGAGACGGGTGTCGGCCAAGTCCTCCACCTTGGAGAGAGCCATGTCTTTGGAGGTCAGCGCCAGCGTCAGGATGGGAGTGTCGGCGGGGTTGGTCTTGCTGTAGAGGGGCGGCGTGGGCAGGTCGGCCGGCAGAAACGTGCCGGAAGCGTTGATGGACTGCTGCACTTCCTGCTCGGCGACGTCGATGTTGAGGCTGAGGTTGAATTGCAGAGTGATGACGGAGCTGCCGTCGGAACTGGTGGAGGTCATCTGCTGCAGGCCGGGCACCTGGCCGAACTGGCGCTCGAGCGGCGCGGTGACGGAAGAGGCCATCACGTCGGGGCTGGCGCCGGGATAGAAAGTGATTACCTGGATGGTGGGATAATCGACTTCCGGCAAGGCGGAAACCGGCAGTTGCTTGTAGCCCACCGCGCCGGCCAGCAGAATACCTACCATCAGCAAGGAAGTCGCGACCGGCCGTAGAATAAACGTCCGGGACGGACTCACTTCTTCTTCCCTCCGGATTTGGCGGCGGGTTGGCCAGACGTGGCGGCGGGTTGCTCATCG
Source organism: Bryobacteraceae bacterium (assembly GCA_050014595.1). GTDB lineage: Bacteria > Acidobacteriota > Terriglobia > Bryobacterales > Bryobacteraceae > PALSA-129. Next base: position 82,067 of record JBEKDA010000005.1, read on the forward strand.
GCGATCTGGGCGCGGACCGGCGCGCCTTCGATCAGGCGGTCCACACCGGTCATGACGACCACTTCTCCGGCAGCGACGCCCGACGTGATTTCGGTTACGTCGCCCTGCGTGACACCCTCGGTGATGGCACGGTCGGTCACGGTGGAATCGTCCTTCACTACCCAGACGTATTCGGTAGTGCTGGTTCGCTGGATAGCGGCGGTGGGGATGAGGGTGATACCGGACTTCTCTTCCACCAGCAGATGCACGTTGACGAACTGGTTGGGGAAGAGCGCATTGTCGTTGTTGTCGAAGACGGCGCGCAGGCGGAGGGTTCCGGTGGACGGGTCGATCTGGTTGTCGACGCTGGTGAGGGTTCCGGTGGTGAGCTTCCGGCGATCGGCGCGGTCATAGGCGTCGGCGCGGAGGTGTTCACCGGCGTTGAGTTTGCGAAGAACCACGGGCAGTTGATCCTCGGCCAGCGTAAACAGCGCGCTGATGGGTTGAATCTGGGTGATGACCAGCAAACCATTGGTGTCGGTGGCATGGACGATGTTGCCGGGATCCACGAGGCGCAACCCGATGCGGCCGGTGAGAGGCGAGGTGATCTTGCAATAAGTGAGGTTGAGCTTGACGCTGTCGATGACACCCTGGTCGGCCTTCACGGTTCCCTCAGCCTGCCCGAGGGTGGCCTTCTGGGTGGCGTAGATTTGTTCCTGGATAGCGTTCTGCTGGAGCAGTTTTTCGTAGCGCGTCAGATCGACGCGGGCATTGTCGAGGGTGGCCTGGTCCTTGATCAACTGGCCCTCGGCCTGCGTCAACATGACTTGAAACGGGCGGGGATCGAGTTCGAGCAGCAGGTCGCCTTCATGGACCAGGTCGCCTTCCTTGAAATGGACGTTCATCAACTGGCCGTCCACGCGGCTCTTGACTGTGACGGTGGAGATGGGCGTGATGGCGCCCAGGCCGGGATAGTAGACGCCGATATTGCCCTTGCGGGCGCGCGCAGCCACCACGGGGGTAGCGCCCGCGCCTTTCTTTTGGTTCTTGGCCGGGCTGGAAACCGTGCCGGCGGAAGCATTGTTGCCCCGCTGCCACAAGATGAAGGCGGCCACCACCACGGCGAGCAGAATGGCCAGCAAGACTCTTCTCCCCCAGCGAGGACGGGGCTTGGTGGTTCTTGCCGCTTCGGCGGTTGGGGTTGAAGCGCCGGGGCGATTTACTGTTTCAGACGACATAGATGCTACTAAATCCGATGGTTTTGGCGCCCCCTCCGGTTGTGACGCAGGAGTGTGGGTGGTAGCCAGACTCAAACGGTGTACTATACGGCTAACTGACGCGTTCTACAGCTATTTTACCCCCCGCCGGGGGCAAGACAGCGCACATTTGGGCCAAATGGTGGAGGCTCTTTCGAGCTATCGTGCGCGGCCGGACCGAACCAGAAAACCACCACCCGAAGCAGGTGGCAGGGGCAAAGCGGGGACCGCTATCCAATTCCAAAGGCGGGAATTGGATAGCAGTTCCCGTTTTGCGGCGGCGCGTGCTACCGGAGCTATTTGCCCCATCAGGCTCCTATTTGGCGGGCGTCAGTCCCAGGCCGGGAGTTTTGGGGAGAATGAGCTTGCCTTTCACCACCAGCACGCCATGGAAGGGGTCGTTCGAAATTAAGAGGTTGCCGTCGAGATCGGCGTAATCGACCAGCGGGGAAAGATGCGCGGCGGCGGTCACCGACACCGAACTCGACACCATATCGAGGCTCCCGGTTACATCCAGCCCGGTCAGATGCGCCATGGCACTGTGGACCAGCGGTACCCGGCGGCGGCCTCTATTTGTTGGTACCGTCGCCGTGAACCACCTGCTGGCGGGTCCAGTTGCCCTGCAGCGCCCCGTTGGGATTCGCATTCGGGTCATTGGTCTGGTAGCTGGTCTTGCCCGTGCTATCCACCCATGTGTAGCTGTAGGAGCTCGACACCTTGCTGACCTGCCCGGTTGCAGGGTCGCGCACCGTCTGCCGGTCGAGCGCATAGTCCACCCAATCCGAGGTTGCGGTCGACCGCGCATCCATGTTCGCCTGCGTCCGCGCCATCGACATGTCCGTTCCCCTCTGCATCGTAGACAAGAACTGCTCATGCATCTGCTGCCGCACCGCCTGGTCGTGCTCGAACTGTTGCTGCTGCGCCTGCCGCCGCGCCGCCGCGACCCGGTTCATATCGGCGGTCATCTGTTGCACCTGCGCGGTGGCCCGCTGGGACCAGGCATTCGCCCACTCCGGCTCCCCGCCATTCGCCCCCATCCCAGACGCCAGCCATGGCTTCATCACCGCCTCAAACTGATTCTGCGGGGCAACGGCATACCGCACAGCCGCCGTGCATGTGTGGATGGTCGACGGAGGCCCGGTAGTCACCGTCACCGGATGGCCGGGCGACCACTTGGAAAGCCCCGACATCCCCGCCTGATGGGTCTCAACACAGTGGACCCTTACGGCCAACGTTCCCTTCATGGCGAATGTCCCATTCTGGAAGCTGACAAATGCCTGGGCCAATTCCGCCGTGTTCTTCGGAGGCTGCACATGCATCTGCGCATACCGGGAAACCATGGACGCATCGGAGTCATCCCATACTTTTTGCGCAGCGGCTTTCTGCTCTGCCGGAACCGGATCGTCCGCTACGTATTGCACCTTCATGGTCGCCGCCATGAACTTCAGAAAATCCTGCGCCTTCATCGGCCCCGTCAACGGTAAGCAGTCTTTCGGCAGAAACTGAGAGTATGGGCCTTCGGCCCAGGTCCAGCCCAGCTCCGGCATGCGCTCCACAAAACTCAGGCCATCCGGACTCGTCGCCCGGAACACGCCGAAGGGCATCGAAGCGCACTTGCCCCCCTGGTACAGCACTCCCTGAAAGTGCCACTTCGCCGGAACCTTCACCGCAATCGCCTTCATGTCATTCAGCGTTGGGTCGGTGATGTACTCGACGCGAGTGCCACCGGAGGCCGGCGCTGCTGTCGTCGAAGCAGGCGCGCTCGAACCCGACTGCGCCGCCGGCTTCTGGCCGCAAGCCACTCCCAAAGCTGCCAGGGCGATAGTCGCCCGAATCAAATACCGACTTGACATACGATTTTCTCCTACCCAGAAAGAGAGCAACGCTAGTGAGCATATCCGAGCAGCCCCAGCCTGTTCGAACGCCCAACTGCGCCGAGTAGTTAGTATATCATCAGCGGTAAACGGGACAGACGCATTTTCCAGCCTTTACCTGCCGCTACCTGGCCGCCGTCAGCCCCAGTCCCGGAGTCTTGGGCAGCATGAGCTTGCCTTTTTCGACCCGCACGCCATGGAAAGGGTCGTTGGAGATTAAGAGGTTGCCGTCGAGATCGGCGTAATCGACCAGCGGGGAAAGATGGGCGGCGGCGGTGACCGACACGGAACTCGACACCATGCAGCCGAGCATGGTCTTCATGCCGAGGGCCTTGGCGATCTGGATCATGCGGCAGGCTTCCAGCATGCCGCCGCTCTTGTCGAGCTTGACGTTGACGCCGTCGAAAGCGTCGCGCAGTTTGGGAATGTCGCTCGCGCGCTGGCAGGCTTCGTCGGCGATCACGGGGATGTGGACGCGGCCGCGCACCCAGCGGGTTTCCTCGATCATTTCAGCGGGCATGGGCTGCTCGATGAACTCAACGCCCATTTTTTCGAGCCAGTTGATCTTGCGGACGGCCTCTTCCTTGTCGGTCCAGCCCTCATTGGCATCCACGCGCAGGGGTTTCCCGGTGACGCTGCGCACGGCTTCAATGGTGGGTTCGTCGGTGGAGAGGCCAACCTTTACTTTCAGGATGGGGAAGTCTTCGGCCTCGCGGGTTTTTTGTTTGGTAATTTCCGGGGTGTCGATGCCGATGGAGAATGTAGTGAGCGGAGTATCGGCGGGGTCCAGGCCGAAATAGGAATAGAGCGGAATGTTGAGCTTCTGGCCGACCCAGTCCATCAGGGCGATATCGATGGCGGCCTTACCGGCCCACTCGCCCGGCACGCGGCGGAAGACCTCCGCCATGATCTTGGCGAACTGCATGGGGTCGGAGGAGAGCAGAAGATCGCGGAGGCTGTCGGCGGCTTTCTGCGCGCCGACGGCGTCTTCGTGGTAGCGAACGATGGGCGCGCCCTCGCCGTGTCCGGTGATGCCGTCGCGGGTGTAGGCGGTGTGCAGCGTGTCCCGATACTGGCTGGACGACATGGTGGTGGTCCAGGTGTGTTGCAGGTTCAGGCGCACAATCCGGGTGGTGAAAGCGGGCGGCGCCGCTCCATCGGCCGGATTCATTCCACTGATCGCGCTCATGGCCGCCCCCACTGTGAGGAAGTCCCGTCGCTTCATGATTTGCTCCTCCCCGGTTCGATTCGGATTAAGTCCAAGGATAACGCGGCGCGGGGGGCTGAGGATTTCGCGCTCCCCTACCCTCCGCTCCCTTACGGTCGCGGCCCGGTTGAAGACTTGGGGGCTCGATCGCGCCAGAAGCTCTGCAGAAAGTAGACCGCAAAACCGGCGCTCATGATGAGCCAGAAGTGGAGCAACCGCAGGCTCACCGCGAATACCGCGATGCCGATGGCGCAGCCCCGATTCTCAAATTCGGCTTTCGTGGCGCGGAAGCTCATGGTTGGGCGGTCCTATTCATTGCCAGGCCGGGCGCGGCTACATGGCTTTCTCGAAACCTAAATGCCAGCCGAGTTTTTCGGTGTCGAACCAGGATATCTCAACACCGAACCAACTGGTGCGAGACTGCGCGCGATAGCGCTCGGGCCGCGCCGCGGCCAGGACGAAGGCGCAGGGCGATTCACCAAACCGATCCAGCCGCAGGGACAGCCACGAGGCGGAATCGAGCGGCTGGGCCAGCACCACGGGCGCGCCCGCGAAAGTGGCCAAATGGGCGCCGAAGCCGCGGTCCGACTCGCGGAGGGGCTCGGGCAACGCATAGGCCCGGCGATAGCGCGCGATGGCGGCGTCCAAATCGCGCACGGCGATCACCACGCGGGAGATGCCGCGGAAATCCCCGTCGGACGGTTTGCCTTGGGGAAAAGCTCGCAGGTCGCGCGATGTGAGGTCATGGATCAGAAACGGGAAGAACGCCCCGCGCACGCCGTCGCCGACATCGGAAGTCTGCCAATCGAGCCGCACACCGTCGGGCCGCTCGCGGCCGCCGGCCACGGGCTCCGAAACCGGGATGCCGGCGGCTTTCAAGCGGCGGATCTCAGCGGGCAGGTCTCTTTCGCGGAGGGCCCAGGCGCACGGACCGGCATCGCCCTTGAGGAACCGGGCCCACTCGTGCTGGCCGGCCAGGCGCGGGTCGGCATTCTGCCGGAGGGCCATCAACTCCAGGTAGGCGCCGTCGGGCAGGGGCGCCAGGGCCATCTCGGTGGTGTTGTTGAGATGCGCACCGCCGTACAGGCTGGGTATGCCGATGGCCGCCAAACCGGCTTGCAGTTTCCGGATATCGCTTCCGGCGACGGTGACATGATCGATTGGAAAATCGGCGGCCGGGAGAATCATCGCCGAGAGTAGCATCGCGAAAACAGCCCGCATGGAGCGATTGTAAAGCTTGGGGAGCCCGTCAGGGGACTGCCGGCGCCGCGCGGCGATTCCACAGCCACCAGACGATGCGGTAAAGCAGCAGCAAACCGACCAGCGACCCATAGAGCGCCGGCAGGCGGATGTCGGATTTCACCAGCCAGTAGTAGTGCACCACCGCGCAAACTGCGCTGAGATAGATGAGGCGGTGCAGCGCCTGCCAGCGGCGGCCGCCCAGCCGCCGCAGCCAGCCGGCGGTAGAGGTGATGGCGAGAGGCAGCATCCCGAGAAATGCCGTCAGGCCGGCGATGATGAAGCGCCGCTTCACAAAATCGCGAAGAATCTCGTGCATGTCGAAAAACTTGTCCAGTCCGAACCACGTGGCAAAATGCAGACAGCCGTAAGAGAAGGCAAACAGGCCGATCATGCGGCGGAAGCGGATGAGGCCGGGGAGGCGCAGAATGCGGCGCAAGGGCGTCACGGCCAAAGTCGCGACGATCATGCGGATGGTCCAATCGCCGGTGAAGTGGGTAATGTACTCGATGGGATTGGGTGTGAGGTCGCCGTTCCAGGCCCGCCACGCCAACCAGCACACGGGGGAAAGACACAGCAGGAAGACGACCAGCTTGTCCCAGCGGCGTTTCAGCATGCTTTAGAAGTTTTTCTTCAAATCCATGCCGGTGTATAGCGAGGCCACCTGGCCGGCATAACCGTTGAACATCAGGGTGGGGCGCGGGCGCAGTTCGCCAAGCCGGTGCTCGCTCGACTGGCTCCAGCGCGGGTGATCGACGTTGGGATTCACGTTGGAGTAAAAGCCGTATTCCATCGGCTGCATGGTGTTCCAGGTGTTGGGCGGCATTTTTTCCACCAGCCGGATCTTCACGATGGACTTGATGCTCTTGAAGCCGTATTTCCAGGGCAGAATCAGGCGGACCGGCGCGCCATCCTGCGGCGGCAATGCATCGCCGTACATTCCCACGCACAAGAGCGCCAGCGGGTGCATGGCCTCATCCAGCCGCAGCCCTTCGACATACGGAAAGTCGATGCCGGCGTGCTGCGCTTCGGGCATTTCACTGGGACTGTAATAGCTTTGAAACGCCACGAAGCGGGCCTTGGATGTCGGCTGCACCAGGTTGAGCAGGGCGCTCAGCGAATAACCGGCCCAGGGCACGACAATCGACCAGGCCTCCACGCAGCGGTGGCGATAGATGCGCTCTTCGAGCGGCGCGAGCTTGAGGATCTCATCGATCGAGACCTTGCGCGGCTTGGCCACTTCGCCTTCCACCGATACCGTCCAGGGGTAGGTCTTGAAGTTCCTGGCAAGGCGGGACGGCTGGTCCTTGGCGGTGCCGAACTCGTAAAAATTATTGTAGCGGGTGACGTCGGTCCAGGAGTTTTCTTTTTCCGCCGTGCTGAACGGGCTCCTGGCAAGGGTGGGAAACTTGGCGGCAGCGCGGGCGCGCGCCGCAGGCGAAAGCAGTTCGCGGCCGGCCAGAAATGCGGCGGGCACGGCGGCCAGGAACTTGCGGCGGCCCAGGTAGACGGCTTTGGGAGTGACCTCCGAATAGCGGAAATCCCCAGGCTTTTTGATCAGCATCGCTCTGTTTCCACTATATCTTCAGATGCGCGCGGGCGATTCCGGGACGCAGCTTTTCACAATTCCAGACCACCGGCCTAACCCGCCGCGAACCGGTGGCCCCGCAGTGAGTTTCCGGATAGGGCCAGGAAATTTGACATAGTACTAGCAGAACTCTACAATGTACGCTAGCGGAACAGGTTATGTCCGAAAACACGGCCGCCGATAGTCAGCCCATGTTGCCTTCGGGAATTTCATCAAAATCGAAGATCCGAATCGTAGTGGCGGACGACCATCCTATCTTTCGGGACGGCCTGTGCAAGCTGCTCGCTTTGGAAGAGGATTTCGAAGTGGTGGCGCAAGCCCAGGATGGGCGGCAGGTGCTGGATGTGCTGCAGCAGTATGAGCCCGACATTCTTCTGCTGGACCTCAAGATGCCCGGACTCGACGGTCTTTCGACCTTGCAGCGCCTGCAGGTGGTAAAGAACAAGACGCGCGTCATCGTCCTGACGGCGTCGGACGACAAGAACGAATTCGTCCAGGCGATGAAACTGGGGACCTCCGGGATTGTCCTCAAGCAGACTGCCACGGAGTTGTTGATCAAGAGCATTCGCAAGGTCCACGCCGGGGAGATCTGGCTGGATTCGCACACTACGGCGGCGGTGATTCGCCAGTTCGTGGCGGCGGACGATGCAGCGCCCGCTTCGGCGCAATCGGCTCCTCGCGACCGCGAACGCTCGCCGCTCAGCCAGCGCGAGCGCGAAATTGTGGCGCTGGTAGCCCAGGGTTTCAAGAACAAAGAGATGGCCGAGAAGATGTTTATCAGCGAGCAGACGGTGAAGAACCACCTGCACAACATCTTCGATAAGCTGGGCGTCTCCGATCGTCTGGAACTGGCGCTTTACGCCATCCACAACAACCTGCACACGGGGCGGTAGACAACGCTCCCCGAGGGTGGCGGCTCTGAAAGGCGTATTACGCGCCGGCGGCTTCGTCGCCCTTGGCCCCAGCGTACTCCTTCAACTTGTTGTGCAGGGTTTTCAGGCTGATATCCAGAATCTCCGCGGCGCGCGTCTTGTTGTTGTGGGTATGTTCGAGGGTTCGCAGAATCAAGCCTTTTTCAGCCTCTCCGACGGTGGTGCCCAGGGCAAAGCGGACGGTGTCGCCGTCATCGGCAACCGCCGCGGAGGGTGCGGGGGAAGCGACGCCCTGCAGAAAGGCCGGCAGGTGTTTGCGCTCGATCACGCCTTCGCCCGCCAGAATGACGGCGCGCTCAATGACATTGCGGAGTTCGCGCACGTTGCCGGGCCAGTTGTGAGCTTCCAGCGCTTCGAGCACCGCGGGCGAAATCTCCACGACGCGGCACTCATGTTTGCGATTCAGCTCCGCGAGCAGCGCCTCAGCCAACGCCGGGATGTCGGACCGGCGCTCCCGCAAGGGAGGCATGTGGACCTGGAAGACATTGAGGCGATAGTACAGATCTTCGCGCAGGTGGCCGCCCCGAACGGCCTCTTCCGGCACCTTATTGGTGGCGGCCAGGACGCGCACATCCACCTGAAACTCGGTTTTGCCGCCCAGCCGCCGCACCTTCGAATCCTCCAGAATGCGGAGCAGCTTGGCCTGCGTCGCTACCGGCATCTCGCCGATTTCGTCCAGCAGCAGGGTGCCGTGTTGCGCCACTTCGAAACAGCCGGCACGGCGTTCCGACGCTCCCGTGAATGAGCCTTTCTCGTGTCCGAAGAGCTCGCTCTCGATCAGGGTTTCCGGCAGGGCGGCGCAGTTGACGGCAATGAACGGCCCGAGCCGCTGCGGACTGAGCGCATGCAGAGTGCGGGCCACGAGTTCCTTGCCGGTTCCACTCTCGCCGGTAATCAGGACACAGGCCTTGCTCGGGCCGGCCTGCTGCAAGAGCGCAAAAACCTCCTGCATTTTGGGCGACGTGCCCACCATCTCGCCGAGCGAGCCTTTGTAGCTGAGTTGCCGCTCCAGATTGCGCTTATCCGCGAGCAAGCCGGCGTGGCTGCCGGCGCGGGAGATCAGGACCTTCAAGACGGAAGGCTGGTAAGGCTTATCGAGGAACCAGTAAGCACCCAACTCGTGCACCGTCTGGACGGCCTTTTCGATGCTCCCGAAGGCCGTGAGCACGATGGTGGGCGGCATCTCTCCGGCGTCGCGCAGACGTTCGAGCAGGCCGAAGCCGTCCAATCCGGGCATGTTGAGATCGGTGAGGATGACATCGGCTGGAAACCCGGCCAGCTTGTCCAAGGCTTCGTTGCCGTTGGCGGCAGTTTCCGGGGTCATGCCCCACTCCGCAACCATGGCGGCCAGCCCGCTGCGCTGGTTGGCCTCATCGTCTACGATCAAAACTTTCACCTTTGGCGGGTCCTCCCTGGAAGCCATACCCATTCTACGCCGCGCGCGTCTGAGGGAGAAAGAGTCTGGGTTCACCGCGGAGACGCGGAGAAAACGAGAGAGAAATGAGGATCTCGATGGTGGATCAGCCACCGCGCTTGTGGATCTGGGAATAACTCTCAAAATCCTCGGTTTTCTCCGCGTCTCCGCGGTGAAGAAAGCTCACAGAAGAATTGCAGCCGGCATGAGCGGCTTACGGGAAAATGATAGGATGAAAACGAATCCAGTTCCGTGCCGAGCGGTGGCACGGGTGTCGCACAAGGGAGAATCTTGCTAAACCTGGTCAGCCGGGCACGGCGCCGTTTCCTACACAATGAACTGATGGCGCAGGGCGCCAATGCCGCGAGCGCCGCCCTGATGGCTTTCATCCTGCTCCTCCTGCTGGGGACGCAGATTCTCGACTGGCGCGGGATCGTGTCGGTCACCACACTGGCCGCCGCCGCCGGCCTCTACCGCGCGCGCAAACGCCTGCCTGCACCCTATGCCGTAGCCCAGGCGGTGGACCGGCGACTCGGCCTGGCCGATACGATTTCGACGGCACTCTACTTCAACCAGGAGGCGGCGCCCGCGGGCCCATCGCCCGAGATTCGCGAGTTGCAGATGGAACAGGCCGGCCGCATGGCCGGATCGGCGGACGTGCGGGCAGCCGTCCCGTACAGAGTGCCGCGCGCAGCGTACCTGGTGGGCGCGCTGATGGTCATCGCCGGAAGCCTTTTCGCCCTGCGTTACGGGCTGAGCAGCCGTCTCGACTTCAAGCCAACTCTGGCCAGCATGCTGCCGTACCAGTTGCCGTGGCACGAGCGCGTGGACGCGGCTAGGAATATGCAGCGTCCGCCGCAGCTTGCGGATCCGCAGGATGACAGCGGCGCGACGCTCGCCAACCCCGACCAGGACCCGGCGGGTGAGCCCGATCCCACCGCCAACGACAATTCCGACGGCGAGGGCGATCCCAACGCGGAGAAATCGTCGGCGTCCAAAGGGCAAGCCAAACCAGGGGAAAAGGGCGGCCCGGGGGGCGACGCGGATCAGGAAGCGCAGGCCGAGCAGGGCAACGATCCCCAGGGCGGCGAGAACGCCGGCCAGCAGGGAAATAACAAGCAGGACGCCAACAAGCAGTCCGCGGGCAAACCGGAGCAAGCCAACTCCGGCGAGAATTCCAGCCTGGTGAACAAGGTGAAGGATCTGTTCCAAAACCTGCTTTCCAGCGTCAAACCGCCGCAGACCAACCCCGGCAACCAGCAGCAGAACTCCGACCCGAACAACCAGCAGGGCAAAGGGCAACAGAACGCCGGCAAGCAGGACGGCAAGAACGGCCAGCAACAGAACAACGGCAACCCCGGGGACTCCGAAGAGGGGCAGAACGGCGAGCAAGCCAAGAGCCCGCAGGACCCGCAAGGCAAGGGAAACGGCAAGAGCGATTCGCAACAAGCCAGCAAACAGCCGGGCAGCGGAATCGGCAATCAGAACGGCGACAAGACCATCAAGCAGGCGGAGGATCTGGCCGCCATGGGGAAGATCACCGAACTATTCGGGAAACGCTCGGCCAGCATCACGGGCGAGGCCACCGTGGAAGTCGAGGCCACCAGCCAGCAATTGCACACGCCCTATGCGCCGCGCGGCGCGGAGCACTCGCAGAACGGCGCGGAAATCAGCCGCGACGAAATCCCCGTAGCGATCGAGGCCTACGTGCAGCAGTACTTCGAGCAGGTGCGCAAGCAGGCTATACCGCCCGCGGCGAAGAAGCAGTAGGCGAAAGGATCCAGTAAGACTCGAAGAGTGGCGACGGCGAAGCGCGCATAAGACACCGGCGGCAAGACCGCCGGCGCTACCAGTGGTGTTGATGCAGCCGGTGTCTATTCCCACACGCGCCTGGGCACGCCACGGTCGCGATCCTTCACCCGGTCGTAGAGATAGAACGCCGATACGGTGCCCAGGGATTGGTTGTAGTGACTTTCCCGCCCGAGAGCCTGTTTCAGGTCTTGCTCGAACTCGTGGAGCGCCTTCAAATCGCCGGCCAGAGCGGGCCGGCTTTTTCCCGAAGGCGCGCGGAAGAATTTTTGAAAACCACCATCCACCAGGGCGCCGATCTCGGGGCCCATCGCCAGGCCGGCGACGCCGCCACCCACCGTACCATTCTCCTCTTTCAGGTCAACCGCGCAATTCGCCCGGCTGGCGCGAACGGCGCCGCCTGGCTGCGAAGTTATTGTGAAACCGGCTTTCCGAAGAGACTCGAGGCGGTCGGCGAACGTCGGATTCTTCGGTTGCTCTCTGCGAAAGAACATACGTTTCATTATAGCGGGGCGCCGTTTGGTCCGCGCATTTTTACACCTCCTAACGAAGCGCCGAGGCTATACTTCGAAAAGTATACCGGAGGTGAGATGACGAATTATTCGAGAAGCTTGTACGTTACAGTTCTGTTGCTGACCGCGGCGCGGCTGGCGTCTTCCGCCACTCCCGCCAACGCTTACCTGGTGCACAACCTGGTGGCCGACCAACCCGGCATCGCCGACTTCACCGATCCCAACCTGATCAATCCCTGGGGGTTCGCCACCTCGGCCACAAGCCCCTTTTGGCTGACGGATGGCGGCACCGGTCTTTCGACGGTCTACAGCAGCAATGGCACCCCCAGCGCCACCAAGCCGAGCGTGCCTCCGTCCGCCAAAGGCACAACGCCCTCGACACCGACGGGCATCGTGTACAACGGCACCGGCGGTTTTCTGGTGCAAGGCAAAGCGCCCAGCTTCATTTTCGTGACAGCCGACGGGGCGCTTTCCGCCTGGGCCTCCGCGGTGAGCGCCACACAGGCGCAGTTGATGGTGGATAACTCCGCTTCCGGGGCCGCCTACTACGGACTCGCCATCAGCGCCACCACCGCCAACGCGGCTCCGCTGCTCTACGCCGCGAATTTTGCGAGCGGCAACATCGACGTGTTCGATACCAACTACAAGCCGGTGGCGATGCCGGGCGCGTTCGTGGATGCATCCGTGCCGGCGGGCTACGCTCCCTTCAACATTCAGAACCTGGGCGGCAAACTCTACGTGATGTATGCCAAACAGAACGGGGTGAAGAGTTTTGCCATTGCGGGCGCGGGCCTGGGCTACGCGGCCATCTTCGACCTCAGCGGCAATCTGATCAAGCATCTGGCGTCGAATGGCCCGCTGAACGCACCGTGGGGCGTCGCCGTGGCGCCCGCCACGTTCGGGGCGTTTGCCAACGATGTTCTGATCGGCAACTTCGGCGACGGCACCATCAATGCGTTCGATCCCAATACGGGCAACGCCCTGGGCGCCTTGCAGGATCAGAACGGGAACACGATCAGCTACCCCGGCCTGTGGGGTTTGATCCTCGGCAACGGCGGATCGGGCGGCGACGCGAATGCCATCTATCTGATCGCGGGCGGCGCCAGCCAAAGGCACGGCGTGCTGGCCAGCATCCAGGCCACGCCCACCATCACTTCGGTGAGCAACGCCGCAGACATTCAGACCGGCATCGCGCAGAACACTTATATCAGCGTCTACGGCTCCGATCTCGCGCCCATTACGCGCAATTGGACGTTCAGCGACTTTTCGGGCACGAAGCTGCCGGCGTCGCTCGATGGCGTGAGCGTCACGGTCAACGGCATCGCGGCATTCGTCTACTACATCAGCCCGAAGCAGATCGACGTGCTGTCGCCGGTGGACACCACCACCGGACCGGTGCAGGTGGTGGTGACCGATAACGGGCTGGTCAGCAATTCGCTGAGCGCGACCATGCAGGCGTATTCGCCGGCGTTCTTCCTGCTCAAGGACAATATCTCGATTGCGGCGCTGCACGCGAACGGCGGCCTTGTGGGCGCCACCACACTCTACGCGGGCCTCAGCACGCCGGCCGTTTCCGGCGAGACGATCGGGCTCTATGGCACCGGCTTCGGCCAGACGACTCCGGCGATTGCCAGCGGCACGATTGTCACTACGCCGTCGGCCTGCGCCACTACACCAACGGCCACGGTGGGAGGCGCCTCGGCGCAGGTCACGTATTGCGCGCTGGTGGGCGCGGGTCTTTACCAGGTGAACATCACGATTCCCGCGGGAACGCCATCGGGCAACAATGCCGTGGTCATCACGTTCGGGACGGTGTCTTCCAATTCGAACGCGATGATCACCGTGCAGTAGGGGCGGGGGTCAACTGGTCGCGGGCTGCGCGCGGGCTATGCCAGCGCCTCGCCTATTCGTGTCTGCAACTCGGCAAGTTCGGGACAGCGTTGCAGCAAGCCTTGGTAGTTCGCTAGCGTTTCCTTCATGAGGAGGTCACGCCCGCCACCCGGCCGGCGCGCGTCACCATGCGTGCACAAAAAGGGGGCGAACACGCTCTCTTTGACCGAAGCATCTTCCCGGATCTTGCTCCATGACCGCCCGAGCTTCGTAACATGACCCGCCAAGAGCCAGACTTCAATCTCCTGGATGGCCGCACAGCAAATCAAGCAGGCGCCTTGGTCAGCGGCCTCGCGTTCCAACCGGGCAAAGATTGCTGACCGATCTTTGCCGTCGGCGTCGGGCAGGAAAAGAAGCAAATCAAAGTGCTTCCATTGCTCGACGATCTGCGGCATGCGGCCACAGGCATGTTCGAAGCCGGATACCTTTGGGTTGGTTAGGATTCTCACTTCAGCGTTGTCTTTTCCGCACGCCGCCGCCAGCCGCGAAACGAGCGGGTTAAGGATGTACCCGTTCAGCGTCGGATCCTCCGGTATGACCAGCACCCTGCAACTCAAACCGCGCTCTCCAGCCATCCTTCCGCAAAAAGATCGGCGATTGGCTGCTTGCGGGCGAGTTCCACTAGTCGCGGGATGGAGGAAAAAGGAGTGATGGAGGTGGCTCCGGTGGCGTCGTCTTTGGTGCAAAGGAAAACGGTTCGGTAGTCTTCCTCCTTGAGCCAGGAGATGGCAAAAGGCGAGTGCGATGTGGCCATCACCTGCGAAATGCCCTTGCCGGCTTGGGATTTCAGCAGTTCCACGAGTAGTCGCAATCGTGTCGGATGAAGGCCATTTTCGATTTCTTCGAGGATTAACATACAGGGCTGAGACGGCTGGAAGAATGTCGCAGCGATGGCAGCAAACCGAAGGGTCCCATCCGACAATACCGGAGCAGGATAATCTTTGCCATTCCTCTGGAGGGCAAACAGCCAATCCCCCGCAGCGCCAGACAAGACCTTGACCTCATCCAGTTCGGACGGCGTCAGTTCTTTCAGCCATGAAACATATGCCGAAGCGGCAGGTTCAGACTTAAGGATCGTCTTTACGAGCGCGGCAAAGTTCTCGCCGTGGTCCCCCATGCGATTCGCCACCGACGCTGTCGAGTACTCTCTTTGGACAGAGGTGGATGGCTCCAACGCCTGCACATCCATTAGCTGCCTACGAAAGGGTACAACCGCATGCGCATCTTGAGGGGCGATCTGGTAGTGGCCCAGGATCGGCGAGGACATGTCAAGCGATCGCTCGCGGGAAAGATCATAAATCACTTTGTCGCCAATGGAGAGACTCTCAGAACTGACGAAGCCATACTTTGGGGAGATGCTAATCCCATACCGTACTGGGGCCCCCAGGGATGGCCACGAGGCCCTGACCCGGAACCGAATGATGCCTTCCCCCGGCGCGGAACCGCGGAAACCGGCGTAAGTGCTGCCACCTCGAATGCCTTCCCACGCCTCGTTGTTGGCGAACTTCGGCCTTCCATTGAGGATCTCTTCAATCGAGTAGCCGTACCCGATCCCTTGCAGCACACGCAACGCTTCAAGAAAATTGCTCTTCCCGCTCGCATTCGTTCCGACAAAAATATTCAGCGCACCAAGATCGAGCGACACCTTCTCCAGGCTTTTGAACCCTTCGATCTCGATATGCTCAATCACCGTTTCAGCCTCTTCGCCACACCATCTCTCCGCCGACTACCGTCGCCACCGGGCCGCCGCGGAAGGTCTTTCCGTCAAAGGGGGAATTCCGGCTGCGCGAGTGGGATTGGTTGACGTCGTAAGTCCAACTCAATTCCGTGCTGAAGACCGTGACGTCTCCCATCGCGCCGGTGGCCAGAGTGCCGCGGCCCAGGCGCATCACGGATTCCGGCCCGGTGGTAAACAATTCGACCAGGCGGTTCAGGGTGATCTTAGCGGTGTGCACCAATTCCTGGAGCGACAACGCGAGGGCCGTCTCCAGGCCGATGATGCCGAACGGGCAGCGTTCGAACTCCTGCATCTTTTCACTGCCGGGGTGCGGGGCGTGATCGGTGGCAATCGCACTCACGGCGCCGGCGGCGATGGCCTCGACAACCGCGGCGCGATCGCGCACCGACCGCAGCGGCGGCTTCATTTTGTAATTGCTGTCGTAGGGCGCCATATCCCGGTCCGTCAGCGCGAAGTGATGCGGGGTGGCTTCGCACGATACCGGGAGGCCCTGCTTGCGGGCGTAGTCCAGCATGGCGACGGCGTTGCGCGTGGAAACATGCGCGATGTGGTAACGCGCCCCGGTGAGCTCGGCCAGCAGCAGGTCGCGCGCCGCCATCACGTCTTCGGCGGCCGCCGGAATGCCGCGCAGGCCCCAGCGCACGGAGCTGGCGCCTTCGTGCATGTCGCCGCCCGCGCTGAGGTTCAAATCCTCGCAATGCTGGATGATCGGCAGATCGTAGGACCGCGCAAACTCCATGGCCCGGCGCATGACGCGCGCGTTCATGACCGGCAACCCGTCGTCGGAGATCGCCACCGCACCGGCTTCCTTCATGGCGCCGATGGCGGCCAGTTCTTCGCCCGCGCTACCCTTGGTGATGGCGCCGATGGGAAACACGTTGACCACCGCTTTGCGCCGCGCACGCTCCACAATGTAGCTGGTTACCGTCGCGCTGTCGTTCACCGGCTTGGTATTGGGCATGCAGCACACCGAGGTGAAACCGCCGGCGGCGGCGGCGCGCGATCCGCTCTCGATGGTCTCGGCATGCTCGAAGCCCGGCTCCCGCAGGTGCACGTGCATATCGATGAAGCCGGGGGCGACAATCATGCCGGTGGCGTCGAAGACCTCGGCCTTGGGCGATGACAGGTTGGGCGCCACGCCGGCGACGCGCCCATCCACGATGAGCACGTCCGCCACCCGGTCCGTTTGGGACGCCGGGTCGATCACGCGCCCGTTCTTGATCACGATCGACATGGCTTATCCGATCACCTTTTCGAGCACCGCCATCCGCACGGCGATCCCGTTCTCCACCTGGTTGAGAATCACGGAGCGCTGGAAATCGGCCACCTCCGACGACAACTCGCGCCCGCGGTTGATGGGGCCCGGGTGCATCACGATGGCATCCGGCTTGGCGAGATCCAGGTGCTCCAGCCGCAGCCCATAAAACCGGAAGTATTCGCTGGCCGGAAACGCGGCCTCGTGCTGCCGCTCGAGTTGCACGCGCAGCATCATGATCACGTCGGCATGGCTGATGGCCTCGCGGATATCGGTGGTGAGGCGAACTCCCGGCGCCAGTTGCGCCAACTCCACCGGCAGCAAGGATGCCGGGCCGCACAGCACGATCTCGACCCCGAACTTCGACAGCAGGTGCACGTTGGAGCGCGCCACGCGGCTGTGCGCAATGTCGCCGATAATCGCCACCCGCAGCCCTTCCAGGCTGGCGCGCCGGTCCAGAATGGTGCGCGCGTCGAGCAGCGCCTGGGTGGGATGCTCATGCGTCCCGTCGCCGGCATTGATGATGGGGGTAGGCAGGTGCCTAGCCAGAAAATGCGGCGCGCCGGATGCGGCATGACGCATCACAATGGCGTCCGGCCGCATGGCGGCCAGCGTGTTCAGCGTATCCACCAGGGATTCGCCTTTGGAAACGCTGGAGCCCGAAGCCGTAATCGACACCGCGTCGGCGCCCAGCCGTTTGGCGGCGATCTCAAAACTGGTTCGCGTGCGCGTGGATGCTTCGTAAAACAGGTTCACGATCATCTTGCCGCGAAGCGTGTCCAGCTTCTTCACGGTTTGGCTTTGTATGGGCTGGAAATCCTTGGCGCGCGCCAAAATAGCTTCGATTTCGGCGCGGTCCAACTCCTCGATCCCCAGCAATCCGGCAGACATATTTGGTTATTCGGCTCTTTCCACCAACAGAACTTTCTCCATCCCGTCGATCTCCTGGAACTTCACTTCGATGATCTCCAGGTCGGTGGTCTGCACGTTGCGCCCTACGAACCTGGCTTCGATGGGCAACTCGCGATGGCCGCGGTCGATCAGCACCAGCAGTTGCACGCGCGCCGGCCGGCCGTGGTCGAACAGGGCATCGAGGGCCGCGCGGACGGTGCGACCCGTGTAGAGCACGTCATCCGTCAGGATGATGTCCTTGCCTTCCACGTTGAAGGCAATCTCGGTGGAACTGACCACCGGCTTGATGTCGACGGTGCTCAGGTCGTCACGATAGAGGTTGATGTCCAGAATCCCCACCGGGACCTTGCGGTTCTCCAGAGTCTCGATCTTGGCCGCCAGCCGTTGCGCCAGCGGCACGCCGCGCCGGCGAATTCCGATGAACGCCAGCAGATCGAGGTCCTTGGTCTTTTCGAGCACTTCGTGCGCCAGGCGCACCAGGGTCCGGTCGATCTCCGAAGCGCTCATCAGTTGGGCTTTTTCGCGCGTGAGGGACATAAGGCTCCGAAAGACAGAGTATCATGATGAGGCGCGGCCTTCACCGCAGAGACGCCGAGACGCGGAGAAGATTGAGAAATTGGAGAGTATTCAAATCCTACTCTGCCCGCTCCGCAAACGCCCTGACGGAATCTAGCTGATTGTTTCTCTCTTCGTTTCTCCGCGTCTCTGCGTCTCCGCGGTGAACCCAGAGCCTGGACCTGCTATCGAATGATTTCGAGAGGAACATATCGCAACCCCCGTTGCACACGCGCCGTCTGTCCGATAATGGAAGCAATGGCTAGCGACGCGGTTTGCCCCAAATGCGAGGGCAGCGGCTTCATCATTATCGAGCGCGGCGGCATTTCCGGAGCGGAGCCCTGCGATTGCCGCGCACAGGGGCGGACCGCACGCCTCCAGGACCGGTCGCAGATTCCCGCGCTCTACCAGAACGCTTCGTTCGATAACTTTGACTCTATGGGCGACAAGTCCCTCAAGGAAACGATGGATACCGTTGCCAAGTATGCTTTGAGGCTGGACCCGCTCCAAACAGAACCGCCGCTTGGACTGCTCCTAATTGGAGGCCCGGGCACCGGCAAGACGCATTTGGCCGTCGCAGCGCTTCGCCGAATCATGGCGATGTGGAGCAGACAGTGCCTGTTCTGCGATTATCAGAACCTTCTAGATCGCATCCGCTCTGGCTACGACGCCAGTTCTAACTCAGCCGACAAAGAAGCGTACCGAGATGCGCAGGACGCAGACGTGCTCCTTCTCGACGATTTGGGAGCGCATCGCGTCACCGATTGGGTGCAAGATACGATTACCTCGATCATTACGTACCGCTGCAACAACCGCAAGCCTCTCATCGCTACAAGCAATCTGCCGGAACCGGAGATCGGCATCTCCTCCGCGAAGAAAACCGAAAGTGGCACTGTATACGGGCGATCGCTGGCTGAACACATTGGTGAACGAGCGCGCTCGCGTCTTTTCGAGATGTGCAAGGTGGTCCGAATGCCCAACAACAACGACTACCGCATCCGGAAGGGCAAGCTATTTTGAGACGCCTCGCCGTGCTGTTGCTGGCCGGGGCGGCCGCGCTGGCGTCGCCGCCGGCCCCCACGCCGCACGAATACATCCAGGCGGTGGAATTCCCCTACTATTCGTACCCGCGCGCGCTGTGGGAGCGCGAACTGGTCTGGCTCAAAAACATCGGTGTGCAGACGGTGGAGTTCCCGATTCCCTGGAACTGGCACCAACTCCAGCCCGGCGATTTCGATTTCACGGGCCGCACCAGTCCCCGCCGCGACCTGGTTGGGCTCATCCACATCCTGCGCAGGCTGGATCTCCAAGCCTGGGTGCGCCCGCTGCCGCCCATCGCCGGCTGGCGCTCGAATGGCGCTCCGCCGGCCGCCGACGCCCACGCCCAACGGGCCTGGCTGCGCGAACTGGAATCGCTGCTGGCCACGCAAACGGCCAGCCACGGCGGCCCCATCGCCTGGGTGGAAGGCCGCGCGCTTGCGATCGACGCCGCCGCTCCGCCCGCGCCGGTGACGGTGGTTTCGGCCTCCGATCCGGCGGCCCTCGCGCGCAGCCGCCAGGCGTTCGCCACGGGCTCACAGGGCACGCTGCTGTGGACGGATGTCGAAGACACGCTGCCGCCGGCCGGCTGGACCGCCAATCCGGCTGAGGTGGTCCACAAAGGCGCCGTGGGCTTGAGCGGCGACGAGCGGCCCGCCGCCGTGGCGCTACGCCGCCAGGCTGCCCTGCTCCGCAACTGGGCAGCCCTTCACGCAGCCTTGCACCCGGTGGCTCTGCCCAAACCCGCGGCCGGCAAACTGCAGGAAGAAGTCAGCATGGCCGAACTGGTCTCACCGGCAGCTTCCGCCGTCAGCATCTCGAACCGCGGCAGGCAGCCGTTCCAGGATGAGATCCACGTCTTCGAGCCGGAATCCAAGCGCATCCTGGTGATACCGGGCGTGACCGTCCCGGCCGGCGAATCGCTCTGGTTGCCGCTCGACGTCTCGATCGGCCCGAGCGGGTTGTGCCACGAGTGCTCCAACTTCTCCGGCGCCGAGCACATCGTCTACGCCACGGCCGAGCTGCTCTCGGTGGAATTTGAAAACGGCATTCTGGCCATGGAATTCGCGGCTCCAGAGCCCGCCGAAGTGGTGATGCAACTGGCGCGGAAGCCGGTTGGGCCGTACCTCGCCGCAGGCCGGCCCATGGAGTTTGAATGGGACGACAAGGCTCTGCGGGCGCGGCTCTCGATCCCCGCCAACCCCGCGCCGGGCAACCGCGTTCGCATCGGCATCGGCATCGAAGAGCCGGAGACCTCCGCATTCTTCAACGAAGCGCGCCGCCTGATTATCGGCCAGAAGAACGTGGTATCCACTTCGTATTCCTCGGGCGAAGTAGCCGCGCGCTCGCGCCTCCGCCTGCCGGAAGGCTACACCGCGGCGCCTAAGGTGAAATCGCCCGACGAAATCGACTACGCAGTCTCCGTACCGGCGGACGCCTTGCACGGCGATTACGCCGCGCTCGCCCTGGAGGCCGACGGCATGCCGCTGGGCCGCGCCCGTCTGCAGCTCTTCCGCCCGGTCTCCATCCGGCTCATGGAGGCCATGCAGATCCACTGGGGCAGCGAGACGGAGCTGCCCCCCGATCCGCCCACCGCGCCCATCGAGCCCAAGGCCGGCACCGATCTGGAGCTTTCCCTCCGCAACAACTGGCCGTCCATCCAGACTTATTTTCTGGAAGCCTCGGGCGAAGGCCTGGAGCTCTTCCCGCCCAAGACCGAAGTGATTGTCGGGGCGACCGAAGAGCGCCGCGTTCCGCTGCGCATTTTCGCCAAAGAAGGCATAGCGGGCCTGCGCGCGTGGAACCTCAAGGTCACCGGCGCGGCCACGCTGGATCTGCCCATGCGCGTGGTGCTGATTCCGCGCGGCCACACGGTGGCCTGGTCCGCCGATCTGGATGGCGACGGCTCCCCGGAGTGGGTGCTCGAAACGCAAAAAGTGCGCGCCGTTTTCTCCGCCCAGGACGGCGGGCGCTGGATGGAATTCAACTGGAAAGACACCAACCTCAACTACCTGCCGGAGCAAGGGGCCTTTGCGACGCGCGGGCCGGTGGAAGTCCATGCCGCCGGCGACGCGCTGGAGTTCGCCGGCGCGGGCTGGAAGCGCACGGTGCATCTCGACGGCTCGACGATCACATTTGAGCAGAACACGCCGCTGCCGGCCGACGGGCTCACGCCGGACCGGCGCGGGAACATCGATTTCAAGATCGCGCACCCGGCGCCGGGGCGGGCGGTGTATTCACTGGAGAACCATCAGCAATGACCGCGTTAGCCGGAGCCCCGCTGCTTCTGCTCCAGCGCGCGCCGCAGAATCGGCAAAACAGCGAGATCTTTTTCGCCGGCGAGTTCTTCCTTGAGCGCGACGGAGCGCCATTCAGAACAGCCGCCAGCCCCCCGACAACGGCAAACTCCACGCCGCCTTCGGCGAGGGCGCGCAACGCCGCCAGAAAATCAATGCCCGGCATTTAATCTTCGGATGGCAAGGATGGCATTCACCTGGCGCTGCAAGAACTGCAGGCGCTCCGCCGGCGTGAGCGAGAGCATCCAGCGGATCAGCGTCAGGTCGACGCCATCTTCGCTGTAATCGGTCTGAGGTTGTGGATCCTGTTCCGTCACACGATCCCCCTATCAGTCTACGCCGGGAACAAGCGCCAGCCCTAATCCGGCAGCGAGAACAAATAGGTGGTCAGGTTTTCCATGTCCTTGGGGGAAAGCGTGTAAGGAGGCATCAGCGAGCCCGGCGAAAGCTCCTGGGGCTTGGCAAAGTGCGCCTCCACCCAACTCAGGCCGTGCCGCTTGGAGAGCCCGTTCAGCGGAGGCCCCATTTTCATCCCCATGCCGTTGACCATATGGCAGGCGCCGCAATGGTTCGCCTGGTAGAGCAGCGCACCAGCCGTGGCGAAGTCCGGCGCATTGCCCAGGGCGGTGGCATTGCCCGGATTCAGTTCCAGCAGAAACGCGGCCAGCGAATTCAACTGCGCATCGTTCAACTGAATCGGCGGCATGGAACTGCCGGGCATCATCGCCGAGGGCCGCTTGAAATGCCGGATCATCCAGGCCGCATCCTTGTGGATGGAAGTCTGCGTCAGATCGGGCCCCACTTTAGCGCCGCCTTCGCCCACGGCGTGGCAGCTCACGCATTTCTCCTGCCGGAAGTAGGCCACACCGGCCATCTCTTCGGGTGAAAGCTGCATCCAGTCGGTGGGCGCCGAATAATCGATCTCGGCCAGCGGCTGGGGTTTGGGAGTGCCCGCCACGGCCGCCGCGGTCAACCCGCCCCACCCGATGGCCGCCAGCACCACTACCCCGATGGCGAAGGTGCGCCGCGTTACTTCGACTACCCGGCCGCGATCCAGGAAGGGCACCAGAATCAGCGCCAGCACGGCCGCGCCCGGCAGGACCAGGCTGCCCACAATCTCCAGCGGGCCGGTGAACAGTTTCAAGGTCTGGAAGAGGAACAGGAAATACCATTCCGGACGCGGGATGTAGGTGGTGTCGGTGGGGTCGGCCAGTTGCTCGAGCGGCACTCGCACGACAATCGCCATCAGGAACAGAACGGCGAAGGCCAGAAAAATCGCCACCGTGTCTTTGAAAAGTTGGCGCAGGAAAAACTGCTGCCTGGGCAGGGTTTCGTCGCCCGGCGCCGGCGCCACTCCGTGCTTGCGGACCAGGTAGACGTGCACTACGATCAGGAAGAGAGTGGCCGGCGGCAGCAGCAGCACGTGCAGTCCATAGAAGCGCGCGAAGGTCACTACTCCGACAGCGCCGCCTCCGCCCAGCAGGCGCGTCAGGTACGGCCCCAGCACAGGCACCTGCCCGGCAATCTGCGTGGCTACAACCGTGCCCCAGTAGGCGCGATTGTCCCATGGCAGCAGGTATCCCGTGAGCCCATACGCCAGGGTGAACAGCAGCAGCACCACGCCCGCCATCCAGGTGGCTTCCCGCGGCTTCTTATACGCGCCGTAGAGGAACACCTGCGTCATGTGCAGCACCACCACCACGATCATCATGCTGGCGCCCCAATGATGCAGCCCGCGGATGAGCCGCCCGCCGGTAACCTCCGTCAGGATGTAGCGCAGGCTGTTGTAGGCTTCGCCGGGAGTGGGCGCGTAGTTGAAGGCCAACAGGGCGCCGGTGAACGCCTGCGTCAGGAACAGGAAGACCGCGACGCTGCCGAATACCTGGCGCCAGCCGCTCGACGCGGGAATTTCTTCATAAAGGAGCTGGCGCACCGCCGTCTGTACGCCGGTGCGATGGTCCAGCCACTCGGTGAGCGCAGCCCAGCGCCGCTTCATGATTTCTTCTCCGGCGCCTGCAACGGCCCCAAGAGCAACTTTTTCCCGTCGAGCTTGGTTTGGTACCGGTCCAGCGGACGCGGCGCCGGCCCCGACGTCACCTGCCCGTCAATCGAAAACAGCGACGTGTGGCATGGGCAGAGAAACTCGCTCTTACTTTCGTCCCAGTGGTAGGCGCAGCCCAAGTGCGTGCACTGCGGCCCGAATGCCACCAGGCTGCCATCCGCATGCTTCACCACCCAGGCCGTGCTTTTCTCGCTGGTGACCTTCCAGCCGTCCACGCGGTTCCGGCGAAACGTGATTTCCACCGGCACATCCGGGGTCAACCGCGTGATGTCTCCGGCCTCCACCCACTCGTCGCTCTTGCGCAGCTTGGGCGGCAGGAGCAGATAAGCCAGGGCCGGCACTCCCAGCGCCGCCATAATGGCGGCGCCCATGCCATAGATGGCGCCAATGTAAAAGCCGCGACGCGTGAGACTTTCGTTGGGCGGGGCTGGGGGCTCGAGCGGCATTTCATCCATCCTATACCGGGAGCCCTCGGGAGTTTATGCTACGAATGTATAAAGTTTGCAAATTCTACGGGGCTGGCGGGACCAGGTGTCCGGCCGCGTGATGGTGTGGTCTTGCGGGAAACCACTCCCCAAGAAGCCGTGGAAAAATCGGTTGGCAGGCGAAAGCGCCTGCCCCACAAAAACGCAACCCTTGCGCGCCAAAGCGGGACAGACGCTTTCGTCTGTCAACCCGCCGCTACTTCATTACGGGGTCTTGCAGCGTGGCCGCTTCCGGACCGTAATGCTCATGCACAGACATGCTCTGGTCCGAAAAAAACGTCCGGTTGCCGCTGGTTCCGTATGGTTCCGGCATGGCGGAGATGGTGTAGCCGCCCTGCAATCCAGCCACGACGAACTTGTAGCCTTGCTTGAGGCCGCCCGCCAGGGTGGCATCAATCAGATCGGCCGACCCGATGTTGGCATTCCCGCTGGTCGGCGGTCCCAATTCGGTCAGCGAAGTCGCGTAGCGCCCGAATTGCGAGTAGTACTGCACCTGTACCGTGTGGATGGTTCGAATCGCGGCGATGGCCGCGGTCTCCTGCGCGTACTTGCGCGCATTGGTCAACTTGGGAAGCGCAAACGTGATGATAATCAGGATGATCGCGATGACGATCAGCAATTCAATGAGGGAAAAGCCTCGGCGCCTTCTAAAATCAAACATAGGAGTCCCTTCTTATAGTATGACGCGCGAAGGCGCGGCGGCGTGGAGGGGGGTTATATCCGCCCCGCCCGGGGCTCTTCGGACGTTGCCTTAGAGGCGGTTTTTCCGTACCCTGGAAGGGAACACCAACGCCATGACCACGGACGAAAGACTTGACCGCCTGACCGAGCGCGTCGACGCCATCGCGCAATCCGTAGAACTGCTCACCACCTTGCATCGCGACCTGGAAGAACAGGCCGCCGCGCGCTCCAAGGAGACCGCTGCCCGCTTCGCCGACCTGGGCCAATTCATCAACTCACTGGCCCACATCGCCGAAGCCCACGAACACCGCTT
The DNA here is from genome assembly GCA_050014595.1 of Bryobacteraceae bacterium. Lineage (GTDB taxonomy): Bacteria > Acidobacteriota > Terriglobia > Bryobacterales > Bryobacteraceae > PALSA-129. The sequence continues at coordinate 107,103 of JBEKDA010000005.1, forward strand.
AGACCGCCTCGAAGGCCAATAACCGGCAAGTGCGTTTACCCCGAAACCCGGAATCCTTGAGATTTCACCAGTTCGTCGATCGCCCGCAGGCGGCCCCAGAAACCGGCCAGCAGGCTCAGACGCAAAGCGTTGGGTCCGTCGGAAAGAGCCCGCTCGGGTTGGTCGTGAACTTCCACGAAAACGCCGTCCACGCCCGCGGCCACCGCAGCCCGCGCCAGCGGTTCGATAAACTGCGGCTGCCCGCCCGAGGCGTAGCCCGCGCCGCCGGGCACCTGCACCGAATGGGTCGCGTCGAAAACTACCGGCCAACCGCTGTCGCGCATCACCTGGAGGCCGCGCATATCCACCACCAGATTGTTGTATCCGAACGACGAGCCGCGCTCCGTCAGCACTACCTGGCGGTTGCCGGTGGCGGCCACCTTGTCCGCCGCGCGGTGGATATCGTGCGGCGCCACAAACTGTCCCTTCTTGATGTTGACGATCCGCCCGGTGCGCCCCGCCGCCACCAGCAGGTCGGTCTGGCGGCAAAGAAAGGCCGGGATCTGAAGGATATCGGCCACCTCGGCGGCCGGCTCAGCCTGCACCGGCTCGTGGATGTCGGTGAGGATCGAAAAACCTTCGGCTTTCAAACCAGCGAGGATGCGCAGTCCCTCGCGCAGCCCCGGACCGCGATAGGCGTCGCCGCTGGTGCGGTTGGCTTTGTCGAAAGAGGCCTTGAAGACGAACTCCCCGACCGCCTGGCGAATGGCCCGCGCCATGCGGTGGACGTGCTCTTCGCTCTCGATGACGCACGGCCCGGCAAGCAGCAGCAGCGGCCGGCCGTGTCCGAATCGCTCGAACTCAATCGCCACGCGAGTAAGTAACCTCCGAATGAGGCTCCGAGTGAGGCTCCGCCAGCGGCGCCAGCCTCCGCCGCCGGTTCTCATACGCCGCGCCAATGAAGGCTTTGAACAGCGGATGCGGCTCCATGGGCTTGGACTTGAACTCGGGATGGAACTGGCATCCCAAAAACCACGGATGGTCCGCAATTTCGCAGATCTCCACGTACGTGCCGTCCGGCGTCTCTCCGGTAATCCGCAGCCCGGCGGCTTTCAAGCGTTCTTCGTATTCGCGGTTGAACTCGTAGCGATGGCGGTGGCGCTCCTGGATTTCGCGCGCGCCATAGGCCCGGTAGGCGAAGCTCGCTTCGGCGAGGCGGCACGGCCAGCTTCCCAGCCGCATGGTGCCGCCGAGTTCGTCGACGCCCTTCAATTCGCGCAGCTTGAAAATCACGCGGTGCGGCGTGCCGGAATTGAACTCGGTGGAATCCGCGTCCTCGAGTCCACAGACATTGCGCGCATATTCGATCACCAGGGTCTGCATGCCCAGGCAGATCCCGAAGTAAGGCACTTTCCGCTCGCGCGCGAAGCGGATGGCGTTCAGCATTCCGTCGATGCCGCGCTTGCCGAAGCCGCCCGGCACCAGGATGCCGTCGAAGCTTTCCAACTGGCGGTCCCACTGGCCGCCCACCACGCCTTCGGCCTCGATCCAGTCGATATTGACCTTCAACTCATGGGCCAGGCCGCCGTGCAGGAGCGCTTCCTTGAGGCTCTTGTAGGAATCCTCGTACTCGACGTACTTCCCCACCAGGGCGATCGAGACCTCGTCCTTGGGGTGGGCAAGACGCTCCAGCATGGCGTTCCACCGGCTCAGATCGCGCGGCGGCGCGTCGAGCCGCAGCAGCCGCAGCACAATTTCATCCACCCTCTCGGCGGCGAACATCACCGGCACCTGGTAGACCGATTTCACGTCCCGCGCGGTGATGACGGCTTCCACGTCCACGTCGCAAAAGAGCGCGATTTTTTCCTTCATCTCCTGCGGGATAAAGCGCTCCGAGCGGCAGATCAGAATGTCCGGTTGAATACCGATGGCGCGCAGTTCCTTGACGCTGTGCTGGGTGGGCTTGGTCTTGAGCTCCTGCGCCGCGGCGATCCACGGCACCAGCGTGACGTGCACGAAAAGGCAATTCCCGCGGCCCTGCTCGTGGCGCATCTGGCGGATGGCTTCCAGAAACGGCAGCGATTCGATGTCGCCCACGGTGCCGCCGATCTCGGCGATCACCACGTCCACGTCCTGCGCCACCTTCTTGAGGGCGGCTTTGATTTCGTTGGTGACGTGTGGAATCACCTGCACGGTCTTGCCCAGGTAGTCGCCCCGCCGCTCGCGCGCGATGATCTGTTCGTAAATCCGCCCGCTGGTCAGGTTGTTGGCCTGCGTCAGCCGGGCATGCGTGAAGCGCTCGTAGTGGCCGAGGTCGAGATCGGTCTCGGCGCCATCGTCGGTGACGAAGACTTCGCCGTGCTGGAACGGACTCAGTGTGCCGGGGTCGACGTTGAGGTAAGGGTCGAACTTCTGGCAGTTCACTTTGAGGCCGCGGCTTTCGAGCAGGCATCCAATGGAAGCCGCGGCGATGCCTTTCCCCAGTGAAGAAACCACACCGCCCGTCACAAATATGAATTTCGCCATTACGATTTCACCCCCAGCGTCATGGAAGCGGCGAACAGCGCCGCGGCCCGCTCCAGGTCCGCCGGCGTGTCCACGCCCATGGAATCGTACTCCGTCTCCACCACCCGTATGTGGAACCCGTTCTCGATGGCCCGCAGTTGTTCCAGCCGCTCGGCCAGCTCCAATGGCCCCACCGGCAACTCCGCATACCTCAACAAAAAGTTCCGGCGGTACACATACAGTCCGATATGTTTGAAGCGGGGCGGCAACGGCAGGGCCGCGGCGGAATCTCTGACGAATGGGATGGCCGAGCGCGAAAAGTAAATGGCATCCCCGTTCCGGTCCGTTACCACCTTCACCACGTTCGGATCGTCGATCTCGCGCGGGTTTTCGATCCGTTTCATCAAAGTGCCCATCACGATCTCCGGATCGTGCGCCAGCGGCAGGATGGCAGCGTCAATGGCCGCCGGATCGATCAGCGGCTCGTCGCCCTGGATGTTTACGACAATTTCGGCATTCTCCGACGACGCCACCTCCGCCACGCGGTCCGTCCCGGAGGCGTGGTCGCTCCGCGTCATCCTCACGGCCGCGCCGAAACTCCGGGCGGTTTCATAAATCCGCGCGTCGTCGGTCGCGATGATGGTGCTGGTAAGATAACGGGACTGGCAGGCGCGCTCCCAGACGTGCTGGAGCATGGGTTTGGAGGCTAGCGGGGCGAGAACTTTGCCGGGAAAACGGGAGGAAGAAATTCGTGCGGGAATTACTCCCAGAATTTTACGCGGCACAGAGGATCATACCACAAAACCGCTATGCTAAACTTGGAGCAAGAAAGCATGGCACGACATGATGCTGCCGTCCCGCTGTAAGTGGTTTCTGGTCAGCGCCATCTGTGTGGCCGGAGTCCTTTGGGGTGGGAATCAGGGGGGAGGCGACCGTCAGGTTGCCATCACCCCGCGCCCCAAGCCCACGGCCAAAGAGGAAGTCCTGCCCAAAAGCAACATCCGTTCGGATGTCAACCTGGTCCTCATTCCGGTCACCGTTACCGATCCCTTGAACCGCTTTGTCACGGGCCTCGAAAAGGAGAATTTCAAGGTCTTTGAGGACAAGAAGCAGCAGGTCATTTCGCAGTTTTCCAGCGAAGACGCCCCCCTTTCCATTGGCATTCTGTTCGATTGTTCCGGCAGCATGGGCGCGAAGCTCGCCAAGTCCCGCGAGGCTGTCGCCCAGTTTCTGAAGACCGCCAACCCCGAAGACGAGTTCTACCTGGTCCAGTTCAACGATACGGCCGACCTGGTGCAGCCCTTCACCAGCAGCACCGGGGAAATCCAGGGCCGCCTCAGTTTCACGCAGTCCAAAGGCATGACCGCCCTGCTGGACGCCGTCTACCTGGGCCTGCATGAAATGAAAAAGGCCCGGAACGGGCGCAAGGCGATTCTGATCATCTCCGACGGCGGCGACAACAGCAGCCGCTACACCGAAGGGGAACTTCGTAACCTGGTGAAAGAAGCCGACGTCCAAATCTATGCCATCGGGATCTACGAACCCATCGGCTCGCGCAGCCGGACCCCGGAGGAGAGCAACGGGCCCGCCCTGCTGAGCGAGATGGCCGACCAGACCGGAGGCCGCCAGTACCAGGTCGAAAACACCAATGAGTTGCCGGATATCGCCGCCAAGATCGGAGTGGAACTGCGGAATCAGTACGTGCTTGGCTATTCCTCCACCAACCAGGAGCACGACGGAAAATACCGCCATGTGGAAGTCAAGCTGGTGCAGCCGCCCAGGATGCCGCTGCTGCGGGCTTTCTGGAGGATGGGCTACCATGCGCCGGATAAATAGCGGTTTGGCCGCGGGTCTGGCCGGCGCAATTCTGCTGGCGGGCTGGGCGCTCGGTGGGCAACAGGCGAATCCGCCGCCATCGCAGGACAAGGCATCGCCGAACCAAGCCCCGGTCTTCCGCTCCGACACCCGCGTGGTGATCTGCAATACCACGGTCTTCGACAAGAGCGGCCATCTGGTGACGGACCTCACGCGCGAGGCCTTTGCGATCGCCGAAAACGGCGCCGCGCAGCGCATCACCGACTTCCGCCGCGAAGACGTTCCGGTTTCGCTCGGCCTGATTATCGATAACAGCGGCAGCATGCGGATCAAGCGCGCGGGCGTGGAGGCCGCTTCTCTCGCCCTGGTGAAAGATTCCAACCCGGAGGATGAAGTCTTCGTCGTCAACTTCAACGACGAACCTTTCCTCGACCTCCCCAACGGCAAGAACTTCACCAACGACATCCGGGAGATGGAAGAAGCCCTCACGCGCATCGATTCCCGCGGCGGCACGGCCATGCGCGACGCCATCCGCATGTCCATCGATCATCTGAACGAGAAGGCCCACCGCGACAAGAAAGTCCTGGTGGTGGTGACGGACGGCGTCGATAACGAATCGCTCATCCCACACGAGGCCCTGGTGAAAGTCGCGCAGCAGAGCGGGGTCCTGATCTATGCCGTCGGCCTGCTCAGCGACGAGGACCGCGGCGACGCTTCGAAGGCGCGCCGCGAGTTGACCGCTCTGGCCGAGGCCACCGGCGGCGAAACCTATTTCCCCAAAGAAGTGTCCGAAGTCGATCGCATTGCCCACCTGGTGGCCCACGACATCCGCAGCCAGTACACCATCCAGTACACCCCCTCCAACGCGGCCATGGACGGCACTTTCCGCCAGATCAAGGTTACCGTCAATGCGCCCGGGCGCCTTACGGCCCGCACGCGCAACGGCTACTATGCGACGCCCGACCAGGGTATCAAGCCTGGAAAGTTGAACACGTTCCGGTGAGGCGGGCGGCCATGTTTCGGTTCCGGTTCGGGATCTCGATTCTCACCGTCGCGGTGATCGGCGCGCTGGCCGCTGCGCAAGAAGGACCCACGGTTTTCCGGGCCGATACGCGCCTGGTGGTTTGCCACACCACGGTGGTCGATAATAAGACCGGCCACCTGGTCACCGACCTGCCGCAGAGCGCCTTCACCGTTTTTGAAAACGACGTGAAGCAGGAAATCAAGGTTTTCAAGCGCGAAGACGTCCCCGTATCCATGGGCCTGGTGATCGATAACAGCGGCAGCATGCGGCCCAAGCGTTCCTCCGTGGAATCCGCCGCGCTGGCCCTGGTGAAGGAATCCAACCCCGAAGACGAAGTCTTTATCGTCAACTTCAACGACACCGCCTACATCGACAATCCCCACGGCAAGCCCTTCACCAACGATATCGAAGAGATGAAGGAAGCCCTCACACGCATCGATGCCCGCGGTGGAACCGCCATGCGCGACGCCATCCAGGAATCCATCGAGTGGATGAAGAAGGCCCACAAGGACAAGAAGGTTCTGGTCATCATCACGGACGGCGTAGATAACTCCAGCGACGAGGTGGCCAACAGTCTGGAGAACGTGGTGCGCTCCGCCCGCCAGAGCGGCGTGGTAATTTATTGCGTCGGCCTGCTCAACGAAGAGGTCAAGCGCGATGCTTTACGCGCCCGCCGCGAGCTCAACGCGCTGTCCGAAGCGAGCGGTGGCGAAACCTACTATCCCAAAGACGTCTCCGAGGTCGATCGCATCGCCCACCAGGTGGCGCACGACATCCGCAACCAGTACACCATCGAGTACACCCCCTCCAACACCGCCATGGATGGCAGTTTCCGCAAAATCCGCGTGGCCCTCAACGCGCCCGGCCGCCTCACGCCGCGCACGCGCACCGGTTATTACGCCACGCCGGACCAGGCCCAGCCCCCGAGATCGGGAGGCGCGTCCCATTTGCGTCCATAATAGAAGTCGATGTCCAGGATCCTGTGGCGCCTCCTCCCGCTGGCCGGTGTTCTGTCGCTCACCGCCGGATCCCAAGAGAATGTCGGGACGGTGTTTCATGCCGATACCCGGGTGGTGGTCTGCAATACCACCGTAACGGATAAATCCGGCCACTTCGTCACCGACCTCGCGCAAAGCGCATTTTCGGTTTTTGAAGACGGCGTACGCCAGCAGATCCGGGTCTTCAAGCGCGAAGACCTGCCGGTGTCGCTCGGCCTGATCATCGATAACAGCGGCAGCATGCGTCCCCGACGTGCCTCGGTGGAAGCCGCCGCGCTGGCCCTGGTGAAAGATTCCAATCCCCAAGACGAAGTCTTCATCGTCAACTTCAACGACACCGCCTATCTCGACAACCCCCATGGCAAAGCCTTCACCAGCGACATCGAAGAGATGAAAGAGGCGCTCACGCGCATCGATTCCCGCGGCGGCACCGCCATGCGCGACGCCGTCCAGATGTCCCTGGACCATCTCAAAGCCAACGCCCACAAAGAGAAGAAGGTCCTGGTGATGGTGACCGACGGCGTCGAAAATTCCAGCACCATCAGCCGATCGCTGGAAGAGCTGGTCCGCAACGCCCGGCAGAGCGGCGTCCTGATCTATTCGGTAGGCTTGCTCACCGAGGAGGAAAAGCGCGATGCCGCCGCGGCCAAACGGCAGTTGAACGCACTCGCCGAAGCCACCGGCGGTGAAACATTCTATCCCAAGGATGTCTCTGAAGTGGATAAGATCGCGCACCAGGTGGCGCGCGATATCCGCAGCCAGTACACCATCGCGTACTCGCCATCCAACGCCAATATGGATGGCACCTACCGCCGCATCAAAGTCACGGTTCGCGCGCCCGGCAGCCCCACCCCGCGCACCCGCACCGGCTATTTCGCCTCCCCCGACAAGGGCAAATAAATGCTGCGCGTTTTGTGGCGCCTCACCCGCGGCTACCGCCTGCGCCCCTGGAAGAGTCCCTATCTCCGCTGGCGCATCGAAACCTATTCCGGACTGGATGCCCGCTCCATCGGTTTTTGGAGTTTCTGGCGATTCGGCTGGCAGGAGCGCCGCAACCTGTTGCGCTATCTCCGCTGGGCCGCCCGCATGAGCGCAAGGTGGGGCAGGCTTCAGCCTGCCAAGGACCCGCTGGAAAGCGCCCCGCCCGACGGCGCGGGTTCGAGAAGTTTGGACCCGTAACTGGGTCGCTTTTCTCCTTTCTCTCACAAGCCGCCATACTAGAGCGCTCACGTATTCGCTAATTCTTGACCGCTCACGTATAATGCGAACATGGCCGTAAATATTATGAAAAAGAATCCCGCCGCTGTTGCTCTGGGGCGGAAAGGCGGCAAAAAAGGTGGTCCAGCCAGAGCCGCCAAACTCACGCCTGAGCAACGCAGCGAAAGCGCCCGAAAAGCTGTCCAGGCGCGATGGTCGAAAGCTAAAAGGGACAGCTCTCCAGCTACCCCTGTGCCCGACACTTCAAGAAATGCCCTTCACCTTTGCTTGAGGCGCATCAAGGGCGCCAAAGACGAAGCCGAACTCCGCCGCCTGACCGAAGAGCTTCAAAGGATCGTGTTCCACAGACAGTATCAGAATGCCGAAGATTAGGAAGCCGCCGCCCTACTTCATGAAACATCTCGTCGATCGCTTTCGTGAAGGTCGAATTTCGGTTGATGATTTCGACGCATTGCAGGATTGGTTGCCCCAATTAGGGCATCAAAAACCCCGCCGGCCCAGGCTGTGGACCGGCGGGGTTTCACTTCTCACTGCTTCAATGAGGTTGCCGGCTACTTCTTCACCGGCGCCGTGCTGGCCACGCTCTTCTTGGCCGTGCTCTTCTTGGTGCTTTTCTTGCTGTGCTTCGCGGTGCTCTTCTGGGTGGTGCTCCGAGTAGCGGCGCTAGGCGAGCCCGCCGCGGCCGGAGCCGCTTTCGCCTGGGCGAACGTCAGAGGAACGGAAGCAACCGCTAGTGCGATCGCGAGTAATGTCGTTTTCATTTTCTCTCTCCCTGCGGGCTCTGCCCGCCTACAGTTCCATACTGCGCCCGAACGCCCGCCAACACGATAGCCTGCGCAGGCTATGGCAGCGCACTAATTCGGGTCTATGGTGGTTAATGTTTATTAGGGTTGCCGTTTAGCCCGCTTTCGGGATGGCCCCGGCCGGCCTGGCGCGCGATACTGTAATCGCAATGCTTCCGCGCCAGATCACCCACCAGAACATTTACCGGCTCCTGATTGGCGGGTTCAGCCTGGTGATCCTGATGCTTCTGGCCGCCGCCATCGTGGGCCTGCGGAACATTCAATCCATTCAGGAAAACGCCTCCAGCCTGGTCCACGAACAGGACACCACCCGGCGCCTGGTGGACGAGCTCCGCTCGCGCGAGAAATCGCTCGGCGAAGTCTTCTCAATCCTCGCCCGCGACCCCGATTCGGTGGACTACCCGGGCATTATGAGCCAGCTTGCCGACGCCGATCGCGACATCGAGCGCATCTCCTCGGAAGGCGCCCACACGCCTCAAAGCGCCCTGTGGAGCAGCCTCCGGCAGACCTCCGCCGCTTTCTCCGGCGAGGCCCGCCGCATCCTTTCCGCCGAGAACCCCACATCCTTCGCTTCCCTGGACCTTTTCCGCGACCACGAAGCTTTCACGGCCGTGGTCGCCCGCCTCATCGAATCCGACTACCGCAACGTCTCCGCCGCCCAGGCGCAGATCGATCGCCGCTCTTCCCGCCTGCTGGAGATTTCCGCCCTGTTCGCTTCCGGCAGCGTGCTGCTGGCTCTCATCTTCGCCGCCCTGACCGTCCGCATGGCCTCGCAGTTGATCCGTGGCATGGAGTGGCAGGCCGCCGAACTGAGCCGCGTCTCCTGGCACATGCTGCAGGATCAGGAGGCCACCGCGCGCCGCTTCTCGCACGAGCTGCATGACGAGCTGGGCCAGTCCCTCACCGCGGTCAAGACCAATCTCGCCGCGTTGCGCGCCGGCACGGGCGCTGACGCCGCCCGCCTCGACGACTGCCTTCGCGTGGTGGACGAGTCCATCGGCAACGTCCGGCAGATGTCCCAGCTCCTCCGCCCCACCATCCTCGACGATTTCGGCCTGGACGCCGGGCTGCGCTGGCTCTGTGAAGGGTTCGCCGCGCGCACCGGCATCGCAGTCGATTGCGTCTCCACCTTCACCGGCCGCCTTCCCGACGAAACCGAAACCCACCTCTTCCGGATCGCGCAGGAAGCTCTCACCAACGTCGCCCGCCATTCCGGCGCCCATCATGTGGAAGTCCGCCTGGCCCCTTCCGACCACCACATCCGCCTCACCATTCAGGATGACGGCCGCGGGCTGCCGCAAGCCCCTTCCCCAGCGGCCTCCGCGCCCGATCGCAGACCCGGCCCGCTGGGGCTGATCGGAATGCGCGCCCGCGCCCGCAGCGCCGGTGGCGACGCCACGGTTCGCTCCCGTCCGGACCAGGGTGTTCTAATTGATGTGCAGGTCCCTCTGACGCGATGAAACGCATTCGCATCCTGTTGGCTGACGATCACGCCGTGGTGCGCCACGGCTTCAAGATGATCCTCAGCGCCCAGCCCGACATGGAAATCGTCGGCGAAGCCGGCAACGGCCGGGAAGCCGTCGATCTGGCGGCCGACCTGCGCCCGGACGTCGTCGTCATGGATGTCGCCATGCCGGAGCTCAACGGCATCGAAGCCACGCGGCGTCTCACTGCCGCCAATCCACATGCGCGGGTGATTGCCCTCAGCATGCACAAGGATTCCGTCTATGTCCGCGAGATCCTGCGGGCCGGGGCGCGCGGTTATCTGCTCAAGGATTCGGGCCCCGCCGACCTGGTCGCCGCCGTCCGGGCGATCGCCTCCGGAGAAGGCTATCTGAGCCCGGCAGTCTCCGACGCCGTGCTCAACGACTACCGCAAGCACGTCACCGATCCCATCGATCTGCTGAGCAGCCGGGAGCGCGAAGTCCTCCAGATGCTGGCCGAAGGCAAGACCAACAAAGAGATCGCCGTGGTCCTCAACCTGAGTGTCTACACAGTCGACGCCCACCGCGGACGCATCATGGAAAAGCTGAACCTGCACAGCATCAACGAGCTGGTGCGATTTGCGGTGAGGAATGGGCTGGTGGACTAGGGCCAATCCCGTTCATTTGAGTTGAGTGGGACAGGCCATCGCTTTTTGTGGCCTGTCATTGCCTCGCTGAAGCGCGGGCAATTAACAGACGACACAGACCGATCGTCCGTCCCACTGGAATGTGTATAATTTAGTTGTAGAGTACACATCCATGCGGACGAACATCGTGATTGACGACAAACTGATGCGGGACGCGCTTCGCGCAACCGGCATGAAGACCAAGCGCGCGGCCGTTGAATCCGGTCTGCGGACCTTGCTGCGCCTGAGCAGACAGGCGAAAATCCGGCGGCTCCGCGGCAAAGTGGACTGGCAGGGCGATCTGAACGCGATGAGGAGCGACCATTGATTCTGGTCGATTCCAGCGTGTGGATCGACTACTTCAAGGGAACCATCACGCCTCAGACCGAAGCGCTCGACAGGCTGCTTGGCAACGAGCCTTTGGCCATTGGCGACTTGATCCTGACCGAAGTCCTGCAGGGCTTCGACGACGAGCGGGACTTCAACCAAGCCAGGAAAATGCTGACTTCGCTGACGGTGGTAGAGTTGGGCGGACGGGAAATCGCGATTCAAGCGGCGAAAAACTTCCGGGCGCTGCGCTCGCTCGGCGTGACCGTTCGCCAGACCATCGATACAGTGATTGCTACCCGCTGCATCGAGAGCGGGTATGACTTGCTGCACAACGACAGGGATTTCGATCCGTTCGCCGAGCATCTCGGCCTGCACGTGGTGGTCTGACAAGACGCTGGTCCGGCAGGCCCTCGATCAACACTATCTGGCACGACGCGCAAGGCAGCCGCAGCCGGCGTCCTAACCGCGACCGGCGCGAAAAGCGCGCGCAACCCCGCCCGCTCTTTTGGCTATCATATCAGCAGGTCTTTCCATGAAGCATGTTTTACGGCGCCACGCGCTTTTCTTGTGGTTGGGAGTCGCCGTCGCCTTCGGGCTGCCGCAGGCCGCGGGGCCGCGGCCGCCGGGTGCCGACCCGGATACCCAGGATCATGATGTCAAGCTGCCCAATGGCAAATCGCAACGCGACGAAATCCTCAAGTCGGAGCACGAGGAGAATCTCAAGGATGCGGCCCGCCTGGTGGAACTGTCGCAGGATCTCAAGGCCGATCTCGAAAAGAACGATACCTTCGTTCTTTCCATGGGCACAATCAAGAAAACGGATGATATCGAAAAACTGGTCAAGAAGATCCGCGCTCGTATGCGGCATTAGCCTGCTGGCCTGCGCGCTCGCGGCGGCCCAGACCGTACCGGCTCAGACCAAGACGCCGGCCATCGCGTTGATCGACGCCGCCGACGCCGCGCAATGGCAGACTTGGACGAAAAGCGTGGGCTGGCAGGTGGTCACGGCGGCCAGTACGCCCGACGCGAATATCGATGCGCGGGCGCAAGCGCTGGCCGCCGCCGTCGCCGATGCCTTGAAGAACGGCTCCGTCGACCCCGCGCGCGTTTATCTGGCCGGCCGCAATGAATCCGCCGCCGCCGTCTTCTACACCATTGCCAGGATTCCAGACCGCTGGGCCGCGGGAGTGGCGCTGGGCGGTTCACCCAAAGCCGCACTCGAAACCAACCGGGTCTTCTCCGCCAACTTCACCAATGCGCCGGTCCTCTGGGCCTCCAGCGGCCCCGACGACGAAGCTCTCGCCCAGAAGCTGAAAACCGCCGGGCTCAACCTGGAATGGCGTTCCGCCAACGGTCTCACCAACGGCGCCATCCTGCAGTGGCTCTCCACTCACACGCGCGACGAATTCCCGCTGAACATCGACTGCGAGACCAACTCACCCGCCTTCGCCAGTTGCTATTGGATTCAGATGACCAAGTTCGACGCCGGCGAGCGCAACGACGTGCTGCCGCTTTCGGTGGTGGCCGGCGAATCCGCGGCCGCGCTCGATCTGGGGGGCTTCGGCTACCATGTGGCGGACCCCGGCCCCGGCGTGCCGGTCGTCTTCCTGCCCCAAAAGTACGCTGGACCGCTGCGCATCGGCGACCGGATCGTGGCGCTGGACGGCAAGCCCATCGACAACCCGCACCAGTACCTGGAGATGCTCGCGCGAGTCACGGAATCGAAGCCCGCCGTGGTGATGGTGGAACGCGGCAAAGAGCGCATCCGCGTCGAAACCCGCGTGGTGGTGCCGCGCCGCGATCCGGTGGTGACCGCGCGGGTGCAGGCACGCTACCTGCCCGAATACCGCCAGATCGAAATCATCAGCCGCGCGGCGACCGAAATGCGCGTCACGCTTCCGCGGGATTGGGTGCCCGCCGACCTGTTCTGGAATGGCCTCTCGCTCCAAGGCATCAAAACCGCCGGCTGTTATCTGCTCAAACTCGACAAGGAACTCTTGCATGCCGGCCCCTGCCCGTAAACCGCGCCGGCTCACGGCGCGCGAAGCGGCGCGCCGCCTGATGCGCGCGCCCAAGAGCGCCCAGCGCGACGCCGCCATCCGCAGAACCATCCGCCAGATTCCCAAAGGCAAGGTCGCCACGTATTCGCAGGTAGCGGCCGCCGCCGGCTACCCGCTGTATCACCGGCAGGTGGCCCAGTTGTTGCGCGGAGCGGGCAATTCCCTGCCCTGGCAGCGCGTGGTGGGCGCCGGCGGCGAAATCAAACTCAAGTACGAAGCCGGCCTCGAACAGCGCACGCGGCTTGAAATGGAAGGCGTACGGTTCCGCGGCAAGCGCATCGACATGGCCGAACACCAGCACCGTTTCCGTCCGTGGGAGTTCGAATAACCCGATGAAGCCACGCTTCTTCAAGGCCATGGGCACCTACGCCGTTCTGGCCATACTGGCCGCCTTCACCCTGGACGGCTTGATCCGCACCGCCGTCTGGATCTTCCTCGCGGGACTGGCCGTCAAGACGTATATCGCTTACAAGGCCGGCTGGTAGAGCGGAGGAATCGGCAATGACCGCAAGAGCGCGACCAGGGGGTCGCGCGCGGACGAGGGCGTCCGCCCCCCTTTCCTGTTTGAACCAGCCGCGCGTTCCATTCCGGAACACGTTCCATTGTGGAGCGCTTGCGGGTTTCAATCACTATTGATAACAGGACCTTTATACCTCATTAATACTTGGCACTAAGGTTGCACCCCTAAGGTTGTTCGGCCGGTTGAGCCGAGTCCGAACAGAAATCCAAAAAAAGGACGGAAACCATGCGGGTGCCAAGTGTGTCTCTACGCCGGAAAGCCAAGATTTCCCTGGAAGAGCGCGATCAGATCGTCATCGAGCACCTTCCCCTGGTCAAGGCCATCGCGATTCGAGTGCATGAGAACCTTCCCGTGCACGTGGATTTGGACGACCTCATCCACGCCGGCGTCCTGGGCCTGTTCGACGCGGTAGCCAAGTTTGACGCCACCAAGAACGTGGTGTTCCACAGCTACGCCAAGCACCGCATCAAGGGCGCCATCCTCGACAGCCTACGGCAGCTCGATTGGGCATCGCGCGATCTCCGCAAGCGTCAGAAGCAGGTGGATGCCGTCACGCACGACCTCTCGGTCCGGCTGGGACGCAACCCGACGGAATCCGAGGTCGCCAAGGAGCTCGGCGTGACCGTGGACCGCTGGCGCCGTATGCTGGTGGAACTCCGCAACGTGGGTCTGGTTTCCTCCACGGTGCATCCCGAACAGGACCGCGACCGCGTCATGGAGTTCCCCGCCACGCCGGAATTCCAGCCCGACCGCATGTGCGAACACCGCCAGTTGCAGTCGACCCTGGCGCGAGCCATCGGCACTTTGCCGGAGCGCTACCAGAAAGTCGTATTCCTTTACTACACAAACGAAATGACTATGAAGGAGATCGGCGACCTGCTGGGCGTCAACGAAAGCCGCATTTCGCAGATCCACAAGACGGCGCTGAAGAAGATGGCGGTGGTGCTGCAGTCCGAGGGGATCCACTCGGCGGAAGCCATTTAAGGCGCAGGGTTGACAGGGGCGAAAAACCGTGGAGCAGGCTTTCTAGCCTGCAACGCCGACATTCTTGTCGGCGTTACGTCGGCTGGAAAGCCGACGTTGCGGGCCGGAGGCCCGCTCCACACTTTTTCATGAAATTTCGCGGGCCGCAGGCCCACTGCAACAGACGAAAGCGTCCCACCTTGGTGCGCAAGGGTGGGGCAGGCGCTTTCGCCTGCCAACCGATTTTTTCACGGCTTCACGGGAGCCGATCGGGGCCGGAGAGCTTTTGAAAGAGAGCGTAATTGTCGCGCGCTTCCGCGGATTTGCCCAGCCGTTCCGCGGCTGCGCCACGGAGGTAAAAGAACCGGGGGAAATAGAAAGACATAAACGGCTCCAGGCCGGCGGCCGGGGGAATCGGGTTGAAGCGCAGCAGCGCCGCAGCTTCGGCCGCTCGCCCGGTTTCGAGGTACGCCCAGGCCAGCAGGACTGGGACGCCTTCTCCGGCTGACCGGCCTTCGCCGTACAACTGTTCGAGAACCGGCGCAGCCGCCTGATACTGTTTGGCCAGTAACAGAGCGTACGCCAGAACGGTGTTGCGGATGGTTGCCTGTGCCGGGTTGGGCGCCAGCCGCCCGGCGCGCGCCGCCCATTCCGCCGGCGAGGCCGCCGGGTGCGCCAGGAAACGGGCCACAGATGCCGTCTCCGCCGAAGCCGGCGTCGCCATGGCCACAGATTTCTCCGCCAGCGCGGCGGCTGCCTCGCGATTCCCCAGCATAAGGCCCCACAGGGCCATTACCGCGGTGGCCTGCGCCGCCACTTCCCGCTGCGGGTTGGCGGCAAGCTTCTCCATTTGCGGGTAGGCGGCTTTGCGTCGGCCGCTGATCCACTGCCACTCGACCTGCCGGAACTCCACCAGCGGGTCATGGGCCGCGGTGCGGGCGGCGAAATACTGCCGTGCGGCGTCATCGGCGCCGGCGGTATCGCCGCTCATCAGCCGCGCCATGGCGGCCTTCAGGAAATCCACGCCCCCATAAAAATCCGGGTTCTTTTTGGCGGCTGCCAGGTAAAAACCTTCCGCTTCCCGCAACCGGCCGACCACCAGGTTGACGTCGCCCTGCGAATCGAGCGGGTTGGCGCTCTCCGGCTGCAATTGTTGGTAGTGGCGCAAGACCTGGAGCGCTTCCTCCAGATTGCCGGCGTACACCGCGGCGTATCCGAGCTGGTTCAGCGATTCCGCATCATCGGGCTCGATGCGCAACGCATTCCGCAGCGACGCCGCCGCCTGAGCGTACTGGTGGCGACTCATGTACGATAAGCCGAGGTCGCGCCACCCCACGGGGTCCGCGGGATCGGCGTGAGTCAGGGCGATCAACGCCCGCTCGCGCGCCGCTCGATCGCCCCGCAGTGTCGCGGCATCGCATTCCGCGCGCGCCCGTTCCACGGCGGCCATCGAGCCTCCCCGCGCCAGGGCCTGGTCCAGCACGGCCAGCGCGCCGGGCCGGTCCTGCTGCCGCAGCTTGATCTGCGCCAGTTCGCGGTAGAGGGGTCCGAAATCGGGATCGGTCGAAATCGCCTGCTGTAACGTATCCGCCGCCGCGGGATCGGCCGATTCGATCACGTTGGCATACGCCTTCACCACCTGCGGATTGCGCGTGCCGTATGGTGCGATTCTGCCGGAAATGTGCTGCGCGAGCGAAGAGGCGACGGCTATGATATCGCCCGCCGCGCCGGAGACGGCGATGCTGCTCAGCGCCTTATGGATGGCCGGATCTTCGATCGTCAGCCTGGCTTCCAGCTTGCCGTTGCGCACGCGGTATTCCCCATACCCGATGCGATTGGCGCCGGACGCCAGTGCCAGGCTGCGTTCGCCCGAGATCCCCGGCGCCTCGACCGGCCGCGGGCCCAATACGCCATCCAGGCTGTGCAAGCGCGCGGAGGGGATGGCGTAGAGGTCCGCCGTGCCCGCCAGCTCACCGGCGATGATTTCCGGAAACGCCCGGCCCATCCAGTCGACGGACGGGTCATCTCCCAGGTTTTCAAATCGAAGAATGGCGATGCGCTCCACCGCCGGCCGGGCCGGCTGCCCCGAGCACGCCGCCAAAAGCGCCGCTCCCAGCGCTACCCGCAGGGCCCTATAAGACACGCGGCTCCAACGCCATCAGGTCCTTGAACTCTTTCAGGTCCCGCATGGAAGCAAATTCGGGGTCTTTCTCGATCTGCTTCTTATCCTTGAACCCCTCTTCGAGCGCCTTCCGCAGATACTGCAGCGCCAGCTCAGTGCGGCCGTTCTTGGCGTACATCTTGGCCACATAGTAATGATACTTGGCGCGCTCTTCGACATTGCGCTCTTCCAGCAGGATGCCGAAATTGCTCCGATGCTCAAACACATCCGGGTCCAGGCTCAGCGCCGTCTCAAACGCGTCGGTCGCGTCTTTGTATTGCTTGCGGGCGAAATAAGCCGTCCCAAGGTTGCTGTAAATCGACGCCGTCCGGGGCTGTTGGGGGGCGATCTTAATGGCCCGCTTGTAATACGAGATAGACCGGCGGAAGCTCTTGCGAGCGTAATACACGGTGCCGATATTGTTGATCGCCTCCACGTAATCTTTCTTCAAACGGACCGCCCGCTGGTAACTCTTCAGGGCGTTATCGAGTTGCAGTAACTGGTGATACGCAATCCCCGATTTGTTAGACAGCACCGGGTCATTGGGTGAACCTTGGTGAAAGGCCTCGATAGCTTCGCGGTATTGCTTCTTCGCCATGAAGATATCGCCGCGCAGCTCAGGTGTAATCACGGGTTTGTCGGGCGCCGCGGTTTGCGGCACGGAGGACGCGGGCGTCTTTCCCGCATCCACCATGGAGTTGCCGGCCTGCGCGAACAACCAGCCGCCGGTGACAACTGCCGCAACAACGACAGCGAGAGGACGGGAAATCATAATAGCCCCCTTCGCCTTATTTAAACACATTCAGCAATCGGCGGAGAAAGCCAGGCTTTCCCTCCGCCTTCCTGGCGTCCTTGGGGGATGGTTGCGCCGGCTGCGGCGGCGCGGCCTTGGGGCGTTGCGGCGTCTCCGGCGGGGCTTGGCGCGCGGCACGCCGGGCTACCGCTCCGGCAGCCGTCTGGCCATCGTCGCCCGAACCGGTGATTTGCGGCAGTGTCTCCGGGGTTCCCGCGGCTGGCCGTCCCGCGGCGGGCCGTCCCGGGGCAGCCGGCGGCGGCGTATCCCAGCCCGCCGACGTGGTGATGCCGAACCGTCCGCCGTGCAGCGGGCAAGCCCCCACCGGCTGCGTCCCGGCGATGTAAACTTCGGGCCTGCGCTCCGGGCACGCCGCCGTCGCCGGCATCCCGGATTTCGGGTCGACATCGATCGTCACGATCCCGTCCGGCGCTTCGAACGGCTTGGTGTCGCGGTACTCGCGATACTGCAGCGCGGTCTTCATGAACTGCATCCAGATGGGCGCCGCCGAATGGGCCCCTTCCAAATCCAAATCCTGATTGTCGTCGAAGCCCACCCACACCACGCACAGCAGCTCGGAGGTGTAGCCCGCAAACCAGCCGTCGCGCGACGTTCCCGTCTTTCCCGCCGCCGGCACGTTGAAACCGTAGTGCTCGCGGGCGCCCGCCGCCGTGCCGCTCCGCAGCACCTCTTCCATCAGATTGGTCATCAGGTACGCCACGCGCGGGTCCAGCACCTGTTTTGGTTCGTCTTTGTGCTGGTAGAGCACCTTGCTGCTCTGGTTCGGCGCCGCGACACCTTCCCGCACCAGCGTGAGGAAGTCCGGCTTCACGTACCGGCCCTCGTTGGAGAACATAGTGTATGCGCCCGCCGCTTCCAGCGGCGTGATTTCGTACGCTCCCAGCGCTACAGCCGGCGTCGGCTGGATTTTGTAATTCATGCCCGCGCGATTCGCCATCTCCACGACCGCGTCATAGCCCACCATCTCCGCCACTTTCACCGTGGCGGAATTCAGGGAATGCGCCAGCGCAAACCGCAACGGCACGTTGCCGTAGTACTCGTCCTTGAAATTGTGGGGCGAGTACGGGTTGCCGTCGAACCAGAACGTGGTGCGCTGATCGTCGACGATGGTGGAAGGCGTCAACACGCGCGGCGAGCCATCCACTCCCGTATCCATGGCTGCCGCATACACGAACGGCTTGAAGATCGAGCCCGGCTGCCGCTTGGCCAGAACGTGGTTGAGCTGGCTCAAACCGTAGTTGCGGCCCCCGGCGATGGCCTTCACCGCGCCGGTGTGCGGGTCCAGGGCCACCAGCGCCACCTGCGGTTCCGGCGCCGTCTGTCCCCGGAAACGCCGTTGCCTCTTGATCTGGTCGTCCACCAGCTTCATGCCGGCCGCAATGGCATCGGCCGCCACGCGCTGCAGCCGCAGGTCGAGCGTGGTATACACGCGGAAGGCGTTCGACTGGAAATCCGTGTCCTGGAACTTAGCCTGCAGCTCGTCGTTCACTTCATCCACAAAGTACGGCGCTTCGGCGGATTGCGACGCGCCCCGCGCCACCGTCAGCGGCGCACCGATCGCCAGGGCGTAGTCCCGCTCGGTGATGAAGCCGTTCGACCGCATCAATCCCAAAACCACGTTGCGCCGTTCCTTCATGCGGTCCGGATGGTGGAACGGATCGAAGTATGCCGGCCGCTGGATCAGCCCGCCCAGCTCGGCCGCTTCCGGCAGATTGATCTGGCTCAAGTCCTTGCCCAGGTAGGCTTCGGCCGCCTCGCCGAACCCGTGAATGCGGAACGTGCCGCGCATCCCTAGGTAGATCTGGTTGGCGTAATCCTCGAAAATCTCATTCTTGGTGAGCTTCTGTTCCAATTGCAGGGTGATGATCATCTCCGCCAGCTTGCGCGTCCAGCGCTTGTCCTGGTCCAGAAAGAACATGCGCGCCAGTTGCTGGCTCAGAGTGGAAGCGCCCTGCTCTTTGCGGCCCTGGCGGATATCGACGTACGCCGCCTTGATGATGCGCACCGGGTCGAAGCCCGCGTGCTGGAAGAAATGCTTGTCTTCGGCCGAGGTCACCGCCTGCACCAGCACCGGCGGGATATCGGCAAACTTCACCAGCCGGCGCTTCTCGCGCGCGGTGCCGGAGAGATTGGTGATGAGCTGCGGCTCCAGTTGGTACTGATTGCGCGGGGTGTTGTCCTGCAGCGAGACGATTTGTAGAATCCGGCCGCCCGCGAACTTCAGCACCGCGGCCTCCTGGTCGAAGTAGGACTCCGTACCCGGGAAGATTTCGATCTGGTTGGGGCGGACCTGGTAATAGCCGATGGTGTTCCCGCGCGCTTCGTTGTACCCGCTGCGCCGGAGCTGGGCCGCAATGTCGTTCGGTGAAATGGCGTCCCCCACTCCCACCGTTTCCGGCGCGGCGAAAATCTTGGCGTTGTTCGCAAACGGCCCGGCGTTCAACTTCTGGTCGATGACTCGCGAGTACCGGGCGTAGAAAAACGTGAAGACGCCCAGTATCACGATCACCAGCAGGGCCCCGCCCATGATCGCGATGCGCCCGACGGACGACAGAAAGAAGCGTGCCAGGGCGGAATCGGTCGGGATGCGAAGGCTCATCCCCCGTTTTTGCGCGGATTTCACCACCAGTCTTGATTTTCGCATGAAGTCTGTTTTACAAAACACTCTGCTGGCCACCGCTGCGGGGCGGGCAATCTTGCCAGGCAATCTTGCCCGCAGCCGCCTTGCAGGCGGCTCTTCGGGCTCGGCGAGAATCCTCGTGCGCGGCCTATCGGCTGCCCGCGCCCGGATAGAAGTGCAGGTCCACTGTATACAAGGGCAGATTGACCCGAACGGAATAACGCACATCGATCCGCATGCCCTCCGGCGCACGCATGATGTGCACGTTGTCTTCTGTTACCGGAAGTTCAAGCTGCTCAGCTTTTTCCAAAACCCAGGTGCGCAGGACACCGTCCGGTCTTTCCTGATTCTTCACGTCGTGTGTAATCCCGGCCACGAAATTCTGCAGCGCCAGGTTGCGCAGATAGAGCGGCGTGAAGAGGACCGCCGCGAGCAGTAGTAGGGCCAGGACCAGGCAACCGGCTGCGATCCGCCAGCGGGGGAGACGGTTCACGTGTCCTGGCCGGCATCCTTGCCGGGGGCGCACAGTTCATCCCAGATATCGTCGGAATGCGGTGTCCACTCGGCGTTGGTCAGGCCCGAGATCTGCAGTTCTTCTTCCTTCAGAGTCCCGTGGCCGTAGGGACAGATGGATTCGATGCGCGGCCGCCCCAGTTGCAGCATGTAGCCCCACGAGCCGGTCTCGACCGGCATGCGCAGCCGCGTGAGGCACACCCGGCACCGGCGCCGCTGGTCCCAGACGATCGCGTAGAGCGTGCCGGCGCACAGCAGAAACCAGACCAGCAATGCCAGGTCGCACAACAGAAACTGCATACCTTGGCCCAGGGGCGCATACGCGTCCTTGCTCAGGGGGAAGAGTCTTCCTAGCCACCGCAGCAATCCGTAGAGCGGCGGCGCCGCCACCACCAGTTTGCCGGCGAGATAAGCCCAGTAGCGCATAATCCCTTAGACGGGCAATCCGTGTCCTTCGTTTCTACGGTAGCATGCCCCGCGCTGCCCGAGGTTACGATCTAAACAGGTTACGCAGAATAAAGAACACGTTGGCCGGCCGCTCCGCCAGCCGCCGCATGTAGTACGGATACCAGGCCCCGCCGAACGGCACGTAGACCCGTATCCGGTAGCCATCCCGCACCAGTTGTTGCTGCAGGTCCCGGCGGATGCCGTACAACATCTGAAACTCAAAGGCGGCGCGCGGGATATTGCGCTCCGCCGCGTACGCCTTAGTGGCTTCGATCATCTTCGGATCGTGCGTGGCGAGCGCCGGATATGCGCCGCGATCGAGCAGTGCCTTCATCAGCGAGATGTAGTTGGCGTCCACCTGCGGCTTCCGCGGGAAGGCCACATCGGCGTGCTCCAGGTAAGCGCCCTTGCATAGCCGCACGGTGATCCCCTGCTGGCAGAGCATCTCGATATCCTTCGCGCTGCGGTGGAGATACGCCTGGATTACCACCCCCACGTGCCCGTAACGCCGGTCGAGATCGCATACCAGGTCGAGCGTGCGGTCCACATACGGGCTGTTCTCCATATCGACGCGCACGAAGCCTTCCAGGCGCGCTGCCTGTTCCACCAGTTGCCCGACATTGGCACGGCAAGCCTCCGCGGAAAGGTCCAGGCCGAACTGGGTCAACTTCAGCGACACGTTGCCCTGAATTCCCGAATCGTGGATGGCGTTCAAGGTTCGGAGATAGACATCGCGGGCCGCGGCGGCCTCCTCGAGCGACGTCACGCTTTCGCCGAGGTGATCGAGGGTGACCGTAATACCGGCCGAGTTCAATTCGCGGCACACGGCAAGCGCCTGGTCCAGGTCGTGGCCCGCCACAAAACGGGCGGCCAAGCGCTGGGCCAGAGAAGAGGTTTCCATCCATCTTCGTAAGAGCTTGCGCCGCGAGAGAAAGATGAAGAAGCTGCGCACGAACAACAGGCTAGCACCCTTCACGCTGCCGCTTGCTTACGCGCGCGGCTCCGATCGGAGCCGGGTCCAGAGGGCACCCCGTGAGGGAGCGGTCTTCGCGGAATCCGAGATTGTCTTGATGAAACGGTGTACTGAACCATCGACGCGCGCCTGCTGCGTCTGATAAACTGCCGGGTTGGAAGTCAGCTCGAAGATGGACATCAAACCCGGGGAACTGCGCTGTCCGCGCTGCTTCAAACAGGACATTGCGCCGTCCCTGCCCCGCGGTATCCTGGACGCCATCATGAAGAGGTGGCACCGCGTTCCCCGCCACTGCCGCGCCTGCGGCAAGCGCTTTTATGTGCCGGAGTCCGCCAGGCAGACGGACTGAGGCCAACTGGTGGCGCCGGCGGTCTTGCCGCCGGTGTCTTGGAATCGCCTGGGCAGAAAACCGGCGGCAAAGACCGCCGGCGCTACAATGCACATACTCCCTGGCGCCCAATAAAAAAAGGCGAGGCAGACGATAGAGTTCGTCGTGTGCCTCGCCCGGTTTGCGCTTAGAACACGAAACGCACGCCAGCGTCGGCCCGCCGGGCGTTGGTGCCGTCGGGGAAGCCGGCGGTAGCGGTGCGGAGTCCCGGCGTCTCCGGGGCGCAAGTGGTTGCGGTGGAGGAAGCGCACGGGGTGATCACGAAATTCGGCGCTGTCGCCGTCCCCAGGTTCGCCGCCGTAAAGCCAGGGTTGCTGACGCTGGTCGTGCTGACCGTGTTGGTCAGGTTGAAGACCTCGAAGAGGAGTTCAAAGGACATTCGTTCGCGGATCCGCCACGACTTGGCGAGACGCGTGTCGAAGCGGGTGATGGGAGCGATCTTCAACGGGTTGTTGGGTAGCCAGGGCACGCGGTTGTCGCCGCCCAGTCCGTCGAGGCTGCCGGTGAAAGCCAACAGGTTGGACACGTTGGTGGTGGAGGACCAGGTGACCGTTTCGTAGATGGGCCGGCTGCTGGCCAGGGTCAGGAAGCCGTCCAACTCCCAGCCATTGATCAGGAACTTGGCGACCTTGCTGCCGCCGTGCACGAACGTGGGCCTTGCGGTAAACGTCCCCACGAAGCGTTGCCGCTGGTCCAGTTCTCCGCTGCCTTTGTCGTTGCTGTACGCCCCGTTGTAGAGCCCCGCCGGTGAGCTGATGGCGTACGCGCTGGAGCCTTGATTCTGGTTCTCGTCCAGTTCGTGGGACCAGGTGTAAGAGATGGATCCGGAGAAGGTTCCAGTGAAGCGCTGGTTCAGTTGCACTGCCAGCGCGTCGTACCACTGCTTGGCGCCGTTCTCGATCTGGTTGATGTGGCCGTAGCGCGAATCGATGCGGTTGCTAAGAAGGTAGACCGGGGTGCTGTAGACCTGTCCGGTCGGCTGGTAGCTCGAGTTCTCGATGGTGAAGTTGTAGACCTGCGAACTGAGCGGACCGATGTTGAGGTCGCGGGCGGTGACGAGCCGCTTCCCCCGATTGTTGATGTAGGAAGCGGTCAAAGAGGTCTTGCTGGAAAGCGCCCGTTCGATGCCGATGTCCCACTGTTGGGTGTAGGGATTCCGGAAGTCGGGTGCGGCAAAAATGATCGTGCGGTTGGCCGCCAACGTTCCGGCCGCGCTCGGCAGGGTGTTTGGGAAAATCGGCGCGCCGGCGGCGGTGGCGCTGCTGAAGCTCAGGCTCTGCGTGTACACGTCGTTGGTCGTGAAGAAGTTGGAGTTCTGGGAGGAGGTATACCGCGCGTAATACAGCCCGTACCCGCCGCGCAGCACGGTCTTACTATTCAGCGAGTACGCCAGACCGATGCGAGGCGCAAAGTCCTTGGTAGTCTCGGGAATCTTGCCGGTCTGCGGATAGTAGGGATTAACGATGGTCGGCTGCGGAAGCAAAGCGCGTTCGTAGCGCAACCCGTAGTTGGCGGTGAGGCTGTTGCTGATCTTCCAGGTGTCCTGGGCATAGAAAGCCAGATCGCCGATCACCATGTCCACAATGGGGTTGCCGAAGAGTTGGGAATAGCTGGAGTAGTGGCTGGCCCCAGCCGCCGGGCTGGTGAAGTCCTCCGCGAAAGTGGTCACGTTGGAATAGCTGTAGGTGCCGAAGCGGTTGCTCAAGGAGTTGATAAAGTCCTCGGTCCTGGCGATATCGGCGCCAAACTTGAAGGAGTGCCGGCCGGCGACCCAGGAGTAGCCATCGACGAATTGATAGCGATTCTCGCTGGGAAGGACGCGCGGCAGAATATTGTAGGCGCCGAGAGTGCTTAACGAGGCGACCGTGAGGCTGAGATTGCCGATGGGATAGCCGGCCTGGTCTGCGGGGTTAAAATCGTCGGCCTGGCGGTCTTTGAACCAACCAAAATGGAACTCGTTGACCATGGAGCTGGTCGGTACGAAAGTCCAGGAGGCCTTTCCGATGCGATCGCGCACGGAATCGTTCCCGTTGGCCCCGACCCCCTGGCCGGTCGTGCTCGTTGTACTGGTCTGGATGCCGTTCATGGACAACCAGTTCAGGTAGTTCATGTCCACGGTCAAGGAATGGCGAGCGGTGGGACGATAGTCCAACTTCAGCAGAAGCAGCTCCTGGTTGCCAGCGCGGGGCTCGGTGCCGAACAACCGCGGCAGCAGGGAGTTGATGGCCGCGCACTGGGCGGTCGTCGCCGGCGCCCCGCACCCAATCCAGGTTTGCGTGGCCTGGTTCACCGAAGCGTTGATCACGCTGTCGATGATGGGAAACCGGCGCCGCTGGATTTCCGTATCGAAGAAGAAAAACAGCTTGTCCTTCACAATGGGCCCGCCGACGGTGCCCCCAAAGATATGACGCACTTCGGGAGGATTGACGGCGGCGCTTCCGGTACCGGTTGGATCCCGGGCCTCCAGCGTGCGGTTGCGGAAGAACTCGAAAGCGGTTCCGTGGAACCCATTGGTTCCGCTCTTGGAAATGGTGTTGATGACGCCGCCGGAGGCGCGGCCGAACTCCGCGGAGTAGGACGAGGAAAGCACCTGGAATTCCTGCACCGCGTCTTGCGAGAACTGCGCGCCGACACGCGTGCGGCCAGCGTTCTCGTTGTAATACTGGTTGGTGGTGTCGACGCCGTCGATCATGAAGCTGTTTCCGCCGGCGAAGCCGCGGAACGTGAGCAACCCGAAATCGGCGTCCTTGGTGACGGCGGGCGTGAGCAGGACAAAGCCATCCACCCGGCGGCCGTTGATGGGCAGGTCGGTAATCATCTGGTTGCCCACCACTTGAGACACTTCGGTCTTGACGTCGTCCACCACCGGCGCCGCGCCGACTACCTCCACCGTCTGCGTGATAGCGCCCACGGCGAGCGTTATCTTTAAGTCCACGGTCCCACCCACTTGAACTGCGAATTCGGCCGTGCCATACGGCGAGAAGCCTTGTTTGCTGACGGACACCTTGTATCCTGGATTGGGAACCAGCGCCGGCGCAACAAAGATGCCGCCGTCCGTCGTAGTCAACTCGCGGGTGACGCCCAGCGAGGGATTCGCGACCGTGACTTTTGCACCCGCGACGGGGGCGCCCGACGCATCGAGGACGGTCCCCGAAATGGCGCCCAACCCGGCGGCAACTTGCGCAAACGCGCCTGCGGCGCACACGAACAACAAAGTTGATATTACGGCTAGTTTCTTCATTCAATTTCCCCCTGTTACTCCTAAAAATGAATCCGCCGGAAACCTTCCGGTACCCGGAAGAGATTCAGTTCTTCGCCTGTTTGCGTTGCAATACCGCTTCTTCACAGGCGTTATGATTCAGCTCCGCCCGCGAGAGGCCGAGCTCCAAAGTTTTCAAAGACACGCGCCTGCCTCTAGTCAAGTCCAGTAGGCATAGAATAACAGCATTCAGCGGCGTCCGAAATGAACTTTTTGTGAATTTCGGAGTCCTTTATGGGTGTAAACGCGTACAAGGCCCGTCGGGCCCTGCCAAGAAAAGGGGGCAAGCGATTGCTCGCCCGCCCCCGTTAGAGTCTTGCTGTCGAATGGTTTAGAACACGATGCGGCCGCTGATCTGCATGCGCTTGGCCTGCGTTCCATCCGGGAAGCCGCCGTCGGCGCTCGGAACATAAAGATTCTGCGGCGAGGCGGTCAGGACGCCGCCGGTTTCGGTGTAGCCCACGGCGCTCTTATACGAAGTAGCCGACCACGAACCCGAGATGTTGAACATCTCAAAGTTGAGGTACAGCTTGCGCGGCGAGCCTTCCGCTCCCAACGGAATGATCTTGCTGATGCGAGCGTCCGAATTGTAATGCGGCGGCAGGTAATAGTAGTTGTACGGAAGGAAAGGTACGCGGGTGCTGAGCCCCGAGCCATTGATCGTACTGGTCTTGAACATGCCGGTAACGGGCGTGCCCGTGATCTGTACGCTTTCATTGCCGTAGGGTTGGCCACTCGCCATGGTGGTGATGGACGAAAGCTGCCAGTTGTTCACCACGTACCTAAAGAAAGCCCCCGAGCGATGGGTAAACGTCGGCTCCCAGACCCACGAAATCACCGCGCGATGCCGCTGGTCCTCGGTGCCGCTGCCCTTGTCCGCTTTGTAGTTCCCATTATTGAGCCAGTACGTGTTGCCGTTCTGGAACAGGTTGTTGGTGCTCTCGCTGTAGCTTTGGCCGTCGTCGATTTCATGCGACCACGTGTAGGAAACCAGCGCTTGCAACCCATGCGCGAACCGCTTGTTCACCTGCACGGCCAAGCCGTTGTAGTAGCTGTTGACGCCGTTCTCGTCGCGATCGACCGCGCCGTAGCGGGTATCCGGGCGGAGGCCGATAAAGACCGGAGTGGTGTAAGTGCCCACCTGAGTCCCGCTGGCGTTGTTGATGGTGTAAGTAAAGTTCGTGGTGTTCGTCGGGAAATTCATATCGCGGACGCCAATCATTTGCAATCCCCGGCTCCAGAGGTAGGAAACCGTCACCCCCACGTCCTTGGCGATTTGGCGCTGGATTGAGATGTTACCCTGTTCCGAGTACGGCGTCTTGATGTTCGGAGCGTAGTACTGCAGGTTGACGCCCGAGGCCGCCGTTGCCGACGACGGAGCAGCGCCCAGAGCGTTGGGGAAAACCGGTCCGGCGGCGTATTGCGACGCGTTCGAGCCCGGAAACCCCGTCAGGCTGACACTCGTCTGGTAAAGCCCGTTCCCGGTGGTGAACAGGTCGTCGATGGTCCCGCTCTGGAAGCGCGCGTGGAACATCCCGTAGCCGGCCTGTATAACCGTCTTGTCATTCAAACGGTAAGAAAGTCCCAGGCGGGGAGCGAAGTTCTTCGGCGACGAATACAGGTGGCAAGTTTGGGGATAGTCCTGGTTGCAAACTTTGGGCTGCGGCAGTTTCGCGTATTCGTAACGCAAACCGTAGTTCAGGCTCAGCCTGGATGTGGCGCGCCACTGGTCTTCCAGGTAGAACCCGTAGTCGTTGATTCTGGTATCGAGCACCGGATTGCCAAAGGTCTGGGAATAGCTCTGCCAGTACTTCACGCCCGACGGGTTGGAATAATCCAGCGCGAAGGCGTTGACCGTCTGATAGGAGTACGAGCCGAAATAGCCCGAAATGTAATAGACATAATCCTCAGTGGTGGCGATGTCCGTGCCGAATTTGATGGTGTGAGTACCCTTTGTCCAGGAAGCGTTGTCCTGAAATTCGAAACGGCTTTCGCTCGGCTCGATGCGCGGCAGATAGGCTGCCGGCCCCAGTGAGGTGCCGTTGACCGAAACCTGCAGGTAGCCCAGGCCCTGGCCTAACTCCGCGTTGTCGAATGAGTCGGCCTGGCGGTCCGAAGCAAAACCAAAGTGGACCTCGTTCACGAGATTCGAAGTCGGGACCCAGGTCCAGGCCAGCCTGCCATTGCGCACCGTCACGAAGTCGTCGCCATTGCCGGTCAGCGCCGAACCGCTGGTCGACGAAACGCTGGTCTGGATGCCGTTGGGCGAAATGTCGTGCAGGAAGTTGAAGCTGGCGCTCAGAGTATGGCGGTCCGACAGATGGTAATCCAGCCTGCCGAAATAAAGCTCCTGGTCCAGCGTTCGGGGAATCACCCCGTAGAACCTCGGAAGCAGTGTGTTGATCGCGTTGCACTGCGCGGTGGTAGCCGCCGGCACCGCGCTGGTCCCGCTGCCGCTCGCGACTCCGCACAGGTTCCATGTCCGCGTCGTGCCGTTGACCGCCGTGGTGCTGAGACTGCTGATCATGGGGAAGTTGCGCCGCGTCACCTCGGTGCTCAGGAAGAAGAACAGCTTGTCCTTCTTGATCGGGCCACCGAACGTTGCACCGGCCTGGTTCCGCTTCTCCGAAGCCACCACCGCGGAGAACGGATCCTGCCCGTCAAACTCCGTGCTGCGGTAGAACCAGAAGGCCGCACCGTGAAGACCGTTCGTGCCACTGCGCGTGACGGTGTTTACAACCCCGCCCATCGCTCGCCCATACTCGGCCGAATAATTCGAAGACACCACTTCGAATTCCTGCACCGCGTCCTGCGAAATCTGCGCCGCGATGCGTGTGCGCCCGGCGTTTTCGTTGTAGAACTGCTCGGTGGTATCGGTACCATCCACCAGGAACGAATTCTGTCCCGCGACGCCGCGGAAGGTCAGCAAGCCATAATATCCGTCATTGCTGACGCCGGGCGTCAGCAGGACGAAGGAATCCACGCGGCGCCCGTTAATCGGCAAGTCCTGAATCGATCTCTGATTCACCACGCCCGAAACGTCCGACTTGGTGTCTTCCACCAAGGGCGCTGCGGACACCACTTCAACCGAAGTGCTGGATGAAGCGACGGTCAAAGCCACCTTCAGGTCGATATTCTGGCCCACCTGCAGGACCATGTCCTTTACTTCATAGGTGGCAAAACCCGTCGCCGCCACGGTCACTATGTAGCCCGGCCCGGGGGTCAGCGCCGGCGCGGCGAAGATGCCGTCCACGTTGGTGGCCAGGGTACGAAGCGTACCTTGACCGGCGCTCGAAATGACCACTTTGGCATTCGGTACGACGGCGCCCGATGGATCCCGGACAACGCCGGATATGCCAGCCACGCCGCCCGACGATTGTGCGAATGCCAGTGTCGAAACGGAGAGTAATAACGAAATTAGCAACAGCGATACTGTAAAGCCCTGACGCATTGAAACTACCTCCTTAAAGCTATTAAGCTCTGATGCCCCTTAGCATAACACCCGGCTGTGACGTTTTGGCGTCAAGATCGTTGCATTA
This sequence comes from Bryobacteraceae bacterium, assembly GCA_050014595.1. Classification (GTDB taxonomy): domain Bacteria; phylum Acidobacteriota; class Terriglobia; order Bryobacterales; family Bryobacteraceae; genus PALSA-129. Next base: position 136,142 of record JBEKDA010000005.1, read on the forward strand.
TTCAACAAGGTTTTCAAAACTCGAAGCCGCCCCCGAGAGCTAGAAAAGGCGAGCAGAGATGTGGGGCGGGCAATCCTGCCCGCAGCCGGCCTTCCGGCCGGCTGGACCCGCTGGAAAGCGGGTCCGCAGGTTGAAAAGCCTGCCCCACACTCCCGGTATTCTCCTTACACTCCCAGCAACTTCGTGCCTGCCATCCTGGTTATACTGGGGCGAGCCAACGGTGATGGACAACCTGGGGGAGAGATTGGCAGCCGTGCGGGATCGCATAGCCCGCGGCGCCGGCCGCGCGCACCGCGACCCGGCCTCGATCCTCTTGCTGGCCGTCACCAAAGTTTTCCCCGCCTCCACCATTCGCGAGGCCTACCAACTCGGCCTGCGGGATTTCGGCGAAAACTACGTCCAGGAGTTCGATTCCAAAGCCCCCGCAGTGGCCGATCTTTCCGGCGCCCGTTTCCATTTCATCGGCCACCTGCAGTCCAATAAAACCCGGCGCGCGGCCGAACTGTTCCAAGCGATCCAGACCGTCGATTCCGCCAAGATAGCCCGCCGCCTGGACGAAGCCGGCCGCCCGCTCGACATCATGCTCGAGGTCAAACTCTCCGTCGAAGATGCCAAGAGCGGCGCCGGCCCGGCGGATCTCCCCGCGTTGATCGCCGCCGTCCGCCAGTGCCCCAATCTGCGCCTCACCGGCCTGATGACCATGCCGCCCTGGTCCGAAGACCCGGAGGCTCCGCGCGAAGTTTTCCGCCGCCTCCGCGAGCTTGCTGAGTTGCACGGTTTGCGGCAGCTCTCGATGGGCATGTCGCACGACCTCGAAACCGCCATCGAAGAAGGCTCCACCTGCGTCCGCATCGGCACCGCTTTGTTCGGCAAAAGGATCAAAGCGTGACTGTGCTCGATTTGATTTGTAGCGCCGGCGGTCTCTGCCGCCGGTTCGCGTGTCCCGAAGAGTGGCGACGGCGAAGCGCGACAAGGCACCGGCGGCAAGACCGCCGGCGCTACCAGTCCGGCACCGCTTTGTTTGACAAAAGGATCAAAGCGTGACCGTCGGCTTTTATTCGCCGCTCCCGCCCTCGCCGACCGGCGTCGCCGATTACGCCGCCTGCCTGCTGGCGGAACTCCGCCGCCACGGCGCCGTCGAAGTTTCGCCCGCCGCCTGCGATGTGGCGCTCTATCACCTCGGCAACAACGCGCTCCACGCCGCCGTCTACGCGCGCGCCCTCGAAACCCCCGGCGTGGTGGTGCTGCACGATGCCGTCCTGAATCATTTCTTGTTGGGCACACTCGACCAGCAGGCCTACATCGAAGAATTCATCCACAACTACGGGGAATGGAGCCGGTCCCTGGCCGCCGGCCTCTGGCGTGAGCGCGCTTCCTCTTCGAGCGACCGCCGCTACTTCGATTACCCCATGCTCAAGCGCATTGCGGAACGCTCCCGCGCCGTCGTGGTGCACAATCCCGCCGCCGCCGGAATGGTCCGCGAGCATGCCGCGCGCGCCCGCATCGTCGAAATCCCGCACCTGTTCGCCGCTCCCGGCCTGCCCGGCCGCGCCGAAGCCATCCGCTACCGCCAGACCCTGGGCATCGAGCCGGCGACCTTCCTGTTCGGCGTCTTCGGCTACCTGCGCGAATCCAAGCGCCTGCCGACGGTCCTCGATGCCTTCGCCGCTCTCCACCGGGAAAACCCGCAGACTGCCCTGCTGGTGGCCGGCCAGTTCGTTTCCTCCGATCTCGAACGAGCCGTCCAGCCGCTGCTCTCGGCTGGCGGCGTTTTCCGCCGCCCGCACCTCCTGGAGTGCGAGTTCTGGCTGGCCGCCTCCGCCGTCGACGCCTGCATCAACTTGCGCTATCCCGCCGCCGGGGAAACCTCCGGCATCGCCATCCGCTTCATGGGCATCGGCAAGCCCGTGCTGCTCACCGACGGCCCGGAGTGCTCGCGCTTTCCCGAAGACGCCTGCCTGCGCATTGCCCATGGCGCGTCCGAATTCGATTCGCTGCTCGCTCACATGATTCTGCTAACATCGATGCGAGAGGTGGCGGATACCGTCGGCCAGCGGGGCGCCGGGTATATTCAGTCGAGCCACCGGGTGGAAGAGATCGGAACGCAATACTGGCAACTGCTGTGCGAGTTTGGTACCTAGCGCTGGCTTGCGGAGCGGCCATCGGCGCACCGCAGCAGCCCATCGTGAAGGAACTGCACGTTCCCATTCCGATGCGGGACGGAGTCCGCCTTTCCGCCAATATCTTTCTGCCGCCGGACCATGCCCACATCCCGGCCATCCTGGTGCGCACCCCTTACGGGAAAGGCGCCGATATCACCCCCAATTACCAGGCCTTCGTCGAGCACGGCTATGCCGTGGTGGTGGAGGACGTTCGCGGCCGTTACGAATCCGAAGGCTCCTTCCAGCCGCTTCACCAGGAACCCGCCGATGGCGACGACACCCTCAACTGGATCGCGCACCGCTCCTGGTCCAACGGCAACATCGGCATGATGGGAGGCTCCTACGGCGGAATCGTCCAATGGAAGGCCGCGCTTCTCGACAATCCCCACCTCAAAGCCATTTTTCCGGTGGTCTCCGGCGACGACGATTACCGCGACCGCTTCTACTCCACCGGCGGCGCCGTCAAGCTCGGCAATCGCCTGGAGTGGATGGCTGAGAATCTCAAAGTGCCAGGCTACCAGCCGGACTTCTCCAAGTTCACGTTGCACCTGCCGCTGCGCACCGCCGATGTGGCGGCCACCGGCGCCCCGTCGTCCATGTACCGCGAAGTCATGGAGCATCCCACCTTCGACGCCTTTTGGCGCGCCATCAGCACCAAGGAGCAGCTCTCCAAGATCCGCGTGCCCGTCTTTGCGGTGGGCGGCTGGTATGACAATTTTGCCGAAAGCGACCTCGAGGCCTATGCCGCGCTCCACAAATCTTCGGGCCTCAACCGCATCCTGATCGGCCCCTGGCCGCACAACATGTCCACCAGGTTCGCCGATGCCGATTTCGGCCCGGATTCTCAGGTCGCCGTGCGTGCGCTGCAATTCGAATGGTTCGATCAATGGCTCATGGGCAAGGATTCGCTGCTTATGTCCACGCCGCCCGTAAAGGTTTTTCTGATGGGAGCCAATCGCTGGCTCGAAGACCGTGTGTGGCCGCCCGCTCATTCCCGCGAGCGGAAACTCTACCTCGCCGCCGGTGGCGCGCTGGCCGGCAAGCCCCCGTCGCATGCCGCTCCGGACCGCTACGTCTACGATCCGCGCGACCCCGTTCCCACCCGCGGCGGACCGGTCTGCTGTAATCCCCGGGTTTTCCCCTGGGGCCCCATGGATCAGCGTCCCATCGAGCAGCGTCCCGACGTTCTCGTCTACACCACCGCGCCACTCAAACAGGACACCACCGCCGCCGGCCCCGTGAAAGCCATCTTATGGGTGTCAACCAGCTCGACCGACACCGATTTCACCGCCAAACTCGTCGATGTCGCCCCCGATGGATATGCCCGCAACCTCACCGACGGCATCCTGCGGCTGCGCTATCGGAACGCGCTCGACAAACCGGAATTGGCCAACCCCGGCCAACTCTACCAAGTCACGGTGGATGCCGGTGTCACCGGCAACGTGTTTCTCAAGGGCCATCGTATTCGCGTCGAAATCTCGAGCAGCAACTTCCCGCGGTTCGACCGCAATCCCAACACCGGCGGGCCCGTCGCCGGCGAGACCAGGCTGGTGCCGGCCACCGAGACCATCTATCACGACGGCGATCATCCATCCTGGCTCTCACTGACAGTGATTCCGCCCGGCTGAAGTGTCACCCAGCCCGCGCGCCCGTGCCGGCGCAGAATTACGATCCCAGCCGCGACCGCGCAGGCCAGCATCGCCACCCGGATGTAAACCGCCACGTACATCCGCGGATCGCCCACGATCTGGCGCGCCAGCCCGAAAGCCGCGCTGGTGGTGCAGAACGCAAAGTAGATTCGCTCGATGCCATTGCCGGAAAACGCCGCCAGCGCCAGCAGAATCGACATGACCACTGCGTACACCGCCGTCATGATCCACGCCGAGCGAAGCGAGTTCGCGGCCAGCGGCCGGACCACGATCAACATGCCGTACATCGCCACCGCCAGGAAGACCACCGTATGCACCAGCGCGACGATGGCCCGTTTGCGGTTCGTGAGGATGACGTAACGTTCCATGGACGAACCACCAGCATAGCAACCAGTCTGGTGGATTTTCATGGCGCACGCACTCGTGCGCGCCGTGTCGTTTGAGAAGGGTGGGCTGTCTTGGAGCAGCATGTGCGGCCTGGCCGATTCTGAGATCACGCCGAAACTCCGCGGGCCCTGACGCCATGTTCAGGCTGATCCGGCGTTGGACCATTCGGCCATCGGACGTTTCAGGGCCTTGCTCCCCACGAATGGAAACCTGTAGAATGAATTCTCGCGGAGGGACGCATGATACGCGGAAGGTCGTACGCTTTGTCGGTCCTACTGCTGGCCAGTGCTGGGATCTTGAACGCCCAAACGGGACAGCCGGCCACACCGCCAAAGCAAACCAAGGCGCAGGCCCCGGCCCCCAAGGCGGGAACTGCGCCGGCTCCCTTGACGAATCAGGACGTAATCCGTCTGGTGAAAGCCAAGGTGTCTGACGACCTGATCATTTCCAAGATCAAACAGTCGAAGACGAAATTCGATACGTCGGTAGACGCACTGGTGGCGCTTAAGCAGGCTGGAGTCAGCGATAATCTGATTGCCGTCATGATGAATCCCCCGGCGGCGTCCCCTCCCGCGGCGTCCACTCCCGCAGCGTCCACTCCCGCGGCGTCCACTCCGCCGCCAGCGCGCCCGGCCGCTGCCGGCGCCGTCGCGTCTCCCGCTCCCGCGACGACACCTGGCGTTGCAGCTTCCAACGAGTCAAAGCCGGCTGCGGCGACGGGGACCAACGTAGCGGCGCGAAGAGGGGCGCCCCCGAGACCTGCCGAGGTTTCCTCCGCACCGCAAAACTACGGCGTGTACATCTGGTCGGGCGGGGGGTTGAAACCGCTCGGCCAGGTTCAAACCAAAGTGCAGATCAGCAAATTCCGGTCGTTGCTCAAGGGCATCCCATTCGTTCGACAGAAGATCGACATCAACATACCGGGTGCGCACTCCACCAGCCGGTTCAACGACGTACGCCCGACCTTCTTTGCCTTCTTTCCCCCCAGCCGCGACGTGAGCAAGTTCAAGTTGCTGCAGTGCAAGATCACCGGGCAGAGATTCGATCAGCGCACCCTGGCCAACGCTTCCATCCTGTTCAGCACGGAACAGAACCAGGACGAAGTGCCCGTCGATATCGGTCCCACCTCGGTGAAGGACCTGTACCGCATCTTTCCACGGGAAGACGTTCCATCCGGGGAGTTTGGATTCGTGGAAGGCAATACCGGAAGCCAGTCGGCCTCGAATATCGAGATACTGGACGTTTACGATTTCGCCATCGATCGGCCGGAAGACAAGATGTCCCTCACGGACTATCTGCAGACTCTACCGCCCGCCAACGTGGGTAACGCGGACTTCCTGAACTGGTCGAAGGAGGACTGCCAGAAGATCGTTGCCGATCGAACCGGGAAGGTGGGGCTTACCGGAAGCATGATGGCTTGGTTTAACGGGCAGTACGCCTCGCTGGACGTCTATTGGGCCGATGCGCAGTTCGCCCGCGCCTTTGCGCGGCTGGAAATGCTCGACAAGAACCTCACTCCCGGGGACGCCGGCAAGCTGGCTTCCCTGCTGCTCAGTCCGGATGGCACCCAGTATTACATCATGGTCTCCATCGGCGTCAAGGTCGGTTCGGGAAAGCTGATCGGCGCCAATGAAGGCGAGCGGCTCATGCGGCCATTCGATGCGTCCCTGGCGGACGAGAAGTCCAAGGAGGTGGTCGCCGCCAAGCATCTGGACTTCGTGGGCGGTTATAACGGGTTGTGGAAGGTGGCGTTCGACCAGAAGAGCATCCGCGGGCCGCTCCTGCAGAGCCACACTCTGGAGCTGGTCTTCGAGGCCAGGTTGAATCAGAACCTGGAATTCAAAGCGAAATTTGATGCCGTTAAGATCACCAACATGGTGACGGAGGCGGCGTTCCGCCGCATGTGGCAACAACCGATTCGGTCCGGAGCCGGAGGGGGTTGCATCGCGTCCGAACGCTCCTTGTCGTGCGTGCGATGAATCTGCACGATGCGGTCCGGTAGCGGCCTGCACAAACCGGCGTAGCAGGCGCGGGGACGAATGGGCGACGGATCCGTTGTAAGCGATCATGCCTCGTGATACCTTCAGATTCGGACGAAAACGTCTCGAAAGCGAGGGCATGACGGATGAACCGCAACGCACGCATTTTCTCTTTTCTCGTACTTACGCTTGCCGCATTGGGCGGTTGCTCCAGCAAGCCACCAGCCAAAGAATCCAAGAAAGCCGGGACCGCGCTGGACAGAATCCAGGGAAAGGCCCAAGTCCTGGTGGAATCGGCCGGGGCTAGCGATGCCGCTCTGAACGCGGATGGACCTTCTGTGTACCTTTGGGAAGGCGCGCATCGCTACCGCTTGTTCTTGAGGACACCCGTTGAGGTAGTCCACGGGAGCGAGTATATTGCCGAGGGTGTCGACGCGCAAAAGGCCATTGACGCGATTGGCGATCCCGACCAGGGTAAGAACGGCTATCCGCTCCAATCAAGCTGCGAGCGTGTCGTCAGGATGGCCTGGACCGGCCTGCCCCTTGATGCGATCGATGCGGATGCCTCGGTTTTGCGCGCCAGGGTGCAACGGTATCCCGCCAGGTCCGTATTCCTGGTTACGCGGATACGGCCCGTTACATCAACGGAGAGCAGCACGGTTTCCGCGGAACCGAAGAAAGACGCCGCGGTCGAGGAGAAGAACATCCCCGAAATCTCTGTGGCGGGGGATAAACAAAGCGCTTTTCTGATTGAGGGTCCGACCGTTCAAAACGCACCCCTTTGGGAGCCCGCGGGGGGAACGGTTCGTTGCAAAGTCGTCATCAACCCGGAAGGGAAGATCTCTGAGCTCGAAACCGGCGCACAACTCTGTGAGACTGTGCCGTGGTCTCAGTTTCGTTATCAGCCCCCGGTCCAGGGTGGCCACCCCGTCAAAGTGACAACCGAGGTTGAAGTGCGCTTCGAACCGCGAAAGTGAAAGCCGCGATGTACTGGTCCCAATACTCGCGCCCCTTGATATCGGCGGGCGAGAACCTCCAGTTCGCGGCGAAAGTAGCAACGGCGCTCGAACGCATTGCGGAAGGCAACCTGTCAAACGTCAAGACGGTCGGTAACGGCGTTCTCGAATACAAGGTTGATTTTGGCCCCGGCTACCGCATTTACTTCGGGCGGACGGCGACCGGCTTGTGATTCTGCTCGCCGGCGGCATGAAGAAGCGCCAGCCGGAAGACATCCGCCAGGCAAAGGCGAATTGGGAAGACTACCGGAACAGGAAGACTCAGGAAAGAACACGATGCCACTGACCAAAGATTTTCGCGAAACCATCCGCGAACGCGCCCAACGGGAACCGCGATTCCGCAAGGCGTTGCTTCGTGAAGCAATCGACCTCATGCTCTCCGGCGACGAGAAGACGGGCCGCGCGATCCTGCGCAACTATATCAACGCCACAGTCGGCTTTCGGCAGTTGGAGGATGCGGCATCCATCCCGGCGAACAGCCTCATGCGGATGTTTGGGCCGAATGGCAACCCTTCGGCGAAGAACTTGTTCGGCGTCCTCGCTCATCTTCAGGCGCGGGAGGGTGTGAACTTTGAGATCCGTCCCCGCCGCAGTTGGCAGGTCAAATGATAGATCTCCCCTGACGCCGCAGTGTATAGGATCGCGTTCCGCCTCCACGCCATTCCGTGACAGGATCTCTTCGAGCGCCGCCGGAATCTCATATACGGCGCGGTTCCGCATTCCGGCAATGCGCTCCTGGAAGCGCCGGTAACGGTCCGGCATCAGCATTTCGCGAACTGCGTCGGCGATCCGCGAGAAGCTTCGCACCACCATCCCCACGTCCTGCTCTTCGATCCAATCCGCGTTGTAACGCTCGTGCGCCAGCGTCCAGGCGTTCCGCTCCACAATCACGGGCAGCGCCATGGCAATCGCTTCGCTAATCGAACCGGGCCCCGGCTTGCCGATGAAGAAATCGGCCAGCGCCATGTAGTACGGCACATCCCTGGTGAAGCCCTCAACGAACAACGGGATGCGGCTGTCGAGAGAACGCAGTTGCCGCATGGCTTCCTGGTTGCGCCCGCACAGCAGGATCAACTGCACGCCGCTCCCGGCGCCGCTCAGGCACCTGGCAATCCGCGCCATCTCGAGCGATCCCTCGCCGCCGAACAGCACGAGGCCAGTCGGAAGATCCGCCCGCAGTCCCAGCCGCGCGCGTTCTTCGGCGCGGTTCATCTGCCGCTGCGCGTAGAACCGCGGGTTTAGAATCATGCCGGAAGTCCTGACCACGCGCGATTCCGGAAGCCCCATCGCGAGCGCCTGGTCGGCCGCCCGTTTTGAACCGCACACCACGTGCTGGTCAAGCGGCTCAATCCAGAAGTTGGGCGGATAATCGGCGATGTCGGTGAGGATGGTCACGAACGGCGTCCCTGGCCATGCGTGGTCCAGGGCTTCCCGCAGCGCGCGGTTGTAGTGCGGGATCAGCGAGACCACCATGTCGGGACGGTGCGCCGCCCAGTGCCGCGTCAGCACTTCCACTTGCGCCCGATGACTCATGCGGATGGCCAGGTGCATCACCGGGACCATTTGCGCCGTTCCCAGCGTCCAGCCCCGCCGCAGCATGATGTTGTACACGTCCTGGAATGGAATGCCGACCGATTTGCGGATGTAGTCGATCGAATCGAGCAAGTCCTGGATGCACAGGAATTGAAGGTCCCAGGGACGTTCCTGCTGGCCGATCACTTCGGCCAGTGCTTTTGCGGCCGCCCGGTGGCCGCCACCGGCGTCGATGTAAATGAAATCGATCTTTCGTCTCATCGAGGCGCGCGGCTCAATGCGAAGCGCGAAGCGCCCGGACCAGGTTCGAAACCGGCCAGATCACCAGCACTGCCAGCAGGCAGGCCGGAGTGACCGCGGCGTTGAGGACGGTCTGTAAGGTCTCCCGGATCTTCCGTGACACGATACACCTCCCGTGCTTTACGATTTCGATGTTACGCGCCTAATGTTACTCCGCGATGAAAGTCCCGCTAAATGCTTGCCAGAGTGCCGGCGTATATCCGGTATGCCCGGGCGCCGAACAGCACGAAAACAACTTGCTGGACCTTTGTTTCGCGTAACTCCAGGTGGGTTTTCACCGCGCCGAGCGCGATCCGCGCGGCTTCCTCCAGCGGATAGCCATACACGCCGGTGCTGATGGCCGGGAAGCTGATGGTGGCCGCGCCGCGTTCTTCCGCCATGGCCAGACAGGCGCGGTAGCAGGAAGCCAGCAGTTCCGCTTCGCCGCGCCGCCCATCCCGGTAGACCGGGCCGACGGCGTGGAAAACGTAGCGCGCCGGCAGACGTCCGGCGCCGGTCGCGACCGCGCTGCCTGTCGCGCAACGGCCGATGCGCGCGCGGATCGCGTCCAGCTCGCGCATGATCTCCGGTCCGCCGGCGCGATGGATGGCGCCATCCACTCCGCCGCCGCCCGCCAACGCCGCATTGGCTGCATTGACGATCGCATCCACCGGCACGCGCGTGATGTCGCCCTCCATCAAAACCATCTTCCGGCCCGTCGGGCTCATCCACTCCATATCTATCTATTACAATCATCCTTCAGTCTGAAGGCAGGAGGCCTCATGAAAAATACTTTCGCCATCACGTTCGTCGTCGGTTTGGGGGTGATCGCCCTGGCGGTGGCCGGCATCTTTTATATGCAGCGCGGCGCGCACATGGAGCTGCCGGGCAAGATCGTCAAGGTCCGCACCGTTCCGATCGACGATGAGGATTCCGTCGCCGTAGCCGACTTCCAGCTCCACAACAGCTCCGACTACCCGTTCGTGGTCCGGACCGTGTGGCTGGTTCTGGAGGACGCCGATGGCAGCCAGCATCCCGGACTCACTTCTTCGGAGATTGACGCCCAGCGATTCTTCGATGGCACGCCCATGCTCGGCCCGAAGTTCGCCAAGACTCTGATCACGCAGGAAACCATTCAGGGCCACGCTACCGAAGATCACATGGTGCTGGCCAATTTCGAGGTCTCCGAGGCCAGGCTCCAGGCGCGGAAACGCTTCTTTGTGCGCATCGAAGAACTGGACGGCAAGATCTTCGAGCTCTCGGAAAAATAGTGTATCAGGAGGGCGGCCCCCCTGGTCCGCCCTCCAACTTACCGCCGCAACACCGCGTTGTGCGGGTCCAGCACAACCTTGGCGGGCGCCTGATTCAGCGGCACCGTGAACGTGACCGGGTCGCTCGACGTGCGCACCCAGCGCGTGATGGCCGGCCCGCGCGCCGGCTGAATCTCCACCGGCACCAGCGCCGTGAAATCCGCCACCACGTCGGCCTGCGTCACGGTTCCCACCAGGCGCACGTCCGGAGCTTTGCCCTTCACCGACCAGCTCAGTTTCAAAGTGGGGATGCCGGTTGCATAGACCCACTGCTCAAAAAAGGATGTGAGCTGCGGATCCTCCGAGCGGGCCGGCAGAAACCGCGCGGCCAGGGCGCGGAACTCTTCGGTGGTGAGGTCGCGGCGATCGTACCGCTTGAGAACCTCCGCCAGCATCGCCCCAAAGCGCTCGTCGCCCATCCGGCGGCGCAACATCTGCATGATCCAGGTGCCTTTCCCATAAGTGATAGTGCGGTAAGCGGAAGGCAGTTGAGAATTCTCCAGGCGCAGCCCAAACACGATGGGTCCCAGCGATTCCACAGTCTGGCCGCCCTGAATTTTCTCCAGCAGGTAGCTGCGGTAGCTGTCGAGCATCACCTCGGCCGAGTGCGGGCCTTGGCTTTTTTCCATGTATAGCAAGGCCGAGAAATTGGCCAGCGCTTCCATGAGCCAGGCATCCCGATAGAAACTGGCGGTCACGCGGTTGCCCCACCACTGATGCGCCACCTCGTGGGCCTCCAGGAGATCGTCAAAAAACAGCGCTTGGGATTGTGTCAGCGTCCCGTGCCCGGCCGGCAGCGACTTCAGGTAGGACAGCGTGGAGAGGTAAATCAGCCCGGGGAAGCCCTGCCCGAAGGTTCCCGGGATGGGCGAAACCGTGATGTGTGGCAGAGCGGGCGGGCCGAACTTGGCCGTCATGAATTCGACCGACGAAACGATTTCAGAGGCCAGCTTCTGCAGGCGTTCGAGCGGGTCGTGCGGCGCCGGCGGGGTAATCGGCACCGTGGAATCTGTGTGGCGAGGCTTCCCGGGCGCCGCGGGCAAGGGCACCACGTCCGAGGCCTTCGGTTCGAGCGCGCGCTCCAGGGCGCGGTTGGCACAGACATCGATCACCAGGTTGGAGCTTTCCACAAGGACGTGCTCGAAGTTGCCCAGGTTAAAAGCCGCGAAGCGGATGGGCGCGGCGGTGCGGCGCCGCGTGACCCGCCAGTCTCCATCGGTCGCCTCTTCCACCACGTCGCCGGCGGCCACCAGATCGAGATCCCGCGGATAGCGGAACTGAATATCGTAGTTGGCGAACTGGAAGTTGTGCATGGGATACCAGTTGCCGCGGGCCGTCACAAAGAAGACGCGCTCGCCTGCGTCGATAATCACTTTGCCGGAGTGGTGGAATTCAAACTCGTATTCGCGGCCGGCGCGCAACGGCTCCGGCGGAAAGACCAGAAACAGATCGTTGCCGCTGCGCGTCAGGCTCACGCGCAGGACGTCGCGCTGCAACACCTCGGCCGGCTGGCCACCCACGGTGGCGGCCGTCACCGACATCTGGGGAGTGATCTCGAAAGTCACGGCGGCCAGTCCATCGGCCGACGGTTTCACTTTGACCCGGGTGACGGCATCCAGCGTCAGGTCGGGATTCACGGTGGCCTGGATGCGATAGTCGCTGAGCTCGACATCGTCGCGGCGCACCGGCGGGGCCTTGCGGAACGACCGGGCTTCAAAACTGGTCCAGGTATCGAAGTAGAAGCGGTCGTCGCGGCTGTTCACCTGGCCGGCGGTGATCTGCTCCTGCGTAAAGGGATCGAAGATCACTTCGTAAGCGCCGAGCTTCGGGCTGCTGAAGATCCCGGCGAAGAATCCGGAGCGGGCCGCCGCGCCGCCCGCCAGATCGAGCACCAGGCGCGTTTGAAAACTGACAGCCAGGTTTTCGAGCGAACGGGTCCATGCCTGGTCGAGCGCCACGGCGGCCGCGGGATCCTTATGGTTGGCCGGGTTATTGGGAAGCTGGGAGAGCAGCGCATCGTAATCGGCGCCGGTGAAAATAAACATGGCCGAGCGGAAATGATCGTCCAGGTTGGGAGCGTCGATGTATGCCGCCAGCGAAGTGCGCTCCGCGCGGTTGGGCGGCAGCAGGATGACTTCGCCATCGCCGCCTTCGACATCGGCCGTGAAAACGGCCGCGATGCGCCGGCCGGCCACGGGTTTGGCGAAGATCAAATGGCCGTCGGTGAGATAAATCTTGAGGTCGTCCTTGACGATGCTGAAGTCGCGAACGCGATAGCACTCGTCGTGGTCGAAGCTGTTTTCGCGGATGCCGCGCACCACGTCGGCCCCCGTGCCTGCCGCCAGAGGGATCGAAAAGCCGCACGCTAGCGCTAGTATCCAACTCACCAGCACCCACCGCATAGGTGTCATCATAGCAGTGGGAGCGACTCGATTGCGATTTGTGACATTTCAGCTTGGCGCCAACATTGAGCCGGGCGCGCTGGTGGGCGGGCAGATCATCGGCCTGCGCGGCGCCGGCTTCGAGAGCGTGCTTGCGGTGATCGAAGGCGGCGCGGATGCCCTGGACCGCGTGAGCCGCTGGGTGCGGCGTCCGCTCTCGAGCGAGCTGCCCGACATGGCGGCCATCGCGCTTCGGGCGCCGATTCTCCGGCCCCCGAAAATCATCTGCATCGGGCTCAACTACCGGGATCACGCCGCGGAAAGCAGGATGCCGATTCCCGAGGTGCCGACGGTTTTTTCCAAGTACCCCACGGCGGTCACCGGGCCGGGCCAACCCATCGTACTGCCCAGGAATTCGGCCAAGCCGGATTACGAAGCCGAGTTTGTGGTGGTGATCGGCAAGCGCGGGAGGCACGTGCGCGCCGAGGATTGGCGCGAGTACGTCTTCGGCTACAGCATGCTGAATGACGTCAGCGCCCGCGATTTCCAGATGGCTACCAGCCAGTGGATGATGGGCAAGACGTTCGATACGTTCGCGCCGTTCGGCCCCGCCATCGTGACGGCCGACGAAGTAGCCGACCCGCAGACCCTGGAGATTTCGCTCACCCTGAACGGCGAGGTCATGCAGAATTCCAACACCAGAGAGATGATCTTCCAGGTCCCGCGCCTCATCGAATTCCTTTCGAGCGTATTCACGCTGGAGCCTGGTGACATCATCGCGACCGGCACGCCGGCGGGCGTGGGCTTCGCTCGCAAGCCGCCGGTTTGGCTTCGCGCCGGCGATGAGGTGATGGTCCGCGTCGAAGGCCTGGGCGAATTGACCAACCCGGTGGTGGCGGAGGAATAGAACGCCGCTCCGTGGGGCGGCCAATTCTGGCCGCAGCCGGCTTCAGCCGGCTCTTTCCTGCCAAGCGCGAACCCTCGGTAACACAGTAATCCTAACCTGGAGTCCCGTTGATTTTTTTCTCGAATATCCATAAACAGTACGGCAAGCAACTCATCTTCGTTGACGCGTCCTTTCAGTTGAATCCCGGCGAAAAGGTCGGGCTGGTGGGGCCGAACGGCGCGGGCAAAACCACCCTTTTCCGCATGGTGGTCGGGGAGGAGGCTCCCGACGAAGGCGAGGTTTCCGTCCCCAAGAAACTGACCATTGGCTACTTCCGGCAGGACGTGGAGGAGATGAAGGGCCGGTCGGTGCTGGATGAAGCCATCGCGGGCAGCGGGCGGGCCGGCGACCTGCACCACCAACTGGAAGCATTGCACCAGGCTCTGGAAGACCCCGATCGGGCGCACGAAATGGACCGGATCCTGGAGCGCTTTGGCCATGTGCAGGAAGAGTACGAGCACCTGGGCGGCTATCGGCTGGAGGCGCAGGCTCGCCAGGTGCTCCACGGCCTGGGCTTCGAGGACGATCAGATCGATGGCGACGTGGGAGCGCTGTCGGGCGGCTGGAAGATGCGCGTGGCGCTGGCGCGGGTCCTGCTGGGGCGGCCGGACGTGCTGCTGATGGACGAGCCCACCAACCACCTCGATATCGAATCGATCATCTGGCTGGAACAGTTTCTGAAATCCTACCCGGGGGCCATGCTGATGACCACCCACGACCGCGAGTTCATGAACCGCGTGGTGACGAAGATCGCGGAGATCGATTCCGGCGAGATTGTGGTTTACTCCGGCGACTACGATTTTTACGAACGCGAGCGGGCCATCCGCGAGAGCAATCAGCAGGCCGCCTTCACGCGGCAGCAAGCCATGCTGGCCAAGGAGCAGCGCTTTATCGAGCGCTTCAAGACGCACGCCGCCAAAGCCGCGCAGGTGCAGAGCCGCATCAAGGCGCTCGACAAAATCGAAAAGATCGAGCTGCCCAGGAAGCGCCAGGTGGTGAAGTTCGAGTTCCGCGCGCCGCCGCGCTCGGGCGACCAGGTTGCCGTGATCGAGGGCCTGCACAAGAGCTACGGCCCGCGCACGATTTATCAGGGCTTCAATCTGACCATCCGCCGCGGGGAGCGCTGGGCCGTGATGGGGCGCAATGGCGCGGGCAAGACCACCCTGCTCAAGATGATCGCGGGGGCTATTCAGCCCGACGCCGGAAGCGTGCGCCTGGGCGCCAGCCTCACCATGGGATACTTCGCGCAACAATCGCTCGACGTGCTGGATGCGGACCTGACCGTCATCGAGCAGCTCCAGCAGGACTTCCCGCAGGACGGCATGGGCTCGCTGCGCACGCTGGCGGGGGCCTTCCAATTCTCCGGAGACGATGTGGACAAGCGCATCCGGGCGCTTTCCGGCGGCGAGAAATCGCGCCTCGCCATGGCGCGCATGCTTTACAATCCGCCGAACTTCCTGGTGCTCGACGAACCCACCAACCACCTGGATCTGGCGACCAAGGAGATGCTGGTGGAAGCGCTGCGGGATTTCGAGGGCACCATGATCTTCGTCTCGCACGACCGCACGTTTCTGCGCGGCCTGAGCTCGCGGGTGTTGGAACTGGGCGGGGAGAGCGGCAAGGACCACAATCCGCTGGTCTACCCCGGCTCCTACGTCGAATACGTTCGGAAGATGGGGCACGAGGCCCCCGGGATCTTCTCCTGAGCCCTCCGCTGTAAGCGCTCACAATTCTGCGCGGCAGAGTGATATCGTATGGCTGGAGGCGAGAAGCCATGAGTGACCATTTGACGGGCTCCCAGTTGAGCCGTCGTGAACTGTTCGGGACGGTGGGCAAGGCCCTTGTATTAACTCCGCTCATCGGGAGCGCCGCGGTGTCCAGCGCCAGCGCCGCGCCGGGCGCATCGCTCACCGGCATCGCCGGAATCGACCGCGTGACCGTCCTGGGCGGCAAGACCTACCTGCGGGGCTGGGCCGGATATGGCGACCAGCCGCAGCCGGGACGCGGCGGGCGCGGCTTCGTGCCACCTCCTGTCGAAACCGGTCCCGCGCCCACGGTGACGTGGAGCAAATACTCCGGACCCGGGGCCGTGACGTTCGCCGACGCGCACTCCGCGGTCACTACCGCGACGTTTTCCGCGCCCGGCGCCTACGTGCTGCGGCTTACCGCTGAGAATGGCGATTCATCGAGCTCCTCCACGTTGAATGTGTCGGTCGAGCCGCCGCCTCCGGCGCAGAAACTGGACGCCGTTTACACCAAGAGTTTCAAGATCGACAGCCCACTTTGGAATGCCCGCGCGAAGGCCCTCATGGTGAGTTGGATTCCGCATTGCGTGGACCAGATCAATCGCACGGACCTGACCCAGGGCCAGGGCGGAATCGATAATTTCATCGAAGCCGGGAAGAAACTGCGCGGCGAGCCGCACGGTTATCACAAGGGCTACGTCTTTTCCAACGCCTGGGTCCACCAGACGGTGGAGGCGATGAGCATTTCGCTGCTGATCGATCCGCGGGGCGACACGGAAATCATCGAAGCTCACAAGAAAATGCGGGCGACACTGGAAGACTGGATTCCGAAAATCCTGGCGGCCCAGGAGCCGGATGGATACTTGCAGACGGCCTTCACCATACCCGCACCGAGGCGTGGCCGAGGCGCCAATGGAGGCCCGCCCGATCCCAACGCTCCCGAGGTGATCCCGGTCCTGAAGCATTGGGACCCACCCACGCGCGGCAATCACGAGGGCTACACCGCCGGCTACTTCCTGGAGTCGGCGATCAACCATTACCTGATGTCCGATAAAAAGGACACACGGCTTTACAATGCGGCGAAGAAACTGGCCGATTGCTGGGATAACAACCTGGGCCCCGCTCCCAAGAAGCCGTGGTACGACGGCCACCAGGAAATGGAGCAGGCGCTGGTGCGCTTCGGCCGCTTTGTGAACGACATGGAAGGCGGCGGCAAAGGCCAGAAGTACATCGAGCTGGCCAAGTTCCTTCTCGACTGCCGCTACAACGCCGCGGTAACGCCCGGCGACAGGCAGGAATACGACCAAAGCCATCTGCCCGTAATCCAGCAGTACGAAGCTGTCGGGCACGCCGTGCGCGCGGTCTACACTTACTCGGGCATGGCGGACGTGGCGGTGGAAACGCACGATCCGGATTATCAGAGCGCCGTGAAATCGCTGTGGGATAACATTGTCAACAAGAAATACTATGTGACGGGCGGAGTGGGAAGCGGCGAGACGTCGGAAGGCTTCGGTCCGAATTACTCGCTGCGCAACGGAGCTTACTGCGAATCCTGCTCGAGCTGTGGCGAGATATTCTTCCAGTGGAAGATGAATCTGGCCTATCACGACGCCAGGTACGCGGACCTGTACGAACAAACTATGTTCAACGCATTACTGGGCGGAACGGATCTGGAAGGCAAGCACTTCTTCTACACCAACCCGCTGGATGCCGTGGAAGAGCGAACCTCCTGGCACGTCTGCCCATGTTGTGTCGGCAACATCCCGCGCACGCTGCTCATGATGCCGACTTGGGTGTATGCCAAAAGCGCCGATGGCGTGTATGTCAACCTGTTCGTGGGAAGCACCATCACGGTGGAGAACGTGGGTGGCACGGACGTCGAGATGGTGCAGGCCACCGACTATCCCTGGAACGGCAAGGTGGCCATCACGGTGAATTCCAAAATCGCGAAGCAGTTCAGTGTCCGGGTCCGCGTGCCGAACCACAACGTCAGCAGCCTCTACCAGAGCACGCCGGAAGTTGGCGGCCTGACTTCGCTGGCTGTGAACGGCGTGGCCGTGCCGCACACCGTGGAGAAGGGCTACGCGGTGGTCACGCGCACCTGGAAGGCCGGCGACAAGATCGAGCTGGTGGTGCCGCTGAAGGTCCAGCGGGTGAGAGCCGGCACGCGCATCGCGGCCGATCAGAACAAAGTGGCGCTGCGGTATGGTCCTCTGCTGTACAGCATCGAGAAAGTCGATCAGGATATCACCAAGAGCCTGAAGCCGGATTCCGCTCTGACCGCCGAGTGGAGAAAGGATCTGTTGGGCGGGGTGATGGTGATCAAGGGCGAGTTCGCCGATGGCAGCCCGATGATGGCCGTCCCCAACTATGCGCGGGCCAATCGCGATCCGGAGCCGGCGCCTCCACCAGCCGCTCCCGCGGGCGGCGGTGGGCGAGGCAGGGGTTTCCGCCCTCAGCCAAACTCGGTGGTGTGGATCAAGGAAGGGTAGGCGTCAGGCGCCTGCGGCACAGCCAGTAGAACGGCTAGGATTTCGCCTCGTAGCGGTTTGTATATACAATCTGATACGATAACGGTGTGGTCATTTCTGGGTTTGAGTGGGATGATGACAACATCTTCCATATCGAGAGGCACGAATTCACCCCGGAAGAGGTGGAGGAAGTGTTTGCAGGGAACCACAAGGTCAGGCGAGCCGGGCAAGAACGATACATCGGGTTAGGCGAAACACTGGACGGCCGCCTGGCTTTCGTCGTATTTCGGCGATTACGCGGTGGCCTTGTGCGAGTGATCACCGCCCGTGATATGGACGCAGGTGAACGGCGGCTTTTTCGCCGCAAGTAGGTAGAGCAAATGAAGAAGAGACTCTCTCCCGCAAAGACGCCACTCCCCAAGTTTCAATCCGACCAGGATGCCGCAGAGTATTTCGAGAGCCACTCCGTCGCCGGTGTGTGGGATCGGTTGTCCGAGGCTCCTCAGGCCAAACCGTCGGCGGCGCTAGCCAGGAAGATTCGAGACCGCCGCGCCGGCGCAAAATCTCCGATCTCGCTTCGGCTGGCTCCCGAACAGATCGCCGCCGCGAAGCACATCGCGGCGGCCAAGTCGGTTGGCTACCAAACACAACTCCGTATGTGGATTGCCGACGGGATCCGGCGAGAAGGGAAGCGCGCCTAGTCTCCCGAAGCACAGAGTACGGGTAGGCGACGTGGATGCCAAGTGGCCGGGGCAATGCCTGCCGGTTGCCCAGCCCGGCTTGGGCGGTCCGGCTCAGGAACGTCCTGTCGTCACCGGTTTTCCTGTCACCGGTTTTCCGAGCACAGACGATTCACTTGCAGGGCGCTCGATGCCGATGATGGGAACGGCGTTTACGAGGAACAAATCTCCCGGCCGCCTCCCGTGCGTGCTAACGTGGGAACATGAGCGACGGGATCGCTTCGGGCGTGCTTGACAGTCTTCTGGACCCGTTTACCCGGTGTCTGGATACCGTGTCGGCTCGGCGTGTGGCTGAGTTCCGCATCGGTGCGAATGTACAGGACAGGGTAGATGCGCTCGCCGAGCGCGCGAACGAAGGCCTTCTCACCGACGACGAGCGGGCCGAGTATGAGGCGTTTGTCAACGCGTCAGACTTCATCGCGATCCTCAAGCTCAAGGCCCTGCGTAACTTGGAGTCGAACCCAGGCGCGTGATGGATGCCGCCGCGCGGAATCTGGTCCGCCGCCGGGCGGACAACCGATGCGAATACTGCCTGCTCCGTCAAGAGTACAGTCATCTCGCACACCATGTCGAGCATATCGTTGCGAAGCAGCATGGTGGATCCGACGATCCCACCAACCTGGCCTTAGCCTGCCACCGATGTAACCATTGCAAGGGACCGAATCTGACAGGGTTCGACCGGGAGAGCGGTCGTATCGTGCCACTGTTTCACCCGCGTCGCGACCGGTGGACCGAGCACTTTGCCTGGCGGGGTCCGCGTATCGAAGGGCTGACGGCCATCGGGCGGGTGACTGTCGTTGTGCTCGGCATGAACGACGCCCGGCGCCTCGATTTGCGGGCAGCGTTCCTGGCGCGCGGCGAGTTCGCTTGACGGGAACGCCGGGCGGTTTACTTTCTCCAGATGGGCGTTCGTCCAGCGGCGGCAAACCGGCCATCGCGTCAGCGTTTCATGGATGGGCGTGTCACGAGACCAATCGCTGAGAGCCATTGGAAACGTCCCGCGCGTCCCCGGTTTTCCCCAAGTTTCAATCCGACCAGGATGCCGCAGAATATTTCGAGAGCCATTCTGTCGCCGGTGTGTGGGATCGGTTATCCGAGGCTCCTCAGGCCAAACCGTCGGCGGCGTTAGCCAGGGAGATCCGCGAGCACCGCGCGCCGCAAAATCTCCGATCTCCCTTCGGCTGGCTCCCGAACAGATCGCCGCGGCAAAGCACATCGCGGCGGCGAAGTCGGTTGGCTACCAAACACAACTTCGGATGTGGATTGCGGACGGGATCCGGCGAGAAGGCAAACGCGCCTAGTGTGCCGAAGCACAAGTACGAATCGGCGACAATACGGGCAAGTGGAAAGATCCTGAGCCCCAGCACGTTAAGAGGGAGTATTCGAATGTGTGGCAGCCCTGCAAGTTGTATAATTGTTCGTAACTTAGTCAGCTCACAGGGACAAACTGTGACAAAGGGAAATGACCATCGTATCAAGGGCGGCGGGAGGCCTTGCGCGCTATGCCATCGGCGCCTTCCCCTCTGCGATAGCCATCTGCTTCCGAAGGGCATATATCGCCTTCTGCGAAAGAAAGCGACGAGCCAGGGCCCAGTCCACTTTGGCGACGGCTACTCATACAGCACTGATAAGCAGGTTACCGATTACTTACTTTGCCTAGATTGTGAAGCGCGCTTCCAGAGACTTGGTGAGGGCTGGGTTTTACGTCAGTGCTATCGGGGCGAGTCGAGGTTTCGGTTGCGTTCGACTCTCGGTCCGTATCTGGAACCGATACGGCTCTACCTCACGGGAGAAGCAGCGTTCCCTCCACGTGTGATCCTCGTCATTCGCATATCGAGCCTGGTTAAACTGGCTGAGTTTATGAACGCTCCAGAAGGCCGCAATGAGAATGGGTTCCACTTCCACAGCTTTACGATACCTGGACTGACGTTCCTTCTGTTCGTGGGAGGGTGGCTCAACGAGCAGTGGTTTGAGCTGGCGACCGCGCCGACTCCCGCTCACTACGTTTCAATCTCTCCGAATGCCGATATCACCGCGCTGATGAATATGGCGGCCGTCCGGAAGAAGTCCGCCTGAAGGTTTCTGCTACGCATCGGCGACCTTCATCGTGATTCTCTCAAGGTACTCCTCGACGACGGAGCGGTGTTCCTTGGTTACCCGTCTGCGCTACGAACCCTTATCGGCTTGCAGGCGGACCCGACTGTCAGAGAGTCCACAGGTTCGGCACCGATGGATTTAGCTCGCAGATGGAATGAGACTGCAACGATCCAAGTATTGGGAAGGGCTTCATAGATTCCTCCCAGTCCGCGCAGCCGTTGTGAACTCGTCGAAAACAAGGCCGAAAGTTACATGAGCGTATCACGCCCAAACCGCCGAGGTGGTCCGGGCCTTTCAGATTTGCCCCCTACCGGATTCCGACTCCCGCGGCGCACACGGCCGCTACTCCTTACTCACATTGACGAAATACAGATCCGTGGCCACCGCAAACTCATCCTTCTTGAGCGCCGTCTTCATGGTCTTCCATTCGGCGGTGGGCTGCACGATCTGCCAGTTATCTTTGGCGCCCACCTTGATCGGCATCGCGAAGCCCGCTTCGTCGGCCTTCCAGCGGTAAGAGACGGTGCCCGCACCATCGTCGAACTTCAGCTCCAAAACCGGCAGAGCCGCGTGGCGCAGGTACTCATCGAAGATGGCCGTCAGGTTCATTCCGGTTTTCTGGTTGAAGTAGGCGACCATATCCTCGGTCATGATGTTTTGATACTTGAAGTGCTGGAAGACATCGTGGATCAGCGCAAACCAGCGCTTATCATCATTTATGACGCTGCGTAGCGTGTTGAGGAAAAGCGCGCCCTTAAAGTACATGTCCTGCGGCGGTTCGCGGTTCACGCCGCGCTGCGTGATAATCGGCTGCCGGTTCTGGACCCTCGCCTTGTAGCCGTTGGTGTACTTCAGGCCGTCTTCTTTGCCCCACATGTATTCCACGTAGAGGCACTCCAGGTAGGTGGTCCAGCCTTCGTGGATCCACATGTCGGACACGTCGGCCGCGGTGATGGCGTTGCCGAACCATTCGTGGCCGCTTTCGTGGATGATGATGAAGTCGAACCGCGGGCTGATGCCGACGCCGGTCCAGTCGCGCCCCAGGTAGCCGTTGGTGAAGTGGTTGCCGTAAGTAACGGCGGTCTGGTGCTCCATGCCGGAGTAAGGCACTTCGACCAGTTTGTAGCCATCCTTCTTGAAGGGGTATTCGCCGAAGTAGTGCTGGTAGGCTTCGATCATTCCCTTGGCTTGCGCGAACTGCTTCTTGGCCTTTTCCAGGTCTTCGGGCAGAGCGTAAAAATCGAGCGGCAGGCCGCCGAGCTTGTCGGCGAAGTGCTCGTACTTGCCGATGTTCAACGAAACGTCGTAGTTGTTGATGGGGTAATGAATGAACCAGTCCCAGCGGGTGTAGCCGTCGCCCAGGCTGGTCTTGCTCACGAACTTTCCGTTGGAGACATCCACCAGGTCGTTGGGGATGGAAACGCTGAGCTGCATGTTCTCCACCTCGTCGCGCCACTGGTCCTTGTTGGGCCACCAGAGGCTGGCGCCGATGCCCTCGCAGGCGGTGTAGATCCACGGCCGGCCGGCCGGGTCCTTGCCGAAGGTGAAGCCGCCAAACCGGCTGATCGTTTGCGGCGTTCCGGAGTAGTAGAAGTCAATCGAATAGGTGCGGCCGGTCTTGAGAGTCTCTGGAAAGTCCACGAAGACGGCGCCCAGTTCGCGTTCGTACTTAAGGGTCGTCGCGCCCATCAGGATCTTGTCGACGTTGAGGTTGGCGAAGAGATCGAGCTGGATGCGCGTATCATCTTTAAGCATCTTGAAGCGGATGGTGTTCTTCCCGGCGATCACCTTCTTTTCCGGGTCGACGCGCACGTCCAGATGGTAGAAGAGCAGATCGTTGTTGGCGCGATACCGGCCGTACTCGCCACGGAGGATATCGGCGCGCGTGGGCGCCGCAGGTTGGGGCGGAGGGGTCCGCTGCGGCGTCTGGGCGGAAACCAAGGCCGCGGAACACAGCAATAAGACCAGAGCGGCGCACAGGCGCCGGCGGAAGATCGGTTGGAGCACGATATTACCTTATCGCGAATGGGACCGTCGGTTCCATTCGGGCCGGCTTCGCATTTCTCACATGTGGTCCAAGGAGGTGGCGCACGCACGAGTGCCTGCCTCACAACTAGCGCAGGCGGGCGAGAGTATTGCGCATGGCTTCGAGATGGCGATCGTTGCCGGCGGTGAATTCGCCGACCTTGGCGATGACGCTGTCGTGGAGCGTGAAGAAGAGTTTCACGATCTCGGGATCGCGCCAGCCACGCTCGGTCTCTTCCTGCATGACGCGGAGAGCTCTGGTGCAAGAAAAGGCCGCTTTGTACGGCCGGGGATTGGTGAGCGCGTCGTAGATGTCGACGGTCTGCAGTACACGGGCCAGCAGGGGGATCTCCTCGCCGCGCAATCCGTCGGGATACCCGGTGCCATCCCAGCGTTCATGGTGGTGCCGGATGAGCGGCAGCACGGGGTTGAGCGATTTCAGGTGGCGGCAGATTTCCGCGCCGCGCTCCGGATGGCTGCGCATGACCACCCATTCAAGCGCGGTCAGCTTGGCGGGCTTGAAGAGGATCGCATCGGGGATTCCAATCTTGCCTATATCGTGCAGGTAGCCGCCGCGGTATAGCGCCAAAAGGGCCGGACGATCGAGCCCCATGGCCGTCCCCATCGCTACGCTGATGAAGGCCAGCCTTTCGCAGTGTCCGGCAGTGTGCTTGTCGCGTTGTTCCACCACCTGGCCCAGAGCGAACAGGATGGTCTCGGTTTCGCTGACGGCGAGACCTTCCTCGAAGACGGCATCGAGTTTAGCGAGGGTGGAGTGGGTAGCTTGCCGGGGACCTTGCCAACGGGCGCGAGCACCATCCGCGGGAGGAACACCGGGGAAGCTGGCTTCACTTTCGATATTCACATTCATCACGCTACTTGCCTATATCGGCTGAAACGCCAGAAGGAACAGGGTACTGGGAAGAATATCGAAACCCATTTCAGTATCTGACGACGGTGACAGCCCGCCAGGAGGAGTTGCCGGCGGCATCGTAGGCGCGGACGGAGACCACGTTGGTGCCGGATAGCAGGGGCACGACCGCGGACCAACTGGTGGTGCCGCTGGCGGCGCCGGCATCGCCATTCGAAGTGGACCAGGTT
The DNA here is from genome assembly GCA_050014595.1 of Bryobacteraceae bacterium. GTDB lineage: Bacteria > Acidobacteriota > Terriglobia > Bryobacterales > Bryobacteraceae > PALSA-129. Next base: position 159,963 of record JBEKDA010000005.1, read on the forward strand.
ACGCTGGTGACCGCGACATTGTCGCTGGCCGAACCGCTGATGGCAATGGTGCTCGAATAAGCGGATGCGATGCTGGAAGCCGGCGACAGGATGGTCAGGCTGGGCGGCGTGGTATCGGTGGTCTTGGTGCCGGTGCCGGACCCACCCGAACCGCTTCCGGTGCCCGTGCCAGTGCCTGTCCCGGTTCCCGTTCCGGTGCCGCTTCCGCTTCCCGTGCCCGTGCCAGTGCCGCTTCCCGTGCCCGTACCAGTCCCTGTCCCGGTTCCCGTTCCGGTGCCCGTGCCGGATGGCGGGGTGACAAAGCCCGGGGCGGTGCCGTAAACGGCCTGGATGGCGGCGATATCGCCGGGGGCAAGGCCCGTGGCGAAGCTGTAATAGGGGTACATGACGTCGCCGGGCTGATCGGAGTGTCCCAGGCCGAGCGCGTGGCCGGTTTCATGGAGCGCCACGGTAAAGAGATCGACGGAGCTGCCGATGTGCCAGTTTTCAGAATCATCGAAGTGCATGTCGCCGGCGATGGGCTCGGAGTTCGGAGGAGCGGGGAAGAACGTGTGGGCGAGAATGCCGCCCGGGCCGTCGAACGGGTAGCCATCGCCGTGCGCGCCGCTGGCGAACAGGATATCGATACTCCGGGTGGCATGCGCTTGCGCGGCGGGGGTGAAACTGACATTGGTGTAGCGGGCCCATGTGGCAAAAGCACGGGCGATTTCGCTCTCCACCTGGCTCGAATCCAGCTTTTCGGTGAGCTGGTCGAAGAAATAGCCGAGTGTGATGCCAGCGCCGGAAGCGGAATTCCAGGTGGCGACCGGTTGCGCGTAGTCCGCCACCAGGCCGGCTTCGGTAAGCGGGCCTGGACAGCCGAGGACCGGGGTGCCGGACTGGAGATCGACGGAAGCCGGCAGAATATAAGCGACGTCGTCGGAAGCGGCCAGATTGGGGAGCCCGCTGGCCGGGCCGGTTACCAGCAGTTGAGCGGGCAGCAAGTCGGGATTTTCGATGATTGTAAAACCTTGAGTCTCAAGAAATTCCCAATCATTCGCGAGGGCCGAATCGGGTTGAAAGATCACCAGGTAAGCCCCGGCGGACTGGGTGCTTAGAACAGGGCTGATCTTCGCCTGGGGATCGAGCGGTCCGCTCCAGGCCACATCGAGCCCCACCAGATTCAGCGGAGCGGGACCGGACACCATGAGAGTGTTGTCGGGGACGTAGGCCAGGACGTGGATGCGGCGTCTGGCGAGCAAGGCGCGGACATCGGCGTCCGGGTAGGAGTTAAACAACACGAGAAAGTGGCGGACCGCTCCGGGAGCGGTCTCCCGGCGCGCCAAAGCATTAGCCGGCGCGGGACTGATGCTGCCTGTTTTCAGACGGATGACACCCTGTGAATAGGCCGTTTGTGCCAGCAGGATCGGCATCAAGCCGGCGGCCCAAAATATTCGCATTGTTTGTCTCTGCTGATTCTCATCGCGCAATTTGAGATTTATTGGAGCCTGGAGACACAAATAAGAGATTCAGAGATGAGATTTACTTATTACAGCGCGCTGGTCCTGGCATGGGCCGGCACAGCCGGTGCGGCCGGAGCGGACTTCCAGCATGCGACGTACCAGATGGCAACCGTGGCAGGGAGCGGGCAGATGGGCGATGGCGGGCCGGCGACGGCCGCGCAAATGGGCGCCATACAAGGCATCGCGGTGGACCGCCTGGGCAACCTGTATCTCTCCGACTCGGATCACCACCGCGTGCGCAAGATCGACACCAAGGGAGTGATCACCACCATAGCCGGCACCGGCTTGGCGGGATTCGGCGGAGACGGCGGGCCGGCCACGGCAGCGCAACTGAACCTGCCCTACGGCCTGGCGGTAGACCTGGCGGGCGCGTTGTACATCGCCGATCTCAACAACAACCGCGTGCGGCGGGTGGGAACAGACGGCGTGATCACGACGTTCGCGGGAAGCGGGGGCCAGGCGTCCTCGGGGGACGGCGGACCGGCCACCGCGGCGCAACTGCTCGAACCACGCAACGTGGCGGTGGACGCGGCAGGCAACGTGTACATTTCCGAGTTCGGCGCCAACCGGGTGCGGGAAGTGACCCTGAACGGCAAAATCCAGACGGCCGCGGGCACCGGCTTCGCAGGCAACAGCGGCGACGGCTTGCCGGCGGTGAACGCCCAACTGAGCCAGCCCGCGGGCCTGGCGGTGGACCGGACCGGGGCGCTGTACATTGCGGATACGAGGAACAACCTGGTGCGAAAGGTCCTGCCAGGAGGCATAATGTCGACCGTCCTGGGCAAAACGCCGAACACTGCGTTGTCGACCCCGGTGGCCGTGACAGTGGATCTGAACCAGAACCTCTACGTGGCGGACTCCAGCACCATTGTGCACGAGTACACCGCGGCCGGTAAGTGGTCGAACTTCGCGGGGACGGGCGATGCGGGGTTTTACGGCGACGGCGGGCCGGCGACGCAGGCGGGACTGCTCGAGATCCGAGATCTGGCAGCGGACCTGGCAGGCAGCCTGTACATCGCCGACGGGGTGCGCGTCAGGGAGGTCTCAAACGGCACGATCCGAACGATCGCCGGAGACGATTACCTGCACATTGGAGACGGCGCAAGCGCAACGGCCGCCGAACTGTTCAATCCGTCGGCGCTCTGGCTGGATGGCCGTGGGAACCTGCTGATCGCCGACACGGGCACCGGGCGCGTGCGGAAGGTGGACTCCTCGGGCGTGATCACGACTCTGGCGGGAACCGGAGCGGCAGGGCCGGGCGCGGAAGGAGCCGTGGCTGCCACCGCTACGTTGCTCGATCCGATGGGCGTGGTGGAAGACGCGGCCGGAAATGTGCTGATCCTTGAATCGGACCGCATCCAACAGGTGGGAGCCGATGGACGGATCCGCACAGTGATGGGGACGGGTTCCCACAGTCAGACGCTCGACGGCCTGCCGGCCAACCAGACGTCGCTGGTCTCGCCGCATGGGCTATGTATCGACCGGGCGGCCACGGTGTATGTGGCGGACGCGGATCGAATCCTGAAGTGGCCTCCGGGTGGGGTGGTGACCACCGAGGCGGGCAACGGCCTTCCCGGAGCGGCGGGGGATGGCGCGCAAGCCCCTCTGGCGCAACTCTCGGTGCCGTACGCCTGCGCCGTGGACAGCTTCGGCAACCTGTACATCGCCGACACGTACAATCACCGCATCCGCAAAGTGGACGCCGGCGGAGTGATCACGACCGTGGCGGGCACAGGACAGCCGGGATCGAGCGGGGATGAAGGCGCGGCGACGGCGGCGGCTTTGTGCCGGCCGGCAGGCGTGGCGGTGGATGACAACGGTGACATCTTCCTTTCGGATACGGCCAACAACCGCATCCGGCAGGTGACGCCCGACGGCGTCATCCACACCATCGCGGGGACAGGCACCGCTTCGTTCGGCGGCGATGGCGGTGCGGCCCTGAGTGCCCAGATCAATGGACCGACGGGCATTCTGCTGGACGGCGCGGGAGATCTGTTCTTCGCCGATACGAACAACAACCGCGTGCGTCTGCTGGTTCCGAACGCTGTGGTGCAACCGCCGCCCTTAGTGGTGGCGCCGCCACTAACGGTGGCCAACGCAGCCAGCCTGATGGCGGGACCGGTGGCGCCGGGCGAGTTGGTTACCATTCTGGGGATGGGACTCGGACCCCAGGCCGGGGTGGGCGGGACCTACGACGCGTCGGGGTTGCTGGCCAACCAACTGGCCGGCACGGAAGTGCGCTTCGACGGCGTGCCGGCGCCGCTGCTGTATGCGCAGGCCAGCCAGATCAACGCGCAGGTGCCGTACACGGTGTCCGGCAACGGCACAACCCGCATGGAAGTCTTCTACCAGGCGGAATCGGTCGGAACGCTGGACCTGACGGTGACGGCGAATGTGCCGGCGGTGTTTTCGACCATCGTGCAGCAGGACGGGACATACAACTCGCAGACCAACCCGGCGCCCCACGGCACCTTCCTGACGCTTTACGCCACGGGAGATGGAATCGAATATGGGCCGGATCTGGCCGGGTTGCCGGCGGCGGCGCCGTATCCATTCCCGGTGCTGCCGGTGACGGTGACGCTGGCGGGAATGGCGGCGGAAGTGACCTATGCGGGCAGCGCGCCTGGCTTGGTAGGGATCCTGCAAGTCAATGCGCGGGTGCCGGGGAGTTTCGTGCCCTCGGGCGCCGTGCCGTTGATCCTGACGGTGGGGACAGTACAGGCGCCGGCCGTAACGGTGTGGGTGCAATAGCCGACTTGTAGCGCCGGCGGTCTTTGCCGCCGGTCCCCTCCCAGCGACAACCGGCAAGAGCCGATCGTGTCTCCGAGGCTGTTATCCTGAGGGCTGCATGCGGCCCGTGGCTTTGACCATTGCCGGATCCGATCCCAGTGGAGGAGCGGGGCTGCAGGCGGACCTCAAAACCTTTCATCAATTCGGCGTGTATGGCGAAGCCGTGGTCACGCTGGTGACCGTGCAGAACAGCGTACGGGTTTCGCGCGTGGAAGTGCTGCCGCGGGAGCTGGTACTGGAGCAGATCGCGGCGGTGGTGGAAGACATGCCGCCGGACGCGGCCAAGACGGGGGCGCTGGGGTCGGCGGAGATGGTGGAAGCGGTGGCGCGCGCGGCGGCGGAATTCCGCTTTCCGCTGGTGGTGGATCCGGTGATGGTGAGCAAGCACGGCCAGCCGCTCCTGCCGGAGGTGGCCGTGCATGCCATCCGCCAACACCTGCTGCCACGGGCGGCGCTGGTGACGCCCAATATTCCGGAAGCCGAAGCGCTGACGGGCATCACCATACGGACCCTGGACGACATGCGCCAGGCCGCCGGCCGGATTTGCGGCATGGGCGCGCGCGCGGCGCTGATTAAAGGCGGACACACGTCGAGTGAGGACTCGACCGATGTCCTGTACGATGGCGCGGAGTGGCGCGATTTTCCCGCGCCGCGCATCGCCACGCGGCATACCCACGGCACCGGCTGTACGTTTTCGGCGGCGATCGCCGCGGGCCTGGCGCGTGGCCAGTCGCTGGGTGAGGCGGTCGCGCGCGCCAAGCGGTTCATCCAGGAGGCCATCCGAACGAACCCCGGCCTGGGGCGCGGCGCGGGACCGGTGAATCATTTTGCGAAGGGAGGGGCCGAATGAAATTTTCGGAGTTGTTGCTGGGGGCCATTCAGAGATCGGAGATTCCGCTGCGCTTCGAGCCGGGAGCCGAAGAATCGGTGGCCCAGCCGGTGACGGAAGTGCTGGAGGCGTGGATTGCGGCCCACCGGCCCAAAGGGGATGGCTCGGAATTCGATGCCGGCCAGCAGGCGCTGGTGGAGCGGCTGCTGGCTGAATTGAACGGGTGGGCGGACTTGCCGGAGTGATACGATTCGGAGGAGAACATGACCAGGGTACAGACACATTTCCGCTTGCAGAAGAAGCTGGACGACGCCACGCTGGCGCGGCTGTCGAATGCGAGCTCGGTATACGGAATCCAGCGCATGCAGGTGGGTGCGGGGCTGGACAGCCTGATGGTGGAATACGACGCGACGCGGATGAAGCCCGCCGACGTGGAAGCCACGCTGGCGGGCGCCGGCATCGCGGCCGAGCCGGTGTAAAGGCTCCGCAACGAGCCGCGACCGTAAGGGAGCGGAGGGCCCGGCGGGTTCACGGCCACAGCGTGCCGCGGCCCAGGATGTTTTGCGGGTCGAGGCGGTGCTTCACGGCGCGCATGAGGGCGATGTGTTCCGGCGCATACTGTAGGGCCAACAGGTGCGACTTGCGCTTGCCTAATCCGTGCTCGGCCGATACCGTGCCGCCGAGCGACACGGCATGGCGCGCGAATTCCCGCAGCAAGGCGTTGGCGGGGGCTGGATTGGTGGCGTCGGAAAAGAGATTCACGTGCACGTGCGCGTCGCCGATGTGGCCGAAGATGACGTAGCGGCCGCGGAACTCCTGTTCCAGGCGGGTGCGGTAATACGCGAGCATTTCACGGTTGCGGGCGAGCGGAACGGCGTAGTCGGTGTGCATTTTGAGCGCGCCGGCGCGGCGGACGGTGTCGTTGACCAGCTCGGGGAGCGCGTGGCGGAACAGGCGGAAACGCTCGCGGTCGCGCGCGGCGGTGGCGAACCAGGACTCTTCCGCCATGGCTTGGGCGGCTTCGATGCGGTCGAGCCAGCGGTCGACTTCGGCGTCGTCCTCGGACGACAGTTCCTGATCGAAGAGAACGGCGGCGCGCGCGGCGGCGGGAATCTCCGGGAAGCGCGGCCGCAATAACTCGAGCGAGCGGTCATCCAGGTACTCGAGCATGCGCACGGCGGTGGCGCGCCAGGCGTCCACGGCATCGAGCGCGGCGTCGTCGGCTTCGAAAAAGACGACGCCGGCCAGAACCGCGCGGGACGCGGGAAGCAAGCGCAGGCGCGCTTCGGTTACCACGCCGAGAGTTCCTTCGGAACCGCAGAAGAGGTCGACCCAGTCCATGCCGGGGCGCAGCAGGTAGCCGGCGGTGTTCTTGGTGACGTTGGGAAGCGGAATCGTACCGGGATCGAAATCGATGGAGTCTCCGCGGCCGACGTCCATGGCGCGGCCATCGGCCAGGACGACGCGCAAACGCTCGATCCAGCGGCGGGTGGCTCCATATTTGAAACTGCGGGACCCGCTGGCGTTGGTCGAAATATTGCCGCCGAGCGAAGCGGAGGTCTCGGTGGGATCGGGCGGATAGAACTGTCCGGAGCGCGCGGCGGCGGCTTGCAAGTCGGCGAGCGGCACGCCCGCGCCCACCATGGCGTAGCCGGGGTGAATTTCCAGACGAGTCAGTTTTTCGAGCGAGAGCACCCACCCGCCGAGCGGCACGCATCCCCCGGTGACGCCGGTCGCGGCGCCCGCCACGGTCACCGGGATGGAGCGCGCCGAGGCTTCGCGCAAGACCGCGATGACGCCGGCCTGATCTTCGGGAACGAACACTCGCTCGGCGTGGCCGACGAACCCGGAAGCGTCAGTAAGGTAGCGCTCCTCTACCAGTGTGCCGCCGGTCCTGATCTCCGCCACTCTCGGTTGCTCCAGGCTTTCCAGAGGGTACTTGCTTCTCTTGTCTATTTTCTCCGCGCCTCAGCGTCTCCGCGGTTCAATTCCCCAGTCGTTTGGCTGCGATCCTTCTACACTTCCAGGATCACCGGCATGATCAGCGGACGGCGCGAGGTCTCCTTCACGATGTAGCGTTTCAGGTCCGCGCGGATTTTCTCCTTCATCACGCCCCAATCGGTCTTCTCCTCCTGGTTGGAACCCTCGAGTGTCTTGGCGACCACCTGGCGGGCCTTTTCGAGAAACTCGGGCCCCTCTTCGGCGACGGCAAAGCCGCGGCTGACGATCTCCGGCAGGTTTTCGATGCGGCCGGAATGGCGGTTGATGGCGATGATGGGCAACACGATGCCGTCTTCGGAGAGATGGCGGCGGTCGCGAATGACCACCTCCTGCACGACGTCGTCGAGCGAGCCGGAATCGATGCACACGCGGCCCACCTGCACTTTGCCGTTCTTGCGCGCGCCGTGGTGATCGATCTCCAGGACGTCGCCCGATTCCATCACGAAGCTTTCTTCGAGGCCGGCGAAACGCAGGTGTTCGGCCAGGCGCGCGTGTTTGGAAAGCTGGCGGAACTCGCCGTGGATGGGCATGAAGTAGCGCGGCCGCACGAGGTTCAGCACCAGCTTCATCTCTTCGACGCTGGCATGGCCGGAGACGTGGAGCGGCGGGTTCATGTTGCCGTAGAGCACGTCGGCGCCGCGGCGCGCCATGTGGTCGATCATGCGGAAGATGGCTTTTTCATTGCCCGGAATGATGCGCGCACTGAGCACCACCGTGTCGCCCTGCTCCACGGAAACGTGCTTGTGGTTATCCACCGCCACGCGCGAAAGCGCCGACATGGGCTCGCCCTGGGTGCCGGAGATGAGGAAGGCGACTTTATCGGGCGCCAGATTCATGGCGTCCTGCGGCCGCAAGAGAATGCCGTCGGGAATGCTGAGGAGCCCGAGCGAGTGAGCGATCTCAGTGACCGCAACCATGCTGCGGCCAATCACGGCCACGCTGCGGCCGTATTCCTCGGCCAGATCGAGCACGAGTTGAATGCGATGGATGGAGGAACTGAAGCAGGAGACCACCACGCGGCGTTCGGCGCGGTTGAAAATTTCCTCCATGCGCGGGCGCACGGCGCGTTCGGATTCGGTGTAGCCGGGGCGGTCGGAATTGGTGGAATCGGAGAGCAGCAGCAGCACGCCGCGCTTGCCGTAATCGGCCAGCGTGTGCAGATCGAAGAGCTCGTTATCGGTAGGGGTGGGATCCACCTTGAAATCGCCGGTGTGGATGATGACGCCGAGCGGCGTAGTGATGGCCAGAGCCAGCGAGCTGACGATGGAATGCGTGACGTGGACGAATTCGATTTTGAACGGGCCGATCTGGACAATCTCCAAAGGCTTGACGGTAATGAAGCGCGGCTCCCGATCCAGTTCATGCTCTTCGAGGCGCCGCTCGACTAGCGCCAAAGTGAAGGCCGTGCCGTAGACGGGGACGTCGATATCGGAGAGGAAATAGGGCACGGCGCCGATGTGGTCTTCGTGGCCGTGGGTGAGGATCAGGGCACGGACCTGTTCCTGGTTCTCCTTGAGGAAGGAGATATCGGGCATGACGAGGTCCACGCCCAGGAGTTCCGGTTCGGGGAACATCATGCCGGAATCGACGACTATCATGTCGTTGCCGTAGCGGATGGCGGTCATGTTCATGCCGAATTCGCCCAAGCCGCCCAGCGGTACCACTTGTAACTTCTGATCGGTCATTTGGTTTAACATCCAGGATAGCGTGTAGAGGGCCCCTTGCGCGCGAAATCAGGGCCGCTGCGGGCTCCGCGAGGGTCCCGACGGCCGTAGTTACCCCTGAAAAGGCCTCCGGGGGCTGGCCGGTCCACCTAAACCCAATGTTTGCCCCAAAATACAAATGCTCACCCCGAAGGGTGAGCATTTTCCCCTGTTCTACCAGGGTGATGTTCGATGGGAGAATCAGCTTCGACGGAATCGCAACCGTCAAAACTTTGTAGTTGGATCTTATTTCCTAATGGCTCTCCAGTCAAGCAAAAATCCGACTCAAAATTCTTCCCCGTAACCGTCTCGTACAGGCTGACTTGCGGGCAGCGCGCGTTTCGGCTGAAACGGCCGCAACCGCCAAAAGACTGGTTTTGGGCCTGAGGATTTCGGTCTAAGGCAAACAAAACCGGAAGCTTATGTAGCGGGCTCGGGCTATTCCAGATGTAAGGTGATCATGGCGTCGGGCTCCTGACCGTGCCGCATGCGCCGTAAGTAGGCCCGTACGCCCCCAAATGCGAGCCCCGACACCAACGAGAAAACCAGCAGTATCCCAATGAGAACGAAGGCACTTATGAGCAGATTGCCGATGTTGTCGCGGCGCGTGGGAACGTATTCGTCGCGGGTCACTTCGGCCTGATAGCGGACTTGAGAGAGCAGCCGCTCGGCAAAATCCGGGTCGGGGGGCGAGAGCACCACGGCCACCAGGGGACCACTGCGTTTGGCCATGGCGCCGGACAGTTTTTCGAAATCCGCTGCCTTCTGGATGGCCATCTGGGGGGTGGGATAGTTGAAAATCGCCACGGGCAAATCGCCCTTCCGGTTGTGGAAAACGCCCAACTGGGCCTCCGCGCCGAGGTGGAAAGCGGCTACCGAAGGCGGGATGGCCGGAGCGAATTTCTGCAGGCCGGCGGGTCCGAGGACGTAACGCTGGCTGTTGGCCACCAGGCCCTCCGAAGGCAGGTATCCGGGCAGCGAGGGAAGAGCGGTGTTATCGACGTTGAGGAGCGCGCCAGTGACGGCATCCAATTCCGGCATGGTGGGTTTGTAGCCGGAGAAAGAAAACAGGTAGTTGCCATGCACCAGGAGCAGGCCGGCGGCGGTTTCGGCGGACAGCTCCCCCGCTGTGGAGGGCTTGGCGTCTTGCGGCCGCTGCCAGTCGAAGGCGGCCAGTGCCCCGGTGGTGTCGCCAAGCTGGTACGCGGTGGCGACGAACTTCGCCTTACCGTTCTGATACGCCGCCGATTCCCAGTTCTTCAGGCCATACTCGTCCCAAAGCGGGCGGTTGTCGAGCGTTGGCTGAGAGACCGCGCCGCGCTGGTAAGCGCCGATGGAATCGGGCAAAATGGCGGCCATAGACAGCCCCGGCAGCAGAAGGGCGCTCAGCAAGTACTTCATGTTTCTATTAGACACCGAATTTGGTTGGCTGACCGCGAGGAAACATGCGCCGGACGAACACCGCTCCCTCACGGTCGCATCTCGGATCGGAAATCTGGTGTATTCTCTCCATGGTGAGGAGAATGGATCAGCGGGTGCGCGCGGCGGCGGCGATTTGCGGGCTGGCGGTGTTTGCGGCGATGGCGGTTCCGGTGATGCGCGGCGAAGCGATCGGGTTCGACCTGCCGGTGCGGGCGGCGATCCACGGCTGGGCTTTTCCGGCGCTGACGGCGGCCATGCGGCTGGTCACGATGATCGGCTCGGAATACCTCCTGGTGCCGCTGGCGGCGATTCTGGTGTGGCGTTGGGAGAGGCGCGGGGAGCGCCAGGCGGCTTACCTGCTGGTAGTCGGGAGCCTGAGCGCGGAAGCGCTGGGGCAATTGCTCAAGACGCTGATTCACAGGCCGCGGCCGGAAGTTTTCTTTGGCCTCGTGCCGGCGGAGACGTACAGCTTCCCGAGCGGGCACGCGTTTGTGCCGGCGGTATATTTCGGGATCCTGGCCGGCATCTTCGCCGCGCGCGCAAGCTGGCGCGCCGGGGTGGTGGTGATGGCGGCGGTGCTGGGATTCTCACGCGTGTATCTGGGCTTCCACTATCCGAGCGACGTGCTGGCCGGCTGGGCGCTGGCCGTGGTGTGGCTGGCGCTGTGGCCTATTGTGGCAGATCGCCGCGCGGCTTCCCCTGCTTGATCTCGTCGTAGGCGTCCTTGATCTGGCGTTTCAGCGAGGCTTCGGCCACCCAGTTGCTCACCGAGACGGGCAGGCTGACGGAGGCTTGCAAGTCTTCGACCGGCTTGCCCTGGTCGACGCCGGCTTTGACGGCCTTGTACAACTCCACCATGAACTGCTCCTGGCCGGTGATGAGCTCGCGGCTGCCGGGCACGCCGTGGCCGGGCAGCACGGACTTCACTTTCAGCTTTTCGGCGGCCCGCAAGACGGTGGGCCAGTTGCCGATGTTGGCGTCCATGGTGGCGTTGTGGGGTCCGTTGACCACGGCATCGCCGGTGCAGAGGACCTCTTCTTTCGGCAGATAGGCGAAGCCGTCGCCGCGGGTGTGAGCCCACCCAAAGTGGAGGAATTCAATTTTGCGCTGGCCGTCGTTGAGGACGTACTGCGGCTCGGAGATGTCCTGTTTGGGAGGCTCGGGCGCGTCGCGATGGAGTTCGGCGACATCGGGGCGGCTCTTGACGGCGGCCAGCCAGCGCGCCGGTTCGAAGCGTTTCATTTCGGCGGCCACGCCGGGGAAGGCGATGGTGGTCGAGCCGGCCTGGGTCCAGAGCGCGTTGCCGTAGATGTGGTCGCCGTGGTGGTGCGTGTCGAAGACGTATTTGACGGGCTTGGGCGAGAGGCGTTTGCAATCGGCCATGGCGCCGCGCGCCCCGCTGGGATAGTTGGCATCGATGACCACGAGATAATCTTTCATCTCGATGATCACGTTATTGCAGTGGCCCTGTTCCATATCGCCTTCGCGGAACCAGACACCCGGAGCGATGAGGCGAATGGTTTCCGGCGCGGCGTCGGACCGCGCGACGAACAGAGCAACCGCGGCAAGCGAAGCAAACCCCGTGAGCAAACAGAAGCGGACCCGCCACATCGGGCACCCCCTATCCGGTCTACTCTACACTATTCCGGAGAGAGTGCAACAGCAGATCCGGCGGCGCGCAGCGCTGCGACTCGCGGAGTGCGCCTCTTGGGGCTGTCCAGACTGACGGAGCGCGCGTCGCCGAGTTGCGCGCGGATGTATTCTTCGGTCCGGGCCACGGCCTTCTCCAGGTCGCGGTTTTTGGGGATGAATGCGCACCAGGCGATGGATTCGGCCGCGGTGTCGTACTCCCAGAGGCCCACCAGGCGGCCGCGATCGAAAATCGCGTGGGAGGGCAGGTCGGCTACGCCGCCGAGCGGCGCCAGGCCTTTGTCCCCGTAGACCTTGCGGTTGAGGTCGGCGGCATCGGCCAGCCCTTTGAGATCGCGGCGCAGCAGGCTCAAGCCGTCGATACTGCTGGTCAATACATAGCGAGCTTGTTTGGGAAACTGGAAAGCTTCAAAGCGTTCGCGATGCTCGGGGAGGAGGAAGCCGTCGTCGCCGGCAGCCTCGAGCTGGAGCGGCTGCATGGCGGCCTTGCAATCCTTCACCGAAAGCGCCGAGAACCATTGGAACTCCGCGACGGTGGCCGGGCCGATCCAGGAAAAATAGCGGCGCGCGAGCTCGGTCGAGAGTTGCTCCGGAGGCATGGAGAACTTAGCCAGGGGATTGGGGCGCCAGAGAGTGTAGGCATACCGCTGCTGGTCGAGGCGGCCGTTAACGGGCACGCGGCGGATGTCGCCCGAGGATTGCAGCTTGCCGAGCGCCAGCGGCAACGTGGTGGAGACGCCTTTTTTCTTTCCCTCGTCGCCGAGGCTGCGCGAGGCCTTTCCCGTGGCCTGGCGAATGGCGTCGGGATCGAGCGCGCCTTTTTCGAGAGCCTGGCAGACTGCGGTGCACAAGCGGTCGATCTCTTTTTCCGTGACACCCAGTTTGTAGGCGGTCTTCAAATCGCCGGCGCCGAAAGGCTGGCCGGCTTGGAGCGCGAAGGCGAAGTCGCTGGCCGGCACAACGTAGGTGCAGCCGCGCGCCGCGGGAAGTTCGTGAATGGCGAGGCGGGCCACGTCCGCGTCGATGGTTTCGCGCGGCGTGCCGGCGCGGGCGAAGATCGTCAGATAGGGGCCGGATCCGCCGACCGAGCGGGCCCAGCCGGTTTGTTCCAGGACTTCGGCGGGAGAACGTCCCTCGATCCGTCCATCCAGAGCCTGGCGATGGAACCGCCAGGCCCGAACCTTCTCGCGTTGCGCGGCGCTCATGGATTTATTTTGCTTCGGAGGGTGAATGGGCGCAAGCGCGGGCGCCAAGATTTAACTCGCCCCGGAAGAGCCGCGCCAAGTGGGACCGGCCTCCTGGCCGGTCGCTGGAGTCTCTACGTTTTCAGGCCACCAACTGGTAGCGCCGGCGGTCTTGCCGCCGGTGGTCTTGCCGCCGGCGGTCTTGCCGCCGGTGTCTTGCCAGCGCTTGACCATGCCCGCCCCACTCGCGTTGCCGCGCGCTACCATGCGGTTGCATGCCCCGCGTTCCACGGGTGGAAGGCCGCAGCGCCGAAGAGACCCGTTTGGCAATAGAGGCTTTCCTCAAGAACTCCCGGCAACCCGCCCTGCTCGAACCGGGCGAGGAGCTGCTGGCCATTGGCAGCGACAACTTCTCGCTCGAAGTGCGCGGAGAGCGCCTGACGCTACAAGCGTGGGACCGGACCCGCAACCTGGCGCGGCGCGTGACCGGGATTAAGCAATCGACGGCGGCGCGCCTCGAGATGGTGGTGGAGCGCTTCGCGCGCCGCGAGGGAGTGGTGTTTCTGGTGGACCTGGGGCGGCGCGCAGGGTCGGAGTTGGGGCGGCGGAGCCAGCGGCTGGTGTTTCGCGAACGGTTCCGGCTGTTTCTGCGGCGGCAGTTCCCGGAATGGAACCTGGCGGAGCTGAGCGCCGAACCGAATCTGGAATTCAGCCTGTCGCCGGCGTTCCCGCGCGCCTTCCTGAAGCATGGACAGCATGCGTGGGCGGCGATTGCCTGCCCGCCGGAGGGGGATTGGGCGGCGGTGGTTTCCTTCGGCCTGATCTGGCTTTCCTATTTGCGGGCGCGCGAACCGCGGGTGACGGTGGAAGGGCTGGCGCTTTATGTGCCCGCCGGACGGGAGCGGGCGGCGGCGCTGCGGCTGCTGTGCCTGGACGGGGCGGCGGCGCGATTTGAACTGTTCGCCTACACCGAGCAGGACTTCATTGTGGGAGTGGACCCGCGCGATCACGGGAACCTGGATACGCGCCTCGAGCCCTCGAAGGGGCCCGAACCGCGGCCGCCGCGCGGGCCGGAGTATCCCGAGGCGCTGCTCGAAGCGCGCGTGCGCGCGGAGATCGAAACGTTGGACGCGGATCTGCGCCACGAGCCGGTCTACGGGCAGGTGCCGGCGTTCGCGGGCGGGGATCGCGGCATCCTGGACCTGCTGGCGGTGGACCGGGCGGGGCGCCTCGCGGTGGTGGAGCTGAAGGCGTCGGCCGATTTGCACCTGCCGTTGCAGGCCCTGGACTATTGGATCCGGGTGAAATGGCATCTGGACCGCGGGGAGTTTCGGGCGTTCGGATATTTTCCCGGCATCGAGCTGCGGCCGGAGCCGCCGCGCATCCTGCTGGTGTCGCCGTGCCTGGAGTTTCATCCGTCTTCCGAAACCATATTGCAGTATTATTCGCCGGCCATCGATGTGGAGCGAATCGGGCTGGCGGTAGAATGGCGTAGGGGGCTGCAGGCGATGTTCCGCCTTCGCGGCGCCGAGCCGCCCCACTGATCCTCATGATGATGAAAGTATTGAAACAGGCGCGCACCGCCTTCTCGCTGTTGAACCCGGAGGAAGTGCGCAGCCGCGCGCGGCGGCCGGTGCGGTTCGGCCTGGTGGCCACCAGCGACGCGGCGTACGCGGAGATGGAAGATTTCCTGGCGCCACTCCAGGGGCCGCTCGAAGACCGCACCTATCTGCTGGACCAGGTACACCGGGCGGGCGACGCGGTGGTTCCCGACCGGGTGGACTTGATTCTGTTCGAGCAGGGGATCGCGGCGCCGCCGGGGACGTACACGTTTTACCGTAACAACCCCTCGGCCACCATCGGCGCGATTCTGGACGGCAACGACGATCTGTGGCTGGCGCTGGCGCGCCAATACCCGGCCTTCCGGCGGCCGGTGGTGGAGCGGACCATCCACGCGATTGCGCGCGAGAACGCGCTGTTCGCGGTGGCCACGGCTCTGCCGGATGTGATCCCGAGCCTGGTGGAGCTGCCGTGGGCGTTCGGGGAATTCGCTTCCGACACGGCGTTTCTGACGGGCAACCAGATCCGCATGGCGTTTCTGATCGCGGCGGCGTGCGGGCGGGATGCGGGGTTCGGTCGCCAGAAGGGCGCCATCCTTTCGATTGCGGCGGGCGCTTTCGGATGGCGGGCGCTGGCGCGCGAGCTGGTGGGCAAGATTCCGCTGGGCGGCGGGCTGATTCCCAAGGGCGCCATCGCGTACGCCGGGACGTACGTAGTGGGGAAGGGCCTGGAGCATTACTACCGGGCGAATTCGGGCTACACGCGCGCGCAACGCCGGGCGGCTTACCGCGAGGCGTTGGAACGCGGCCGGACGGTGGTGGAATCGGCAGCGAAGGGCTCCGTGAGCCGGCTTGGGAGCCAACGCGGCGTAGAATAAGGGAAGACGGAAAACAGGAGACGGAAACTGGAAGTTAGTGTAGTGTGGAGCGGGCTTTCCAGCCTGCAACGCCGACGTTCTTGTCGGCGCATGAGAAGGCAGAAATTAGGGGGAGACTTATGCGTCTATTGCACCTCGCGGTGGCTTTCGTAGCGGCGGCCGTTTGCCTTGCCGATACGATCACGATGAAGGACGGCCGGGTGATCCAGGGCACTTATCTGGGCGGCTCGGCCCGCCAGGTGAGGATCGGGATTGGCGATCAGATTCAGACTCTGGACGTGTCGGACGTGGCGCGCATCGAGTTTGGAGACAGCGCACCGATGGCAGAGCCGGCGCCGCCGCCGGTGCGAGAGGAACGGCGCGAGGAACGGCGCGAAGCCCTACCGCAGCAACCCGTGCTGGGGATCACGCTGCCGGCGGGCACCAGTTTCGCGATCCGCATGATCGACGCGGTGGATTCGCAGACGGCCTCGGTGGGCCAGAATTTCGCCGGGAGCCTGGACGCGCCGGTGGTGGATTCGACTGGCCGGACCATTATTCCGCGCGGCGCGGACGTGGTGTTGAAGCTGGTTGACGCCAAGCAATCCGGAAAGATTTCGGGCCGCACGGAACTGGCGCTCTCCATGATGTCGGTGCGAGTGCAGGGCCAGATGGTGGACATCCGGACGCAGACCGTGACGGAGAAGAGCACGAATCGAGCGGGGCGCTCGGCCGGCACGATTGGCGGAGGCGCGGTAGGCGGCGCGGTGCTGGGCGGCATTCTCGGCGGCGGCAAAGGCGCGGCCATCGGCGCCGGAGCGGGAGCCGCGGGCGGCACCGCAGTGGAACTGGCCACCAGCGGCCAGAGAGTGCGGGTGCCCTCGGAGACGCGGCTGACGTTCGTCCTGGACGACCCGGTGCGGATCTGAAGTGGGACCGGACATGAAAGCGGTTGTCTACTACAACTACGGTTCACCCGATGTTCTCAAATGTGAAGAGGTTGAAAAGCCAACCGCTGGGGACAACGAAGTTTTGATAAAAGTTCGCGCAGCTTCCGTCAATCCACTGGACTGGCACTTCATGAGAGGCACGCCGTACATCGTTCGCATACAGGCCGGGCTGCGCAAACCCAAGGTCACACGACTGGGCTTTGATGTAGCCGGCCAGGTTGAAGCGGTTGGCAGGAACGTAACTCAGTTCAAACCAGGCGACGAGGTGTTCGGCGCGTGCCGTGGGGCCTTTGCCGAGTATGCGTGTACTTCCGAGTCGGCATTGGTCATGAAGCCATATAACGTGACGTTTGAGCAAGCGGCTTCTGCACCTGTGGCGGCATTCACCGCATTGCAGGGTCTTCGCGACAAGGGACAGATTCAGCCGGGGCAGAAGGTCTTGATTAACGGTGCGGCGGGAGGCGTGGGTACGTTCGCTGTGCAGATTGCCAAGTCGTTCGGCGCAGATGTGACCGGCGTATGTAGTACGAGGAATGTGGACATGGTCCGATCAATCGGCGCAGATCGGGTCATTGATTACACCCAAGAGGATTTCACTAAAAGTGGGCAACGTTACGACCTGTTTTTCGACTCCGTCGGGAATCATTCGTTGTTAGCATGCAGGCGCGTCTTAAATCCCAAGGGGATATACATCGTGGTCGGAGGACCGGACGGTCGGTGGCTCGGTCCTCTGGCTCATTTGATCAAAACGCTTGTGTTGTCACGGTTCGTGAGCCAGAACCTGGTCATGTTTCTGGCGAGACGGAGCAAAGAGGATCTGACCGTCATGCACGAGCTCATGGAGGCCGGAAAGGTGATACCGGTCATCGACAAGCGCTACAGGTTGAGTGAAGTGCCTGAGGCTATCCGGTATCTGGAAGAAGGACACGCTCGAGGAAAAGTAGTAATAACTTTGGAATAGCCATCGTTGACCAATATTTCAAACCAGAATCTCGCTCCTTACGCAAAATTGGCTTCGTTTGGTCAAAATGTTCCAACACCGTCGAATTGGCTTCGTTCCGCCAAAAGGCTTCAACGCACCACGTATTGGTCCAGGTCCTGGATCGCGTCGCGGCCCTCATCCACCTTGGCCGTCTTGACGACGGGGAGTTCCATAACCGGGGCGTCGGGAGTGCGGTAATCAAAGGTGGCGAGCAACCGATAGGAGCCGGGCGCGAGTCCGGTGAAACGGTACTGTCCGTTGATATCGGTGCGCAGAATCTGGAAATCTTTCACTCGCTTGCGGCGCTCCAGGTCATAGGCTTCGAGGAAAACCGGTATGCCCGCGACTGGCGCGCCGCCGGTATCGCGCACCACGCCGTGCAGCGTGGCGGGAGATGCAGACAGCACGAACTTGAGCGTGCTGGACGAGTTGGGCGGCAGGATGATTTCGTTCCATCCGTCGGCGCGGCCCTGATCGAGGCCTTCGGGCCGCGGGCCGGAGACACTCACCACATACCAGGCAGGGGCGGGGCCCAGCGCGACGTCATAGCGGCCGGGCAGGACGCCGGTGCGGGCCGCCATGCCGCGCACGGTTTCGGGAACGCCGCGCATAGTTTCGGGCTTGCCGGCTCCCGAAAGATCCTTGTGGCGCAGCAGCACCTGAAACGGGCGCCCGTCGATGGGCACACCCTTGGTGTCTTCGAAGGCGAATTGGATGGTCGGGTAGTTCGAGAGCGGGAGGGTGAGGTTGGGCTGGTCGCGGTCGAGGCTGAGGGGTTGGTAGGTAGCGGTGTTGAAGCGGCCGTTGACGGATACGGCCTGCAATTCATATTGTCCCGGGGCGGCGGGATTGAAGTGGAAATTGCCGGCGGAATCCACGTCGGCGGTTTCGGTTCCCATGTCGGAGACCATGGTGACAGTGACGGGATCCCGCGTCGGGGAGATGGCGCGGCCGGCGACCGTGTAGAGGCGGCCGAGGGCCGGGCGGATGTTGACGTTGTCGACCTGCTGGTCGAGGGTGACGTCAACCGGGATGGCTTGGTCGAGGAGGGCGACGTCCTTGTAGAAAGTGGGCAGATAGGCGCCTTCGTCATCGCTCTTGGTCAAAGTGCGGACGAGATAGGCGCCGGGGTCGAGGCCGAAGAAGCGGTACATGCCGCGGTCATCGGTGCGGGCCCTGGTAAGGAGCATGGGCGGGCGCGCATCGGTGTAGATGGCGACATCGTGATCGGGGAGACCGACGTCGTTTTCGTCCAACAAAGTTCCGGCGATGGAGCCGAGGCGCGGCAGGCGGATGTTGAGAAAGATCGAATCGTTCTCAGCGATGACGATCGGGACTCCGGAGGCACGCCAGTGCTTCTGCCCGTACTGGACGGGCGCGAAGGCGCGGCGCGCGGCGGTGATCAGATAGGTTCCGGCGGGGAGGTTGGCGAATTCGAAGAAGCCGCTGGCGTTGGTGCGGACCGAAAGGTGAGGGCCGGCGCTGCCGGCCACCGGTTCGAGGCCGACGACGGCGCGCGCCAGGAAATGGCCGCTCTGGTTCTCCACGACGCTGCCGCGGATGACGGCGCCCTGCAGGGCGGCCGTGAAGGCGAGTACCAGGCAAATCCGCATAGCTTCTTGAGAGATGACGCCGCCAGGGCGGTTAGAGTGCAGGATAATGTGGCCCCGGTAGGACAGGCCTACCGGCCCATAGGCGCTAACTTAACGATTAAGGAAATGTAATCTGGGGGACCCGATGTCGTGATCGTTCCCGGAGGTCTGCCTCCAGTTGGTGCCACTGGCGCAGGATATTTTGCAGCGGGAG
>JBEKDA010000006.1:0-137181 GCA_050014595.1 Bryobacteraceae bacterium
CAAGAACCTGCGCTACCTATTGCTGAAGGCGCAACGCATGGCAGCCACCAGGACCGAATTTGTGGTCTTCCAGAAAGCAGCCTAAAATGCGGGTCCCGTCGAATTCCTGCGCAGAGCCCGAAGATGATGCCGCCTGGTTGAAGCTCGGTTCGGCGGGTGAACGGAGTAGCTATGTTGGGCGAGTGGGCGCAGCACAGCTCGCTGAACTCTTCACTCGGGAGCGGTCAAGGCTCTTCACCCTGAACATCCGTAACTACATCGGGGACACCGCCACCAACAAGACCATCAGGAAGACCGCTCTGGAGGACGCCGAGAACTTCTTCTTCTTCAATAACGGAATATCGGCACTTGCCGAGAGCGTTGAAGAGGACAAGAAGGACGCTCGAATACTGCATTGCCGCAACCTCTCAATAGTCAACGGAGCGCAGACCGTCAGATCCTTGCACAAGGCCCACGTTGAGGATCCTGTCCGCGTTCGGGGGGTTCAGGTCCTTTTTCGTCTGACCGAGACGACTTCAAAGAAGACATCCACAGAGCAAGAATTCCTCGACAACCTTACCAAGTACAACAACACACAAAACGCAATCAAAGTTTCTGATTTCCGAAGTAACGACAAGATCCAGCACGACATCAAGGAGCGCTTCTACGCTCTCCCGTCGGTGAAGGGGAAGAAGTTTTCGTACAAGCGCAAACGGTCAGGACCCGGCGAGAGGGATGTAGCTGCCAGGACTGATACAACGATCGGAATGGAAGAGTTTACGAAGACCCTCTTTGCATTTCTGTTCGGGCCAGATGATGTCTACGGCGGCACGAGTTATGTTTTCGACGCGACAGGCGAGGGTGGCTATACAAAACTCTTCGGTGATAATGGTCAAATTCTCCCAAGCCTGAGCAAAGAGACGTTTGAGTACTACAGCGGGATCTGGTTCGTGTGCAATTTCGCGAAGGAATTGTGGCGGACTGAATCACGGAAGACCAAACATAGCTCGCTGGAAAGGCGCTGGATGTTCTTCTATGCCCTTGGCGAGGCGTTGAGAACCTGTTACGGCGACAAGGGAACCTTGCGAATGGACCTGCGCCGGTTGAGCAGTCCGGCGTGGATCGCTGATGGGCCTGACGGCAAAGTTCAGAAGGTGATAGAGCGGTTGTCGAGACTGACTTTCAAAGCTCTGAAGGAAGCGTACAATAGTGCATCCAGCTCGGGGGGCGGGAACTTCACCCACCGCAATTGGTTCAGGTCT
The DNA here is from genome assembly GCA_050014595.1 of Bryobacteraceae bacterium. Taxonomy (GTDB): domain Bacteria; phylum Acidobacteriota; class Terriglobia; order Bryobacterales; family Bryobacteraceae; genus PALSA-129. Next base: position 1,242 of record JBEKDA010000006.1, read on the forward strand.
CAGACCTCTCTACAGATCATTTCAGACAAAGTGGCTGACTCTTGGACTCTGCTTTCCGAGTACGCGGATGACTACCGGTTGCCTCACGCTCGTTAGGACGGACGGTGTTCTCTAGCCAGCCACCAAGAAAGAAACCGTGAAAAACCGTAAAAAAACCGTGACAAAAAAACCGTGACAGGCTGCGTGTTTTCCATTTTCCCGCCACGGGCTAAGGACAGCGCGGTCCGTACGGCACTGGTCACCCGCCTTGGAAACCATATTGGCCCTCGCCGGGGTTCGATCACGGCGCCGATTCCAAGCTGTCGAATTCCGCCGTCGCGACGCGCCGTAACGCTGCAAGGTCATGGTGTACGGTGTGCCAGATCAGAGCTTCGTCTACAGCTTCGTATTCATGCCGGTAGACGTTGCCAGCCGCGGCGATGGCCACCCAATCAACTTCGGGGTGCCGGCCTATCAGCTCGTTGGGAAGCCGCCGTGACGCCTCCGAGACAATCTCCAGAGCGCGAACGACGGCGTAAACCGTCTTTCGGTCCATGCGGAACGCCGGGAAGTCGAGTTGGACGGTGAAAGCCTCGATCGCGTCAATGTTGTCGATTATGTCCCGCAGACGTTGAGCTGGGTTCTTAGAAGGCATGTATCGAGTCGCGCAGAATGTTCTCGCGGAGCAGGGGCTTCAGAGTTCTGCGGTTCACCACGTCGCCGGCGCCATCGAGGAGCTGGTTGATGTAGAGCTTCAGCCTGGCGTACTCGAAAACTCCCATGGGCCGATCTTCATCGAGTTCCACCAGCACATCGATATCGCTGTTCGCACTGGCTTCTCCCCGGGCGACCGAGCCGAACACCGCGGCGTGAGACACGCCGAGCAGCCGCAACTCGTTCTGGTGAGTGCGGAGAGTTTGCAGAACGTCGCTAAGGGCCGCGGTCATCTTTCACCACGAGTCTACCAAACGGGCATGCCGCGCGCGACGGAATCGCGGGCAAAGCGGGGACAGCTATCCAATTCCAAAGGCGGGAATTGGATAGCAGTCCCCGTTTTGCGGGGACGGACACCGCTCCCTCACGGTCGCGGCTCGCATCGCCGTACATTTGTTCCCCGGCTGGTGTATGCTCCAAAGATCATGAGATTCCGCTTCCTATTCGTGTGTGCCGCCGGCGCTGCCATTGCGCTGTTCGCCCAGCAATACAGTCCCAGCCTCTACAACGGCATGCGCTGGCGCCAGGTCGGCCCCTTCCGCGCCGGACGCATCTCGGCTGTAGCCGGTGTACCCGGTGATCCCGCCACGTACTATCTCGGCACCCCCGGTGGCGGGATCTGGAAGTCCACCTCCGGCGGCGTCACCTGGAAGCCCATCTTCGACGCCACCCACATGGACTCGGTCGGCTCTATCGCCGTGGCGCGATCCAATCCCAACATCGTCTACGTCGGAACCGGCGACGTCAGCAGCGTGGAGAAATCGGTCAATGTGGGCAACGGCATGTGGAAGTCCGTCGATGCCGGCGCGCACTGGCAGCAGATCGGCCTCGGGGAGACCCACCACATCGTGTCGCTGGTGGTGGATCCGAAGAATCCCGACATCGTGCTGGCGGCTGCGCTGGGCCACACTTATGCGCGCAACGAAGAGCGCGGCGTTTTTCGCACCACCGATGGCGGCCGCACCTGGAACAAGGTGCTCTACAAGGGCGACAACATCGGCGCGGTCAACCTGGTTGCCGATCCCGACAACCCGCAGACGCTCTTTGCCGCGCTCGAGGTCTACCTGACGCTTCCCAACGCCGGCCGCGGCGGCGCTGGCGGTGGCGGCGGTGGGGGCGGCGGCCGCGGAGCGAACGCTGAGCCGGACACTTCCGGCGCGGGCATCTACAAATCCACGGACCAGGGCCTCACCTGGACCGCAATCACCGGCCACGGCCTCCCGGAATCCGGCATGGGCCGTATTGGCCTGGCGGTGGCCGCCGGAACGGGCGGGCAGCGTGTCTTCGCGGTGATGACCGGCGGCATGTTCCGCTCGGACGACGGCGGCGCCAACTGGCATCGCAGTACCACCGATTCGCGCTCCAACGGCAGCGCCTACTTCAGCCAGGTCTACGTAGCGCCCGATAATCCCGACATTGTTTACGTCGTCCAGACTTCCATGTACCGCTCCACCGACGGCGGCCAGACCTTCGAGGCTTTCAAGGGCGCCCCCGGCGGCGACGACTACCACGTCCTGTGGATTGACCCGACCAACGGCAAGCGCATCTTGGCCGGCGTGGACCAGGGCCCGACGATCAGCCTGGACGGCGGCCACACCTGGGATTTAAACTGGTACAATCTTCCCAACGGGCAGTTCTACCACATCTCCACCGACACCCGGTTCCCTTATTGGATCTACGGCACCCAGCAGGATAGCGGCTCTGCCGGGACCGCCAGCCGCGGCGCGTTCGGGCAAATCACTTTCATGGAATGGATACCCTCGGCGGGCGCCTACGAGTTCGGCTACATCCATGCCGATCCGCTGGACCCCAATATCATCATGGCCAGTGGCCAAGGCACTACCATCCAGCGCTATGACGCGGTCAACCGCCAGATCCAAAACGTCTCGCCACCACGCAGCGGAGGATACCGTTTCGCCAACACGCCCCCGCATCTCTTCTCTTCCGCGGACGGACACATCTTCTACCTCGGCGCGCAGTACCTGCTGGAGACCCGCGACCTCGGCAACACCTGGAAAGCCGTGAGCCCCGACGTCACATTGGCTCCCGGCGAAACCGCGCCCCCTGCTGAACCGGTAGAGCCACCGGCGGGGCCGCCAGCCGCAGGCGGCCGCGGCGGCCGTGGCGCGGGCATCTCGGCCATCGCGCCCTCGCCCATACGGGCCGGAGCGGTTTGGGTGGGTACTTCCAACGGCAAGATCCAAATGACCGCGGATGGCTCCTCCTGGAACCACGTCACGCCCTCCGACTTGCCTGCCAATACTGCCATCCAGCAGGTGGAAGCCTCCCCGCACAACATCGACACGGCCTTTTTTACCTTGGATCACCACAACTCCAACGACTTCGCCCCCTACATCTTCCGCACCCGCGATGGCGGCAAGACCTGGACACGCATCGTCTCCGGCATCCCGGAGAACGAAATCGCGCGCGTGGTGAAAGAAGACCCCGTCCGCGCCGGCCTGCTTTACGCCGGCACCGAACACGGCGCCTGGGTCTCGTTCGATTACGGCGATCACTGGCAATCGCTGCAACTAAACCTGCCTACCGCCTCGGTGCGCGATCTCGAAATCCACGGAGACGACCTCGTCGCCGGCACCTACGGCCGCGCCTTCTGGATCCTCGACGACCTCACCCCGCTGCGCCAGCTCACGCCCCAGGTCTCATCCTCAAACGTCTACCTCTTCCGCCCGCAGACCGCCATCCGCGTGCGCAACGATACTGACTTTGACACCCCGTTTCCGCCCGAGATGCCCGCCGGCACGAACCCGCCCGATGGCGCTATTTTGAACTACTATCTGAGGTCCGTCCCCGCGGGCCCGCTCAGCATCGCCATCTATGACGCAGCCGGCAAGCTCGTCCGCGAGTTGACCAGCGTGCCGCCGATGCCCGAGCCTGAGCCGCAACTCAACATTCCCAACTACTGGATCGAGCGCCCGCACCCGCTTCCCGCCGCCGCGGGCATGAACCGCGCCGTATGGGACTTGCGCTATACGCCGCCGCCCTCGTTCAGTCGCGGGACGACCACCGGGTCTTACCCCATCTCCGCGCTCTATGGCGCCACTCCCGCCGAACCCCGCGGCCCGCTGGTCGCTCCCGGCGATTACGAAGTCCGTCTCACGGCCGGCGGCGCAACCTTGCGCCAACCGTTGCATGTGGTCATGGAGCCGCGCGTGAAGACTCCGCCGCAGGGCATCATTCAGCAGCGAGACCTCGGCTTGCTGATCTCCGAGGGCATGACCTCAAGCCACGCCGCTAATCAACAGGTAGCCGACCTGCGTGCCGCGCTGGCCGCATTGCAATCTCCACCCGATGCCGCGGGCGCTTTGGCTACCAAGGCCGCCACCTTCGGCGGCGCTCCCGCCGGCCGTGGAGGACGCGGCGGTGGTGGCGGCGGATTCGGCGGTCGTGGAGGTGGCGGCGCCACTACCGTCAACTTCACGACCCTGAACGGCGAGTTCGGTACCCTCATGACCAACGTGGAGCAGGGCGACTTCGCTCCCACCCAAGCCATGCAGGAGACGTATCACGACGCTTGCCAGCAACTTACGCAGGCGCTCACCCAGTGGGAAGAGCTCAAGAGCAAGGACCTCGCCGCGCTCAACGCGCTTTTAGGCGCGAGTAAAATCGCGGTTCCACCGCCGGCGCCGGCTGGGCCGTCCTGCGGAAGATAGCGAGGAATCCTCCAGGAGCTGAGGCGCGTCGCTCGTGTGGTGTCCCGTCGGAGGTGGATGGGGGTATCGCTCTTTGATGTCTTCCGGGTCTTCTTGCGGAAGGCATGCAGGACGTAGATGGCAGCCTAATGCCCCGCGCCTTCTTCTTTGCGCCAGGCCCCGCCGCACCGCCGCCCGCATCGCATTTCGCCGGCTCGGCGCCAGTGCGGTGCCATACGAACTCTCTCATCCGCGCGATGCGCGAAAGCCTCTCCCCTTCTGGAGATTGAACTCTACGGGAAACGGTGGCGAAGATCGTCGCGGCGGTGTAAAGTCGCGGCGGTGTAAAGAGGTTGCAAAACCGGTGGGCGCGGTCGTGAGACAATTTGGAATATAACCTCGAAAGAAGCCGCTGACAAGGACCTGACTCGGGAATGTGGATTGTCCGTATTGCGCTGGACCGGCCGTATACCTTTATCGTACTGGCGCTATTGATTTTGATCCTCAGCCCGGTCATCATCTTGCGCACCCCCACCGACATCTTCCCCAACATCGATATCCCGGTAATCGCCGCCGCCTTCAACTACACCGGCCTGAATGCCGAAGAGATGGAAGAGCGCATCACCACCGGGTACGAGCGGTCGCTCACTACCACGGTCAGTGACATTGAGCACATCGAGTCGCAATCCATCAATGGCCGCGCCATCATCAAAGTGTTTTTTCAGCCGTCCGCCAACATCAACTCGGCCACCGCCCAGGTGACCGCCATTTCCCAGGCGGTCCTGCGCCAAATGCCTCCGGGCATCACCCCGCCTTTCCTGCTGGTCTACAACGCCTCCAGCGTGCCCATCCTGCAGCTTGGCCTTTCCGGCAACGGTCTCTCCGAACAGCAGCTCTTTGATTTCGGCGTCAACTTTATCCGCACCCGGCTGATTACGGTGCCCGGCTGCGCCATCCCGTACCCCTACGGAGGCAAGCAACGGCAGATCATGGTTGACCTCAACCCGACCCAGCTTCAGGCCAAGGGCCTTTCCCCCTCCGACGTGGTCAACGCGGTCAACGCACAGAACCTGATTATTCCCGCGGGGAGCTCGAAGATCGGCCAGTTCGAATACGACGTCGACTTGAACGGCAGCCCCAAGAGCGTGGACGATTTCAACGATTTTCCGGTCAAGGTGGTCAACGGCGCGCCCATCTACATCCGCGATGTCGCGCACGTTCGCGACGGCTTCGCGCCGCAAACCAACATCGTGCGCCAGGACGGCAGCCGCGCCACTCTCCTGACCGTCCTCAAGGCCGGGAATGCGTCGACCCTGGCGGTGGTAGATGGCGTCCGCAAACTTCTGCCCGTGATCGCGGCCACCCTGCCGCCTTCGTTGAAGATCCAGCCGCTCGACGATCAGTCGGTTTTCGTGCGCGCATCGGTCAACGGGGTGCTCCGCGAGGCGGTGCTCGCCGCCTGCCTCACGGGAATCATGATCCTGGTGTTTCTGGGAAGCTGGCGCAGCACGCTGATCATCGCGGTCTCCATTCCGCTCTCCATCCTGACGTCGGTGATGGTGCTGAGCTTTCTCCACGAGACCATCAACATCATGACGCTGGGCGGCCTGGCGCTGGCAGTCGGCATTCTGGTGGACGACGCCACCGTGACCATCGAAAACATCGAGCGCTTCCTCGAAGAAGGTCACGATTTGCACCAGGCCATCCTGGGGGGCGCCGCACAGATCGCGGTTCCCGCCCTGGTCTCCACGCTATGCATCTGCATCGTCTTCCTCCCCATGTTTCTGCTGAGCGGCGTGGCGCGCTATCTGTTTGTGCCGCTGGCCGAGGCCGTGGCGTTCGCCATGCTGGCATCCTATGTGCTTTCGCGAACCCTCGTTCCCACCCTGGCCATGTACCTGTTGCGGCGCAAGGCTCACGGCCGCAGCCGCAACCCGTTCGTCATCCTGCAGCGTGCCTTCGACCGCGGATTCGGCCGCCTGCGCGCCGCCTATGTCGGCCTGTTGGGCTCTCTGGTTCGCCTGCGGGTGCTCTTCGTCCCCCTGTTTCTGCTGGGCTGCCTTTCGGCGTTCCTGCTCTTTCCGAAACTGGGCCAGGATTTCTTTCCCAGCTCCGATACCGGCCAGTTCAAGCTGCACATGCGCGTCAAGACCGGGACGCGAATCGAGGAGACGGCCCGCACCTGCGACCTGGTGGAACAGTCCATCCGGCGCCACATTCCCCAAGAGCAACTGGTCAGCGTTCTGGACGAGATCGGCCTGCCCTACAGCAGCATCAACATGATCTACAGCAATTCCGCCCCCGTGGGCACGGCCGACGCCGACATCTTCGTATCGCTTACCCCGGACCACCGCCCCACCGCGGAATTCGTCCGCACCCTGCGCCAGACGCTCCCCCAGGAATTCCCCGGCGTTACCTTCTACTTCCTGCCCGACGACATCGTCAGCCAGATCCTGAATTTCGGTCTGCCCGCGCCCATCGACGTGCAGGTGGTCGGTAACAATGTGGAGGCGAACCGCGAGCTGGCCGACCGCTTGATGGATCAGATGCGCCGCATCCCGGGCATTGCCGACTTGCGCATCCAGCAACTGTTCGACCAGCCCAAGCTCCACGTCACCACCGACCGCACCAAGGCGGCGCAAAGCGGTTTCACCCAAGCGGACGTCGCCGCCAGCCTGCTGATTTCCCTCAGCGGCAGTTTCCAGACGCAACCGGCTTTCTGGGTCAGTCCCGACAATGGCGTCAGCTATAGCGTAGCGACGCAGACCCCCCAGTATGCAGTGCAATCGCTGCAGGACCTGCGCAATATCTCGCTCACCTCGCGGCCTAACGGGCCCGCCGAAATCCTCAACGATCTCACCTCCATCAGCCGCGGCAGCGGCATGGCGGTGGCCGTTCATTACGGTATTCAACGCGTCGTCGACATCTTCGGTGCGGTGGACCGCCGCGACCTGGGAAGCGTCGGCGCCGACGTGCAGCGGGTCGTGGACAGCCATCGCAATGAAGTGCCGCGGGGCTCTCAGGTGATCATTCGGGGCCAGGTGGACACCATGAGCACTTCCTTTCGCGGCCTCGCCGGCGGTCTGGTTTTCGCCATCGTCCTGGTCTACCTTCTGATCGTGGTGAATTTCCAGTCGTGGCTGGACCCGTTTATCATCATCATGGCCTTGCCTGGAGCCCTGGCCGGCATCGTGTTGATCCTGTTTATCACCCGCACCACGCTCAGCGTCCCCGCCATGATGGGGGCCATCATGTGCATGGGAGTAGCCACCGCCAACAGCATTCTGGTAGTCAGCTTCGCCAAGGACATGTTGCTGCAGACCGGCGACCCGATGCGGGCCGCGCTGGCTGCCGGCGAAACGCGCTTCCGGCCGGTGCTGATGACCGCGCTGGCCATGATCATCGGCATGATTCCGATGGCTCTGGGTCTGGGCGAAGGCGGAGAGCAGAACGCTCCTCTGGGCCGGGCGGTGATCGGCGGCCTGATGGTCGCTACTGTCGCCACCCTCACCATTGTACCGGCGTTTTTCGTCCTTCTGCACGGCCGGAGGAAACCTCAGTGAGCAACCCGCCAACCCGTCCTTCCGATACCCAACCGCCCCGCGTGTCTCTCTTCGCGCGGCTGGTGCTGGCCGTCCTGCTGGTTGCCGTCGCCTTCGGCCTGTACTCGGCCATCCACTCCGGACTCGAATCGCGTGTTCGCGCCGACGCCACCCTGAAACGCCAGACCCTCGACGCGGCCTTCGCCAACGTAGCCGTTCGACATCCGAAGTCCACTACGGCGTCTGAAGAATTGACGCTCCCCGGTAACATGCAGGCATTCGTCGCCACGCCCATCTTTGCGCGCACCAGCGGCTATCTGATGAAGTGGTATTTCGACATTGGGTCGCACGTCAAAGCCGGCGATCTGCTGGCGGAAATCGAAACCCCCGAAATCGACCGTCAATTGGACCAGGCCCGCGCGGACCTGGCAACCGCGACGGCCAACTACCGCCTGGCACAGACCACCGCCGAACGTTACCAGTCGCTGCTCAAGAGCGAATCCGTGGCCAAACAGGACGTCGAAGACAAGGTGGGTGACCTGCAAGCCAAAAAAGCCATGGTGGATTCCGCCACCTACAACGTGCGGCGCCTCGAAGAAACCCAGCGGTTCCAGAAAGTCTATGCAGCGTTCGACGGCGTGATCACGGCGCGCCATGTCGATACCGGGGCGCTGATCGACGCCGGCGCGAACTCGCCCGGCAAGGAACTCTTCGATCTTGCGGCCACCGCCCGCTTGCGCGTTTACGTCAACGTGCCGCAAACCTACTCGCGCGCGGCTACCCCCGGCAAGGCCGCCGACCTGACCCTGGCGGAGTTCCCCGGCCGTCACTTCTTCGGCAAGATCGCGCGGACGGCCGACGCCATCGATCCCGCGTCGCGTACCCTCTTGACCGAAGTCGATGTCGACAATACCACCGGAGAACTCCTTCCCGGTGCTTACGTCTCGGTCCATCTCAAATTGGGAGCGCAAGTCCCCGCCGTGGTTCTTCCGGCCGACACCCTGATCTTCCGTTCCGGAGGACTGTCGGTGGCGGTTGTGCGCAACGGCAAAGCGGAACTGGTGCCGGTGACCCTGGGCCGCGATTTTGGAACCGAGGTGGAAGTGGTTTCGGGCGTCACTGTGAAAGACGCCGTGATTGAGAACCCCTCCGACTCGCTCACCTCGGGAACGCCGGTCCACGTCACCGAAGCGCAGCCGGATAAGGACGGCGCCAAGTGATGCGGTCAGCGGCAATCTTCGGCCTGGCGGCCGCGGCCCTATGGCTGGCAGGCTGCACGGTGGGACCCAAGTATACCCAACCCCAGGTGCCCGTCGCGCCGGCCGATCGCGGGCAACTGCCCGCCGCCTACAAAGAAGCCGACGGCTGGAAGCAGGCCCAACCAGGCGACTCCGCGCTGCGGCAGAACTGGTGGCAAATCTTCGGCAACTCCGAGCTCAACGATCTGGAGGCACAGGTGGACGCGTCGAACCAGGCCATCAAGTCCGCCGAAGCCAGTTTCCGGGAAGCGCGCGCCGCCGTCAGCCTGAACCGCGCCAACCTGTACCCGACCATCTCCACCGCCCCGGCCATCTCCACGAACATGGCTTCCCGCAACAATCCGGCCGGCATCTCCACCAACGGGGAATACACCAATCTGGTGCTTCCGTTCGATCTGTCTTATGAGGTGGACGCCTGGGGCCGCATCCGCCGCTCCATCGCCGCCGCGCGCCAGGAAGCACAGGCCAGCGCCGCGGACCTCGCCACCATTCGGCTCAGCCTGCACGCCGAGTTGGCCATCGACTACTTCGAGCTGCGCAGCCTCGACGCGCAGAAGCAACTTCTCGATCGCACCCTGGTGGCCTACCAGAAAGCCCTCGATCTGAACCAGAACCGGTTTGCAGGCGGCCTCACCTCCGGCGCCGAAGTCGCCCAGGCGCGAACCCAACTGGAGAGCACTAGGGCGCAGAGTATCGAAGTCGGTGTGGAACGCGCGCAGTTCGAGCACGCCATTGCGGTGCTGGCCGGGAGGACCCCCGAATCGCTGAGCCTTCCGCAGGCCCGGCTCGAATCCGCGCCCCCGGCCATTCCCACTGGCGTCCCTTCGCAACTGCTGGAGCGCCGGCCCGATATTGCCGGCGCGGAACGCCGCGTCGCCGAGGCCAACCAGCAAATCGGAATTGCCCAGGCGGCATTCTTCCCCACCCTGCTCATTACCGCTATGGGCGGATATCAGGGCGGCTCCATCGTCAATTGGTTCAACTGGCCCAGCCGGTTCTGGGCCCTCGGACCGAGCGCGCTCGAAACTCTGTTCGATGCCGGCCGCCGCCGCGCGGCATCCCAGCAGGCTACCGCCGCTTACGATGTCACCGTGGCCAACTACCGCGAGACCGCGCTCCAGGCCTTCCGCGAGGTGGAGGATAGCTTGTCCGCCTTGCGCATTCTCGAACAGGAATCCGCCGCGCAGCGGATCGTGGTGGAAGCCGCCCAACATTCCCTCGATCTCTCCATGAATCGCTACACCGGCGGTCTGGTGACCTACCTGGAAGTAGTTACAGCGCAGAGCACCGCGCTCTCGAACCAGCGAATCGAGGTCGACCTTCTGCGCCGCAGGATGGATGCCTGCGTCCTGCTCATCAAGGCACTGGGCGGCGGATGGGACGTTTCCAGGCTGCCTTCATAATGCTGTGAGGTCTTCAACTAGGCTAGCGAAACTTCGCCTCACCTTCACAACTCGCCTTGATTCATCGGTCCGGACTAGTTCTCTGACCGGCTGGTTTGGTGCCTTTGCGCAATCCATCGCTCACGCTGGTGGTCCCGATGCGAAGCCGCGACCGTAGGGGAGCGGTGCCCGTCCCGCGAATGTTTCCTCGCGGTCAGGCAACTAGGCGGCCGAGTGATTGGGATCCCACAAGGATTCACTTTCGCTGCAGACGTGGCTGACCCAGCGGCTCCACACGAAGAACGCGTCGCCTAGACGGTTGAGGTATTGAATGGCTTCGGGCGGAACGGGTTCCTGGCGGCCCAGGGAGACGGTGACGCGCTCGGCGCGGCGGCAGATGGTGCGGCATTGGTGCAGTACACCGTTGAGAAGGCCGCTGCCGGGCAGGACGAAGGAACGAAGCGCGGGCAGGTCACGGTTCGTGCGGTCGATTTCGTGTTCGAGGCGGGTGACGTCGGCGAGGGTGACGCGGGCCTGGCTGGGCTGCACATCCTCCGGCAGAGTGGCCAGGACGGAACCGAGGTTGAATAGCTCGTGCTGGACGCGCAGCAGGAAGGACACCAGGGGCCACACCCTGCCGTTGCGATCGGTGATCTCTTCGGCGAGAGCGCGGGCCGATCCGACGAAGGCGTTCAGCTCGTCGACAGCGCCATAGGCCTCGATGCGGGCGCCGTCTTTGGCCACTCGCTGGCCGCCTGCCAGGCTGGTCTCGCCCTGGTCGCCGCGGCGTGTATAGACGGGGCTGATGGCGATGCGGGGGTCGTCGAAGGGTTGGTCGCTCATACCTTCATTGTGCTCTCGAAAAGGAGCATGTGAAACCGGCCACGAAATTGAGGCACGGCGAGGGGTAGCCGAAGACGGTGCCGCCGCCGGCCCCCGATTTCGAACGTGCGCGGAGGAAAACGCGTTGCCCAGGTGCGCCGGGCGGCGCCCGTCCCGGCAGGAGCCAAACTTACAACATCGCCAGCGGCGTCTCGTGTGCGGGCGCCGGAAAGGCGCGGTCGATCGCCGCGAGATCATCCTCCGACAGGCTCCATCCGGCGCCGCCGGCGTTTTCGCGCGTGTGGTCCGGGTCGCCCGCTTTCGGAATGGTGAAGAGTTGCGGCAGGCGCGTGAGAAAGTTCAGAATCACCTGTCGCACGGTGCGTCCATGGCGTTCCGCCACTGCGCGGAGCACCTTGCCGCCCGGCGAATCCGGGCGCGGGAAGGCGCCGCGGCCGAACGGCGTATAGCCCACCACGGCGATCTCCTGCTGCTGGCAGTAAGGGATTAGCTTGCGCTCGATGCCGCGCTCCCCCAGGTGATACAGCACCTGGTCGGCTGCCAGGCGATGGTGCCGTAGCGCGGCCTGCGCCGCCTTCACCTGGTCCACATCGAAATTGCTGACGCCGGCGAAGCGGGTGCGGCCATCGTCCATTAGCTTTTCCATGGCGCGCATGGACTCGGCGATGGGGTAGCTGCTTTCCCAGTGCAGCAGGTACAGATCGAGATAGTCCGTGCCCAGCCGCTTCAGGCTGCGCTCGCACGCGCGCAGCGTCCCCTCGTAGCTGGCGTTCGAGGGAAGCACCTTGCTTACCAGGAACACCTCGTCGCGGCGCCCGGCGATGGCCTTTCCGGCCAGTTCTTCGGCCCGCCCGCTGCCGTACATCTCGGCGGCATCGACATGGGTGAGCCCCAGATTCAGGCCGGTGCGCAGCGCCTCGATGGCGCGCAGTTCGCTATCGCGCGTGCCTTCAATCATCCAAGTTCCCTGGCCGATCACCGGCACTTCCACACGCGTAGAACCGAATGGCCGTCGCGTCACCACACCATTATGCCAGCCACACGAGGAGCGAGGATTGCCCGTATGCTGAGCCCGCCAGGCAGCCACGCTAGCCAGGCCGCGATACGATCATAAGCAGATGCGACTCGACTCTCTGCTGCTTCTGGCGGTTGCGCCCGCGCTCACGTTTGGCGCCGCCGATTCCAACCGCATCGAGTTGGGGGGCTCGTGGTTCTTTCAACTCGACCCCGCGGGCGCGGGACACACCGAGCGCTGGCAGGATCGCAAACTGGAGCCCAACCTCATCTTCCTGCCGGGAAGCACCGACCAGGGAGGTTACGGCGCCAAGATCGTGGAACCCGAGAAGGGTTGGCTGACGCGTCCTTATAAATATGAAGGCGCCGCCTGGTATCAGAAGGAAGTCGTAATTCCCCCCGGCTGGCAGGGCAAGCACATCACGCTCTTTTTGGAACGCCCGCATTGGCAGACCGAAGTCTGGGTGGACCACCAAGCGTTTGGCATCGAGAACAGCCTCTCCACGCCGCACGAATACGACCTTTCGAGCACGCTCACGCCCGGGCGGCACCGCATCACGGTTTGCGTGGATAATTCGTATAAGATCGACGTGGGCCGCGATGCCCACAGCGTCACCGACCACACGCAGACGAATTGGAACGGCATCGTGGGGGAGATCGAACTGCGCGCCACCGACCCGGTGTGGATCGAGTCGGTTGCCATCTTCCCCGGCGTGGCGCAGCAGGCACGCATCGTCTGTGTCATCGGCAACCGCACCGGAGAGTCTGTGGACGGCGAAATCACCGCGCAAGCCGGCAGCGCCTCCACCGTCGCGCGCTTCACCCGCGCCGCCGCCGACACAACCGTCGAGATCGCCGTCTCCCTCCCCGATGCCCGCGCGTGGGATGAGTACCGGCCGTCGCTCTACAACCTGAGCCTGACGCTTACGGCCAAACCATACCGCGACCGGCGCGAACTCGCGATCGGCCTGCGCCAGATCGCGACGCGCGGCACGCAGTTCACGCTCAACGGCCGTCCCGTTTTCTTGCGCGGCACGCTGGAGTGCAACATCTTCCCGCTCACCGGCTATCCGTCCACAACAGTAGAGGACTGGCAGCGCATGTTCCGGATCGCGCGCTCCTACGGACTGAACGCGATTCGCTTTCACTCCTACTGCCCACCGGAAGCCGCTTTCGTTGCCGCCGACCGCGAGGGCTTCCTGCTGCACGTGGAACTTCCCGTATGGAGCAAGAGCGTGGGCAAGGACGCCGCGCTCGATAACTTCATGCGCGCGGAAGGCCTGCGCATCCTGAAGACCTACGGCAACCATCCTTCCTTCACGATGCTCTGCCTGGGGAACGAATTGCAAGGCGACTTTAAGTTCATGGACGGGCTTGTGGGGGAATTTAAAAAGTCCGACCCGCGCCGCCTCTACACATTTTCCAGCGATCACGTCCGCCGCGTGCCCGGCCCTACTTCGGACTACTACGTCACGCACCAGACGTCGGTGGGGCGGCTGCGCATCAACGGCACCCGTTTTGGCACAACGGAGGACGGCACTGACCACGATTTTTCGCCCTCCGTGGCCGCGGTGCACGTTCCCCTGGTCGCTCACGAACTAGGCCAGTGGGCCGTGTTTCCCAGCTTCGACGAAATTGCCAAATACACGGGCGTGCTGAAGGCGCGCAACCTGGAGCCGTTCCGTGACAGCCTGGCGGCAGCCGGCATGATCGCTCAGGCGCACGATTTTCAGGTGGCTACCGGCCGGTTTGCCTGGGCCGTCTATAAGGAGGATATGGAGGCCGCGCTGCGCACGCCCAACTATGGCGGATTCTTCCTGTTGCAGCTCGAGGATTTCCCCGGGCAGGGCGAAGCGCTGGTCGGTCTGCTGGATTCGTTTTGGGATTCCAAGGGCATCCTCACGCCCGAAGAGTTTCGCCGCTTCTCGAGTCCCACGGTTCCGCTGTTGCGCATGAAGAAGTTCGTGTGGACGGCGGGCGAGACCTTCACCGCACGCGCGGAGGTGGCGCACTACGGCCACGAGCCCCTGGAGAACGCGGCCACAGCGTGGTCGGTCACCGATGACATGGGCCGCGTGGTCGATGCTGGCAAATTCGTGCCGGTCACGCTGCCGCTCGGCAGTGTCACCGCGCTCGGCGACATCCACCTGCCGCTCGATTCCATCACGCAAGCCGCGCACTGGAAGATCTCCATCGACATCGCCGGCACCGAATTCCGCAACGATTGGGACGTGTGGGTCTACCCGAAGCCTTCCGCCACGTCACTGCCCGCGGGCGTTCTGGTGAAGACCGGGCTGGATGCCGAAGCGCGCGCGGCGCTCGACCAGGGCCGCAAAGTCGTCCTGCTGGCGGCGCCGCAACAGAAGGACGAAACGCTGCTGCCCATGCGGTTTCTGCCGGTCTTCTGGTCCAACGGCTACTTCAATAATCAACCGGGCACGATGGGTATTCTCTGCGACCCGCAACACCCCGCGCTGGCTGGGTTTCCCACCTTCGCGCACGAGAGCTGGCAATACTGGGAACTCACCGAAGGCTCGCATGCCTTCATTCTGGACAAAGCGCCGCTCGGCTTCCGGCCGATCATACAGGTGATTGACGACTTCCATCGCAATCACCGGTTGGGGGCGGTGATCGAGGCTGCAGTGGGCAAAGGCAAGCTGCTGGCGGTCTCTTTCGACCTCACCACCGCGCTCGACCAGCGGCCGGTGGCACGGCAGTTGCTTCACAGCCTGCTGGATTATGCCGCCAGCGACCGCTTTGCTCCGAAACAAACACTCTCGCTTTCCGATTTCGGATACTGACTATGTGCGGATTCCCGTCACCTCCCGGCAGCCAACCGGATTTTTCCTTCCTGGCGCTGGAATTGGGCCAGAAACACCCAGGGGCGGCGGATGTCCTATAACACCCGCTATGTCTGGCTCATCTGCGCGATTGCGGCGCTGGGGGGCCTCCTGTTCGGATACGATTGGGTAGTCATCGGGGGCGCCAAGCCTTTCTATGAGAAATATTTCGAGCTCAACAGCGAGCGGCTCATCGGATGGGCCAACAGTTGCGCGCTGCTCGGGTGTCTCGCCGGCTCGCTGGCGTCCGGTCTGTTCACGGACCGCTTCGGCCGCAAGAAAATCCTGATTCTGTCCGCCTTTCTCTTCGCCGTTTCCTCCATCTTCACGGGCTGGGCTCAGTCCTTCACCTGGTTCGTCGTCTGGCGAATCGCCGGCGGCTCGGCCATCGGCATGGCGTCCAACGTCTCGCCCATGTACATCGCCGAAGTCAGTCCCGCCGAGTGGCGCGGGCGCCTGGTTTCGCTGAACCAGTTGACCATCGTCATTGGCATCCTGGCTGCTCAAGTGGCCAACTGGCTGATCGCTCAGCCGGTGCCGGATGGCGCCGGCTCCGAGATGATCCGTCTTTCATGGAACGGCCAATACGCGTGGCGATGGATGTTCACCGCAGTCGCGGCGCCTTCCGCTATCTTTTTTTTCAGCGCGTGGTTCGTGCCGGAAAGCCCGCGGTGGCTCGCCAGGAACGGCGCCAAGGACCCGGCCCGCGGCGTCCTGACGCGCATCGGCGGCGCGGCGTATGCGGATCGGGAAATGCGCGAGATCTCCCGCACGGTCGCAGAAGACCACGGCGCTCCCTGGCGAGACCTGCTCGCGCCCGGCCTGCGGCACGTCCTCCGCATCGGTCTCTTCCTCGCCGTGCTGCAGCAGTGGAGCGGCATCAACGTCATCTTCAACTATGCCGAGGAAATTTACCGCGGCGCGGGCTACAACGTGAATGGCATCCTCTTTAATATCGTGATCACCGGCGCCATCAACTTGGTCTGCACGCTCGCCGCGCTCGGCTTCGTGGACAAGTTCGGCCGCCGCGCCCTCATGCTGATGGGTTGCGCCGGCACCGCCATTTCCCATACGCTGCTCGGCTTCGCTTACCATTTCGGCATGAAAGGGCTGCCCGTGCTGGTGTTGACGCTCTGCACCATCGGCTGCTACGCGATGTCGCTTGCGCCCATTACGTGGGTGCTGATTTCGGAAATTTTTCCCAATCGCGTGCGCGGCCGGGCGGTTTCGATTTCGGTCTCCGCACTTTGGATCGCCTGCTTCCTGCTGACTTTCACCTTCCCGGTTCTCAACTCCGCGCTCGGCCCGGCAGGCACTTTCTGGCTCTACGCCGGCATCTGCTTCGTAGGCTTTCTGTTCGTGCTGCTGTGCGTTCCCGAAACCAAGGGCAAGAGCCTGGAGCAAATCGAACGCGAACTGGCGCCATCAAAATGAAACCGATAATCTTGGCTCTGGCCTGCCTCACGCCCGCGTTCGCTGCCGGGCTCACGAAGCCCGCTCCGCCGAGAGGATGACTTCGCGTCCGAATACCAGTCCACCTCGGCACGTCGCGCTCTGTGTTTCCCTATTGCGGGTTCACGGCATAGTCTTTGAAGTAGCTGGTGCTGTCGGTTTTCGACCAGAGGCCGACTTTGCCGGCGACCGGCGGGCGGAGCACCGGGTTGTTTGCCGGGAACAGGTCCGGATTTGGCGGGCCTCTCCTCCCCGCCGCCGGCTCGCTGCCGAGGGTGTACTCGATCGCCAGAGTGCCGTCGACCCATGCCTGGAAGTTCGCGCCTTCAACCGTCATTTTCAACTCATGCCATGCGTTTCGGTCCAGCATGAACGGCTTGGACCGGTCGCTGAACTTCATGTTGCGCCGTATTCCGTTGTGAAATTCCCAGAGCGCGACGTTGTTTTCCGTATCGTTGTAGCGGACCGCCAGCCAGTCGCCGTTCGGCTTCACATTGAAGAGAATTCCGGAACACCGGTCCGAATCGCCGGCCACGGTCTTGAACTTCATGCTGATTGTGCCGTTCGAGAAGTTGTCGACGCTCTTGAGAACCGCCACCGGGTAGTACGCGAACTGCTTCGCGTTGTCCATCAACTCCTCGTTCGACGTGCCATACAGCTTGCGTGCCGTCTCTAGCAGCAGCTTGGTGGGATTATCCTTGCTCGCGACCCACGGACGGCCGTCGATCATGATCACTTTGTCGGCGCCGTCCTGGGCGACGACCCAGGTTCCTACGATCGGCTCGAACGTAACCGGCGCCTTGCCGACTTGTTCGCTACTGAGACTGACCTTGATATCCGCCGCGCTGACCATCGCTACCAGAACAACCACGGCCAGGGAAACGAAACCACCTCTTGTGACTGCCTTCATTTGAACCTCCTTCGTGCAAGTGCTCCACTGACCAGGAATACGGCTGGCCAGAGGGCATAGAAAACAGTTCCGGCGCCTTTTGCCGCCACGGCGAGCGGATGCCCGCGAAAAACGTCCTCTTCCGTCTCGGGAGGTGGCGCGACGCCGGCGAGCGAGTAAATCGCTTCCAGTACTCCTTCGGCTGTGGTCACGCGGCTCATGATCTTGTGACCGCCGAGATCGTACCAAATCTCGCCGTACCCCGCGCTGGTCTGCTCGAACAGCCCGATAGACGTGCTTGATACGTACCGCACTTGCAGCTTCGGCATGACACGCCGCAGCTTGGAGAGCGCGTTATGCTCGAGATCGACCCGCCGCGGATCCTCCGGCGCAAGATGCGCCTCGATGCCGAGCGGCACTGGGATCTGCCGGAGCGCCCGTTCGTCCGCCTCGGAGAACGAATTGCTTCGGCTTTCCGAAGCATCCCAACTCGCCGTAAGAAACGTACACGCGAAGATGCTGCCAGCCGCAAGCAAGCCGATGCCGATGGATTCGTGCACGCGGCGACTCACCGCAATGCCCAGCCGCATCCAAACCGCCGCGACGCTGAGTCCCGTGAGGGTCAGCACCAACGCGATTAGCACGGTATCGAGGCGCACGAGACCGTGCTGGAACTCCGCCACCATGGCGGCGGGCGTATACCCGGCGGCGCGCTCCCACCAACCGCCCTGCACGGCGCCGAAGAAATTGATAATCCAGGTGCCGACTGTGACGCTCAGCGTCAGTATGGCAGCCGTCGATGGATGTTCGGTGAGCGCGGACATGGCGGCGGCAAGTCCAATCGTCAGTCCCGCGTTGAGCACGTGGCCGATGGTCAGCGTGACCAGTTCCGGCGGGTAGATGGCGCCGCCGTAGCTCTTCCACAGCAGGATTGCGCTGAGGGGCGGCAGCATCGCCACCAGCCAACCCGCCACCAGAACGAGCGCCTTCGCTGCGATGCGCGCAAAGGCCGACATCCCCTGCTGGATTTCGAGCTTGAGGGCGCCGCTCTGCCGATCGCCAGCCACCAGACGAATCGCAACGAATGGCAGCAGGAAGACGGCCGCCAGTTCGGCGGCGCTGAACGTCGGAGCCCAGACTCCGACCAGTGGCGACAGAGCCTCGCCGACGCCTGCGGCCGTTCCGTTCAGACCGCTCACTTCCGCATAGGTCCGGACGGCGCTGATGAAGGAAACTCCCACTAGCGGTCCCATGCCCAGGAGCAACACCCACCATGCCTTGGACACGATGAGTTCGCGGCATTCCTTGTCCAGGAGCCAGAGAAACGCGCGCTTAGGTGAGCGCAAGAAACACCTCTTCAAGGTTCTCGTATGGTCTCGATGCATTGTGCGCTGCTGCCAGAGCTGCCAGTTCCTGAACAGTGCCTTCGCCGCACACCCGCCCGCTGCTAAGCAGCACGAACCGGTCGCAGAAGCGCGCCGCATCGCTGATTTGATGAATCGAGAGGAAGATCGTCCGTCCGCGGGCGGCATGCGCTCGGAACGCCGCCGCAATGTCGCGCGCCTGGCGCAGGTCGAGGCCGTCGAAAGGTTCGTCAATGAGGAGCGCCGGTTGCGCCGTCAGCAGGCCGATGCCAAGAAGGGCGCGCTTCCGCTGGCCCTTCGACAGGGTGCCGATTGGTTGCTGCAGAAAATGGTGGAGATCCAGTTGCTCTACCACTTCATCGCGAAGAGGCGCCCGGCCGCGGAGGAACCCGATCGTAAAGTCCAGGGCCCATCGCACAGACTGTTCAGGCCACGGGGCAATGCCGTCCGGAACGTAGAATAGCACTGAGGAGCGCTCGCCCGCCGCGACTGGCTGACCGCCCGCGACTATCGTCCCACTTTCGGACGGCAATACTCCGGCAAGGCATTCGAATAGGGTCGACTTGCCAGCACCGTTAGGACCGATAAGTCCGAGCACCTCGCCCGTTCGTACCTGGAAGCTGACGTCGGCGAGCGCGGCGATCTGTCCGAACCGCTTCGAAAGCCCTTTGACCTCGAACAGCATCGTTCCCATCAGAATAGCGGCCCTGCTGGGGGTGGGCAAACGCAAACTGCTTTCGCTGACCCCCACCCAGCAACATAGCTGCTAGCTGTGTAAAACTACCACCGGTAGTTTTACAGAGGGCCGCAGAGCGCCAAAAGCTTAGGCGGCGATCTTCTTACACTCGGCTGCGCAGGCAGCGCAAGCCACTGCGCAATCGGTGCAAGGCGCATGTGCGTGCTTGCGGCATTCGGTTTCACAACGCCTGCAAATGTCGAAAGCAATACCTGCGAGTTTGGAAAGGGAGGGGGCGCCTTGCGCGGCGATGGAGAGCAATGCACCGCACACCGCCAGCATTTCGTTTGTGCTCTTGGCGCATGCGCTCATCGACTTGTCGCCGGTGGCGAGCAGTTCGAGGCAATGGCTCAGGCACACCTCTCCTTTGCCTACACAATCGCTGGCACTGCTAACCAGAGCTTTGTTCACAGCCCCGGCTGAACTCTGAGAGCGGCCCTGCTCTACCGTGGTAGCGGCGGCCGCGAGAAAGCCGACGCCGCTGAGAACTTGCCGTCTATTCATGCAACCTCCATGTCGTTCCCGCCACTTGGCCCATGACTCCGCGGCGAAGGGCAGAACCCAATGGTCAAGGACAGTATACTCCTGTCTTGGTAGTAGTACCGCCGCTGTTGTAAACTGAGTGCCTGTCAGCGTACTTTAGAGCCCGAATTGAGGTTTTGTTACAGGGTCGGGCCAGGAGCGATTCGCAATGCGATACATACGGAACGGACAGATCCTGTTAGTGATCGCGCTCGGCATTTCGTTCACTGCCTGGGGCCAGGGCGGCCGCGGCCGGGGCGCCGCTGCACAGCAGGCCGCACAGCAACAGTCCGCACCGCCTGCGACCGAGGCTGGGCGCGGCGGCCGTGGCGGAGGTGGAGGAGGCAGCGCCGGCGCCGGCGATTTCTACAACTACGATACGACGGCGGGCTCGGGACCCGCGATTCCCGATGCCCCGCCCACCGAAACTCACCAAAGGATCACTGTTGACGGAGAATCCCTCGCCTACACGGCGCGGGCCGGCTACATGGCCCTGCGCAACGCGACCACCGGCCAATCGGAAGCCCACCTGTTTTACACCTGGTATGCCAAAGACGGCGTCAGCGCCGCCACGGTCCGCCCGGTATTGTTTTTCCTGGGCGGCGCTCCCGGTGTGGCGGCCAGTTGGCAGGAGTTTGGCGGTTTCGGCCCGAAGCGCATGAAGTGGGCGAATGACGGCACCGCCGGGCCGCCGCCCTATGGGTGGGTGGACAATCCCAATACGCCGCTCGGCCAGGCGGATCTGGTTTTCGTGAATCCGGTGGGCACGGCATTCAGCCGGCCCGACCAGCCGGGCCGCGGCCCGAACTTTTGGAATACGGCCGCCGACATCGCTTCACTCGGAGAGTTCGTGCGCAGTTTCATCAATACGAACAATCGCCAGAATTCACCGCTCTTCCTGGCGGGCGAGGATTTTGGCACGGCGCGTGTGGCGGGTTTAGCCGCCTATCTCATCGAACACCAGATCCCGGTTCATGGCGTGGTGCTGCTATCGATGACGATGAGTGCCGACGCTCTAGCCGGCGATGAACAATACATAACGCTGCTGCCGAGCCTGATCATGGCTGCCTGGCACCATAAGAAGCTGGCGCCGGAATTGACAGCGATGAGCGCCGAACAGATTTCGGGACAGGCGCGCCAGTTTGCCGCGCGCGAGTATCTGCACGCGCTCTACAGGGGCGACCGCATGACGCCGGAGGAACGCGCCAAGGTAGTAGCGGACCTGTCGCGGCTGACCGGCCTCTCGAAGGCATTCATCGTAAACAACAATTTGCGCATTGCTCTGGAACGCTTTAACGGCGAACTGATGCGCGACCAGCACCGTGGACTTTCAAACTCGGACGCCCGGGTGACCGGGTTTGTGCCGGGCGCGGGCGGCGGCGGGCGCGGCGGGCGCGGCGGCTTTGGCGCCGCCGTGAGTGCCGCCATCGACTTCAATCAAAGCAACCTCGCCGGCGGCTTCCAGACCGCATATGAAACCTACCTGCGGCACGAGCTCACCTTCAGCGGCAACAGCAACGCTATCTTCTACCTGTCGAGCGGCGGCGTCGGCCCGTTCACATCCACCGGGAGCGACGACGCGAGCCTTGCCGGCGCTTTCGCCCGCAACCCCAACCTGCGCCTTTTCGTGGGCGTGAACTACTACGATCTCAATGCGCCCTTCTATGCGACCGAGTTTACCTTGGCTCACCTGAACGTGTCGCCGGAGGTCCGCGCCCACAACATCACCGTCAGTCATTTCGAGGCCGGGCTGATGACCTATGTCGACAACAAGGCGCTTGTCCAACTACAGGGCGACCTGGCCAGGTTCGTCAACGAAGCGATCTCACCGGCCCGCAAATAAGCGGCGCAACCAAGGAGCAATGCCATGAGAATCCACGGACGATTCGTCCACAAATTTTGCGCCCTCGTCATCCTCATCGCTGCCACGGGTGTGGGAGCCTTCGCCCAGGGCCGGGGCGCCGGCGGCGCGACCAACGACTTCTATCGCTTCAATTACAACCTGGAAGAGATGCAGCCGATCAGCTACCCCCCGCAACCCATCACCACGCAGCATCAGATCACGCTACAAGGGGAGATCATCCAGTACACCGCCCATGTCGGGTTCATGCCCATTCGCCAGGCCACTAGTGGCGTGACCGAGGGGCACCTGTTCTACATCTACTACTCCAAGAACGGCGTCACGGACAAATCCAAGCGGCCGGTTTGGTTCTTGTTCAATGGCGGACCGGGCGCGGCCACGGTCTGGCTGCACATGGGCGCCTTTGGCCCCAAGATGGTGAAGTTGAACTCGAACGGCCTGGCAACGCCGCCGCCGTACACCTACGTCGACAATCCCAACTGCTTGCTGGATACCGGCGATCTGGTCTTCATCGACGCCATGGGCACGGGCTTCAGCCGCCCGGACAAGCCCGGTTATGGCCCCGACTTTGGAGGAGTGGAGAACGATCTGGCCGCCTTCGGCGAGTTCATCCGCAGCTTCCTGAACGAATACAACCTCTGGGGTTCGCCGCTCTTTGTCGGCGGCGAGAGCTACGGCACCACGCGCGCGGCGGGCCTCTCTGGCTACCTTACCGACCACGACATTCCCATTAACGGCGTGATGCTGCTGTCGGCGATCTTCGACGTCAACGCCGGCGCGGGTGAACAGCGCCAGTTGACCACGCTGCCGACCGAAATCATGACCGCGCATTTTCACAAGAAGCTGGCGCCGGATCTTCAAAAGCTCACCGTTGACCAGATCGCCAAGCAGGCGCGCGAATTTGCCTCGGGCGAATACCTCGAATATCTCTTCGACGGCGCGCGCGCGACCCAAGCCCAGCGCGACAAGGTGCTCGCCGACATGGCGCGATACACGGGACTCTCAAAGGCCTTCATCGATTCGCTCGACCTGCGTGTCCCGTTGGGGCCGTTCAGCACGGAACTGCTGCGCGATCAACACTTGATGACCTCGCGCCTGGATTCGCGCTTTGCCGGCTACCAACTGGATGCGGGCGCCACCAATACCAGCTTTGACTACAGCAATGCCAACATCGAAAACTGTTTCCTCACCGCCTTCGAGGCGTACATCCGTAGTGACCTGAACTACAAGAATGACAACCTCTATTACGTCGCGGGCAACGCACCGCCGTGGTCCGGCGAATACAACACGGTAGTCAACCTGGAGAACGCTTTCGCCAAAAATCCGCATATGCATCTTTTCGTGGGAATGGGATATTACGATTTCGCCTGCCCCTTTTACCCCGTGGAGTGGACCATCGCCCACCTGAAGGCGTCGGACGAAATCAAAAAGAACAACATTTCCCTGGGCTACTACGAGGCGGGCCACATGGTCTACATTGACCAGCCCTCGGCGGCCAAGTACCACGCCGATCTGGTGAAGTTCGTGCAGGCCTCATTGCCAAAATGAGGGATAAGAACGGCTCTGTATGCCCGTGAGGGTGGATATGTTTCCATCCTCCGACTGAGACGTGCTTTTTCGATTCAGTCGCGCGTGCCTGGGGCGCGCCTCATCTGTCAGAAAGGAAGTTCCGCGGCGAACCCGGGTCGCAAGAGTCGTTTGTATCAGTTAGGTCCGACCTGCTGAGCAACCACTCAGCCGGTTTTGTTAGCAGATTCCTGCTGACAAAAAGCCAAAGAGACGGCGAAAGTCCGCAATCGGCTCTCCACAACTGATTGAAAATGCTGGAGCCACCCTCCGGGCTTGAACCGGAGACCTGCTGATTACGAATCAGCCGCTCTACCAACTGAGCTAGGGTGGCCCTTTGCTTTTAATTCTAGCCACTTGCAGCGAATTTCGCAAATCCGGATCGATCAGCCGCTCAGGGGGATCTGTTTTCCATGCCCAGATTGCAACGGATGTAGAGGGCGAGAATATCCGGATTGTTACCATGTACTCTCCCGACCCTGACGGGTGGGACGAAGGCTTACGTCTGAGGAGGACTCGATGAGATGCCGGATTTGCGGGGGGCTGCTGGAGCCTCGAGTCACGGATCAGCCGTTCAAAATCGGCGATTCCTCGATCGTGATTCTCAGGTCGCTCCCCGTACTTCAGTGCCGGCAGTGCCATGATACTGAATTGGAGCAGGTGGCGATATCACCGGTCGATCAACTCCTCGCCACCGTAGATGGATCGGTCGACCTAGAGGTCATCCGGTACGCTGCCTGACCCAGCCTGCCGATGAGGTGGTCGGCAGATACGTCCCATGGCAGCTCATGCAGCTTCCACCGGAATCAGTTCGTCCTTGACGTAGTGCAATTGAATCAACCTGGGCTGCACCGGGGAGTCTTCAAAATGGAGGCTGGCGGCCGCTGTTTCTAGGCCGGCGATTGCCGAGAGGAAAGATTCGCACTTCGTGCAAAAGAGCCGGCCGAAAAGCTGGCGGCGGCCAAGATTGGCCGCCGCCACACAGTACCACATAGTGAATAAGAGTTTCAGGACTGCTTATCTCCGGATGGCATGTGACGTGCAAGGGTAGGGCCCGACACCAGGTGGAGGGTTCTGATGGCCAAAGGCTCTGTTGCTATTACCGTCGAGCGGTGTAAGGGTTGCGGATTCTGTGTGGAGTTCTGCCCCACACACGTGCTGGCCCTTTCATCCGCGTTTAATTCCAAGGGATACCACCCGCCCCACGTTGTGGCCGGGGAGAAATGCAGCGGTTGCGATCTGTGCGGAATGTATTGCCCAGACTTCGCAATTTTTGGAGCAAAAAGACATGCAAGCTGACGCCAAGGGCGTCCTGACCGGCGTTCATTTTTTCGACGGTGACCATGCCTGTTGTGAGGGAACCCTCGCGGCAGGTGCGCGATTTGCCGCAGGTTACCCCATAACCCCCTCGACCGAGGTGGTGGAACGGTTCGCGCAGCGCATTCCGACGGTGGGCGGTGTGTTTATTCAGATGGAAGACGAACTGGCGGCGTCGATTGCGATCCAGGGGGCGGTTTGGGGGGGAGCGAAAGCGTTTACGGTGACTTCCGGCCCGGGATTCTCGCTGATGATGGAGCATATCGGCTACGCGGCCATGACGGAGACGCCGTGCGTGTTCGTGAACGTGCAGCGCGGTGGACCGTCGACGGGGCTGCCGACGCTTCCGGCGCAGGCCGACATGATGCAGGCCAAGTGGGGGTCGCACGGGGACTACGGGATTGTAGCGCTGTGTCCGAACTCTCCGCAGGAATGCTTCGACCTGACGATCACGGGCTTCAATATCTCGGAAGAATTCCGCGTGCCGGTGCTGATGATGCTGGATGAATGCGTGGGACACATGACGGAGAAGGTGGTGATTCCGGAAGCCGGCCAGTTGGAGATTACGCCACGGCGCTACACCAAGCTGCCGCCCGAAGAGTACCGGCCGTACGAGCCGCGCGAGGACATGGTTCCGGACATGGTGCGGGCGGGCGAGGGGTACCGTTTCCACATGACGGGCCTGACGCACGACGAGCGGGGCTATCCGAGCATGAACGTGGAGACCCAGGACCGCTTGGTGAGGCGGCTGGTCGACAAGGTGAAACCGTTTTCGGGCGGCCGCGCGCTTTTTGAGACGGAAGACCTGGAAGACGCCCAGGTGGTGGTGGTTTCCTACGGGATCACCTCGCGGGTGGCGCAGCGCGCCATACAACTGGCGCGCGCTCAGGGGATCAAGGCCGGCAAGTTCCGCCTCATTTCGGCGTGGCCGTTCCCGGACCAGGCTCTGGACGCGTTGGCCGGGAGGGTGAAGGCGTTCGTAGTGCCAGAGCTGAACCTGG
The DNA here is from genome assembly GCA_050014595.1 of Bryobacteraceae bacterium. Lineage (GTDB taxonomy): Bacteria > Acidobacteriota > Terriglobia > Bryobacterales > Bryobacteraceae > PALSA-129. The sequence goes on from JBEKDA010000006.1 coordinate 27,173, forward strand.
GCCAGATGGTGCATGAAGTGGCGCGGGTGGCGGCGGGCCGGGCCAAAGTGATTCCCGTGTCGCATGCCGGTGGAACGGTGCACAATCCCGAAGTAATTCTGAATGCCATTGTGGAGGCAGCCCGATGAGCGAACCGACTCTTGAAATTCCGTACGAGATGCCGGCGGATGCGCAAAACCCGGTCGAGCCGTTTCTGCGGATGGACCGGATGCCGCACATCTGGTGCCCGGGATGCGGCATCGGCACGACCGTGAATTGCTTCACCCGGGCGCTGCTCGATTCCAAGGCGGATCTGGACAAAGTGGCGGTGGTTTCGGGTATCGGGTGCACGGGCCGCGTGGCGGGCTACGCGCGACTGGATTCTTTCCACACGACGCACGGGCGCGCCATCCCGTTCGCCACGGGGCTGAAGCTGGCCAACCCGGAGTTGCAGGTGGTGGTGTACTCGGGCGATGGGGATCTGTTCGCGATTGGCGGCAACCACTTCATCCACGCGGCGCGGCGCAATATGGATTTGAAGGTGATTTGCGTCAACAATCTGACATACGCCATGACGGGGGGCCAGACGGCGCCCACCACGCCGAGCCACGTGATCAGCGCGACGTCTCCTTACGGAGTTTTCGAACCCTCCTTCAACCTGGTGCAGTTGGCCGAGGCGGCGGGCGCGGCCTACGTGGCGCGGTGGACCACGTACCACGTGAAGCAACTGGCGCGCTCGATGGAAGAGGTGATGAAGAAGAAGGGCTTCTGCTTCATCGAGGTGATTTCGCCCTGCCCGACGCTCTACCAGCGGAAGAACAAGATGGGCGACGGCCTGGATACCATGAAGTTTTATAAACAGATGAGCAAGACACGGCATGGGGCGCCCACTAGCGAGTGCGCGCTGACGAAGGCGGGCGAGATTGTGGTTGGCAAATTCGTGGACCGCGACCGCCCGGATTATTTCGAACTGTTGAACTCCCAGATGCGCGAATCGCTGGGAGATCGTTATGCCGAACCGGAGGTCATGTGCAGCGAATGTTGAGTGAAATTCGAATTGCGGGATTCGGCGGCCAGGGCGTGATTCTGGCGGCCACGGTGATCGGCAAAGCCCAAGCCATTTTCCATGGCGGCTACGCCTGCATGACGCAGAGCTTCGGCCCCGAAGCGCGCGGTGGATCGTCGAGCGCGCAGGTGATTCTCTCGAGCGAGCCGATCCTTTATCCCTACGTGGAGCGGCCGGACGTTCTGGTGGTGATGTCGCAGGAAGCTTACAGGAAGTTCGGGCCGCAATTGAAGCCGCACGGGATACTGATTACCGAGCAGGATCTGGTGCAGGTGGGTGAGGCTCCGAGCGGCGTGCGGATGTATGGCGTGCCGGCGACGCGGCTGGCCGAAGAGCTGGGCCGCAAGATGGTGCTGAACATCGTGATGGTGGGATTCTTCGGCGCGGTGACCGGCCTGCTGGAAGCGGACGCGTTGCGGAAGGCGGTGGCGGATTCGGTGCCGCCGGCGTTCCAAAAACTGAACCTGCAGGCGTTCGACAAAGGGTACGAGTACGGGTCGCAGTTGATGGTGAAGCTCGCGGACGTGGAAGAAGCGGTGTCGCTGGAATCGGCGTAAGACGGGCGTGCGGCTAAACGGTTAACGCTGAGAACTGAGAATCGAAGCCGCTCCGCCCAGCAAGAGCCCGATCACTCCCCCCAGGCGGTATAGGTCGATCGCTTTCGCCGTGTGTAGCGTTACTGTCAGCATTACTGCATCAACCAGAGGTCTCATCGGGTCTCTCCTGACTTGAATGCTTCCATTTCAGGGGCGCGGCCGCACCGGCGCAGGGAAGAAGAGCGCCAGCAAAGCCGCTACCCACCGTTGCGCTACGCAAAACGGAGGCCATGCGTAGCGCTTGGGGTTCGTCCCGAGGAGTGTCACGGGGCGATCCATCATGGACTCGATTCGCGCCTTCGCCGCGGAAGAAGTGGCGACAGTCCGGGCGCCTTCAACCTGCCATGTTTCCAGCAATTCGCGCCCTGCGTGATCCATACCAGTCACAGCACTGAGGTCAACGACCAGGCATCTTCCGCCGATGATGGACGAAGCAGTGCGCCATGCCTGGTGCAAATCCCTAACACCGGATCCCGACAAGTCACCGGACAACTGGAAGCGGAGCGCGGTAGAGCCGTCGTGAATGTGATAGGCGAGGTCGCTTTTCTTAGTATGGAGTGCTTTGCTCATACGGAAGGACACCGTGCGCCAGATCTTGTAGTACCTTTTGCGGAACATGAGGAATCGCTACTTGCCCTCCGCAGTCATAAACGCGTTGCGCCGCCTTCGCGTTGCATAAAGCCGCGCGGAAGTATGTCGCATGGCTCGAAAGAGTCAAAGGAGCTTGCAATAGTGGCGCGGAAGGCATACCCGCCGATGCCGGTGCGAAAGAAAATGGAACTATCTGCCAACCTCCGCCAACCATAAAATGCCGCGCTCGCACTCTCCTGCTCAGCCGGTATGGGCGCCTGGTGACAAAAGGTTCCGCTCAACAGTTCTCCACGGAGCAATAGCCCGAAAGAGTCTCCCGTTCGGCGCGGGGGGTGCGTCAAATAGACCCAGGAGACCGAAGAGAGCCAAAATGAGCCTATTGCAGATGCGGTTCCTATTGCCACCCGGTTCAATTCGTCCACCGCACGCAGAATCACCCCGGAATCGCCGCCGGTGACGCAGCGTAGAAACGCCTGTATGCCCGACATCAGAATTGCCGCGGTAATATCATGTGCTGAAACATCGCCCACTGAGACGGCCAGTTGATTCCCCGGCAGACTGCGAAGATCGAAGAAGTCTGCACCCACTTCGCCTGCCGGCTGGCAGTCCCCGAAATAGTCGAGGCCGGCGACGTGCGGCAGCCGCCCCGGCAAGAACCTCTTTTGAATCTCCCGCGCGGCCAACAGGTCGTGGTCATGGCGGCGAAGGTGGAAAAGGGATGGTTCTTCAGGCAGCGGAAAAGGCGATGTAGAACCGAGAGACATAGAATTGAGTGCCTTTCATACTGGGGTTGACGCAGTTCCCGTGCCAAATGAGGAACTCTTTTGGGCTATTTATCGGAACCATTGGAAACACGGCAAGTTGAAGGGGCTTCTATTCTCGTTACCTCATAACGGGCTATCCCACTGGTGCACACTAAGGGTGCGCGTCACCGCCCGGACGCCGGCTTTGTGGAATGTGTTGGTGAGCAAGGCGGATATCTGCCGCAGATGGCTCTGCGCCACGGCGGCTACCGAGGGGCCGGAACCGCTCAGGCATACGCCGATGAGGCCGGGGTGGCGGAGTTCGAGCAGCCGGTCGAGCGCGGGGACGATGGCGCATCGGCTGGGCTGGTGGAGCTGGTCGCGCAAGGCTTCCCATAAGACCGCGTAGTTCCGGGTGCGCAATCCCTCGAGCAGCAGCGCTACGCGTTGGATGTTGCTCACGGCGGCGGAAAGGGGCACGGTCTGGGGCAAGATGGCGCGGGAACGGCGAGTCTCTAGTTGCATCTCGGGCGTTGCGACAATGATTCGCAGGGAGCGCGGCCAGGGAGCCGGGAGGGCGATCACCGAGCCGTCTTCGCGCTGGCAGCAGACCACCAGCCCGCCCAGAAGCGCAGCCGCCACGTTTTCCGGATGGCCTTCGATGGCGCATCCGGCCGCCAGAAGTTTTTCGATGGGCTGCGGGCCGAACAGCTTCTCAAACAGGCGGAAGCCGGCGGCCACGGCGGCGGCACTGCTGCCCAACCCGGAGCACATGGGGATTTCGGTTTCGACTTCGACATCGACCGAAGGGAAACGGCGGCGCGCGGCGAGATGACGGAAGGCGCGCTCGATCAGGTTCTCGCCCTGCAATTCGATATTGCGAAAGTGGAAGTGCAGGCGGCTCGAGCCGGGTTGGTGGCTTTTGCGGACGCGCAGGTAGAGAAACAGGCGGACGGCCAGGGCCAGAGTGTCGAGGCCGGGGCCGAGGTTGGCAATGGAAGCGGGCACGGAGATGGTGGCTCCGCGCGCAGGGAGGTCAGGCGGCATGGGTCACCGGATTTCTGCCGCGGGGCGAATGACAGGCCAGGAGGCCCGTCCTACAGGGCGTCGACACGAGTGTCGACGCGGCACGCACGAGTGCGTGCGCCACACGGTTGGCAGGCGGAAGCGCCTGCCCTACCAAAAGCGGGTTAGGCATCGGCCCGCCTGGCCGCGTTGAGAATGGAATCGGTATCTTTGAGGGCGTGTCCGGTGAGGAAGGCGACGACGCGCGCTTCCGGGTCCATGCGGCCATCGGCGATCAAGCGCCGGATGCCGGCGAGGGTGGTGGCGGAGGCCGGTTCGCTGCCGATGCCGTCGCGGCCGAGCTCCTGCTTGGCGGTCATGATCTCGGCGTCGTCGACGTCCATGACCGTGCCGCCGGTAAAGCGCAGCGCACGGATGGCTTTCTTCCAACTTCTCGGATTTCCGATGCGGATGGCTGTCGCCATGGTCTGGGGGTCGGTGACAATTTGCAGTTGATTGCCGCCGGACTCGACGGTGCGCACCAGAGCATTCGATCCGCGGGCCTGCACAATGACCAGGTGCGGAATGGGGGTCATGAGACCGGCGGCGGCGAGTTCTTCGATGGCTTTGCCGAAAGCGGCGCTGTTGCCGAGGTTGCCGCCGGGGAGCACGATGTAATCGGGCGCGCGCCAATCGAGCTGGTCCATGAGCTCGAAGATGGCGGTCTTCTGGCCCTCGATGCGGAACGGGTTGATGGAGTTCAGGAAGTAGATGCCGGTATCGGCATCGGCCATCAACTGGCGGAGGGCGTCGTCGAAATTGCCGTCGACGTACTGGGTTTCGGCGCCGAAATCGAGGGCTTGGGCCAACTTCTGCATGGAGGCTCCGCCCTTGGGCAGGTAGACGCGTGCGCGCAGATTGGCGCGGGCGGCATAGGCGGCCATGGAGGCGGCGGTATTGCCGGTGGAGGCGCAGGCCACGATCTCCGCGCCCTGGCGGCGGGCTTCGGTGACAGCGACGGTCATGCCGAGGTCCTTGAAAGAGCCGGTGGGGTTCCAACCGAGATGCTTGAACCAGAGATGACGAGCGCCGGCGTAATCGGCGGTCTTCTGGCCGGGGAGGAGCGGGACATTGCCTTCGGCGAGGGTGACGACGGCATCGGCCGGGCAGTCGGGGAGGTACTCGCGAAAACGCCACACGCCGCTCCAATCGAGAGGCGTGTTGGAAGCGCGCCGCTCCCGCCAGATTCTCTTCAACTGCTCGGGCGGAAGCGGGCCGGGATTGGGAACGGCCTGCAACAGATTGCCGCAGACGGGGCAACTATAGCCACGATAATCGCGCGGGACTTCCGTGCCGCAGCCCGCTTCGCTACAACGCAAGACCGAAGGAATCATTAGAAGCTCACAGTAGACAACCGGCGCGGCGCTTGTCAACGCGGCGCGGGGACGCTCATTTTTTTGCGGGAGCCGGGCTGCCTTGCTCCACCAGATTCTTCAGGCGGTTGACCTGCTCGGTGAGGACGCCGTCCACGGGTGCGGCAAGCGTGTTCATCCCCGCGGGGAGATAGCCGGTGGCCGCGAAGGTGAGCTCGAGTTGGGCGCCATCGGGTGTGGCTGCAAGGGCCAGCGTCATGCTGCCGCTGGCGGCCATGCGCTGCAAGGGGCCGAGGCCGCCGCGCAGGACGAGCGTCTTGTCGGGCTCGACGTACACGACGTCCATGTGGCGGACGCCCCCGCCGTTGCGGAATTCCTCGCAGAAACAGCCGGTAGGAATGGCCTCAAGTCTCAGGTTGTGGGAATCGCCGGAGAAGGTGTGAGCGGAATCCCACCAGTCGGCGACACGGAGGAGATGCGTGTAGACATCATGGGGCGTGGCATGAATGGTCACGGCGATCTTGATGGTGAAGCCGCCGGGGGCGGAATCGAGCACGTCGGCGCGGGCCGGCCAAGCGGCGGCGGAAAGAGCCACAACCCACAGAAGCTGTTGGATTTTCATCGGAATGATTGGGTCCCCTTTCCGGCAGTGTAGCAGACCGGCGGTTGCGCGTGATGGCGCGCGCAAACGATGGGCGGCGAAATGCCTTGTTTTTCAATGTCATTTGATATAGAACCCCCGATTCCGTAAACTTGAAGCACCAAGGCTGCTCAGCCGGGATATCGGGCGGCAGCCGGACCCGTCTGTGTTTCCAGCCGGATAAGGAGGGCGTCCGTGTCGAGTCCCGAGAACCCCCGCCGGTGGGAAGCGGATGGAGATCTGTTTGCCGCGGCGTTCGAGCACGCGCCTGTAATGATGGCGATCAGCGTACAGGGCGAAGACGTCTTTCTGGAGGTCAACCGGGAGTTCGAGAGGGTGTCGGGCTACAGCCGGGAAGAGGTGATCGGGAAGAGCGTGGTAGGACTGGGTCTGATTGCGCCGGAGGAGCGGGACCGCCTGGCGGAAGTTTTGGGTGAAGCCGCGCCGGCACTGGGGATCGAGCTGTTGTTCCGCGCGAAGAACGGGGCGTCCCGGAGGTGCTTGTGCAGTATGGTGCCGGTGAGCATCGGTGGAGTTGCCCGGACGTTGGCGCTGGGAATCGACGTCACCGGACACGCCCGCTATGAAGCGGAGCGAGGGCTGACGATTGAGCTGCTCGGTCTGCTGAATGCCCCCAGCACGATGCGGGAAATGATGGAGGGCACGACCAGGCTGCTGCAGAAGTTCACAGGATGCGACGCGGTGGCCATACGGGTGCGGGAGGGCAGCGATTTTCCGTTTTACACCACCTGGGGACTGTCGAATGAATTCGTGCGGGAAGAGAGCTGCCTCTGCACGGGCGACGATCCGGCGCCGGAGTGCCTTTGCGGAGCGGTTCTGACCGGACAATTCAAGCCCGGGCTGGAGGTTGTGACGGCGTACGGCAGCTTCTGGACGAACAGCCTGGGCGATCTGGTGAACGGGCCGATGGCCGGCTGTCTGCCCGCAAGCTTGCGCGGCCGGTGCCTGCGCGAAGGATATGAAGCGGTGGCCCAAATCCCGCTGCGCTTCGCCGGCCGCACGCTGGGGCTGATGCAGTTCAGCTATGTGCGGCGCGGGAGTATCACGCCGGAAAGCGTGGCATTCCTGGAGCACAGCGCAAAGAGCATCGCCACCGCCATCGAACAGCGCCAAACCCAGGCGGCCTTGCGGGCGAGCGAATTGCGTTACCGGTTGATCTCCGAGAACACCGGCGATGTGATCTGGCTGATGGACGTGACCACGCGGAAATTTACGTATGTCAGCCCCTCGGTGGAGCGGCAGTGTGGATACTCGCCCGAAGAAGTGATGGCGCATCCGGTTGGGGAATTACTGACGCCGGAATCCTACCGCTTTGTGGAAATGAGTTTTCGGGAACGGCTGGCAAAGTTCCAAGCGGGGAGCGAAGCCGAGCGAATTCAAACCTACGAGGTGGACCAGCGGCGGCGGGACGGTTCCATCATACGCGTGGAAATGGTGATCACGCTATTGGCAGGGGAAGACCGGTGCGTACGCGAGATTCTGGGAGTGTCGCGCGACGTCACGGAGCGTTACCGGTACACCGAAGCACTGCGCGAGAAAGAGTATTGGCTGGGCGAATCGCAGCGGGTTTCACGCATCGGCACCTACGTCATGGACATCGCTACCGGCGTATGGACCAGTTCGGCGACGCTGGACGAGATCTTCGGCATCGGGCCGGAATACAACCACAACCTGGACGGCTGGGCGGCTCTGGTGTATGCCGAGGATCGACGGGACATGATGGAGTATTTCCAGCACGAGGTGGTGGAACGGCAGCGGCCCTTCGACCGGGAGCACCGCATCGTGCGGCTGACCGACGGGCAGATCCGATGGGTGCGTGGGCGCGGCGAACTGATTCGCAACGCCAAGGGTGAGCTGGTGACCCTGGCGGGCACGACTCAGGACATCACGGAACGAAAGCGGCTGGAGGAGCAACTGCTGCAGGCGCAGAAGATGGAATCGGTGGGGCGGCTGGCGGGGGGAGTGGCCCACGACTTCAACAATCTGCTGACGGTGATCAACGGCTATTGCGACCTGATGCTGGAGGGGATGGAGACATCGGATCCGTTGAAAGAGCAACTGGATGAGGTCCGCGGCGCAGGGCAGCGCGCGGCCGCGCTGACACAGCAATTGCTGGCGTTCAGCCGGCGTCAGGTGATGCGGCCGCAGGTGCTGGACCTGAACGGCTTTTTGCGGGAGACCGAGCGGCTCTTGCAGAGGCTGATTGGGGAAGATGTCCGGCTGGTAACGGTTCTGGATGCGGCGTTGGGCAAGGTGAAGGCGGATCCGGGACAGATCAACCAGGTGATTCTGAACCTGGCGGTGAACGGGAGAGACGCCATGCCCGGAGGCGGGTGCCTGACGATCGAGACGGCCAACGTGGATATCGACGCGGAGAGCGCCGCGGCGCAAGTGGGCTCGCGCGCCGGGCGCTATGTGCGGCTGTCGGTGAGCGATACGGGTGCGCGGATGGATGTGGAGACCAGGCAGCACCTGTTCGAGCCGTTCTTCACGACCAAGCCGGCGGGGCAAGGCACGGGCCTGGGGCTTTCGAGCGTATACGGAATCGTGCGGCAGAGCGATGGCTGGATTACGGTGTACAGCGAGCCGGGCCAGGGCACGCAGTTTCACGTTTACTTGCCGCGACTGGAAGAGGATGGAGAAGCCGCGGCTGCGCCGGTGGAGAATCCCACGCCGGCGTTCGGCACCGAGACGATTCTGGTAACGGAGGACCAGGACAACGTCCGCAGGCTGGTGTCGCGGATGCTGCGTGGCTTCGGCTACCACGTGCTGGAAGCGGCCACCGGAGGGGAAGCGCTGGCGGCGGCGGCGGCGCATGCCGGACCGATCCACCTATTGATCACCGATGTGGTGATGCCGGAAATGTCGGGCCGCGAACTGAGCGCCGAACTGAAGCGGCGGAGGCCGGAGATTCGGATGCTGTACATGTCCGGATATACAGGCAACGTGATCGCGCGGCATGGTCTTCTGGAAGAGGGCGTGGCCTTCATAGAGAAGCCGTTCACGGCGGAATCGCTGGCAAGCAAAGTGCGCGACACGCTGGGAAGCGCACCGGCGGCCGGGGCGATTCTGGTGGTGGACGATGACGCGGCCATCCGCGGCCTGTTTCACAAGATACTGGCGCGGGCGGGATACCGTGTGATGGAAGCTGCCGATGGGGCCCAGGCTCTGGCAGCGGTGAGCAAAGGCGGGGTGGACCTGGTGATCACCGATCTGGTGATGCCGGAGAAAGAGGGGATCGAAACGATTGTGGAGATCCGCAAGAGCCATCCACAGGTGAAAATCGCGGCGGTCTCGGGCGCATTTGGCGGCAGGTATCTGGAGACTGCATCGCTGTTGGGGGCGGAAGCAGCGCTGTCGAAACCGGTGTCCGAGGAGGCGCTGGTGGGTATGGTGCGGCGCCTGTTGGGTGGGAGCTAGCGGACCCGGTACAATGTTGAATGCCGCCCGAGAATGGGGCGGCTGGGGGCCCTTAGCTCAGCGGTTAGAGCAGCGGACTCATAATCCGTTGGTCGAAGGTTCAAATCCTTCAGGGCCCACCAAGCGAACCGTTCCCTAAGCCTGAGCTAAGTCGGTTTCGGCAGGCGACGGGCAATCACAGAATGTAGCGGCTGAGGTCCTGGTCTTTTACGATATCGGCGAGTTGCTTGCGGACGTAGGCGGAGTCGACTCTGACGGTCTTCTTCTTGAGATCGGGGCCGGCGAAGGAAACGTCTTCCAGCATCTTCTCCATGATGGTGTGGAGGCGGCGGGCGCCGATGTTCTCGGAGCTTTCGTTCACCTGGGCGGCGAAACGGGCCACCTCTTCCAGCGCGTCGTCGGTGAGGATGAGCTTGATGCCTTCGGTTTCGAGCAGGGCGGTGTACTGCTTGGCGAGGGCGTTCTTGGGCTCTTTCAGGATGCGGATGAAATCCTCGACGGTGAGGGATTTAAGCTCGACCCGGATGGGGAAGCGGCCCTGGAGTTCGGGGATCAGATCGCTGGGTTTGGAGACGTGGAATGCGCCGGCGGCGATGAAGAGGATGTGGTCGGTGCGCACAAAGCCGTAGCGGGTGTTGACGGTGGTGCCTTCGACGATGGGGAGGATGTCGCGCTGCACGCCTTCGCGGCTGACGTCGGGGCCGTGGCCGGATTCGCGGCCGGCGATTTTGTCGATTTCGTCGAGGAAGATGATGCCGCTTGATTCGACGCGTTCGAGCGCCATGCGAGTGACCTGGTCCATGTCGATGAGCTTCTGCTCTTCTTCCTGGACGAGGTAGTCGAGGGCTTCGGCGACGCGCATTTTGCGGCGGCGCGTTTTCTGGCCGAAGAGGTTGGGCAGCATGTCCTTGAGGTTGATGCCCATTTCTTCGACGCCCATGTTGGTGGTGACCTCCAAGTTGGGCGGGCGGTCTTTGACTTCGAGCTCGACCAGACGTTCATCGAGTTTGCCGTCGCGGAGGCGCTCGCGGAGTTTCTCGCGGGTGCGTTCGACGCTCTCGCTGGGCTCGGGTTGCGGGGGCATGAGGAGATCCAGCAGGCGCTCCTCGGCATTCAGTTCGGCGCGGTCGGCGACTTCGTCGAGGCGCTCCTCGCGGACCATGTCGATGGCGATGTCGACGAGGTCGCGGATCATGGATTCCACGTCGCGCCCGACGTAGCCGACCTCGGTGAACTTGCTGGCCTCCACCTTCATGAACGGGGAATTGGAGAGTTTGGCGAGGCGGCGCGCGAGTTCGGTTTTGCCGACGCCGGTGGGGCCGATCATGAGGATGTTTTTGGGCATGACCTCTTCGGCCATCTCCGGCGCGAGTTTCTGGCGGCGGATGCGGTTGCGGAGGGCGATGGCCACGGCGCGCTTGGCGTCGGCCTGGCCAACGACGTGTTTGTCGAGCTCGCGGACGATTTCGCGGGGAGTCAATTCGTCGAGGATGGGCTCTTCATCGACGGACTGGGACGGAAGGTAAATGACCATGGCTACTCGAGCTCCTCGTAGGTCACGGTGTCGTTGGTATAGATGCAGATCTTGCCGGCGATGGCCATGGCCTGTTCGGCGATGTGGCGGGCGGAGAGCTTGGTGTTACGGAGGAGGGCGAGCGCGGCGGACATGGCGAACGGGCCGCCGGAACCGATGGCGGAGATGCCTTCGTCGGGCTCAATCACGTCGCCGTTGCCGCTCACCAGGTAGGTGTTCTTGGTGTCGGCGACCAGCAGGAGGGCTTCCAGGTGGCGGAGCACGCGGTCGGTGCGCCACTCTTTGGCGAGCTCCACCACGGAGCGGGGCAGGTTGCCGTTGAACTGTTCGAGCTTGGCTTCGAAGCGCGAGAAGAGCGCGAAGGCGTCGGCGGTAGAGCCGGCGAAGCCCGCCAGGACCTTGTCGTTATACAGCCGCCGCAGTTTTTTGGCGGTGCCTTTGAGAACTTCGCTGCCGAGGGTCACCTGGCCGTCCCCGGCCATCACGACCTTGTTGTCCCGGCGGACACAAATCACCGTCGTCGACCGTATCTTCTGTTTCATTGTCTGTGTGACCCCATTTTAACGCACTGCGCCAACGGGTCCGTCGGGCGTGGGACAGACCGAGCGCCGGGATAAACCGGCATGCAATAAGGAATGAAAGAGTCCAACAGGAAAGGAGCAGCGAATCCATCCTGACCCCGAGTCCTGCAGGGCGCATCGCGAGGTGCGGTCCGAAGCGTAGACAGGGGGCGACGGGCAGGGTATTGAGCTTCGAAAACCACGAACTGAGGTCGCCGACCCTGTGGTCTGAAGGGGAAGGCAACACGCTGTCACGGCGCTAAAATCGCGAGCCGGGCGGCGGGCCCACGCAGTCTGAGACCCCTGGCACGCCGCGAAATTGCATGCACGAGAACCGGGAGACCTCATTGCCGACTGCGCGCGCCAGCGGCAGCCCGTTACTGGGGCCGGGTGTTACAGCGGCGCTCACAAAAGGGGAAAGCCTCTGCCATCCGGCCGGGTCGTCTTTTCACGCGCTGGTTGCCTCGTCCCAAGGTGGTGCACACTGACCCGGAGCAGCGCTTTGCCGCTACCCATCCAAGGTAAGAGCCGTATGCGTCAATCGCGCTCGTACGGATCCGTGCGGGGGGTGCGAGGAAACTCGCATCCCTACCGCGACATCGGGTTTCGTGGTCTGTCAATTGGTCGTCTTTGGGAAGGGCGCCGGCGATGAATTCGCCATGGCCTGCTTAAGCCTGGCGTGCCCGATTACTACCTGTCATAGTAAATCGCTGCTCGATTGCCGTCTGATATACTTCCGTTTCCCGCGGATCACGCAGGGAAAGGGGCTCTCAGGTCCGATGCTGCCGATAATCCTCGCAACCTATGGAACCGTGTTTGTCGCCGAGATTGTAGGCGACAAGCTGCTGTATACCACCGGCGTTCTGGCCACGCGGTACAAGACGGTGCCGATCATGTGCGGCATGGCGATTGCATTCATGCTGAAGATGGGCGTGGCGGTGTACGTGAGCAAGTTCATTTCGCACCTGCCGCCGTGGCTGGTGGCCTTGATCACGGCCATTAACTTCATCGCGATTGCCATCGTGCTCTGGCGGAAGCCGGACAAGCGGGAGATCAAAGAGTATCCGGCGTCGCGCGCGGTCGGGGTATCGTTCGCCGCCATCTTTTTTTCGGAATGGGGCGACGTGGGGCAACTCACGGCGGCCGGAATGGCATTGAAGTTTCCGAACGCGCTTCTGCTGGTGTGGATTGGCGCAGTGGCGGCAATGGTGACCAAAGGGGCGCTAGCAGCGTCCATCGGAGCGGGCGTGCGGGGATGGATCCAGGCGCACTTGTCTCCGAAAGTCATCCGCTACGCGGCGGTGGGACTGCTGCTTTTCCTGGGACTGTTATCGGTGATCGAGACGCTGAGCGACGAGCGCGCCCCGGGCATGCTTCTCGGCCTGATGCGGTAGGTGGTATCGTACGAAGTTCATGGTTACCCAGCAGGAACGCGCTGCTGCGCTGCGCTTCATCATGTGCCTTGGCATCGTCAGCCTGTTTGCCGACATGACGTATGAAGGGGCGGCCAGCATCGTCGGTCCGTTTCTGAAGGATCTTGGCGCGAGCGGCGCACAGGTGGGCATCATCGCCGGCTTTGGCGAGATGATCGCCGCCAGCCTGCGGTACTTTTCCGGCCGCTTCGTCGACCGCACGCGGGCGTACTGGGGCATGGCCATCCTGGGATACTTCATGAACTTGGTGGTCGTGCCGACGATGGCCTTCGCCGGAAACTGGCAGATGGCGGCGCTGCTGATCGTGGTGGAGCGCACCGGCAAGAGCCTGCGCGGGCCGGCGCGGGACGTTCTGCTTTCGGAGGCCACCGGCAAAATCGGCCACGGCTGGGGATTCGGGATTCACGCCGCGATGGACCAGACGGGCGCGGTGCTGGGGCCGTTGCTGATGGCCGAAGCGGTGATGCGAGCGCACCATTTTGGTCCGGCGTACCTGCGCCTGGCATTTCCGGCGGCGGGGGCGCTCATCGCGCTGCTGGTGGGCCGCGCGATTTATCCGAATGCCGGCCGCACCGCGCCGAAGCAAATCGAGCAGAAGAGTCTGCCGAAAGTTTTCTGGAGGTATACCGTGGCGGCCGGAGTGCTGGCCTGCGGATTCGTGGACTTTGCGCTGCTCTCTTTCCACTTCCAGGACGCGCACCTGGCCAGGCAGGCAGTCATTCCGCTGCTTTTCTCCGGGGCCATGGGTCTGAACGGTCTGAGCGCCCTGTTTCTGGGAAAGCTTTTCGACCGGTATGGGATCGTGGTGCTTTCGTTGGGAACTCTCATTTCGCTGCTGGCGCTGCCGCTAGGATTTTTGGGCGGCACCGCGGCGGCGATTGCCAGCGTGGCGTGCTGGGCCACGGGCATGGGCGCGCAGGATGCATGCCTCCGCTCCGGCATCGCGCAGGTGGTTTCCATGAACAAGCGCGGCAGCGCGTTTGGCGCGTTCAATGGCGTGTACGGCATCATGTGGTTCCTGGGGAGCGCCGCCATGGGGTTGCTCTACGACCACTCGACGGTGGCGCTGGTGATCTTCGGCATGGCGTTGCAGTTCGCGGCGGCGATAATGTTCTTCCGGCTGCGGGGACCGCTGGCGGCCGCGGCAAAGCAGTAAATTACTATCATCGCGAGTAATTCAACTACTATTGCGGCCGTGGTATTACTCGGTTAGACTGGGCCAAACACAATAGGAAACGGAGGACAGTTTCCCTGAAATCCGGCAGCCGTCTACGGCTGCCGGACCTCCGTTTTCAGGGCAGTAAGGTCCACCGCTCTTACACCCCCTTGTGGGGCTCTGTGTTGCTGCAACCGCGTTGCCACGGCTCACGCCGTGGGCTACTGTCTTTCGCCCGCACGGGCTCTATTAGCACCACATCTGGCGGTCAGGAAGGCTAGAACGCCACCTTAACTGAGAACTGCAGGGAACGCGCCGGAAGCTGATTGGTGATGCCCACGAGCGGCGCTCCAAAGCCCGCGCCGGCAGTGATGCCGTTGCCATAAGTTCCGCTGTAACCCGCGAAATTGGCGTGGTTGAAAGCGTTGAACGCCTCGGCCCGCAGCACTACACGGAAGGCTTCGGTGCCGAAGGCGCGCTCCAGCGAGGGAGACACATCGTAGATCGGGTTGCCGCGGCCGGCATTGCGGCCGACCACCACGCCGTTGATGACGGGCCGATCGGTGGTGGCGCCGGTGTCACCGCTGTTGGTGGTTCCGGTGGTGTAGTTGTAGGGAAGTCCGGAGCCGAGAGTGGCAACGCCGCCAAAATGAATCTTCAGAGGCAGGATGTAGACACCGCTCAGCACGAAGCGGTGTCGCTGGTCGAAGATGGCGTTGGCGTTTTCGATGTGGCCGGTCTGCAGCGGATCGTTGGGGTTCTGGCTGGGGATGTCGGGATCGACGTTGTCGGTGGCGTGCGACCATGTGTAACTGACCAGCATGGAGAGGCGCTTGCTGAAATGATGGCTCAAGTTGACATCCAGGGCGTCGTAAGACGCATAACCGTCGTTGACGTCGCTCTGAATCACCGCGTAAGGCGGCTGGGGATTGGTGGCGGTGGAGGTATTGCAGAGGGTGCCGTTTTGGGCATACCAGGCAATCCAATAGGGCCGCGTGCAATTGGCCGCTTGGGGCGTGCGCGTCTGTCCCTGGGCGGTGCGTATGAACGAAGTGGGCGGGTCGACATCCAGGGGGCGATTGATGCGGGCGGTGTGGGAGCCCACATAGTCGACGGCCATGACCCAGTCCTTGCCAATGCGCCGTTCAATGCCAAAGGTCCATTGTCCGGAATAGGGACTCCATAAGCCATTTTGATATCCGATCAGTGTATTGGTGGGGAAGAACTGATTGTAGTAGGAGGCGTCGCCCGGGCGAATGTAGAGGCTGCGCAGTGGGGCCTGCGCGCCGGCGGGGAAGGCCGGAAGGGGCACGGCTGCCACGCTGGCGGGGAAGCCGATCTGGCCGGGCGAGGCCGTATAGTTGAAGACGCCGGTCGGGCCGGTCAGGGCGTAATTGGCCTCCGAGTTGTCCACGATCTGGGAATAGTAGATTCCGAAGCCGCCGCGGATGACGGTCTTGCCGTCGCCACGCAGGTTGTAGGAGAAGCCCACGCGGGGTGCGAAATCCTTGTTGGAATCGGTGAAGGTCTGCCGTTCGTAACGCAACCCCAGGTTGACGGTTAAATTGCGAGTGACGTGATAGTCGTCCTGCACGAACAACGACCAAAGCGTATCGGTAACGGTATAGGACGCGTTGCCGTAACTCTGCGCGTAAGTCTTGACGTTGGCGATGTTATCGAGATAGGCGCTGCTTTCGCAGACGGACAAAGCCGACGTGCACGTATTGTAAGTGAAGACGCCCAAGTAACTGGGCCCGCCGAATTCCTTACTATTGCCGCCGGTGTGAGCCACAATCACATCGGCGCCGAACTTGACCTGGTGGGAACCCCAGGAAGTGGCCAGGACGTCGTTGGCCTGATACTGCCGGTTGAGCAGCAAGGCGGATTGGGAGGTGCCGCTGGTGAAAGTGCCGCCGCTGGAAATGGGCACGGAATACTGGGTGCCGTAAATCACGGGATCGAATTCGGTGATGGGCGAAGCGAGCTGAAATTGCAGCCGGATGCTATTGAGAAGAGTGGGGCTGAGGACGGCGGTTTCGCCTAACTCGGCCGAGTAAGTGCGGCGGCGGAAGGTGCGGGCGACGGAGGGCAGACTATTGCCGCCGACGATGCCGTTGGGATTGGTGTCGTAGAAGCCGTCGAGATTGCCGCGGAAGAAGAGGTTGTTCTGGTCGTTGAGCTGATGATCGAGCCGGAAGAATGCCAGCCAGCCGCGATAGTGGCCGTCGAAATTGCCGGGCGCGACCGGAGAAATGATAGGGGAAGTCTTGCTCTCGCGGCTGAACTCGCCGGCCAGGAAGAAGTGGGTGGTGTGGCTGCTGTCGAGCGGGCCGCCCAGGGAGATATCGGACTGGCCGAGAGAATCCTTGGTGAGATCGTTGCCGCTGGCGGCGTTGGTGGAGCTGAAGCCGGATAGCGCGGCTGCGGTGGCGGAGGGCCGCCAGAGCTCCGCGAGTTCACCGTGGAGCTGGTTGCCGCCGGTCTTGGTCACGATGTTGATGACGCTGCCGGTCGAGCCGCCGTACTCGGCGGAAAAAGCGTTGGTGAGGACGGACATTTCTTCGAGAGCGGTGCGCGGCAGATTGCTGAAGATGGTCTGGCGTCCCCAGCTATCGTTGCCGGTGCTGCCGTCCACCTCGAACCATGCCTCGCGGCGGCCGGCGCCGTTGGTGGTGAAGAGGTTCTCATTCATGAACACGTCGCCCTGGTTGATGGCGGGGCGGTTGGCGGCGTTCAGCATGGGCAGGTAGGTGATGCGGTTGCCGAGCAGGGGCGTGGCATCCATCTGGGTGGTGTCCAGGAGTTGGCCCAACTGCGGCTGGTCGGTGCGGACTTCACCGACGGCGCCGGTCACCGTGATCTGGCTCTGGCCGCTGGCCACGTTGAGCTGCAGGCTGACATCGGCGGAGCCTCCGCCGGAGACTTCTACTCTATCCAATGAGGCGGCGGCGAATCCCTGTTTGGCGGCGCTGATGGTGTAGCTGCCCGAAACGGGGAGACCGCTGATGGAAAAGTCGCCCGATGACTCAGTCTGCGCGGTGCGCTTCAAACCGGTTTGCGAATTGGTGACGGTGACATCGACCCCTGCAACGGCGGCATGGCTCTGGTCGACGACGCGACCGTGAATGGTAGCGGTGTCCGGCGTTTGAGCGGACAGCACCAGCGAGCAGCCAAACAACAACACAACCGGCAATAGGTGTAATCGAGACATGAGAAACCCTCTGTTTTTGATACCCACTAGGCTACAGCAACGGGTATTGTTACTACCACCGGTCGTAGTTGGAAGCTGGCCGGAGCGCGACCAGGGGGTCGCGCGCGGGCGAGGGCGTCCGCCCCACATAACATTGGCGGCGTGCGCCTCGCGACGAAATCTGGTGAGAGACGCGAGTTAGCGGATCAATTCTTCCAGGAACTCATGGGCGGCGTGGAGGGTGACGGGCTGCGCCATGAGGGCGATGACGGACGCGCCCAGCAGGACGCCAGCGCCGCCGGAGAGAAGCTTGGCAACGCGGCCGGGTTTGGCGGTGGCGGGGACGAAGTGCAGCAGGCGGTCCACGCGCGCGGAGAGATCGATGCCGTTGGGCATCAGGGAAGTCACCAGCACGGGCGGTGGGGGAACGGCGCCGAGGCGCGCCACGCGAACCAGGGCAGCGGCGAGGGTGAGGGAGCGGCAGGAGTCGCCGGCGGCGGCGGAATCGTCCGCGGCCCATTCGGCGACTCTGGCCCAGGCCTGCTCGAGGCGGCTAAAGCCGCTGGAAAACGGCAGAATTCCAGGGGCCAGCACTACCAGGAGCCGCTTGAAATTATCGCGCGAACGGCTGTGGGCGCGTTCGTGCTGCAATACGGCAGACAGTTGATCGGCGGACAACGCGGATACGACTTTGCGCGAGATGAGCAGGCGGGAACGCAGCACGCCCGCCAGCATCACCAGCGGTGCGGGGTCTTCCATCAGCCAGACGGGCGCGGTTTCTCCACGAAGGTGAATCTTGCGGGCGGTGCGCTGGCAGTGGCGAATATGACGGAGTGACCTGCCGACGGCGCGAAGGGCGCGGGTGATTGAAAGACTCCAGACGGCCACACCGAGGGCCGCGGCGGCCAGACAGACCCAGCCGATGGGTTCGGTGGTGGTGCGGGGTTCCAGCCACAAATAGCTGGGCGCGAGCAATCCCGCGATCATCAGAAGCGAAAGGCCCGTGGGAGCGAGGCGCAGCAGGAGCAGCAGCCGCGCGGCCAGTTGCGGACGAAGCCGTTCGGAGAGCCGGATGGCGGCGGGCGCCAATAGAGACAAGGTTGCTCCGAGCGCCAGATGCACCAGGAAAAAGGAGGCCATCGAGAGACACAGCAGACGAAAGAGGTATGAATCCGTCATGGTTTCCTCCTCTGGTAGAGTTCCTTGCGTTTCAGGCGGATCTTCTTTTCCAATTCATCAAGGAGCGCTTCATCCTGTTGGCCAACGGCATCCACCAGGCAGGAGATGAGCAGCTCGCCGGCCGGTTGTGGTCCGGACAGAAAGCCGGCGACGAATTCACCGGCGCGCTTCTGTTCCCACTCGATACGCGACCAGCGGGGTGAATAGAGGAAGGCGCGGGCGGACTTGCGGCGGTCCAGCAGGCCTTTCTTGAAGAGCCGGTCAAGAGTAGTCATGACAGTGGTATAGGCCAGCGGCCGGTCCAACCGTTGCACCACGTCGTGCACATTGCTTTCGCCGCGCTCCCAGAGCAAATCCATGACAGTGGTTTCCAGATGGCCTAAGGGCGGCTGGGAGGGCGGGGTCTGTTCGACGGTAATCGATTTAAAGAAGCGCATCATCCGATGCTGGCTATATTACCAGACGCCAGTCGCCTTCGCGACGGGTGACGTGCGTGCGGTCGAGGTATTCGAGCAGGGGAATGGCATACTTGCGGGAGATGCCGGTCCATTCCTTGAACTGGCCCACTTGAAACCGTTGGGACTTGCGGGCCGCCAGGAGCTGCCGCAGGCGGTCGAGCGCGGAGCTATGAAAGACCAGGTCCTGGCTGATGCGGACCAGCCGCTTCTCGCGCAAAAGGATTTCGAGCAAGGTGCGGGCGCGCCGGGATTCGATGCCGGACTTAGCGAGCACTTCGGCGACCGCGGGAACGGCCAGCGAAGCCTGCTCGAAGGCGCGTTCGATGGCGGCGCGCGCCTGCTCTTCGTCATCCTTGAGGACGACGTGGTGGTTGCGGGAGCGGACGGTCTCGCCTTCGACAACGAGCGAGCCGGCGGCGGCCAGCAGGGCGTCCATGACCAACGGCGGCGCGACGGGCATTTCGCGGCTGCGCAGATCCTGCCTGGCGATACCTGGAGCGAGCGGGTTTTTTTCGTGAAACTCCGCGATGGCCTTGATCAGGCGGTCGCGCGCCGCGTGGAACCAGGCGCGATCCACGTACCAGGAATCCGCCAAAGCGACAACCGGGGCGTGCGCGGCAGCCGCGGCGATGTCGGTCTCGCGCATTCCGGTGTGTGCGACTAGGTCCGGGAGGGCGATGCCGAACTCGGCTTCGCGCACCAGCAGGGCGATGCGCGCGGCGTCGTCGGGGGAGGCCAAAACTTCGAGGCGGCCGGCAAAAGCAGCGGCGGCCTTTCGAGTGGCGGGCGAGCCCACGTCCAGGATCACGCCGCCGCCGATAGTGATGACGGGGGAGAACCTGCGTATGATGAAGCGGTCGCCGGGAAGCAGCAGGGCGGAATCGCGCAGCAGGAGCCGTACGAAGGCGCTGCCGCCGGGTGGGAGGACCGAGAGGCCGGGCGGGAGGCGCACTTCGGCCTGAATCTCGGCGGCGCCGGAGTGAAAATGGACGGGCGCGCGATGCTTGAGGGGTTTCGCGGAAGCCACGAGGTGGAGGCGGCAGGCCACCTGATTCACGGAGCGAAAGCGGCCGGGCTCAGAGAGCACTTCGCCGCGTTTGAGCTCGGCGGGCTCGATATCCGCGAGGTTGAGGGCAGTGCGCTGGCCGGCGACGGCGCGGCGCGCGGGAGCGCCGTGGACCTGGACGCCGCGCACGCGCAGTTGGCGGCCACCGGGATAGACTTCGACCACTTGTTCCGGCTCGACGGAGCCGGAAACCAGGGTTCCCGTGGCGACAGTTCCGAAGCCTTTCATGGAAAAAACACGGTCGACGGGAAGGCGAAAAAAACCGGCGGCGTTTTTTTCGGGGACGGAGACAGCCACGCGCGCCAGGGCGTTTCGCAAATCGTCGAGGCCGGCGCCGGTGACGGAGCTGACGGGGACGATGGGCGCGCCGTCGAGGAACGAACCGGCCACCAGCTCTGCGGCTTCGAGTTTGACCAGGCCGAGCATGTCGGCATCCACCAGGTCGGCCTTGGTGAGGACGATGATGCCGCGCGGGATGGCGAGGAGGCGGCAGATATCCAAATGCTCGCGGGTCTGGGGCTTGATGGACTCGTCGGCGGCAATGACGAAGAGAACCAGGTCGATGGAGGCGACGCCGGCCAGCATGTTCTTGACGAAGCGCTCATGGCCCGGAACGTCCACGAAGCCGAGCCAGAGGGACGGGGTGAGCTGGAGATGGGCGAAACCGAGGTCGATGGTGATGCCGCGGCGCTTCTCTTCCTGGAGGCGGTCGGCGTCGATACCGGTGAGGGCTTTGACCAGGGCGGTCTTGCCGTGGTCGATGTGGCCCGCGGTCCCGATGATGATGAACTTCATGCTGCTTGTTACAGTGTAGAAGTGCTTGCACTGCCTCTGCTGGCCCTCGTAGCCGGCTCGATCTTTTACTGCCTCCTCACGGTCCTGGCCGCGATCCGCTACCGGGGGGCGCGCCCCGCGAAAGTTGAGAATCCTCCGCCGCTCAGTATTCTCAAGCCGCTGGCAGGCGCCGACGATGGACTGGAGGAGAATCTTCGCAGCTTTTTTGAACAGAGCTATCCTTCATTCGAAATCTTGTTTGCGGTTCGAAGCCCGCTGGACGCGGCCATTCCGGTGGTGGAACGGCTGCAGGAACATTACCCGCGCGTCCGCTCGCGGCTGCTGGTGACGGGGGAGCCGCCGTATAGCAACGCCAAAGTTTACAGTCTGCACCGGATGCTGGCGCTGGCGCGCCACGACGTGGTGGTGATGTCGGACAGCGACGTGCGGGTGGCGCCGGACCTGCTTTCGGCGATCGCGGCCGAGTTTCAGGACGAAAGGGTGGGCCTCGCGACATGCCCCTACCAGGCCGTACCGGGCCGCAGTTTCTGGTCGGCGCTGGAAGCGGTGGGACTCAACACCGAGTTCATGGCAGGGGTGCTGGTGGCGCGCCTGCTGGTGGGAATGAAATTCGCGTTGGGCCCGACCATCGCGGCGCGGCGCAAAGCGCTTTCGGACATCGGCGGATTTGATGCGGTGAAGGAATATCTGGCGGAGGATTTCGTGATGGGAAAGCTGGTGGCCGCAAAGGGGTATCGGGTGATCCTCTCGTCGAGCGTGATCCAGCATCGAATCGGAGCGCAGAGCTTTCGGGAGAACATGGAACACCGTCTGCGCTGGTGCCGGAGCACGCGGCGCTCGCGCCCATGGGGCTATATTGGCGAGATCTTCACGCACACGCTGCCGCTGGCGCTGGTGATGGTGGCGGCGAATCCGGCTTGGTGGCCGTGGTTTGCGGCAGCGGTGGCGATGCGCGCGGCGGCGGCGTGGGCGACCGCCGGATATGCGCTGCACGACCCGCTGACGCGCCGCCGCTGGTTCCTGGTGCCGCTGCAAGATCTGGCAAACTTCGCGGTCTGGATCGCGGGCTTTTTCGGAAATACGATCTTGTGGCGGGGCCGCAAGTACCTGCTCCTTCGGGACGGGCGCTTGGAAATCGTGCCGTAGCCTGCCCCACCTTGCACACCCGTTACAATAGTCGCCATGAACCGGCTCGACGAATTGCGCCGCCGTCACGCGGCCGCCGAGGAAGGTGGGGGACCGGAACGGCGCGCCCGCCAGCATACAGAGGGGAAACTTGCGGCGCGCGAGCGCATCGAATTGCTGCTGGATGAGCATTCGTTCGAGGAACTCGACAAGCTGGTGACACACCGGTGCCGCGATTTCGGGATGGACGAACAGGTGGTCCCGGGCGATGGCTTTGTGACGGGCTACGGACGCGTGGACGGGCGCCTGGTCTATGTCTTCGCGCAGGATTTCACGGTGTTCGGCGGGTCCCTTTCGGAAGCCAATGCGCAAAAAATCTGCAAGATCATGGACATGGCTCTGAAGACCGGCGCGCCCGTGATCGGGCTCAACGATTCGGGCGGCGCGCGCATCCAGGAAGGCGTGGTATCGCTGGCCGGGTACGCCGATATATTCTTGCGCAACACGCTGGCGAGCGGCGTGGTGCCCCAGATCTCCGCCATCATGGGGCCGTGCGCGGGTGGCGCGGTGTATTCGCCGGCCATCACCGATTTCGTTTTCATGGTGGATCATACTAGCCACATGTTCGTGACCGGACCGGATGTGATCAAGACGGTCACGCACGAAGACGTCACCAAGGAAAAACTGGGCGGCGCCATGACGCACAACGCCACCAGCGGGGTGGGCCACTTTGTGGCCCACGACGACGCGGAGTGCCTGCGGATGATCCGGGAACTGCTCTCGTACCTGCCGCAGAACAACCGCGAGGACCCGCCGCGGCGGGCGACACAAGACCCGGCGGACCGTCTGGACCAGGCGCTTGATTCGATTGTGCCGGCGGAATCGAACCAGCCGTACGACATCAAAGACGTGATTCACCGGGTGGTGGACGACGGCCAGTTTTTCGAAGTACACGAGCATTGGGCGAAGAATATCGTGGTGGGGTTCGCGCGCATGGACGGGCGGCCGATCGGGATCGTGGCGAATCAACCGGCATTTCTGGCAGGGTGCCTGGACATCAATTCCTCGACGAAGGGCGCGCGGTTCGTGCGATTCTGCGACGCGTTTAATATCCCGATTCTGACGTTTGAGGACGTGCCGGGCTTCCTGCCGGGCACGGAGCAGGAGTTCGGAGGGATCATCCGGCACGGCGCGAAGCTGCTCTACGCGTACTGCGAAGCTACGGTGCCGAAAATCACGGTGATCACGCGCAAGGCCTACGGCGGGGCGTACTGCGTGATGGGGTCGAAGCAAGTTCGAACCGACATCAACCTGGCGTGGCCCACGGCGGAGGTGGCGGTGATGGGGGCCGAAGGGGCCGTTAACATTGTGTACCGCCGGGAACTGGCGGCGGCGGGCGACCAGCCAGGGGCGCGGCGCGAAAAGATCGAGGAGTTCCGCGACCGCTTCGCCAACCCCTTTGTAGCAGCCGAGCGCGGCTATGTGGATGACGTCATCGAACCGCGGGAGACGCGGCCGCGGGTGATCCGCGCGTTCAAAATGCTGGAGAACAAAGTCGATACCATGCCGCGGAAGAAACACGGGAACATTCCGCTGTAGGTTCGTTCCGATCAAGCCGTGTTCAGACGGACACGCCAAGGGGCTGAGCCCGGGGCTGAGCCCAGGGCTGAGCCCTTTGTTCTGAATGGCTGGACGTGCGGCCCTCGAATTGCCATTAGGTAGCCCATGGATCGATGGCTTTGGTTGCTGGCCCTGACGCCGCTGGTCCACGCGGCCGATGCGGACAGCGCTGTGCTGGACGCGTTGCGGCGGGAAGCCTCCGGGTTGCCCCATGCCGCGATCATAAAACGGGTGGCCGCGGACGGTGGCCTGGACGTGGTGGCGGCGCTGGCCTCCCGGCAGGCGTGCGAGGCGGCACCGCGGCCGTGTGGCTGGTCGCCCCAGGACCGGCTCGGGATCTTCGTGCAGGAGCGGCGAGACCCGGGCCGTGTGTACAAACTGGTGGTGGCTCCGGGGCCCAATGACGATTGCTCGGCGCGCGTGGAGCGCATGACCGCGCAAGAGCTGGTGCTTTCCTGCACCGGCGAGAAGTGGGCCACTTACGACAACCAGAAGTTCGTTTACGATGCCGGCCGCAAGGCGCTGGTGAGCCAGTTCGCTTACGCTCCGTTCTGGACGGTAAAGGCCGCACGAGGTCCGCGCGGCGGGCCGCAATTGGTGATGGCCGACAACCAAAAGCTGTTGCTGGTGGATCTGGACCCGGCGACGGGAAGCCTGCGGGTGGCGCCCGCGGCCGAGGCGCGTCCGGTGCTGGCGCAAGTGCCCATGGAGAACAACCGGGATGAGGAGCGCATCTTGCGCATGCCAGCGCCGGAGGCCGAGGCGGTGACGGAGTTTGGGCCGGGCGGGCGGTTCCGGCTGGCGCGGGAAAAAAATAAGTACGGCTCGGAGTACACGGTGATCGCCGGTCCAGGCGGGAAGCAATATCCGTTGATGCAGTCTGGCGCCGATCCGGCGGAGATGAATGAGCAGGTCGGGCCGCATCAAGTGGAAGGCTGGCGGCTGTGGTTCGGCAAGACCTTTTACAGCGACGAAGGGCTGAGCGGCGTGGGGGGCTTCGGATACTTCGATGCGGCATCGGCGTCTTATCGTCTTGTATCTCCACCGGAGATTCGCAAGTGGTCGGTGTCGGCGATTCTGGTTGAGCCGGAGTGCGTCTGGCTGGCGCTTTATCAGCGCGGGGAATACGGAAACTATCCCGGCGCGTTGCTGCGGTGGGACAGGAAAACCGCAACCGCGCGGCAGTTCGCGGTGCAGACGGTTGTGACGGTGATACTGGAATCCGGCGGCACGCTCTACCTGGGCGCGATCGATGGCATCGTTACGGTGAAGGGCGAGCAGGTGGCGAGCTACTTTGTGGACGCGCGAGCCGATGGGCAGTACCGGGTGGTTCAGCGTTAGGGCCTCACGGTCGTGCGCTCGAGAAACTGAAACTGCGCATGGACAAGTTGCCGTAATGGAAGCCTTGGTAGATGGTCTCGATGCGCTCGTCGGGGAACGACATGCCCAGAACGACGAACAGCGGATCGAAATGTTCGGTGGTGGGAACGGACAGCCGGGCATGCGGCGCGGTACTGCGATAAGCGAAGAGACTTTCCAGGTTTCGCGCGGCCACCTGCGCGGCGACCCAGGCGTCGAACTCGGCGGCCCAGGGGTCGACGGGAGCGTCCTTGTTTTCGAGGTGCACGCGGCTCAGGTTGTGAACGATTCCGCCCGTGCCGACCACCAGGAAGCCATCGTCCCGCAGCGGGCGTAGCGCCTTGCCGATCTGAAAAAGTTCTTCCGGGGCGGCGAAGGGCATGGATAGTTCAAGCACCGGAGTGGTGGCCGCGGGCCACGCCAGTTTCACGGGGACCCAGGCGCCATGATCGAGGCCGCGTTCGGGCTCGGGCCGGACGGTCTGCCCGCCCGCTTCCAAAACGCCGGCGACCCGCACGGCCAACAAGGGGCTGCCCGGCGCCGGATACGCAACGCGGTAGAGTTCTTCGGGGAAGCCGCCGAAATCGTAGAGCAAGGGAGCGCGATCCCAGGAAGTGACGCGAAGGGGCCGCGACTGCTGCCAGTGAGCGGAAATCACCAGGATTGCCTTAGCGCCGGAATGGCGGGCGCCAAACGCAGCCAGAGCGGCGGCATGGGCGTCGCCACCGAGGGCGGACATCGGCGAGCCGTGGGCGAAAAAGACCGCGGGGAGACGATCCATAGCAACTTACGGCCGTCGGTTCTGTTGCATTAGATATCGAAGATGAGTATTGATTCGAGTCTGATATCCCGCACCTGTTGCCTTCAACCTCGCCACGACATCAGCATCAAGCCGAATCGTCACAGTGGTCTTTCCGGGCCGGTAAAACCTACCGATCACAGCATCCGATGGAATCTCTCGAATCTCGGGGATGTCGGACAGGTCTATTTCACAATCCGGTTTGGCAGCGAGCTTGTGAAGCTCTTTGCGTTTCTTAGCCGATAGTTTGCTCATAGAGCTTCCTTACCTTCGGGGTCGCACGACGAGCCGAGATGATGCGGATCACTTCGCCCGAATTCTCCACCGGGGCGGGGCGTGCCGATCTGGTGGTGAATCCAGACCATGGCCCTGGCGGAGTGGCCGGTTGGCAGGCGAAAGCGCCTGCCCCACGAACCAAGCCGCCGCAAAACGCGACCTCACTCTTCTTTGGCCACCACGACGGTGACTTCCGCGGTGACATCCTTATGCAGCCGCACGGTGACCTTGAACTCGCCCAACTGTTTGATGGGTTCGTCCAGCACGACCTTGCGGCGGTCGATGACGAAGTTTTGAGCGGCCAGTGCATCGGCCACATCCTTGGAGGTGACGGAGCCGAACAACTGGTCGTTCTCGCCGGCCTTCTGTTTGATGGTGACGGTAACGCTGTTGACCAGCCGGGCCAGATCCTGCGCCTCGACTTCGAGTTTGGCGTCTTTGCGCAGGTGCGCCTGGCGCTCCTGTTCGATGATCTTCTTGTTGGAGGGGGTGGCCGCAACGGCGAGGCGTTTGGGCAGCAGGAAATTGCGGGCGTATCCGGCGGCCACTTTGACTACCTGGCCGCGGTTGCCCAACTTGTCGACGTCTTCTCTCAGTATGACTTCCATGACAGTTTCCTCGTGCTCCTAGAACTGCGCCGCGAAGGGCAGCAGCGCGATGTTGCGGGCTTTCTTGATGGCGTCGGTGAGGCGGCGCTGGTGGGGCGCGCAGACGCCCGAGATACGGCGTGGGACAATCTTGCCCCGCTCCGCGACAAAGGCGTGCAGCATCTTGACGTCCTTGTAGTTGATGTCGTCAATCTTTTCGACGCAGAAGCGGCAAACCTTCTTGCGGCGGAAGTATTGTTTTTTCTGGGTGGCGACGGCTTTATCGCCGCCGGTGGGCCGTTGTCCGGCGCTGCCTGGTCTTCCTTTGAATTCTGGCATGGGTTAGTTCTCCTTCGGCATGCCGGGTACGATGGCCGGCCCTTCGGTGATGGGTTGCGCCGGCGCTGGTCCGGGAGCCGGCGGGGCGCCCGGTCCGGCGTTAGCCGCGCGCTTGGCGGACCGCTTGTCGCGTTCCTTCTTGCGCTTGTCGAGCCGCTTGAGAGTCTCGTCGATGCGCACGGTGATGAACTTCAGCACCAGGTCCGCCACGCGAAGCCGGCGTTCGAATTCACGCACCATTTCCGGCCCGGCGGTGAACTGGAAGAGCACGTAGGTGCCCTCGCGGTATTTGTCCACCTTGTAGGCCAAGCGGCGCTTGCCCCACTTATCGACTTTGTCCACGGTGGCTCCGGCGTTGGTCAACTGGGTTCGCAACTGTTCCACGAACTGGTCGACTTCTTCGTCCGGAGCATCCGGCTTTACTATGAACAGCTCTTCGTAAATCCTCATGCTTCCTCTTTGTTTAAGCCGGGGGCGCGACGATTGAATCTCGTCATGGCCTTAACGACGCCCTCAGCGATTATGGAACGAACGGCATCGGCCGCGTAGCCGATGAATTCGTCCAACTCCGTTGCCTGCGAGCGCTTCATCGGCGCCAGCAGATAATCCGTTCCACCCTTCAGGGGGTGGCCCGGATGAATTCCCAATCGCGCCCGTACGATCTCGCTGGTCTTCAGGCTCGCGATCACCGACTTCATGCCGTTGTGACCGGCAGCCGAACCCTTCGGCTTGATCTTCAGCGCCAACCATCCCAAGTCCAGATCGTCATAGACCACCACCAGCCGGTCGATCGCGATCGAGTGCTTCTCCATCAGCGGCGCGAGCGAAGTGCCGCTGAGATTCATAAACGTTTGCGGCTTGGCCAGCATCACCGGCTGCCCGTCGATCTCGCCCAGACCGATCAGCGCCTTCGAATCCTTACGGGTGACGCGGATGCCATGCCGTTCGGCCAGCCGATCCACCGTGAGAAACCCGAGGTTATGCGGCGTAAGAGAGTAATCTTCGCCCGGATTCCCGAGACCAGCCACCAGGAACATGGCGGATTACTTCTTCTTGCCCTTTTCTTCGGCGGGGGCTTCCTCTTCCTTCTTGCCCTTCTTGATGACCTCGGGCTCGGCGGCAACCGCTCCCGCTTCCGGTGTGACCACGGCGGCGCCTTCGACGGGCGCGACCACTTCTTCGGCGCGCAGCGCGACGGAGTGCGCAATCACCGTATCGGGGGCGCTGATGAGCTTCATGGAGCCGGACAGCGCCACATCGCTGGCGCGCTTGGCCTGGCCGATCATGAGCTCAGTGACGTCCACGGTGAAGCCTTCCGGAATCTCGTCGGGCAGGCATTCGATTTCGATGGCGCGGGTGATCACTTCCAGCAATCCGCCCTGCACCTTGACACCCTTGGCTTCGCCCGTGGTGGTAACCGGCACGCTGACTCGAATACGCTTGGTAAGGTCGATGCGCTTGAAATCGGCGTGCAGCAGATTGCCCTTGACGGGATCCACCTGCTGATCGACCACCATGACGGGGGTCGTTTCGCCGCCCGCGATGGCCAGGTTGAAGATGGTGTTGTAGCCGGTCGAACTGCGGATGATGCGGATGATTTCCCGCGGGTTGACGGCAATGCTGACCGGATCTTTATAAGCCCCGTACAGGACGGCGGGGATCTGGCCCGCGCTACGGGTGCGGTGGGCCTCATTCTTGCCGCGCGAGGCACGCACCTCGGCGGCGACGGTAATATCTCGACTCACTCGATTTCTCCTTGACGGGGTCGAAGTCCGTTCACCCCCGAGGGGGTTTCCGTGGGTTCGATGGCCCGCGATTCCTAAATAAACAACACACTCACCGAAGTCTCCTCGTGTATCGAGCGGATGGCATCGGCCATCAGGTTGGCAATCGACAACGATTTGATCTTGGTCGAACTTTTCGCCGCTTCCGAGAGCGGAATCGAATTCGTTACTACCACTTCCTTCAAGCAGGATTCTTCGATCCGGCTTACGGCCGAGCCCGACAGAACCGCGTGCGTAGCGCAGGCCGAAACACTGGCCGCGCCCTTCTCCATCAACGCTTCGGCGCCCTTCACGAGCGTGCCGGCGGTATCGATCAGGTCGTCCACCAACAGGCAGTGGCGCCCGTCCACCTCACCGACCACATTCATCACTTCGGCGACGTTGGCTTCCTCCCGCCGCTTATCGATGATCGCCAGCGGTGCATTCAACCGTTTGGCGAAGGCCCGGGCCCGCTCCACGCCGCCCGCGTCCGGCGATACGACCGTCATGTCCGGCACGTTCGGAGTCTTAAAATGCTCGATCAACACGGGCGTGGCGAACAGGTGGTCCACCGGGATATCGAAGAACCCCTGAATCTGGGCCGCGTGCAAATCCAGCGTCAAAACGCGGTCGGCCCCAGCCGTTTCCAGCAGAGCCGCAATCAGCCTGGCAGAAATCGGAACCCTGGGTTTATCCTTCCGGTCCTGGCGAGCGTATCCATAATAGGGTAACACTGCGGTGATGCGCTCTGCTGAGGCGCGCTTGAGGGCGTCGATCATCAACAGCAATTCCATCAGGTTGCGCTCCACCGGCGTGCAGGTGGGCTGGATGATGAAGACGTCGCCGCCGCGCACGTTCTCCTGGATCTGCAGGTAGATCTCGCCATCGGAGAATTGCTTGACCATGCACTTGCCCAGCTCCGTGCCCAGGTGTGCGGCGATGGAGGAAGCCAGCTCAGGGTTGGCGTTTCCGGTGAAGAGTTGCAAACGGTCGTGAATCATCGCGCGTATCGGCTTTGCGGCGGCCATGTGTCCCGAACTGCATGTGAGCCCAGCGCCCGCCACCAGATTTGGCGGTAGCGCGCCCGGCCCACCAGTGAAATTCGAAAAAACTTCTCGTCTCCCAACGATCGCATAGCGGCTGATATTCCGTGACGATCCGGAAACAGCCCAAACAGGGCGGACCCGCTTCCGGTCATCATGGCTAAGGTGGCCCCCGCCCGCACCAATCTTTTTTTCAAGTCGGCCAGATTCCGGTGCTGCTTGAAAACTACGGCTTCAAAATCGTTCTCAGAGGATTTCCCGACACCCCGTTCCCACGCCAAAGACTGGAAAGTAAATATTTTATTTTCTTGCGATTCGGTTGTCAAACCGGGGCTGAGGTCGCGGTACGCCTGGGCGGTCGAGACGTGCACCGCGGGCGCCACCACAAGGCCTGCCATGGCGGGCCGGTCGGGAAGTGGAAAAAGCTCCGTGCCGCGTCCGATGCCAACGGCCGCGCCGCCGAGCAGGAAAAACGGGACATCGCTACCGAGATGCGCCGCGATGCCGCTCAATTCCGGCAGATCGAGCGCGCGGCCAGCCAGGGCGGGCAGCGCCAGCAAGACCGCGGCGGCATCGGAAGATCCGCCGCCTAATCCGGCGCCCATGGGGATACGCTTGCGCAACTGCATTTCGACGCGCCCGCTCACGCGCATGGCGTCCAGCGCCAGGCGGGCCGCCCGCGCCACCAGGTTATCCGAGATGGCGAGAGGGTCGTCCAGTTCGATGGCGGTCTTGCGGCCGGGTGTGAAAGCAAGGTCGAGCGAGTCGTCGAGCGAAATGGTCTGGAAGATGGTGCGGAGCTCGTGATAGCCATCCGGGCGTTTGCCGAGGACGCGCAGGCCGAGATTGATTTTTGCCAGCGCGCGCACGCGCGCCCGACGCGTGGTGCTCATTGGTCGTATTGGAGCAGGGAGAAGACGTCGTACTCCGGCAGCTTCGCGCGCCCGCTCAGAAAAGTCAGTTCCACCACGAATCCCAGGCCGGCCACGGTCCCGCCGGCTTCACGAACCAGGCGGGCGGCGGCCGCGGCGGTGCCGCCGGTGGCCAGCAGGTCGTCCACTATCAGCGCGCGGCTGCCCGGCTGAACGGCGTCCATGTGCATCTCCAGGCTGTCTTTGCCGTACTCCAGGTCGTAGGTCACGCTCACGGTCGCGGCCGGCAGTTTTTTGGGCTTCCGCACGGGCACGAAGCCCGCGTGCAGCGCATAGGCCAGCGCCGGCGCGAAGATGAAGCCGCGCGCCTCGATTCCCAGCACCAGGTCGACGCGCGCTCCGCTGTAGTGGTTCTTCAGACCGTCGATCACGCCCGCGAAGCCGTCGCTATCCTTGAGCAGAGTGGTGATGTCATAGAAGAGGATTCCGGGCTTGGGGAAGTCCGGCACCTCGCGAATGAGCTTTTTGAGATCCATCGTTTCTCGCAGCTTCAGTTATAACACCGCGGCAGGGCCGACCTCACGCCTGATATGTGATAAAAGGGTCCAGTCAGGAGGTTTCGTGAGACTATTTGCCGTCGTCGCGCTGGCGGGCGCGGGGTTACTGCTGGCCCAACAGGCTGCGCCGCAGATTCCCAAGATCAGATTTTCCGACAACCGGCTGGATAACGGGCTGCGCGTGATCATTTCCGAAGATCACTACGCACCGGTGTATGCCATCTGTGTCGCCTATAAAGTTGGGTCGAAGGACGAACACCCGGGACGGACGGGCTTCGCGCACCTCTTCGAACACATGATGTTCAAGGGGTCGGAGAACGTGGGTGTCGGCGAATTGGATTTTCTGATCGACACCAACGGCGGCAACTCCAACGGGACCACCAACACCGATCGCACTTCCTACTACGAGGTTCTGCCAAAGAACCAGCTCGACCTGGGGTTGTTCCTGGAAGCCGACCGCATGCATGGCCTGGTGATTACGCCGGAGAATCTGGAGAACCAGCGGCAGGCCGTGAAGGAAGAGCGGCGCCAGAGCAACGACAACCAGGCGTACGGGCAGACATCCGAAAAGCTGGAAGAGTTGATTTACGACAACTTCGCTTATCACCACCCGGTGATCGGGTCGATGGCCGATCTGGACGCGGCGTCGGTGGATGACGTCAAACAGTTCTTCAAGATTTACTATGCTCCCAACAACGCCGTGCTGGCGCTGGTAGGCGATCTGGACACAAAAGAGACGCTGGCGAAGGTAAAGAAGTATTTCGGCGGCATCCCGCGGCAGGAGGCGCCCAAGCCGGCCGATTTAACCGAGACGCCCAAGACTGCCGAGCGCCGCGCGGCCTTGGAAGACCCGCTGGCACGGCTGACGCGCATCGACATCGCTTACCGGACTCCCGCATCGGGCGACCCGGACGCACGCGCCCTGGGAATCGCGGCTTCGATTCTCGGCGGCGGCGGCGGCGGTGGTGGCGGCGGGCGCGGCGGCGGTGGCGGCGGCAACAACTCGCGGCTGTATCGCAAGCTGGTGGAGGAAAAGGAAATTGCCACGCAGGTTTCCTGCTCCACCGACCGGCGCGCCGGTCCGGGCATGTTGCACATCTCGGCGACGCTGCGTGCGGGCAAGACGCCGCAGGAAGCCGAAGGCGTGATTGCGGAGGAGATCGCCAGGCTGCACGCCGAACCGGTCACCGACAAAGAATTGCAGCGCGTGCGCATCAGCCTGCGGCGTTCCGCGGAGAATCGCATCACGGCGCTGAGCCGCGCGCAGGCGCTGGCGGATGCGGCTGCGGTATACGACGATCCGAACCGGGTGAATACCGAAATCGACGCGCAAATGGCGGTCACCGCGGCCGACATTCAGAAGGCAGCCAAAGCCCTTCTGGTAAAGGCCAACAGCGTGGTGGCAGTGACCACGCCGGCGGCCGGCGGCGGTGGACGGGGACGCGGCGGACGAGGGGGGAACTAAGGAGCCGGCTATGACCAAAACATTGGCGATTTGCGTTCTTCTTGCGGCGATGGCGGCGGCGCAGGATGCCACCACTTACCGCGGCATGGTGCGACTGAACCGCGCGCCCGTCTCGAACGAAGTGCTCAAGGTGAAACTGCCGCGTCCGGTGGATCGCACGCTTTCCAACGGGCTCAAGCTGGTGATCCTGGAAACCAACCGCACGCCCACCATCACGGTGAACATTTCGGTGCCGTCCTCGCGCCTTCGCGATCCGGCGGGAATGCCGGGTGTGGCGGAAGCCACGGCTGCCATGATGATGATGGGGACCACGACGCGCACGGCGCGCCAGATCTCCGAAGCGCTGGCGGACATCGGCGCCACGGTATCGTTCGGCGGTGGTGGTGGTGGCGGCGGGCGCGGCGGTGGTGGTGGCGGTGGCGCGGCGGGCGGCGGCGAGGGAACCATTACCGTGAGCGCCATGACTGAAAATTTCGATGAAGCGCTCGGCATCATGGCCGATATCCTGCTGCATCCGTCCTTCCCAGCCGACGAACTCGAGAAGTGGAAGAGCCGCCAGCGCAGCCAACTGGAGCAGCAGCGCACCAACCCCGGCACGCTTTCGAACGAGGTGCTCATGCGGGTGCTTTATCCAGGCGACGCGCGCCAGTTCACGCGTCTGACCGCGGAGTCGCTGGATAAGATCGGGCGCGACGTGCTGGTGGAGCACTACAAGAAGTACTTCGTGCCCTCGGGAGAGTTGGCCGGCGTGGTGGGTGAAATCACACCCAAGGATGCGGTTGCCAAGCTGGAAAAGGCTCTCGGCGCGTGGAAGGGCGGCCCGGTCGAGCCGGTCAAGTTCCCGGCGAATCCGCCCATCGCGGAGAAGAAGGTCTACCTGATTTCGCGCCCTGGGTCGGTGCAGACCAACCTGACGCTGGCCAATCGCGCGATCCTGCGCACCGACCCCGATTACATCGCCTGCATGGTGATGAACCAGGTGCTGGGCGCGGGAACGGCGGCGCGGCTGTTCCGCATTATCCGCGAAGAAAAGGGCTACACCTACGGCGTCAGTTCCAGCTTCGCGGCCACCAAGACCACGCAGCATTTTATTTCTTCGATGTCGGTGCGCACGGAAGTCACCGAGCCGGCGCTGGCCGACCTGCTCAAGGAGCTCAAGGAAATCCGCGACGTGCCGGTGCCCAAGGAGGAACTGGAAGGCGCCAGGCGCACGCTGGTGGCCAGTTTCGCGCTGGGCCTGGAGAATCCGTCGGGGGTGCTGGCGCGCTGGATGCAGCAGCGCGAATACGGCCTGCCGGAGGATTACTGGGACACCTACTCCGCGAAAGTAATGGCTATTACGGCCGAGGACGTGCAGCGGGTAGCGCGTAAGTACGTGCCCTACGACAACGTGCAGATCATCGCGGTAGGCGACGGGGCGAAGATCTTCGAGTTGCTGAAGAAGTTTGGGCCGGTGGTGGAATCGACGGTGGAGGGCAATTAGGGCTGACCGCGTGATTTTGTGCTCACGGGAACTGCTGACTCACACTCACACCTTAACAGCGAGCAGCGACCGTTAGACCGAGTTGAATTCCTGCCGCTTTGGCAAGAACATTTTCGGCCGTGTGCATTTCGCTCCATGTTTATGGGCCCTCGGCTGCACTCCGAGAATAACTCAAACTCCTTACCAGGCCTCTCGCGCCTGTCCGGCCGCAGGACCTCCGCTTCCTCAGCACTCTCAGGTCTTGACTTTGTTTCTGTTTTCCTCCGCGTCTCGGCGCCTCCGCGTTAAATCCATTTCCTGTTTGGTTCCGGCTACGCCGGGTTAGGGAGCGGAGGCCCGCTCGCACAACATCATCTAGTCAAGGCCCCAGATCGTGGCCGCGAGGAAACATTCGCGGGACGGGCACCGCTCCCTAACGGTCGCGGCTCGCATTGGGGTCACCAGGCTACGCCGGTATCGACGCGGCCAGCATGGCGCGCAGAGCCTGGCCGCGATGGCTGACGGCGAACTTTTCACTGACGCCGGCTTCGCCAAACGTGCAGCCTAACTGCGGGCAGAAGAAAAGCGGGTCGTATCCGAAACCGCCGTCTCCGCGAGGTTCGTGGAGAACGGCGCCTTCCACGGCGCCGCGCCACACGCCGCGCAGTTCGCCGCCTTCCACCAGCGCGATGGCGCATACGAAGCGGGCGGTGCGGCCGGTGACGCCGCGGAGCTTTTCGAGCAACAGGCGGTTGTTGGATTCGTCTGTCGAGTGCGGGCCGGAGAAGCGCGCGGAGTGGACGCCCGGCGCGCCGTTCAGCGCGTCCACTTCCAAGCCGGAATCGTCGGCGAATAACGGGCCGGTCACATGTTTTGCGTAGTGGCGCGCCTTGAGAATGGCGTTGGCCTCGAAGGTCTCGCCGTCTTCGGCGCAAGGATCGAGCTGTCTGAAGCCGGGCACGAGTTCGATTTCGACGGGCGCATGGCCGGCGGCCAGGCGGAATTCGCGCAGCTTGCCGGGGTTTCCGCTGGCGCAAAACAGGTGGATCAAGAACCTACGGCCCTTTTCTGGATTTCGATCAACCGGCCGATGCCGGTGCGCGCCAATGCGATGAGGCGCGCCATCTGATCGTCGTCGAAGGCCGAGTGCTCGGCGGTGGCCTGCACTTCGACGAACTTGCCGGCGCCGGTCATCACGACGTTCATGTCCACGTCGGCCTGGGAATCCTCTTCATAGCAAAGATCGAGCATGGCGACGCCGCGCACCAGGCCGACGCTGGTGGCGGCCACCGAATCTCTGAGCGGCATCGTCTTGAGCGCGCCGAACTCCACCAGCCGGCGTAGCGCCAGCGACAGCGCCACGTACGCGCCGGTGATGGAGGCCGTGCGCGTGCCGCCATCGGCCTGCAGGACATCGCAATCGATGACCACGGTGCGCTCGCCGAGCGCCGCGCCATCCACCACGGCGCGCATGGAGCGGCCGATCAGCCGCTGGATTTCGTGAGTGCGGCCGGACGCGCGGCCCTTATTGACCTCGCGCGGGGTGCGGCGCGCGGTAGCGCGGGGCAGCATGGCATATTCCGCCGTCACCCAGCCCCTGCCCGAGTTGCGCAGAAACTGAGGGACGCCATCTTCCACCGTGGCGGCGCACAACACCTGGGTGTTGCCGACCTTAATCAGGGCGGAGCCCTCGGCGGTTTTCAGGAAGCCGGTTTCGATCTCGACCGGGCGCATGCCGTCGGGCGGCCGATTATCCGTTCGCATTTTTCATCACAAGGAAGAGCAGGAGCATCACCAAGGCCATGGCGCCGATCACAAGAACGACGCAGGGCACCGCGCCCGCCGGCGCCGGAGCGCTCTTGCGC
This sequence comes from Bryobacteraceae bacterium, assembly GCA_050014595.1. Lineage (GTDB taxonomy): Bacteria > Acidobacteriota > Terriglobia > Bryobacterales > Bryobacteraceae > PALSA-129. Next base: position 63,110 of record JBEKDA010000006.1, read on the forward strand.
TTTCCTTTGAACGGCCTGAACTTTGCCATAAATGCGATGGTAACACCCGTCTCGACCGTTACAATGAAAGAACCCATGTCTTCTTCCGCGGCTGCCCGTTATGAAGCGGTGATCGGGCTCGAAGTTCACGCGCAACTCGCCACCGCGACCAAGATTTTTTGCGGGTGCCCCACCAGTTTCGGCGCGCCGCCCAATACCAACGTGTGTCCGGTGTGCCTGGGATTGCCGGGCGCCTTGCCGGTGCTGAATCGCGCGGCCGTGGAACTGGCGGTGAAGGCGGGGCTGGCGCTCAACTGCAACATCCGGGCGCAATCGCGTTTCGCGCGCAAGAATTATTTCTACCCCGATTTGCCCAAGGGCTACCAGATCTCGCAATACGACGAGCCGCTGGCCGAACGCGGGCACGTGGACATCGTGGTGGAGGGCCGCACCAAGCGCATCGGCATCACGCGCGTCCACATGGAAGACGACGCGGGCAAGAGCATCCACGACGGCTTCAAGGATTCGGACCGGTACTCGTACGTGGACCTGAACCGCAGCGGCACGCCGCTGATCGAAATCGTCAGCGAGCCGGATATGCGCAGCTCCGACGAAGCCTATGCTTACCTCACCGAAGTGAAACAGGTGCTGCAGTTCATTGAAGCCTCCACGTGCGACATGGAGAAGGGCCACTTGCGGTGCGACGCCAATGTTTCGGTGCGGCTGAAGGGCGCGGCCGAGCTCGGCACGAAGGCGGAAGTCAAGAACCTGAATTCCTTCCGCTTTCTGAAACAGGCGCTGGACTACGAGATTGCACGGCAGGTGGAACTGGTGGAAAGCGGCGGCAAGGTGATGCAGGAGACGCGGCTTTACAATCCCGACAGCGGCGAAACGGCCGCCATGCGCAGCAAGGAGCATGCGCACGACTACCGGTATTTTCCGGAGCCGGACCTGGCGCCGTTGCGCATCTCTGCGGCGTGGCTCGAGGAACTGCGGGCCGGACTGCCGGAGTTGCCGGCGCGCAAACGGGCGCGCTTCGTCGCGGAGTATGGTTTGCCGGGGTACGACGCGGAAGTCCTGACGGCCACGCGCGCGGCGAGCGAGTATTTCGAAACCGCGGCGCGCGCCTCCGGCAACGCCAAGATGGCCGCTAATTGGGTGATGGGCGACCTCATGGGCATGCTCAAGGCTGAAGGCAAAGAGATTGCCGAATCGCCGGTGAGCGCGGCCCACCTTGGCGAACTGGTGAAGCGGATCTCGACGGGTGAGCTTTCGGGCAAGCTGGCCAAGGAAATTTTTCCCAAGATGTTTTCAACAGGTCAGGCGCCGGCTGAGATTGCGGAGCGCGAAGGGCTGAAGCAGATTTCGGACACAGGGGCGCTGGAGAAAGTGATCGCGGAAGTGATCGCCGGCAACCCGAAGCAGGTGGAACAATACCGCGGCGGGAAAACCACCGTGATGAATTTTCTGGTGGGTCAGGCGATGAAGGCCACGCGCGGCCAGGCCAACGTGGCGGTGGTGACCGATTTATTCAAACAGAAACTGGGGTGACGTTATGTTGATAGTGGGCGACAAGGCTCCCGATATTCGCGTGTACACGGATACGGGCGAAGATTTTCGTTTGTTGGAACTCAAGGGCAAGCGTGTCGTGCTGTACTTCTATCCGAAGGCCGATACGCCGGGCTGCACCGTGGAGGCCTGCGAGTTTCGCGATGGCATGAAAGCTATCGCCAGGAAAGGCGCGGCGGTGATCGGCATTTCGCCGGACAAGCCGGCGGCGCAGGCCAGGTTCAAGCAGAAGTACGATCTGCCGTTCACCCTGCTGGCCGATGAAGAAAGAACGGCTGCCCAGGCTTATGGCGTGTGGAAAGAAAAGAACATGTATGGGCGCAAGGTGATGGGCATCGAACGCACTACGTTTGTGATTGGAGCGGACGGCAAGATCGAGAAGATATACGCGAAGGTGAAGGCCAAGGGGCACGCGGCGGCGGTGCTGGCGGAATTGTGAGTCATTTGGCGCGGGGCGCGGCCACAAAGCGATAGCCGACGCCGCGCACCGTCAGCAGATGACGGGGACGCGTGGGATCGTCTTCAATGTAGCGGCGCAGGCGCACGATGAAGTTGTCGATGGCGCGCGTGTCGGTGTCTTCGTGCAGGCCCCACACTTCTTCCAACATGGCTTTGCGCGATACCGGCCGGCCCTCATGCCGGATGAGGTAGCGAAGCAGGTTGGCCTCCATCAAGGTAAGCGGAAAGACCTGCTCGCGCACGCGCAGCTCCAGCAGGTCGAACTGCACCGATTTTTCGCCAAACGTAAACGCGTCGTTGGACGGCGGAGCGGCGGCGCTGTGGTTGAGCGAAGCCTGCAGCCACTCGCGCCGGCGCAGCAGGCCGCGAATGCGGGCGATCAGGATGGAGAGCTCAAAGGGCTTGGTCAGGTAATCGTCGGCTCCGGCGGAAAAGCCGCGCAGGACATCGTCGGGATGGCCGCGCGCGGTAAGCATCAAGGTGGGGACGAACTGTCCGGATTGACGCAATTGGGACATCACCGCGAAGCCGTCGATGCCGGGGAGCATGATATCGAGGACCACCACGTCGAAGGCCGCGGGTTCGGCTTCGAATAGCGCCAGCGCAGCTTCCCCGGTATCCACCAATTGCACCTCCCAGCCTTCCGCCTCCAGATTGAAGCGCAGGCCGCCGGCCAGGTGCTGCTCGTCTTCCACCACGAGAATGCGGGTCATTTGGCTACCGGAAGTTGCAGCACGAAGGTGCTGCCGCGGCCCGGTCCCTCGCTTTCCGCCCAGGCGCGGCCGCCGTGGCGCTTGGCAACGGAGCGGACGATGAACAGGCCCAGCCCGGTCCCTTTGACGCGTGCGGCCAGTTGGCCGGGCACGCGGTGAAAGCGTTTGAAGATGCGCTTCAGTTCGGTCTTGGGGATGCCGGGGCCTTCGTCTTTGACGCGCACCAGCACGTGGCCGTCGAGCCTTTCGGTTTCGACCGTCACCTTGACGCCGCTGCCGGAGTATTTCACGGCGTTATCGATGAGGTTCAAAATGGCGCCGCGGACTTCGTCGGCATCCGCCAGAATGGTGCACGGCGCTTGCGAGTGAAAGATTAGCGAATCGGCCGGCAGCGCGTGCATGGTGCGCGCGCGCGCCAGGCATTCTTCGATGAGCTCGCCGAGATCGGTACGGGTCAGATTGGGTTTGGGGCTGGCCGCGCCTAGGCGTCCGGTGCGCAACACCTGCTCGACGGTGGCCAGCAAGCGGTCGCTATCGGCCAGCATGATCTTGTAGAATTCGTGGCGCCTGGTCTCATCCACGGCACGCGACTGCAAGGTCTCCAGGTAGAGCCGGATGGAAGCTACGGGGGTCTTCAGCTCGTGCGTGACGGCGTTGATGAAGGCGTCGTGCTGCTCGTTGCGCCGGATCTCACGGACGATGGAGATGGTGTTGACGACCACGCCGAAGATGATAATCAGCACCAGCAGGATGCCCAGGACCAGCAGGATGCCGGTCTGCCAGTGGCGCAGCACCCAGCCGACATACAAAACCAGAATGACGGTGACGAGGCAGACGCCGAACGCGATATAAAACGCGATGGACCTCCGGCGGCCGGGAATCACCATGATTTCAGCTTATGCCGAATGGCGGCCGGCGCGGAAATGGGGTGCCGTTCACTCAGGCCGCACTGGAGCACCGAAGCGGACGCTGTTTCCATCCGGGTCGCGCACATATAGCTCGCGCATGCCCCAGCTCTGGTCCACCGGGGCGATGTGGATGCGGACATTCTTCGCGACGAATTCCGCATGTAGCGCGTCCACATCGTCGCTCACGAAATAGACCACGCCGCCGATCACGCCGTCGCCGGCATGCGAGGAAAGGTGGAGAATCGCACTGTCGCGCGCCAGCCCCATATAGCAGGGATCGCGCTTTGTCTCGCTCGCCGGGACCTCGAACTCGCATCGAAAACCGAGGAGCCGGCAATAGAACGCCTCGGCCGCATCCGCGTTGGTGATGTGCAGGACTGGGATCCGGCGATCAAGAATTGAATTTGCCGCCTACGCCGCTTCCTGCTCGGCGGCGTGCGGCGTGCTGATCGACGCCACCCGGATGGACTTGGCGATCCCCAGGGCCCGCAGCATCTTGATCTGCAGCCAGGAGGGGTCGAATTCGTACCATGCCAGCCCGTGACGCGCGGAGGCCGGATGCGCGTGGTGGTTGTTGTGCCAGCCTTCGCCAAAGGAAATCAGCGCTACCCACCAGGTGTTGCGGGAATCGTCGCGCGTGTTGAAGCGCCGCGCGCCCCACATGTGCGTCGCCGAATTCACCAGCCAGGTGGCATGCAGACCGAACACCACGCGGAAGCAACCGGCCCACAATACCATCGGAAGGCCGCCGATTACCGCCAGCAGGATGGTGAGCGCCACAATCGGCACCCAGTGATAGTTATTGAGCCAGGTGTAGAACCGATCCTTGGCCAGGTCCGGTGCGTACTTGGCCATGGCGCGGGTGTTGTTGTGCTTGGTCTCGCCCACCAGGATCCAGCCGACGTGCGACCACCATGCGCCATCGCGCGGGGAATGCGGATCGCCCGGTTGATCGGACTTCTGATGGTGAATGCGATGCACCGCGGTCCAGAAGATCGGCCCGCCTTCGAGCGTGAGAGTCCCGCAAACCGCGAAGAAGTATTCCAGCCAGCGCGGAACCTGGTAGGAGCGGTGGGTATGCAGGCGGTGATATCCCATGCTGATGCCCAAGCCCGTGGCGACCCAATAAAGGAACACGGCAACGGCGAAAGCCTTCCAGTTAAAGACAAAGAGCGCGCCAATGGCGCCGATGTGAAGCAGCACCAGGACGACGATGGTGGGCCAGTTCAGGCCGTGGCGGTCATAGAGATAGATGGGTTCTTCGCTCACAGATATTCCCCAAGTGCGGAGTGCATCTTTACGATATCAGGTGAATCTGGGGCTGTTTGTAAGAATTCTGTAATTCCGGGCGGCTTGCCGGATGAGGCATCACTCTCGCAATTCGACGATGGTGGCCCCGGCGCCGCCTTCCTGCTGCGGCGCGGGGTAGAACTTCGCGACGTGCGGGTGGTTGCTGAGTAGGTCGGCGATGGTCTTCTTCAGTATCCCCATGCCATGGCCTTGCACGAAGTCGCCCCGCGCTCGCGGCCCTAACGAGCCGCCACCGCTTCAATCTTGGCTATCCACTGGTTGAAGTGCGGGCATTCCTGACGTAGCGCAGTGAGCCCAATTTGTTGGGCGATCTGCACGCCGGCCACCGTCTTCTTGTAGTCGGGCAGGACGGCCAGGATTCGCTTCGAAGGGGCCATGTCCCGTCGGTCGTCGATATGCTCGGGAGTGGGAAACTGGCTTCGAATCGCCGCGAGCTTTTGGGTCACGGCGGGGTCGCTCGGAAAGGCGTTCTCGAAAGGCCGCGGATCCGAGAACAACAGCGCTTCGAATTCGTGCAGTTGAATGTACGGGATGAATCTGCAGTGCGAGAGGTCTGCAAGCAGCCCCTCTTCGAGGCACTCTACCCGTACAACCGGATCGGCATGTTTCCGGCAGTCGGCGTAGCCCGGAAAGTCGTCCGGCAGCGCGTAAAGATCGACCATGGTAGTGAACCAGGTTTCGGGTTTTTGATCCTGTTTCATCCAGAGCGTGAGATTAGTCTTCAGGTGTCGGTACTGAGTGACGCCGCCCCTGAAAACACCCGACCTCTTTCTCCCGGTTTCAACACAGCGAACATCCATGACAACGTTCCGGTCCGCCAACACCGGAACGAGCACTTGGTTGACAAACGTCTCCTCTGTCTGACCTTCCACTACCGCGTGCAGGCGGATCATCGCCCCGGCCTACCGCCCAGAACGTTCTTTTCCCACAGCTCGGAGAGCGTGTATTGTTCCCGCCATTCTGCGAGCTCGGAATCGTCGAGCCGGCGGAAAGTCGACTCCCTGCCGGCCCGCTCGACGACCACGACGTCGTGAGGCTGGAACCGATCAACGAGCGAGACGGATTGGGTGGCGACGACCACTTGAGTGTGCTCGGCCGCGCTCTGCAAGAGGGCGGCCAGCACTTCAATTGCATATGGATGCAGGCCGAGCTCTGGCTCATCGAGGATGAGGACATTCGGCAGATCCCTCTCCGGCTGTTGGAGCAGCGACACCAGTGCCATTGCCCGCAACATGCCATCACCGGCCTGGGAGGCGTCGAAAACCTGATCCGAGCCGCGCTCCCGCCAACGGAGGAGCAGGCTGCCGTACTCGGGCTGGAACTCGAAATCCGCAAAGAATGGGAGGATCAGTCGAATCGTCTCCACGATGCGCTGGTAGTACTTCGGCTCGCTCTGCTGAAGACGATAAAGGAACGGCGCCAGGTTAGCTGCGTCCTCCTTCAACCATCTGCTGTCACTGGCGCTCCACTTGTTGCGCATGCGCGACGTCGCCGAGGTGTTGTGGAACTGGTGCACAATCATTCGGCGCAGCGTACCTAGGATGAAGCGCGCGGTCTGATTGCCGCCTTCGGCTTCCGTGATCAGCTTCGATTCACGGTGGCCACCGCCCAGCGGCACTTCGGGTCGTTCCACTCCAAGACGCTCGAATTTGTACCACTCGTGAGCAAAGACAAGAGCATCGCCACCTACGTGGAAAAGCCGGAACCCATATTCGTTGGTGCCGGCATCAGTGTGGAATGCCAGGACCGCTTCGATCTCCCGGGTCTTTGCAGGGCCGTCGTGTACGAGACGACTAGCGCCCCCCTGCTCGGCCACGTAAGTCTGAAGGTTGCCGGGCGGTGTCAGTGTCCAGGACAACATACGGAAAAATGAAATGAAGTTCGTCTTGCCTGCACCGTTTGGGCCGATCAAGACAGTGATAATACCAGGTTCGAAAGGATTCAACTCGCGGATCGTCTTGTATCCGCGCAACGTAAGGCGCGCAAGCGAGGGTCTCGTGAGCTCACCGGCCGGTCCCATAGGCTCCTTCTATTCTAATCCTGGTCCTCGCCTATTCCCGCAATTCGACGATGGTTGCGCCGGCGCCGCCTTCCTGCTGCGGCGCGGGGTAGAACTTCGCGACGTGCGGGTGGTTGCTGAGTAGGTCGGCGATGGTCTTCTTCAGTACTCCCATCCCGTGGCCGTGCACGATGCGGACGCGGCTGGCGGTAGCCATCACGGCGCGGTCCAGGAATTCGTCCACGGCGTCGCGGGCCTGTTCGGCATGCTGGCCGATGACGTTGATCTCCTGGTGAGCCGGCGCCAGTTCGGGAGCGGGTTTGTAGGTGACGCCCTGGGGCAGGCGGATGCCTGAGCCGCTGGTTTCGGGCAGGACTTCGATCACGTCGTCCTCGGAAACCTGCATCTTGAGGAAGCCGGCCTCCACTTCGATGCGGCCGTTCCCCAGCTTGCGCCGCACGCGCGCCGGTTCGCGGACGTCGCGTAGCCGCACGCGCGCGCCCTCTTCCAGGCGCAGCGGCGCGATGCGGTCCTGGCGGGCATCGTCGCGGGTGGACAGCACGGTAGTCTGGAAGTCCTCGCGGAGCTCGCGCTTGGCCTTGGAGACCCGGCGTTGGGCCTCCTGTTCGGCCTTGCGGCGGTCCAGGCCCTGGGCGATTTTGCCGATGGCCTCCTGGGCCTGCTCTTCGAAGCGCGCCAGGGCCAGGTCGGTGCGGCGTTCCAACTCTTTGAGCTTCGCGCCCTCGCGCTTCTCCCATTCCGCCGCCAGCTCTTTTTCGCGCTTTTCGAGCTCCGCGCGCTTCTCGCGCAGGCTTTGCTCGGTGGCGCGGGTCTCTTCGATGCGACGATGCAGTTCGGCCAGGAAGCGGGTGACATCGCGTTCGCGGTCGCTCATGGACAGGCGCGCGCGGCGCATGATGTCCTCGGGAATGCCGAGCCGCGTAGCGATCTCCAGGCCGGCCGATTTCCCGGGCAGCCCGAGTTGCAGGTGATAGGTGGGCTCAAAGGTCTGCTCGTCGAAACCCATCGAGCCGTTCACCACGCCCTCGGTGGAGGCGCCGTAGATTTTGAGCGCCATCAGGTGCGTGGATACCATCGTGAAAGCGCCCGCCGCGCGGAAGTGCTCCACGATGGCCACTCCCAGCGCGCCGCCCTCTTCGGGGTCGGTGGCCGCGCCCAGCTCGTCGAGCAGCACCAGCGAATCGGGTGTAACATCGAGCGCCATCTCGCGGATGTTGGAGACGTGCGCGGAAAACGTGCTGAGGCTTTCCTGGATGGATTGGTAATCGCCGATATCGGCCAGCACCTGCGCGAAGAGCGGAAACTCGGCATCGGCGGCCGGCACCGGCAGGCCCGATTGCGCCATCAGGCTGAGCAGCCCCACGGTCTTCAGCGTGACGGTCTTGCCGCCGGTGTTGGGGCCGCTGATCAGGAGCGTGCGGCGCTCCTGGCTGAGTTCCAGGCTCACCGGCACGACCGGCTTGTGGCGCCGCCGCAGCACGTCTTCGAGCAGCGGATGGCGGGCGTCTTTGAGCAGCAGGCGCTCGCCGAAGCGCGGCACCACGCAATCGAAATCCACGGCGAACCGGCCCTTGGCAAAGATCAACTCGAGCTCCGCCATGGTGACCAGCGTGCGTCCGATGGATTCGCTGTGGCCGCGCAGCCGGTTGGTCATTTCGAGCAGGATGCGGCCCACCTCGCGGGCTTCTTCTTCGGAGAGGCGCACCAGTTCGTTATTGAGGTCGATGGTTTCGAGCGGCTCGACGAACAGCGTGTGGCCGCTCGAGCTGGTTCCGTGGATGACGCCGTCCAGCTTGCGGCGCTGCCCGGCGATCAACGGCACCACGAACCGCTCATTGCGGATAGTGACGAACTCTTCCTGCAACACGCCGTCGTCGCGGTGCGCCTTCAGAAATCGTTCCAGCGACTCCTGGATGGATTTTTTCTGGCGCTCGATGTCGCGGCGCAGGCGGGCCAGCGCCACGCTGGCGTTGTCGGCAATACTGCCATCGGGCAGGATCTTGCCGTCCAGCTCTCTCAGCAGGCCGCGGAAATCGCCGATGGTTTGGGCGCGCCGGCCCAGGAGCGGAAAACGCTCCGCGGCCGCCGTGAGCACGCTCTTGGCGTCGGCGGCGCGGTCCAGCAGAGCGAACAGATCGTAGATTTCCTTGGGGTCGAGGCTGGCGCCTTCAATCCGCAATTTCTGCACGGCGGCCTGGGTGTCGGGCAGGCCGCCGAAATCCACGCGGATGGCTGCGCCGCGCGCGGCCGGTTGCGGGCGCATCGCAAGCCGCAGGTAGGCGACTGCCTCGGCGGCTTCGGCCAGGTCTTCCGTGAGGCGGCCTCGGTCGGCGTGCGGCGCCAGTTTTTCCAACTCGCGGCGGCCCTGCGGGCTCGAGACATAGCGCCCCAATAAACTCCGCAGGGATTCGAATTCGAGAACTTCGGCGGCCCTCACCGGAATTTTCCCCGCTCGCGGAACCCCTTTTCAATCACCCCAAGAGTGCCTTCGGTAATCAGCAGTTCGGGAAGATCCCGCCGCTTCACCCATTCCACCGCGCAGACGTCGTCGCCGGGACCGAGAACGCCGCCCGTGATGCGGCACACGTAGTCGATCAACACGTAGTGATACTCGGGGGCACCGCTCGCATCGCGCATGATGCGTTCGAAGACTTCGAGAATACCGAGCGGCCGCACTTCCAGACCGGTCTCTTCGCGCACCTCGCGGCAAACCCCATCGGCCAACCGTTCGCCGGTCTCAAGCGCGCCGCCGGGCAGCGACCACCAGCCCTTGAGCGGCTCCTTGCCGCGCTGCGCCATCAGAATGCGATTGCGCCGCAGGATAATCGCGCCGACTCCCACCAGCGGGCGTTTCGGATACCGGCGGTCGTCGATAGGAGGCACCTAGTCTCGTGCCTCCTGTAAGAATTGCCAGCAATTGTGAGGCGGGCAATCTTGCCCGCAGCCGGCTTTCAGCCGGCTGGACCCGCTGGAAAGCGGGTCCGCAGCCTGAATAGGCTGCCCCAGATCGGACCAACCAGGGCTGTCAGTGTTTAGAACGGACAGCACACTAGTTTTCTCCCCTCGGCTCCAGCCGGATGCGGAACAGAATGGCGCGCGCGGTCACGTAGAGCGACTTGCCGTCGGCGTCGCCGAACGCCAAGCTGGAGGGCCGCTCAAACAACTCGATGGTGTGGATGGCGTGGCCGTCCGCGCCGTAAATGGCGATGCCCTTCGATACCGTGACGAACAGGTCGCCCTTCTCGTCCACGCGAATGGTGTCCGGCACGCCGGCGAGCGAGCGAATCAGCACGCGTTCGTTGGATGCGCCGCCGCTGTGGTCAAGGTCGTAAGCGCGCACATTGCGCTCGTCGGTATTGACCACGTACAGGGTGCGGCCGTTGGGTGAAAGTGCGATCCCGTTGGGCCGCCCGGCGGGCTTCGCCACCAGCTTCATTTCACCCTTCGGCGGGACGTCGTAGACGCCGTAGAAATCCAGCTCGCGATGGTCGGACTGCTCGCCGAACGCCGGGTCGGTGAAATAGACGTGGTCGTTCTTGCTCACCACCAGATCATTGGGCGCATTCAACCGCTTGCCCTGCCAGCGTTCCGCCAGCACTTCCACGTGTCCGGCTTTATCCGTGCGCGTCACGCGGCGCGCGTGGGTTTCGCAGGTGTAGAGGCGCCCCTGCGCGTCGAAGGCGTTGCCGCTAGGGCCCTGCGCCTCCTCGCGGAAGACCTCCACCTCACTGCCCGGGGTGAATTTATAGAGCTTGCCGGCGGGTGTATCGCTGAAAATCAGAAAACCCTCTTTGGACCACGCGGCGCCTTCGGTGAAGGTAAAGCCCTTGCCAATGACCTGGACGGAACTCTTGGAGTAATCCTGGCCGGAAGCGAGTACGCCGAACGCGGCGGCCAGACAGATTCCCAGAGCGCGGGTCATTTATCCGCGCTTCTTGATCTCGATCTGGTTGACCACGCTCTTGACGCCTTTCACCTTCTTGGCGATTTTGGTGGCCTTATCCTTTTGCATCTGTGTTTCCACAACGCCCCCCAGCGTCACCTTGCCGTCTTTGACATCCACCTTGAGGGCGCCACCCTTCACGTCGACATCCTGCGCCAGCTTGATGCGGACGTTGTCGTAAATGGCGTCGTCGGAAACCGGTTTGTCCGCGGCCAGGCAGAGGCCGGCCAGCAGGAAAAACACCAACAGCGAAGCGCAAGTTTTAAGAATCATCCTTACCGGCCATTGTACGCCAGTCCAGCGTATTCAGGAAGGCGGCCTGCTCGCGCCAGCCGGCCTCGACGCGCACGTGCAGATCCAGATAGATCTTCACGCCGAACAGACGCTCCATCTCTTGGCGCGCCAGAGTGCCGATTTTCTTGAGCATGGCGCCCTTGGCGCCGATCACGATGGCCTTCTGGCCCGGCCGCTCCACGCGGATGGTGGCGAAGATGCGCGTGAGCCTGGCGGTCTCCTCCCATTGGTCCACCGATACCGTCACCGAATGGGGCACCTCCTGGCGTGTGGCGGCGAGTACCTTCTCGCGAATCAGCTCGGCCGCCAGGAAGCGTTCGGGCTGGTCGGTGACGTAATCCTCTGGGAAGTAGGCCGGCCCTTCCGGCAAGCGGCGAAGGATCACTTTGCGCAATTCGTCGAGCCCCTTGCACCGCAGGGCTGAGACCGGAACGTAGTCGGCGAATTCGTGCGTGGCCTTGTACTGCTCGATCAGCGGCAGCAGCAGGGCCTTGTCTTTGAGGAGATCCACCTTGTTGAGGACCAGCACCACCGGCGTGCCAGTCTTATGGACCAGGTCCGCGGCGCGCTGATCCTGGATGCCGAATTCTGCCGTCGCGTCCACCAGGAGCAGCAACAGGTCGCGCTCCTCCAGGGAATTGCGCACGGTGTCCATCAGGCGCTTGTTGAGCTGCGAATCGGCCTTGTGAATTCCGGGCGTATCGATGAATACGATTTGCGCGCCGTCGAGCGTCAGCACGCCCTGTATGGCGGTGCGCGTGGTCTGGGGCTTGTCCGCGACGATGGCCACCTTCTGGCCCACTAGGGCATTCAACAGCGTGGATTTCCCAGCGTTGGGACGTCCGACCAGCGAGACGAATCCCGACTTGAAATGTTCTTTCATAGAGCTACCGTTTGCGACCTGCTGATGCGCACCTGTTCCACCCGTTGATCGTCGCTGGCCAGCACTTCGATGCGCACGCCATCGCGATCCACCGACTCGCCGCGTTTTGGAACCCGCCCCAGCCACTCGCTGACCAGCCCGCCCACGGTGGTCGATTCGATATCCTCTTCGCGGTGGAACGACTCCAGCAAATGGCCCAGGCGGTCCAGTTCGAAACTGCCGGAAACGATATAGCGGCCGTTGCCCTCTTCGGTGACGTCGCTCGAGGGCTCGTGTTCATCGCGGATCTCTCCGATGATGACTTCCAGCAAATCTTCCATGGTGGCGAGGCCGGCGGTGTTGCCGTACTCGTCCACCACGATCACCATGTGGGTGCTCTCCTGCTGCATCTGGCGCATCAGGTTGTGCACCGGTTTGCTCTCCGGCACGAACTTCAGAGGCCGCAGCAGCTCGCGCACGGACCGGCCGGCGCGCTCTTCTTCCTTCAGCTCGAACATGTCGCGGACGTGCACGAAGCCGATGACCTGGTCGATATTCTGCTCGAAGACCGGTATGCGCGAGAATTGCTCGGTGATGACGAGTTGCCGCAACTGTTCGAGCGTGGCGTCGGCCGAAATCGCCACAATATTGGGCCGCGGGGTCATCACTTCCCGCACCACTTTGTCGCCGAACTCCACCACCGATTGGATCAGTTTGCGGTCCTGCTCCTCGATCAGCCCTTCTTCGGCGCCGGCGGAAATCAAGGCGTCGATGTTTTCGGCGGGCGTGGGCTCCTCTTCTTGCTTGTCGGTGCCGTCGGCGAGATCGATCAGCGATTGGAAGAATCCCAGCACGGCCACCAACGGCCGGGCCGGCCAGGCAATGGCACGCAGCAATGGCGCCAGGGGCAGCAGCCACCGCGCCGACGTACGGCGGTAGAGAAGCTGCGGGATGGCATAAGAGGCCGCCATCATCGTGAGCCACGCGCCCACCGCCGCCTGCCAGAACGAGCCGGCCTGCCAGGCCAGAAACAACACGCCCAGCAAAACCAGCAGCGTGTGTTTGATGACCGAAAAGATTGCCGCGCCGTTTTCGGTCTCGAATCCCAGCCGGTCTTCCAGGGTTTCCTTGAAGAATTTCACCGACGGCAGATCGCGCGGCCGCAGCCGCATGCTTTCCAGGTAGAGCAACTGCACAAACGTCACCAGCGCGAGCACGGGAATTGCCGCCAGTGTCGAGAGCACGACGGCCAGCATCATGGCCGCACCCGCTCGATCAATCCGTGGGCCAGCCCCAGACGCACCCGCCAGCGCTTCTCGGCACGGGCCATGCGGCCGTTGTCGGCTTCGTGGTCCATGCCCATCAGGTGCAGCACGCCGTGGAGCATCAGGATCGAGACTTCCTGCTCCACGGTGTGGCCGAACTCACGGGCCTGCGCGCGCGCGCGCTGAAAAGAGATGGCGATATCGCCGAGCGATGCCGGGCCCGCGCTCGCGAACGACAGGACATCCGTCGCGCAATCCTTGCCTCGGAACTCCTTGTTCAATCGACGCAATTCCGCATCGCCCGCAATCAGGCAATCGAAGGCCCGCCCCTTGGTGACTTCCGCCTGGACTTTGCGCGCGAACCGCTCCACCACGCGGCGGCGGAAATCCGGTGGCACGCGGCGGAATATTGCGGTACTGGGTTCGGGTGACGGCATCGGGAAGCTCAGGCTTGCGGAATGTCCTCGGCGGCGGGCGCGTCCATCTCGCCCAGCTTCGCTTCCGGCTCGCCCAGCTTCAAGGTGAGCTGCCGGGCCGCGCCAGTGGTTTCGTTGTACCGCTCGTAGGCTTTGACGATGCGCTGCACCAGCGTGTGGCGCACCACGTCGCGCTCGTCGAACTGCACGAAGCTGATGCCTTCCACGCCCTTGAGCACTTCCACCGCGTGAATCAGGCCGCTCATCCGTCCGGTGGGCAGGTCGATCTGGGTGATGTCGCCGTTCACCACCATTTTGGAGTTGAAGCCCTGGCGGGTGATCACCATCTTCATCTGTTCCTGTGTGCTGTTCTGGGCTTCGTCCAGAATGATGAAGCTGTCGTTCAACGTGCGGCCGCGCATAAACGCGATGGGCGCGATTTCAATCACGTTGCGCTCCAGCAGTTTCTCCACGCGCTCGCTATCGAGCATGTCGTAGAGCGCATCGTACAGCGGGCGCAGGTAGGGGTCCACCTTTTCCTGCAAAGTGCCCGGCAGAAAGCCCAGGCGTTCGCCGGCTTCCACCGCCGGCCGCGTCAGGATGATGCGCGCCACCTGTTTGTTGATGAGCGCGGAGATTGCCATGGCCACCGCCAGGTAGGTCTTGCCGGTGCCCGCCGGCCCAATGCCGAATACCAGGTCGTTGCGCTCAATGGCTTCCAGGTAGCGCCGCTGATTGACGGTTTTCGGCGCCAGGATCTTCTTGCCGAAGTTGCGCTGCTTGCCGCTCGAGACCAGCGCGCGCAGGCTCACTTCCGGATCGGCGGTCACCACCCGCAGGTAGCTGTTGAGGTCGCCGTTGTTGAAGACGCAGCCTTCCCGCACCAGCGCGTTGTAATCCTCCAGGATGTTTTCGGCGCGAGAGACCGACGCGGTCTCGCCTTCGATTTCGAGATTGTTGTCCACCAGTTGGGTATGGACGCCCAACCCGGATTCGATCAGGCGGATATTCTCATCGCGGGTGCCAAAGAGGCTTTCGACGCCTCGGCTGATACGCACACTGGCTTTCATGGGGTGGATGCTGGATACCTCCGGGAAATTACGAGACAGGAAAGTACGTTCCGATGGAAGCGGTTCGATCGTTCGACAACCCGCTCGCGCGGGCATCTGAAAACCATCTGGGAGTATTATACCGCGCTCGAAAGGCTATACGATTTCTGCCGGAGGGGTCAATTTTCCGGTTGCCTGACGTAACGCCCGGGTTTCTCCTGAAAGGCCATCTGCTCCGAGGGGGCCAGCGCCGCGCTACTGGGCTGGAATGGTAGTGGCGCAGTGTCCGGGTCGGCAACGATCCGGGAGTCGCGCAACTTCGGTCTATAACTGCGGCGTTAATCGCGGGGTGATGCAGACCAAGAGATCCCGGATCTCAACGTTGACCAGTTTTTCCTGCATTGCCACCATGGCGTCTCTGTAGTCCGAGGGCAGAACTGTTCGCACCGCATTGCCGTCTTTCAGCCGGCAATTCGCCTGAATGGCACTGGAGTTGCTGCCCATGACGATGACGCTGGCGATTTGCGCTAATCCGTTTGTGGGGTCTTGGACCAGCTATGAAGGTAGCGGTGGTCTCTGGAGCGATTCAAGAACACGGGCAAGAACTGGCTGGGGCATTCGCTGTGTTGAGCCCTGGGAACATCCGAATTCGTCGCGAGGCCCTTTTGTAGGAATTCAAACACGATTCTAGCGGTGGGCTATTGAGACTCGCGAAGGACGGTTACACTCGGCGGGTTTTGTGGGCAGGATGGTATCCTGCGCACGGATTGGCGACCGGCGCCGGGTGGCCGTTTGCAAGCGTCTCAAGGCGGGTTACCAACCCGCAACAGGTTGCCAACCTGCCCCGCAAGCCGGCATCTTTCGTCACTGTATTTTGCGAGCCTCTATCGAGCGCCCTTTCCCCTACGTTCCGCCGCGCCCCACCGCATGCACCACAATCTCCACCTTATCCCCCACGCGCAGCAGCAGCATGCTGGGGTTCTTCATGCCCCACTTCTGATACGGCACCGTGAACCGCAGCGTGGCGGTATAAACCCCGCCGCTCGCATCCACGTCCGCCGGAATCAGCATCTCATGCCCCGCCCCGTGGATGCTGAACGCGCCATGCACTTCGACCTGCGAGTGGCCTTGCGCCGCCACTTTGCCGTCCACGCGGTCGGGACGGAAGACGATTTCCGGGAAGCGCGCGCTCTCCAGAACCTCGCTGGTCATGCGCCGGTCGCGCGACGCATTGCCGCTCGTTCCGCTGGCCGTGTCCACCACCAGTTCCCCGGATGCCTTGCCGGTGGCCCCGTCGAAGCGAAATTCGCCCCGCGTCAACTGGAAGGTTCCATGTACCGTGTGCAGCACGTCGCCCACCGTAAACTCCACTTTGGTATCCGCCGGTCCGAAGCGCAGCGCTAGGTCCTGCGCAACTGCCGCCCCTGCCCAGGCAATCGCCACCGCCGCCCATCGCGCCATCATTTTCATATGGCCGCTCCGGTGTGATACGCCAGCATCCCGGCAAACAGCGGTGGGTGCCAGGCCATCGCGCCGATCACCCCGCGCCGCAGGCGCGCGCTGCGGTCCAGCAGCAGCATCAGCCGCGCCATCAACCCCGGCCGCCGTCCCACGCGGCGATGCTCGCTCTCATACAGAGAGAGGTCGCCCCGCTCCAGCGCCGCGGCCAGTGCCGCGGCCTGCTGGAACAACAGGCACAGCCCTTGGCCCGTGATGGCGTCCACCGAACCGGAAGCGTCACCCACCAGCGCCACGTTGCCGCGCCACACCGCACGCAGCCGGCGTGAGGCCGAAACCGCGCCGCGCTCCCCCGGCAGCGGCGCCAGATTCCCCACCCGCCGCCCGACCGCCGGAAACTGTGCCAGCGCCTCGCCCAACCGAAGCTGCGGATCGCTCGAAATCAGCACCACGCAAACTTCGTCCTCCGCCACCGGCGTGATGTAAAGCTGGCAGCGGTGGCCCCAATGGATCTCCATGAACTCGGTCCACGGCGCCATCCGGTAATGGCGGCGGAAGCCGTAGCGCAGGCTCTGCCGCTTGCAGGCGTCGAGGCCAGCCCAGCGGCGAACGCGCGAATGCCCGCCATCCGCACCCACAATCCAGCGCGCCGCCACGCGCTCTCCCGCCGCGTGAACTCGCTCGCCATCCATCCCCGTCACCACGCTGCCCCACGCCAGCCGCACCCCCGCCCGCGCCGCTTGGTCGATCAGCGCCTGGTGCAGCGTCGTCCGCCGTATCCCCAGCCCTGACCCGCGCGCAAACCGCGCTTCCACCGACGTTGCGCCTTCGCAAAAGCGGATGCCCGGAAAACGCCGCCCCGGTGCACTCTCCAGGTCGAGCCCCAGCGCTCGCGCCGCCGCCAGTCCATCCGGCATGATCCCTTCGCCGCAGGGCTTATCGATCGGGGGCCGCTCGGCATCCGCCACGGTCACATCCAGGCCGCGTCGCCGCGCGGCAATCGCGGCAGCGAGGCCTGCCGGGCCGCCGCCGATAATGAATAGATCGGTGGAAGAAGGAAGAATCATCAGGTCAGATATTGGCGGCGCGCCGCGCCATCCCCAGGGCTTCGGACCAGAACCGAGCGGAGGAATGCGCCAGGTCCACCACCGCGCGAACAGCCGTAACGAACTCGCCCACCTGCTTCTCGGTGACCACCAGCGGTGGCGCCACCTTTAGCACCAGAAACTGGTTGCCGCAGATCTGCGTCAGGATGCGGTGGTCGCGGAACAACCGCATCACCAGCACCTGCCCGAACATCGCCGGATGAATGCGCTGGAAAGCTTCGTAGGCCACCCGCAGCCGAAGCTGTCCCGGCGGTTGGAACTCGATCCCGGAGAGCATCCCGACCCCGCGCACGGCCTTCACCATGTCGTACGGCGCCAGCCCTTCGGAGAGCTTGTGGCGCAGAAGGGCGCCCAGCCGCGCCGCGCGCTCGCCCAGGGATTCGTGTTCCAGGACATCCAGCGTCGCCAGGCCCGCCCGCATCGCCAGCGCGTTTTCGCCGAACGTCGAGGCGTGGATGAACGCGCGCTTGAGCGAGCTGAAGACCGAGTCCGAAACCGCTTTCGACATCAGCACCGCGCCCACCGGCACCAGCCCCCCGGAGAGCGCTTTGGCCAGCACCAGCATGTCCGGCTCCACCTGGTAGCGGTGCGCCGCCAGAAAGGTTCCGCTGCGGTACATGCCGGTTTGCACTTCATCCAGCACCAGCAGCGAGCCGTACCGCCGGCAGAGCAGCTCGGCGGCCGCCAGGTAGTCCGCGGGCGGCACGCGAATGCCGTTTTCCGACTGCACCGGCTCCACGAAAAACGCGGCGAACTTCCTGGTGGCGAGATGGCGTTCCAACGCTTCCAGATCGCCGAAGGGCACGCCTTCGGCGCCGTGCAGCATGGGGCCGAATCCTTCCCGCCAGAAACTGTCGCTCATCAGCGAGAGCGCGCCGCACGTCAGCCCGTGAAAGCCGCCCTCGGCGTAGAGCAACCCGGCGCGGCCGGTGTGTGCCCGCGCGAACTTGATGGCAGCCTCGATCCCCTCGCTGCCCGAGCTCGTAAAAAACACGCGGTGCATCCGTCCGCCGGCCCGTTCGACCAGCCGCGCCGCCAGCTCCCCGGCCAGTTCCGGAACATGGCTCTGCAGCATCGCCGGCCCCGACCGGTCCAGCTCCTCTTTCAATGCCGCCACGATGGCGGGATGGTTGTGCCCGGCGTTGTGCACCGAGTACCCCGACAGGAAATCCAGGATCCGCCGTCCGTCGGACGTAAACAGCTCGCACCCCGAGCAACGCTCGTAATTCGCGTTCATCTGCAACAGGTCGAGCAGGCGGACCCATTGCGGATTGACGTGCTCCGCGTAGAGGCTGCCGGCTGAGGGCACTGGATTGGGGGCGGTCATCTCGATTTGGCTTTGCATCTCCACTTCCGGCCATCCTGCCATGGTTGTAGAAGAAAGAAGACAGGAGCCAGAATTCAGAAGCCAGAATAAACCCCGCGCGCCGCCGGCGCCATTCCGACTCCCTCGACTTCCGACTCCCCTATCCCGCAGGGATATCAAGAGCCGCAGGCTCTTTCTCCCTTATGGCGGCCCCTCATCCGCGGCTGGCGCACAAGTCATCCACTTATCCAGTGAGACGCGTGCGATCCGCAGTCCGTTGCAATGCTCCGCACTGGGCCGCGTGCGGAACCACCCAACCAGCAGTCCCGCAGCCCGCACAAATCATATTTGTATGGAAAGACCGGATTGCCCGGTTTTGGATTTTTCCGGCAGGGCGGGGGCCTAAGGCTGCCCCACAAACTGCCCCACAAGGGCGCCCCAACCGCCGCCTATTGCAACCTTGGTCGCATCTGTTCGTTCGAGATCAGCCCGTCGAAAATCGCCAGCACCTGTTTGCGATAGGCGTACACGCGGTGCAGATTCTCGCGGAAGGAGGCCTCGAAATCGCGCGCCCGCATCCACTTCTCCAGCATCGTGTGAGGCACGTCGATGTCCTGCCGCAACGCGTCCACATCGTGTCCCCGCAGGAAGAGGCCGTAGAAGAAGGCGGCTTCCCGTTGGGGCGCCAGGGGATCGAATTCTTCGCGCACCGTCATAACGTCCAGGCGAAAATGACAGTATACCTATGGCCCCAACCTTCCGGCAAGTTAGTTGCGTCAAGATCCCGTGAGAGGACCACACCGTGCCGACCCTGATCCCTGCCGCCACCCGCGTGGCCGCCGCCGGAAACAAACCCAAATTGATCGACGAATATTTTGGGCGTATAAATTCCGCGCACCAAAATGTCAGCATCGCCCATATGCGCAGCCCTGGCGGCTGGCAGGAGCCTGGGCAAACGCCTGAGTTCGATGAGTTTACGGTCGTGCTGAAAGGCGCGCTACGCGTGGAGCACGCCGCCGGCTCCATCGATGTGGCTGCCGGCCAAGCCATCGTCGCACACAGCGGTGAGTGGGTGCGCTACAGCACGCCATCGCTCGAAGGCGCCGAATACATCGCCGTCTGCCTGCCCGCCTTTTCCCTGGCCGGTGTCCACCGCGACGCCTGAGGCGTCACGCACCCGCCGCCGCGGCCGTGGCGCTACGCGTCCGAAATTCGTAGCGCACAATCCGTACCGCCGCGCAGTTCGCGTCCGATCGCACCACCCGCCCCGTCGCCACGAACTGCAGCGGGCATGTGCCACCCAGTCGCGCCGGCCAATTCACCGAGAGTTCCACGGTGCGCCCCACCGGCAACTTCTCGTGGGTGGTGAACAGAATTCCTCCGCTGCCAAAGTTCAGGGTCTTCCCAATGCCGCTGGCTTTCGAAGTCTTCGACAGCATTACCGAGTATTTGACATCCTCCTGGACCGGAAACCGGCTGGTTCCTCTCCGATCGGTCATGCCTCCGAAATTTGCACTTCCTTCATCAGTGCTTATTTCCATCCTGCTCCCATCATCCAGGACGCCAGCGCGGCTCACAATAGGTCTAAAGGTACAAAACAGCCCTAAACGTGATGGTACTTTAGTGGGGTTTGCAGTCACTATTCTGTATTGCAAGGGTGATAAGGACTGTTTTGATTCTGCGCCGGCGCCGGCGATATGCCGGTCGCCGAAGAAGCCGGTTGCCAACCGGCGCGCAGGATACCATCCAGGATACCATCCTGCCCCACGAAAGGCCGCTTACATCAGCAGCCAGTCGGCGGTGGCCCACCAGTCGGGGTGCGCGTCGCTCCAGGTGCAGAGCGGCACCGGGGCAAGCCAATCCCAGCCGGGGTCGCCGCCAATCGGGGCGCCGGGTGGCGCGCCAGGGGCCGGCATCACCCGCGCCGCTTCGGCGGGGCGCTCGAGGAAACGCTTGATGTCGGCGGCCAGCAGGGAGCTGTGCGCCTTCTGGTCGTTGCTCCGCGGCTCTGCGGTGATTTCGTTCGTCAACCGGGTTGCCAGTTCCCCCAGCTTCCACGAAGCAATCGCCCGCACCTGCGCATTCGGCGCGCCGGTCGAGAGCCACATGACGCGATCGACCAGCACGCGCTCTTCGGCGCGGCGGACCTCGCCTTCGTAGGGCGAAGCGGTGGGTGCGTCAAAAACGGCCTTGGTCAGGCGGTCGATGACTTCTTCGAGCGAGGGCAGCGTGGGATCGATGGCGTGCTGCGCCACCATGCGGGCGGCGCGGTTGAGTTGCAGAACGAAACCGATGGTCACATCGGACGCGATGGTTGCCGGGCTCAGCGGATCGAAGCCCGATCCAGTCGTGCGCGGAAACAGCTCGCGGTGCATGCCGAACCCCGGCGGGCGCGGCGGGATGGCCGCCAGCACCTGGCTCGGCACAGTCAGTTCCGACGGCAGCAGCGTCGCGGCCAGCGCCTCCAAGGCCTGTCGCTGGTTGGCGGCCGACTCATATTTCACGGGCGTGCGGCCGTCGCCGCGCATGGCGTAGATGTAGTCGAGGCCGGCCACCATGGACGCGGCCGATTCCACCGAATACCGGTGATACATGAAGATGGGCACCAGCGGCTCTTCGATGGTGGCCATGGGCGCGCCGTTGCGGATGCTGTGCTCGCCCAGACGGTCGAGCGCCGCGCGCCGCACCTTCATGATGCGGTTCAACTCTTCGGCCTGGTTCACGCCGTTCGACCATTGATCCACGCGCGGATGCGTGTCGGTGTCCTGGTTGGTCATGTAGCGCAGGTCCTGGGCCCAGGCGTCGTCGAGGATCTTGGTGAGCGCGGCCGTTTCATTGGCGCCGGCGGGAAACTGGCGGTACCCGTAATTGATGGCGACCTTGTCCCAATCGCCGATGCGGGCCGGGTAGGCGCCCGAGATATCGATGGCGCCGTCATCGCGCAGCTTCTCGGCCGGGTGCGGATAATCCATCACGGAAATCCAACCCTTGGTGCTGTCGTAGTAGTTGTGGCCGAGGCCCAAGGTGTGGCCGACTTCATGCGCGGCCAGTTGGCGGATGCGAGCGAGCGCGGTCTGGTAGAGGATGTCGGGCTTCTCGTTGCCGGTGGTGTAGGGCGAGAGCAGGCCTTCGAAGATCAGGTAATCCTGCCGGTCGCGCAGCGAGCCCAGCGTCACGGTGCCTTTGATGATCTCGCCGGTGCGCGGGTCGTTGACGGTGCCGCCCGAGCTCCAGCCGCGCGTCGAGCGGTGGACCCAGTTGATCATGTTGTAGCGGATGTCCATGGGGTCGGCGCCGTCGGGCAGCACGGCCACCTGGAACGCATTGCGGAAGCCGGCCGCTTCGAAGGCCTGGTTCCACCAGCTCGCGCCTTCCACCAGGGCCTTGCGCACCTCCTCGGGCGCGCCCGGGTCCACCCAGTATTGGATCGGTTTGACGGCCTCGCTGACGGCGGCGTTGGGATCTTTCTTCTCCAGGCGATGGCGGTGCACGTAGCGAACCACCATGGGCTCGCCGATGGGCGCGCTGTAATCGACGAAACTCAAGCCGCCGTATCCGGCGCGCGGATCGTCGTAACGCGGGCGAAAGTTGTTGTCGGGGAGCTCGACCAGCGAGTAGTGCTCGCGCAAAGTCACGGAGTCGGCGGAAGGTGTGACGCTCGACACGCTGCCGGAGAACAGGCCGCCGCCGCGGCCTCCGCCGCCCGCTGCATCGGGGGCGGGACTGCCGGCGCCAATGGCCGGCGGGCCCTGGGCTGGGCCGCCCGCACCGCCGCGACCGCCTCCGGCGGCATCGTTGGCGAAGGTGAGGGTCACTTCAATTTCCGTATTCTTGGGGAAGGCTTTGGTGCGCGGAATGTAGAAGGCGCTGCGCGTGCGGTCCACGCGATAGGTTCCGGGGCGGAGCGCATTGCCGGCGCCGTGCCCGTCGCGCAGGAAGAAATCGGTGGCGTCCACCAGCACGCGCGCATTGCTCTCGGCGGCTACGGTGAAACCCCACAGCACGGACTTGGCGAAGGAATCTTCCACCGCGCGCCGCTCGGCCGGGTTGGCGCTCGAGGAGCGGAAAGATTCGTTTCCCTGCACCAGCATGACCTTCGGTCCGACGCGCTGGAAGGAGACGATGCGGGAACTGCCTTCCTGGCCGCGGTCGAGGCCGATGTCGTTCGAGCCCAGTCCGGCGGCCAGCCCGGTAGTATAGAGGAACTCGCTGTCGAAGCGCGGGATCTCCAGCCACAGGCTGCCGGTGCGCTCGTCCCAGTAGAGCGGGAAGTAGCCGTCGATCTTCTGCATGCCGCTGGTGCGCTCTTCAATGCGAGGCACAGGCCCGGCCGGTTGCGCGCCGCCGCGCCCCTGCGCGCGAAGCGCCGGCGCGGCCAGCAGAGTGAGGCAAGTTGCGAAGGCGAAAAAAGGTCGAGACATGAAGGACCCCCGAGGGTCCATTGTATAGCGGCTGGCTCTTTGACCGGCTGTATGGTGTCCTTTTCCGGGAAACCACTCCCTCACGGTCGTGGCTCGCATCGGCGAGCTAAGGCCGGAACCAACCGGGGCCGACTCGCAAATGGCGGCTGACGGAATCCGGCACCACCAGAAACAGCAACAGACCGATGGCGGCGTGCGCGATTCCGAGGAGATAGAGGTTGCGGCTTCGCCGGTAGAGCAGCGTGGCGCACCAGCCCAGCGGGAGCGTGATGACCATGAGGAACGGGTTGGGCGCGTGCGCGAGGGAAAAGAGCACGGCGGCCATCAGGGAAGCGGCGCGGGCGGAAACCGCGGCGTCAAAGCGCTTCAGGAAATAGCCGTTCAGAGCGTATTGCTGGGCGAGGCCCCAGGGCAGATAAGCGGCCGCGGCCAGCAGCGCGCCGTCAAAACCGGTCTGGCGGATGGTGCGCAGCAGGACGCCCGCCGTGAGCAGCAGAAGCGCGATCAGGAGCAGCAGCGGCGCCAGTTCGTGCAGGCAACCGCGCAGGTTGTCGAGTCCGAAGCCCAGCGTGCGGGGGCTTTCGCGGTGCAGCAGGTGCGAAAGGACCATCAGGGCCGGGATGGCGATCCAGCAGTGGGGGTGGACGAAGCGCAGCTTCCAGATGTAGGCGACGATCAGGCCGAACATCAGGAGCGGTTCCAGGATGGCGAGTTTGCGCATCGCGGGCTCAGAAGAAGAAGTGCTTGGTCCAATCCACCAGCATGTGCAAAGCCGCGGAAGAAAGGACGGTGGAAGCCTTCCGGAAAACCCAGCCGTAGGCCACGCCGGCGATGGTGGCGAGAATCATGTAGCGCCAGTTGGGCAAGGGCTGGGGTCCGTTGTCGAGGTGCGCACAGCCGAAAATGAACGCGGCGGCCAGCAGCGTGCGGGCGCCCGCGCCGAAGCGGAGCATGAGAAGGTTCTGAATGAGTGAGCGGAAGAGAATCTCCTCGGGCAGCGCCGTGCCGGCGAAAATCAGGCCGGCCGCGGAGATCATGCGGCCGGCGGATTGGATGGGCGCGTGCGGAGGGGGAATGAATCCAAGAGCGATGCCCACGACGGCCAAGACCGGCGCGGCCATGGCGAACCCGGCCAGCGGCAGCCAGTAATCCCGCGCGTGACGCGGCAGGTTGTATTTTAAGCCGGGGATGGAGCGGAACCCCACGAAGAGCACCAGGCCGAGAAGGATGGCGATGGCGTATGCCACGGCATGCAGAAAGCCCTGTGCGGGACGCGGAACGAGAGCGGCGCCGGCGGAGAATTCGAGCGGCAGCCAGAGAAGCAGGACCGTGAGGAAATCCAGCGGCGAGGGACGCGCTCGCTCGCCGGCGCCCTGCACATACGCGCAGAGGACGGGCGCGGAAGTGTAGGCGAGGATCAGGAGCGCGAGCGGCAGGCTCGACACGCCGGCGAGCGCGGCCGCAATCGTGAAGACGGAGGTGAGTAGCGGCGGCGCGGCCAAGATCCAGGCAGGCCTGCGATGCAAACTGGTTTCGAGAAACCGGCGCGGCGCGGGCGCCAGGAAAGCCAAGACCGCCGCGAGCAGGAGGGCGAGAACCGCGGTTTGCTCCATAGGGATATCTTGCACCCAATGAGGTTGGCAGGCGAAAGCGCTTGCCCCACCTTGCGACGGGCCAGGAGGCCGGTCCCACTGGGCGCGGCTTCGCCGGATTGTCCAAACTCCGGTGGCAGGCGAAAGCCTGCGGGCAGCCTGCCTTACCAAATATCAGTCATCGCGGGGCGCGTCCGAAGACCCGGATGCGCAGCACGAAGTGGCGGCCTTCGTCGCCGAAGAATTGCAGATACTGAGGCGCGCCGATCACGCCATTGACGGCGGTGGGGTTGCGGTGATCGGTGAGATTGTTGGCGCCGACGCGGACGGCCAGCCGATAGCCGGCGAAGGTGAACCGGCGTTCGATGGCCAGATTGAAATCGAAGTTGGATGGGTAGCGGTGCCCATCCACCGGGCCTGCCACCATGCCGGAATCACTGGTCACGGCGAAAGGGAAGCCGGTGCGGTAGTCCGCCAGAAACGCGACGGCCCAGTTCTTGAACGGCAGCGGGAAGTAACCCCAACCCAGAATGCGGTTGGGCGCGTCCCACGGCATGCGGCCGAAGTTGTTCAGCACCTGCAGGGGTTGATCGACGCTGGCATCCAGGACGGCATTCGAGGCGGCGCGCGAGCGGACGTAGCTGGCCATCCAACCGTACTGATCGCCGAAGGTCTGCCGCGCGGTGAACGCCACTTCGTCATAGGCATCGCGGCGCTGATTGGTGAGCGCATAGGTTCCGCCGTATCCGTAGCTCAGCAGAACCGGTTGCACGGTGAGCGGAGCGGCGGTGTTTTCGGGTGCGTACACAAATCCGTCGCGGCCGCGCTTGCGCAGCCATTCGGCGCGGGCGGCAATGCGATGCGCGAATTCGTGCTCGAGGCCGCTGCTCCACTTGTCGTAGCGCGGGAGCCGGAGGTTTTGACCGGAGACGAAGGTAGTGACCAGCGGCGCTTCCGGCGCGCCGGTGGAAGAATAGGGAACCGTGACGGCCTGTTGATCGAGCGGCCGGCTGAACAGCGCGAGGTTGGTGGCATCGTGCAGAATGGCGTAACCGGCGGTGAGTTTGGTGCGCGCGTCGGCAAAGGGCGCATAAGCCACCGAGAGGCGCGGCGAGATGGCTGCCTGGCGGACCAGTTCGTCCCAGTCCTCGCGGACTCCGGCATCGATGGCCAGCCGTGGGGCCGGCTGCCAGTGATCGGTGACGTAAGTGGCGACGGAAGCGCCAGGGCGGTCGAAATCGCCGCTTCCCTGAAAAGTGGTTTGGAAGAGCGGCTG
Organism: Bryobacteraceae bacterium; assembly: GCA_050014595.1. GTDB lineage: Bacteria > Acidobacteriota > Terriglobia > Bryobacterales > Bryobacteraceae > PALSA-129. The sequence goes on from JBEKDA010000006.1 coordinate 89,057, forward strand.
GCCCGCGAGGTCGAGCAGTTCGTAGGTGGTGCGCTGGAACTGCGCGGTGTAATCGAGGCGCTGCGCGTCGGCGCCGAGCTGAAGCTGGTGGCGTCCGGCGAAGTGGCGCACGCGCGGAAAGTAGTTGACGAAGAGTTGATCGCGGCGGCCGTGCTCGCTTGAGCGCACGAAGTAATCTCCGCTGCGGCCGGCCGGCGCCACGAGATAGGGCAGGTCTCCTTGCGGCGTACGATCGCGCTCCACGCTCTGCCAGGCGAAGCCGGTCTCGAGCACGGCGCCGCCCGCCCAGGCGTGCGATTCCTTCACGGCGGCGAGCCACTGGCGATCGCTCAGCGCAGTGGTGGTGGAGACGGGATCGAGCACGCCGAGGCCGTAGTGCGCCTGGTGATCGAAATCCGCCAGCAGGTCGGCGAACAAAATATTGGTGGGGGTTAAGTTGACCTGCGCGTGCAACAGGTTGCCGGCGACCCAGGTGGGATTGGTGTTCTGGCCATTCGGCAAACCGGAAACGTAACCGCTGTTGTATTCGCCGTCGAAGCTGTCGGAGAACCAGGCGCGGCCTTTGACGATGGGGCCGGAGACGCCGGCGCGCGGCGTCCAATCGCCGAAGCGCACGCCGGAGTGGAGGTCCAGGCCGGGAATGAAGTTGGTGGCGGTGGAGTGGAACTGGTCGGCGCCGGTTTCGGGTTGAATGGCGAGGGTGCCGGCGGAGCCGTTGCCCAGGCTGGCGGATTCGCCGGAATCGACGAGATCGAGCGAGCGGACTCCTTCGACGGCGAGGCGCGTGGAGTAGCGGCCGTCGATGGGATCGCTGATGTCGAAGCCATCAAGCGTGTAGCGCGTCTGGTATTCGGCGCCGCCTTGAAAGTGAAGGCCGCCGGTGAGGTCCTGGATGACGCCGGGCATCAGCTTCATGGCGTTGCGCAGGCTGTGGCTGGCGGGATAGGGGATGTCATTGACTTCGGTCCCGGAGAGGCGCTGCTCGCCCTGAGTCTGCGCGGGATCGACCGGCGCGGGCAGCGCGCCCACCGTGACGCTTTGGAAGACTTCGTGCTGCGGGTTGAGCGTCACGGTCACTTCGGTGGGGCCGTTACCGATGTGGATGAGGCGGTCGCGCAGCTCGAAGAAGCCGGCATGATCGACATTCATGGTGCAATCTCCCGGTGGGAGCGACATGTCGAATACTCCGGCGGGCGCGGTTTGGGCTTCGATGGCGGGCGCCGCACCGCAGTGCACCACGACGCGCGCGGCTGGGACTGGCACACCGTTTTCGTCGATCACACGGCCGGCGACTCCCACCTGGGCGGCGGCGGCCGCGGCGCATGCCAATCCGGCGATGAGAGCGCGCCGCATGATGTTCGCAGACCTCACGCTAGGATTGTAAACGCGCCGGGCCGCGGGTGGGTTTCCATTCGCTACCATGAGAGTGCATGTTCGATTGGAAACAGGATCCGCACAGGCGTTTTAACCCGCTGACCCGCGAATGGGTGCTGGTGTCGCCGCACCGCACGGCGCGGCCCTGGCAAGGACAGATGGAGGAAGCGGCAGCCGGCACGCAGCCGGACTACGATCCGCAATGCTATCTTTGCCCGGGGAATGCGCGGGCGGGCGGCGCGCGGAATCCCGCGTATACTTCGACATTTGTCTTCGATAACGATTTCGCCGCGCTCAAGCCCGATACGGCGCTGGCGCGGTTCGAACAGGACGGGCTGCTGGTGGCGGAATCGGAGCCGGGGATTTGCCGGGTGGTCTGTTTCTCACCGCGCCACAACTTGACGATGCCCAACATGGAGCAGGCGGATCTGCGGCGCGTGGTGGATGTGTGGGTGGAGCAGTATAGCGAGTTGGGCGCGCGGCCGCTCATCAACTCCGTGCAGATCTTCGAGAACCGGGGCGCGATGATGGGGGCGAGCAACCCGCATCCGCATTGCCAGATCTGGTCGAATCACGCGGTGCCGAACGAAGTGGGCAAGGAGACGGCGGCGCAACAGGCCTGGCTGGGCCAACGGGGCGGCTGCCTGCTGTGCGACTACGCGAAGCTGGAGCGGGCCGGAGGCGAGCGCGTGGTGGAAGAGAACGGCAGTTTCCTGGTGGTGGTGCCGTTCTGGGCGGTGTGGCCGTTCGAGACGATGGTGATTGCGAAGCGCCACGCCAGCGGCATCGATGGGTTTACGGACGCGGAACGCGACGGTCTGGCGGATATTCTGAAGCGCACGACGTCGCGATACGACCGGCTGTTCCGCGTTTCGTTTCCTTTTTCGATGGGGATTCACCAGCGGCCCACCGATGGCGGGGCGCACGCCGCATGGCACGTGCACGCGCATTTCTATCCGCCGCTGCTGCGTTCAGCGACGGTGCGAAAGTTCCTGGTGGGCTACGAAATGCTGGCGACGCCGCAGCGCGACATCACGGCGGAGGCGGCGGCTGAGCGGCTGCGGACGGCGTAGCCGGCCCGGTGACGAGAGCTGCCGCTGCGGTTCTCGAAGAAGCGGTGACGTCAAGCCGATTTGCGTTGCCGGACCGCTTGCTGGCGCGCGCGGCTCCGATTGTTCCGGTCCGTGCCGCACGCTACAATCAATTTCGGACTATAGGTACCTAATATGCCGAGGCGCCTCGCCCGGAAGCTGATGCTCTCGATCACCGTTATCGTGATCATCGTGGCGGCGGTTTCCGGGTTGGTTAACGTCAAAACCGAGGAGCAGCAACTGCTGCACACGATGATCCTGGGGGCGGAACAGCTCTCCAAGGGAATCACCAGCGCCACCTGGCACGCCATGCTCGACGACCATCGGGAGGCGGCCTACGAGGTCATGCAGACGATTGCCTTGAAGCAGGGCATCGACCGCATCCGCATGTTCAACAGCGCGGGGCACGCCACGTTTTCGACGGGCCAGGAAGCACGGCTGGACACCATGGATCCGAAGCGGTTGGATGCGCCGGACCGGGTCAACATATACCGCGGCGCGGACGGCGGGCGGCGGCTGGATATGCGTACGCCGATTTACAACGAGCGGTCGTGCAGCCAGGCGGAATGCCACGCGCACCCGGCGGGGGTGAGGGTGCTGGGAGTGCTGGATCTGGCGTTGAGCCTGGAAAGCGTGGATCACGAGGTGTCCGGCATGAAGTTCCGGGTGCTGCTGGTGACGGGCGTCGAGATCACGCTGATCAGCCTATTCATTATCTTCTTCACGCGCCGTTTTCTGAGCCGTCCGATCGAAGAACTGATCGAAGGCACCAAGGCGGTGAGCCAGATGGAGCTGGATAAACCGATTGAGGTTTCGAGCAGCAGCGAGGAATTGGATGAGCTGGCGCGGTCGTTCGACGTGATGCGGGACCGGTTACGGACGGCGCTGGGAGAGATCAACCAGTTCACCCAGAACCTGGAAAGCAAAGTGGAAGACCGGACGCAGCAGCTCAAAGCGGCGCACCAGAAATTGCTGCATACCGACCGGCTGGCCTCGTTGGGACAGCTTTCGGCGAGCGTGGCGCACGAAATTAATAATCCGATCGCGGGCGTGCTGAACCTCTCGATGCTGCTGCAGCGGATGTTGAAGGACGATGGCATTCCGGCGGGGCGGATCGAAGAATTCCGGAAGTATTTGACGCAGGTGACCAACGAGACGGCGCGGGTGGGACGGATTGTGTCGGACCTGCTGGCGTTTTCGCGGCGGTCGAAACCGCAGCGGGCGCCGGGCGATGTCAACAAGATCGTGAAGATGACACTCTCGCTGATCCAACACAAGATGAAGCTGAGCAACGTGGAGGTGGAGACGCACCTGGCGGAAGCCCTGCCGCTGGTCGCGTGCGACCAGTCGCAGATGCAACAGGTGGCGTTAAACCTATTGATGAACGCGGCTGAGGCGACGCAAGGGAAGACCGAGCGGCGGGTGAAGGTTTCGACCAATTCGGGCGACGGCATGGTGCGGCTGGTGGTGACGGACAACGGCGAGGGAATTCCACCGGAGAATCTGGCCAAGATCTTTCATCCGTTTTTCACGACCAAGCCGGAAGGCAAGGGCGTGGGGCTGGGACTGGCGGTGACGTATGGGATCATCGAGGCGCACGGCGGCGATGTCGAGGTGGTGAGCAAGGTGGGTGAAGGAACCACGTTCACGATCTCGCTGCCGCTCGAGCCTCCGCAGCGCGCCGAGTTGCCGCTTCCGGAGCTGGCGCGGAAGGAATGAAGTACCTGTACGTGGGAGCGACGCCCGAAGTGGAGCGCCAGGCATACGGCGCGGTGCGCGACCGCGTGGCGAGCGAGTTCGGCGTGGCGGTGCGGGAGATGGAGCTTGGGGCGGTGGAGTTCGCCTACGACCGGGAGCGCGGGCAGCACGGGTCCATTGCCTTGCTGGAAATCTTGGCGCGGGTTTGCCCGCCGGATGCGCTGAAGCTGCTGGCGGTGACCGAGCGTGATTTGTACATCCCGGTGTTGACGTTCGTGTTCGGGCACGCGCAACTGAGCGGACGGGTAGCGGTGATTTCGCTGGCGCGGTTGCGGCAGGAGTTTTACGGCCTGGCGCCCAACCGGGAGATTTTTCTGGAGCGGGCCTCGAAAGAGGCGCTCCACGAGACCGGCCACATGTTCGGGCTGGTGCATTGCGGCGACCGGAATTGCGCGATGTCGCTTTCCACGAACGTGCGGCAGATCGATTCGAAGCGTTGCGAGTTTTGCGCGCCCTGCGGGGCGCGGTTGCGGCGCGGAGCAAGGGAGTAAGGGTTATGAAGACGCACTGGCAGATTCTGGTGGTGGACGACGAAGAGGTGATGTGCGAATCGCTGGCGGCCTGGCTGCGCGAGGACGGCTATTCGGTGGACACGGCGTCGTCGGGGCGGGAAGGGGTGGAGAAAGCGCGGGCGCGCGACTACGCCATCTATTTCGTGGATTTGAAGATGCCGGGCGGGATGGACGGGATCGAGACCATGATGCAGGTGCGGCGGCTGCACCCGGAGGCGTCGATCATCATTATCACGGCGTATGCGACGGTGGACACGGCGATCACGGCGATGAAGGAAGGGGCGCAGGAGTACATCGTAAAGCCGTGCAACCCGGAGGAAATTTCGCTGCTGGTAAATCGGATTATCAAGGTGAAAAACCTGCAGCGCGAGAACACCATTCTGCGGAAGAAGCTGTCGCGGCAGTACGTGGTGGGCGATGTCGTCAGCAAGAACGCGAAGATGGGCGACATTCTGAAGCTGTGCCACGAGATCGCGGGGTTGCGCAGCACGGTGCTGATCCAGGGCGAGAGCGGAACGGGCAAGGAGATGATCGCCCGGGTGATTCACCATTCGGGCGACCGGGCGGCGAAGCCGTTTGTGGCGGTATCGTGCGCGGCGCTGGCGGAAACCCTGCTGGAATCGGAATTGTTCGGGCACGAAAAGGGATCTTTCACGGGGGCGAGCGAGCGGAAACAAGGCAAGTTCGAGATGGCCGACGGCGGCACGATTTTCCTGGATGAAATCGGGGACATCTCGCCGAAGCTCCAGGTGGATTTGCTGAGAGTGTTGCAGGAGCGGAGTTTTTACCGGGTGGGCGGGTCGGAGGAAGTGCGGGTGGATGCGCGGGTAGTGGCGGCGACGCACGTGAACCTGCAGCAGGCGGTGACGGAAGGAAAGTTCCGCGAGGACTTGTTCTACCGGCTGAACGTCATCGAGATCCGGATTCCGCCGCTGCGCGACCGGCGGGAGGATATTCCGCTGCTGGCGCATCATTTTCTGGAGCGGCTGGCGCACGAGATGGGCAAGGATATTACCGAGATCTCCGAAGGCGGCTTGAAGCTGCTGATGGATTACAACTGGCCGGGTAATGTTCGGGAACTGGAAAATGCGGTGGAGCGGGCGCTGGTGACGAGCCGCGGGCAGGTGCTGACGGAAGAAGACTTTTCGTTCCTGGCGACCACCGGGGCGGCGAAAACTTGGACGGCGCCGGTCGGGATGACGCTGCAGGATATGGAAAAGCTGTTGATTGTGGCGACGCTTGAGCGGACCGACGGGAATATCAAGGAATCGGCATCGGTGCTGGGGATCGACCGCTCGACGTTGTACGAGAAGATCAAGCGGTACGAGATTCCCCGCTAGACTTCTTGGGTATAATTAGGACTTAAAGAGTTATTACTCTAATTTAGGAGGAATCACATGTTAGGCGTCGGCGAGCAATTCCCCAGTTTCTCCGTGGCAGCGACCGTGAGCCTGGAACAGGGCAAGACCTTCCGTACGATCACGGAGAAAGATTACCCGGGTCAATGGAAGGTCTATTTCTTTTGGCCCAAGGACTTCACGTTCGTGTGTCCGACCGAGATTTCTGCCTTCGGCGCGTTGGAGGGTGAATTCCGGGAGCGCAACACGCGGTTGTTGGGCGGCAGCACGGATTCGGAGTTCGTGCACCTGGCCTGGAGGCAGCACCACCCGGATTTGCGGAATCTGCCGATCCCGATGCTGGCGGACATCAAGCGGGATCTGTGCGGGATGCTGGGGATTCTGGATCCGAAAGAGGGGGTTGCGCAGCGTGCGACGTTTATTGTGGACCCGCAGAACGTGATCCGGTTCGTTTCGGTGAACGATCTTTCGGTGGGCCGCAATCCGCAGGAAGTGCTGCGCGTGCTGGATGCGTTACAGACCGGGGCGTTGACGCCGTGTAACTGGTCGCCCGGGCAGAAGGTGCTGACGCCGGCGGTGTAGGGTTGCGGATAGCCGGTGCGGGCGTGACGTGTACACACAGAACCCCTCCCCCACGGTCGCGGCTCGCATAGCCGCGGCTTCCATCTCGCATAGTTGCGGCTAATAGGCGGGTGGGGTCGCGGGGTCGGCCTTGTAGGCTTTCTCAATCCGGTAGATGTAATTAATGGTCTCCCGGTATGGAGGGATGCCGTTGTACTTGTCGACCACGGCGGGACCGGCGTTATAGGCGGCCAGGGCGTGCCGGAGGCCTCCGTGATACTTGTCGAGGAGATCGCGGAGATAGCGGGCGGCAGCGTCGACGTTCTGGGCGGGATCGTAGGGGTCGGCGCCGAGGTCCTGGGCGGTCGCGGGCATCAACTGCATGAGGCCGATGGCTCCTTTGGGAGACACGGCTTGCGGCTGCAAGTCGGATTCGGCGCGCATGATACTGCGGAGCAGGACGCGGGGCAGGCCGTACTTATCGGCGGCGGCATCGGCTAGTTCGAGGGGCGAAGGCAGGCGCGGAATTGGCACGACGACGGGCGGCGCGGCGGGAGGAACTTCGACTACCGGGGTGGGCGCGGGTTCTTCGGGTTCGAACGCGCGAATCTCGGCGGTGTCCAATTCCGTGAAACCAGGGCCGTCATAGAGGCGGACGCGGGCGCCATCGATCTCATGGCGATCGACATGCAGCCGCGCGCCGCTGGCGAGTATGGCATACTCACCGGCGAAAGCCGTGGCCGCGGTCCCAAGCAGCAAGAATCCCAATAAGCGCATCGAACCTGTATACTATTTTGACGCAGTTCGGGGGCAAAGCGTGCAGGGGTGTTAATTTTCGGTGGGCACTTTCTCGGCGTGATCGATCACCAAAACGTCGATGGTGCCTTTCTTTGCTTCCAGTTTGAGCCCGAGCTGCGACTGCACCGCACCGATTAGGGTGGGACCACCGGCGGGATCGGACGCAGGCCCAACTCCGCCATCGGACGAGGCAGCCGCGCCCCAGGGCAGACCCCGGTCCGAAGGCTCCTGAACGAAATTCAAGACGATGTCGTAGGTTGCGGTGAGTCCGGTGGCGTCGAAAACCGGCTGGCGCAAACGGATCGTCAGATACGCGGCCAGCTCTTCCATGGTCTGCTTTGCCGTATGACGGACGCGGCCGCCCTCCTCCAGGTATTCTCCGATGACGTCTCTATCTTCGGACGGCGGTTCCGTCGTGGTTTCCTTGCACTTCGGCCCGCCTTTCGCGACTTTCAGCTCATAGACGGGCACCTCTTTCTTGTCGAAGTGCACGGTCATTTTGAAGCGCTCCGCCAGCAGATTCTGTTGCATGAACCGGAACTGCTCGGCGGTGGACCCGGCCGGGATGCGCGCCGCGATGTCATAGTAGGTGAGGCCCATCCAGGCCGGAAGCGTGAGCTGGTAGGGTTTGAGATGGTACGCCGAGACCACCAACTGGCGGAGGCTGGTGGCGTTGCACCAAAAGCGGCCCGGAGCGGAACTACCGGGGCCCCCGAAGCATCCATACCGGATCTCCGGGCCTCCCGGAACCATGCGAGGGAACTCTGCCAGAGGTTTGACGGAGGCCACCTCAAAGCTGGGATGCCCGCCCACGGTCTGGCCGAGAGCCGCGGAGCAAGCGAGAATCCACAGACAGGTCTGACGAAGACCAGGTCTCATGGCACCGACCTCACTTATAACAATAGCGCGCGGCGCTACTTCGGCTGATACGCCACGGCGTCGATTTCGATTTTGCAGCCGGGCAGCGGCAGCGCGAGCACCCCGATGCAGGTGCGGGCCGGCTTGATCTCACCGAAGAATTCGATGTAGACCTCATTCATGGCGGCGAAATCCTTGACGTCGGTGAGGAACACACCGCAGCGGACCACGTCGGCCATGGAGGCGCCGCAGCCTTCCAGGATGCGGCGGATATTGTTGAGCACTTGCCGGGTTTCCGCTTTGATGTCGCCGACGACGGCCTGGTTGGTGGCGGGGTCGACGGGAACCTGGCCGGAAACGTAGATGAAATCCCCGGCGCGGACGGCCGGAGAATAGGGGCCGCGGGGCGCGGCGATACCGGGAGGGTAAATGCGTTCGATCATGGGTCAGTGTCCTTCCGCTTCGAGGAAACGTTCCGCTTCGATGGCGGCCATGCAGCCGGCGCCGGAGGCGGTGATGGCCTGCCGGTAAGTTCTGTCCTGCACGTCGCCGGCGTGGAAGACACCGGCGATGTTGGTGCGCGCGCCACCTTTGGAAATGATGTAGCCATCGGCATCGGTTTCGATCTGGCCCTTGAAAACTTTGGTATTGGGGATATGGCCGATGGCGAGGAAGAAGCCGTCGACATCCTGCTGCCAGGCTTCGCCGGTTTTGACATTGCGGAGGCGCACGGAGGTGACAAGCTGCTGCGCGGGGTCGAGGATTTCGTCGACGACGGTATTGAGGAGAAACTTGATCTTGGGATTGGCGCGGGCGCGGTCGAGCATGATCTTGGAGGCGCGGAACTCTTCGCGGCGGTGCACCAGGGTGACCTCGCTGCCGAAGCGGGAGAGGAAGTTGGCTTCCTCCATGGCGGAATCGCCGCCGCCGATGACCATGATTTTGCGGTTGCGATAGAAGAAGCCGTCGCAGGTGGCACAGGAACTGACGCCGTGGCCGATCAACTTTTGTTCGGACTCGAGGCCCAGCCAGCGGGCGGATGCGCCGGAGGCGACGATCAGGGTGCGGGTTTCGATCCACTCGCCCTCCACGTTGATGCGGAAGGGGCGGCGGGAGAGATCGGTATCGATGACCGAACCGTGGAGGTATTCGGCGCCGAAGTGCTCCGCCTGTTTCTTCATGTTTTCCACCAGGTCGGGGCCATTGATGCCCTCGGGGAAGCCGGGGAAATTCTCCACCAGGGTGGTGAGGGAAAGCTGGCCGCCGGCTTCGTGACCGCTCACTACCAGCGGTTTCAGATTGGCGCGAGCGGAATAGATAGCCGCGGTGTTGCCGGCGCAGCCTGAGCCGATAATGACGACGTTGCGCATGAGAAAAAATCAGGGTAGCACGGGGCGAGGGACGATCCATCTACAGAGAAAGCTGCGTTTCAACGCGGAGGCGCCGAGGCACGGAGAAAAGGCATATTCGGCGGTTCATCGCTTCTTGTCGTCGCAGGACGGGGCTGGAGGTTCCACCGTCGCTGTGGGCGCCGTCTGGAGCGAAGACAGCGGGATCGAGATTGCGTCGTGGGGGTCCGCGTGTTGCACGTTCACTAGCGGAATGGCGCACACCCGCGCCGGTGCAATCGCCGTTCCGGACTTGGCGAATGCGGCGCCAAGCATGAGGCTCGGCGCTCGCAATTTGCGGTTCTTGGCCGCACCAATCAAAGGCTGGGAGGGCTGCCAGTCCTTGAAACTCGGAGCCTGGTCCGCATCGCTTTGTTTCGTCACCGGCAAAGTCGGTGTCTGCGCAAAAAGCATGCCCCCACTCAAAGGCTGAGAGTACTGCCAGCTATTGGAACCCGGAGCCTGGCTCGGGTCTCTTTGTTCCGTCACCGGCGCAGTGGGCGTCTGCGCAAACAGCATGCCCCCAAGGAGCACCACAAGCATCAAGAGCCGCATGACTCCTCCTATCGGAGATTATATATCCAGAGTTCAACAACGCTCGTGGGGCTTACGCTGGGGCCCGAGGTGCATGGTGCATCAGAAGAAGAAATCGCGCAAGCGGCGCAGCGGAGACCGGGCCTCGGCGGCAGGCGGCGGTTCTCCGGCGGCGCCCGGCCGGCCGGAGGCTTCGGCCAGCAGGATCAGCGTTTCGAACGCCAGCGCCCGTTCCGTACGCGAGATGGCGGAGCTGTAGCGATCCTGCGGAGCGAACTGGCCCAGAGCGGAGTGCAGCAGGCCGGTCCAGGGATCGCGGATGCCGTATTTGAAGCACAAGCCGCGGGCGCGGGGGAGCATGGCGGCCAAGCGGGTGCGCGCGGCGTCGTAATCGCGCTGCTGTCCCTCGAGATCGGAAGAAGGCTTGCCGGAGGGATCGGCGAGGCGGTAATACTTGCGATAGGCGATCTCCCACTCGTCGACGGCGCGGAAGAACTGCTCGGCCGCCCGGCGCAGCGCAGCGATGAATTCGGCTTCGGAAACGGGCAACGGGGAATCCATGGGGATGAGGTTAGCCGCCGCCGACGAACTGCACGATTTCGATTTCCGAACCGGACTCCAGAACCGTGTCGGGCCAGTGAGGCTGCTTGACGATGCGGCGGTCCAGTTCGACGGCCACACGCGCGGGGTCCAGATCCAACTGGCGGAGAAGGCCGAGGATGGTCTGACCCTGGGGGGTGGACTGCGGCTCGCCGTTCACCACGATGTGGATGGGCATGTTGGTTGACACCCTCGTTTTATACCAATTATAGTCAGGTTTAGGTTTTTCTTCCCTAACAGGCATGCCTACCTCACTGACGGAGACGTATTTTCCCGTTTTGGTCCAGGCTCTGGTCGCGATGGCGCTGGCGGCGGGACTGCTGACGGCGTCGTACCTGCTGGGCAAGCGGGTGCGCAACAAGGTAAAAGATATGCCGTATGAATCGGGCATTGTGCCGACTGGGGATGCGCGGCAACGATTCAGCGTGAAGTTTTACCTGGTGGCGATGCTCTTCATCCTGTTCGATATTGAGGCGATTTTCCTGTATCCGTGGGCGGTGGTGTTCCGCGATCTGGGGATGGCGGGATTCGTGGAAATGCTGATCTTCGTGGTTTTGATTCTTTCGGGGTTCTTCTATATCTGGAAGAAAGGGGCGCTGGACTGGTCGAAGCCGGAAGGCGCCGGCCGAAAGCCGTAACAGGCTCGAAATGCTACCCGACAGTTTGCGACAACATGCCACGGCGCTGTCCGTGGAGGCTTTCGACGGCGACGCCATCACCGGCGGCAACTGCGATCGCGGCGAGCTGACGATCGAGATCGCGGCGCCAAAGATCGGGAGCGTGTGCGGCTTCCTGAAATTCGACCAGGGATTCGCGCGCCTGAGCACGGTGACGGCGGTGGACCGGTATCCGGCGGAGCCGCGGTTCGAAGTGGTGTATCACCTGCACTCGGTGGAGCACAACCGGCGCGTGCGGTTGAAGTGCCGGGTGAGCGGGACGGAGCCCGCGATCGATTCGGTGACCTCGGTGTGGCGCAGCGCAAACTGGTACGAGCGGGAAGTCTTCGACCTCTTCGGCATCCAGTTCCGCAATCACCCCAACCTCAAGCGGATCATGATGCCGGACGATTGGGAAGGCCACCCGCTGCGCAAGGACTATCCGGTGACGGGGTCGAGGGTCTAGACGATGGGCGATCAGCCGAATCCGCAACAGACGGTGGCGGTGGCGGAAGAGGAAAAACCGCGGACCGGCTCGCGGCGCATGGTCCTGAACATGGGGCCCCAACATCCTTCGACCCACGGCGTGCTGCGGTTGGTGCTGGAGCTGGACGGCGAAATCATCGTGAAGTGCGAGCCCGAGCTGGGCTACCTGCACACGGGGATCGAAAAGGAATTCGAGGTTAAGAACTACCAGCAGGCTGTGACGCTGACGGACCGCGTGGATTACCTGGCGCCGCTCTCCAACAATCTGGGCTACTGCTTGGCGGTGGAGAAGCTGCTGGGTCTGGAGATTCCGCCGAAAGCGCAATGGATGCGCGTGATGCTGACGGAATTGACGCGGCTGAACAGTCACCTGGTGTGGCTGGGAACGCATGCGCTGGATATCGGCGCGATGACCGTGTTCCTGTATTGCTTCCGCGAGCGCGAAGACATCCTGCGGATTTTCGAGATGTTTTCCGGGCAGCGGATGATGACGAGTTATTTCCGCATCGGCGGGCTCGCGCTCGATCCGCCGCGAGGCTGGCACGAGCGGGTGAAGAAATTCATCGACACCTTTCCCAGCCGGGTGGACGAGTACGAGAACCTGCTCACCAGCAACCGCATCTGGATGGGGCGCACGCAGGGAGTTGGCCGGATTTCGCTCGAGGACATGCTGGACTTGGGCGTGACCGGGCCCATGCTGCGCGCGGCCGGGTTGAAGATCGACGCGCGCAAGGACGAGCCGTACTCGAGTTACGAGAAATTCGATTTCGAAGTGCCGGTGCGCACGGAAAACGACGTTTTCGCGCGCTACCTGGTGCGGCTCGAGGAGATGCGGCAAAGCGCGAAGATTGTGCGGCAGGCCATGGACGGCATGCCGGAGGGGCCGTGGAAGGCCGACGACCAACACGTGGTGCTGCCGGATCGGGAAAAGATGAAGACGCAGATGGAGGCGCTCATCTACCACTTCAAAATTGTGACGGAAGGGTTCCGCGTGCCGGCCGGCGAAGTCTACCAGGTGATTGAATCGCCGCGCGGCGAGCTGGGATTCTACGCGGTGAGCGATGGGACGGCGCACCCGTTCCGCGTGCACATGCGGACACCGAGCTTCGGCAATTTGCAGGCGACCTCGGTGATGGTGGAAGGGACGCTGATCGCCGATGTGATCGCGGCGATCGGCAGCATGGATTTTGTGCTGGGGGATACGGACCGGTAGGTCGCGGGCAAATGACTTTTTCTCCACAACTCGAAGCGCGGTTCGCGAAGCTTCTGACGAGCTACCCGCCGGGGCGGCAGCGGTCGGCGATGATTCCTATGCTGCTGTACGCGCAGGATGAGCTGGGGCATGTTTCCGATGAATTGATCGAGGAAGTGGCCAGGCGGGTGGGCGTGAGCACGTTGCAGGTGAACGAAGTGCTCTCGTATTACTCGATGCTGCACCGCAAGCCGCTGGGGAAATTCCACGTGCAGGTGTGCACCAATATCAGTTGCCTGCTGCACGACGGCGATAAGCTCTACGAACACGCGTGCAAGAAATTGGGGATCGGGCACAAGGAAGTGACGGCGGATGGCCAGATCTCGATCGAAGAAGTGGAGTGCATGGGGGCGTGCTCGTGGGCGCCGGCCGTGCAGGTGAATTACGATTTCCACCATTTTGTAACGCCGGAGAAGCTGGACGAGCTTCTGGACGGCCTGAGGAAGAAGCCATAGCGCATGCTGTACAACCACCCCAGCCCGCTTGAGACGAAAGTGCTGACGCGCCGTTTCGGAATGGCAAATTCGGCGTCGATCGAGACGTACCTGGCCACCGAAGGGTACCAGGCGTTTCGCAAGGCGGCGGGCATGAAGCCGGAAGAGATCATCGACGAGATGAAGGCGTCCAACCTGCGGGGGCGCGGCGGCGCGGGGTTTCCGGCGGGGATGAAGTGGAGCTTCGTGCCGCGGACGTCGCCCAAGCCGAAGTACATCGTGGTGAACGCCGACGAAAGCGAACCGGGGACCTGCAAAGACCGCGTGCTGATCGAGAACGACCCGCACCAGTTGATCGAAGGCGTGCTGATCGCCGGTCTCGCGGTGGATGCGCACGCCGGCTACATCTACGTGCGCGGCGAGTATCGCTACCTGATCGAAGTCCTGGAAAAGGCCATCGCGGAAGCGTACGAAAAAGGCTGGCTGGGGAAGAAGATCCAGGGCACGGGTTTCGATTTCGATTTGTACGCGCACACGGGCGCGGGGGCCTACGAGTGCGGCGAGGAATCGGCGCTGCTGGAATCGCTCGAAGGCAAGCGCGGGATTCCGCGCATCCGGCCGCCGTTTCCGGCGGTGGTGGGCGCGTTTCAATGTCCGACCGTGCTGAACAACGTGGAGACGTACTGCGCGGTGCCGGCAATTCTGCGCGATGGGGGCGCGGCGTTCGCGGCGCTGGGAGTGGCGAAGGCGGGCGGGACGAAAATGACCTGCCTGACGGGGCACGTCAACAAGCCGGGCGTGTACGAACTGAAACTGGGATTCCCGGTGAAGCAGATGATCGAGGAAGTGGGCGGCGGAATCCGGCTCGGCAGGAAGTTGAAGGCATTCATACCGGGCGGTTCGTCCTGCCCCGTGCTGACGGCCGAGGAACTGGAAGGCGCCACCATGGATTACGATTCCATGGCACAGCGCAAGACCATGCTGGGATCGGGCGGCGTGATCGTCATGGACGATCACACCTGCATGGTGAAGGCGGCGCTGCGGATCATGCGGTTTTACGCGCATGAAAGCTGCGGCTGGTGCATTCCGTGCCGCGAAGGCACCACCTGGCTGAAGAAAATTCTGGAGCGGTTCCATGGCGGCGGCGGGACGCGCACGGACATCGACCTGATCGGTGACATCGCCAGGAATATGCTGGGACGGACATTTTGCCCGCTGGGGGATGCGGCGGCCCTGCCGACGATTTCGATTGTGGAGAAGTTCCGGGGAGAATTCGAAGATCACCTCAACGGCCAACCGTGCCCGTATGAGCACGAGAGCCAGGCGGTAACGGTTTAAATGGCAGATCTGGTAAAGCTCGAAATCGACGGGAAGGCGGTGCAGGCGGCGCCCGGCACCCTGGTGATCGACGCGGCCAAGACGGTGGGGATCGGGATTCCGGCGTTCTGCTACTACGAGGGGCTATCGCTGCAAGCGGCCTGCCGCATGTGCCTGGTGGAAGTGGAGAAGATGCCGAAGCTGATGACGGCGTGCACGCTGCCGGTGGCCGAGGGCATGGTGGTCCGGACGGAGACGCCGCAGGTGGCCACCGCGCGGAAATACATGCTGGAGTTTCTGCTGACCAATCATCCGCTGGATTGTCCGGTGTGCGACAAGGGCGGCGAGTGCGAGCTGCAGGACATGGTCTTCCGCTACGGCGCGGGCGAAAGCCGGTACACGGAAACCAAGGTCCATACGCCGGAGAAGCAGTTTTCGCCGGTGGTGTTCTTCGACGCGCCGCGCTGCATCCTGTGCTTCCGCTGCGTGCGCATTTGCGGTGAAGGGCTGGGTGTGGGCGCGCTGGGCGTGATCAACCGCGGAGTGGTATCGGAGATCGCACCCAACCAGGGCGACCACCTGGAGTGCGACGAGTGCGGCGCCTGCATCGACATCTGCCCGGTGGGCGCGCTCACCAGCGGGGCTTACCGCTACCAGACGCGCCCGTGGGAGATGACCCACGTCGGGACCATCTGCACGCACTGTGCGGACGGCTGCAAGACCACGCTGGGAACGCGCAACGACCGCATCATCCGCGGGAACAATCGCGACCGGTCGGGCGTGAACGGCGAATTCCTGTGCATCAAAGGGCGGTACGGATTCGATTTCTACGATCACCCGGACCGGCTGCAGGCGCCGCTGGTGAGCATCAGCGGAAAGCTGGAAGAAGTTTCGTGGTCGCGGGCGTTGTGGGCGGTGGCGGCGCGGTTTAAGCAGGCCATCACGGATGGCGGCAGCGTGGGCGTGATCGGCTCCAACCACACCACCAACGAAGAGAATTACTACCTGGCGAAATTTGCGCGCGAGGTGTTCAAGACCAACCACATCGATCATCACCGCACCGGCGATGTGACCACGCTGCTGGATGCGTTGAGCGGCAAGAGCGGAAAGCTGGCGACGGTGGCGGACCTGTACGAGCGCAAGGCGGTGCTGGTGCTGGGCGCGGACCTGGCGCTGGAACACCCGCTGCTGGCTTACCAGATGCGCGCCAACTGGCGGCATCACAAGGCGCATATCTACGCGGTAACCGAAGGGCCGGTGCGAGAAGACCAGTACGCCGTCGCGAGCCTGCGCGGGCGCGATTACGAACGGCTGCGCGAGAAGCTGAAGGCGGAGCCGGAACTGGTAGTGGTGTTCGACGATTCGTATAAGGGCGACGATATCCGCAAGCTGGTGAAGTTTGGCGAGTCGCTGGGGATTCCGGTGCGCTACATCTGCCTGGTGGATGATTCGAATTCGCGCGGCGCGCTGGACATGGGGCTGGTTCCGGGGCCGGGCGGGATGAGAATCCCGGAGATGCTGGCCGAGGAATTGAGCGTGCTGTGGGTGGTGGGGTCGAACCCGCTCAAGCCGGCGGCCGGCGGCCAACGGGCCAGGGACAGGAAGTGCGGCTTCCTGGTGGTTCAGGACATGTTCCTGACCGAAACCGCGCAGCAGGCGGACGTGGTTTTGCCGGCGGCGTGCGCCTACGAGAAGAACGGGACCATTACCAGCGTTTCGGGCGAAGTGCAGCTCTTAAAGCGGGCGATCCGCACCATGGGCGCAAAACCGGACCTCGAGATCATGGGGTTCATTGCGCGCGAGATGGGGATGGCGGCCGCCCTGGGGCCGTGGACGCCGGAACGGGTGTTTGAGGAAATCCGCAGGAACATTCACGGGTACGAAATTTCGTTGCCCGCGATTGAGATGGGCGGCGCGGCGCAGACCATGCCGGTGAACGGGAGGATTCCCGTGGACGACCGGCCGGATCTGGTGCAATCCCGCCATAACGGCCTGTTCACGTCCGGCACGCTCGGGCGTTATTCTAAGGTTCTGAAATCAGTGGTGGAAAGTCGCTGAGCCGCTCCATGGATTCCTTCATCGTCATCAGCCTGATTAAGGTAGCGGTGGTTTTTGCGGTGCTGCTGACCACGCTGGCTTACCTGCAATGGGTGGAGCGGAAAGTGATCGCGCACATCCAGGTGCGTCCGGGGCCGTACCGCGTGGGGCCTCACGGCCTGCTGCAACCGGTCGCCGACATCGTCAAACTGCTCACCAAGGAAGACCTGGTGCCGACCTACGTGAACAAGCCGCTGTATCTGTTGGCGCCGTTTCTGGCCATGACCATGGCGCTGCTTTCGATTTCGGTGATTCCGTTTGGCCCGCAGATCCAGGTGGCGGGCTATCAGACGTACATGCAGCTCACGGACTTGAATATTGGCGTGCTGTTCGTGCTGGCGGTGTCGTCGATGGGAGTGTACGGAATCGCGCTGGCCGGCTGGTCGTCGAATAACAAGTACGCGCTGCTGGGCGGGTTGCGCAGCTCGGCGCAGATGATCAGCTACGAGCTGCCGATGTCGCTGGCCATCGCCGCGCCGCTGCTGATCTCGAACACCTTGAGTCTCCGCAGACTGGTGGAAAAGCAGGCGGGCGGCATCTGGAACTGGAACGTGCTGCATGGGCCGTTTCCGCAGATTGTCAGCTTCATCATCTTCTTGATTGCGGCGTTCGCGGAGACCAACCGCATTCCGTTCGATTTGCCGGAAGCCGAGAACGAACTGGTGGCGGGCTTCCATACCGAGTACAGCTCGATGAAGTTCGCGTCGTTCTTCATGTCGGAATACGCCAACATGATCACGGTAAGCTGCATGGCCACGCTGCTGTTTCTGGGCGGCTGGGTGGCGCCGTGGCCGGCCGAATACGGATCGAGCTACGTGCCGGCGGCGATCTTCGTTTTGGCGGGGCTGGTAGCGCTGTATCACGGGTTCCACCCGGCGCGGCGGCGCGACGGATACACGCTGCCGGTCTTCGGCGTGCTGTTCTTGATTGCAGCGGCGGTTTTCCTGCTGCCGATGGTGCAAAGCTGGCTGATTCCGCTGTTCTGGTTTTGCGCCAAGACGGGCGGGATTCTTTTCGGCTTCATGTGGATTCGCGGGACGCTGCCTCGCTTCCGCTACGACCAACTGATGGGCTTCACGTGGAAGTTCCTTTTCCCGGTGGCCATGCTGAACCTGCTGGTGACCGGTTTTCTGGTGGCTTTGAGATCCTGACATGGACGTCATACTTTTTCTGGCCTTCGCGATTATCGCGGTGGTATGCGCCATCAACGTGGTGGTGCAGACGCATCCCATTTCGAGCGCCGTCTCGCTGGTGGGCGTGATGGGATCGCTGGCGGTGCTCTACCTGCTGCTGGGCGCGGAGTTTCTGGCGGCGGCGCAGGTGATTGTCTATGCCGGCGCGATCATGGTGCTGTTCGTGTTCGTGATCATGCTGCTGAACGCCGGGGCCGAGTCGAAAAAGGGCCGGTCGTTCACGGCGCAGTTGCTGGGATTGCCGCTGTGGGTAGCCTTCCTGGGGCTGATGGCGTACTTCATCCAGCGGCTGTATCCGCAAAGCACGCGGGTGCACTTCGGCGGATTCAAGGGCGGCGGGGCGGCGGAAATCGGCCACGCGCTGTTCACAACTTTCCTGCTGCCGTTCGAGGTGACCTCGATCCTGATTCTGGTGGCGATCCTGGGGGCCATCGTTCTGGCGCGAAAGGAGATGGACTAATGCTGGCGGCCGTTCCGATCTCCTGGTTTCTGACGTTGAGCGCGGTGTTGTTCGCGCTGGGCGTGGCGGGCTTCGTGTTCCGGCGCAACATCATTACGGTCTTCATGTCGATCGAGCTGATGCTGAACGCCGTGAACCTGAGCTTCGTGACGTTTTCGTACCACCGGCAGCAGGTAAACGGCCATCTGTACGCGTTCTTCGTGATGGTGGTGGCGGCGGCCGAGGCGGCCGTGGGGCTGGCGATTATCCTGACGATCTTCAAGAACCGCGGGACCCTGAATATTGATGATGTGGATTCCATGAAGAACTAATGCAACTCTGGCTCATCCCTATCCTTCCGCTGGCGGGCTTCGTGATCAACGGGCTCCTTGGACGCCGGCTTTCCCGGGGCCTGGTCAGCGCCATTGCGATCGGCAGCGTGCTTCTCTCCTTTGCGTGGGTGCTAAAGACCATCTTTGGCCTGGGCGATTTGAACTCGCGGTACGTCGAGCATTATTACACGTGGATCGCAAGCGGGTCGGTCAACATCGCCGCCGATTTCGCTGTCGACAAGCTGGCCGTGGTGATGCTGCTGGTAGTGACGGGCATCGGGTCGCTGATCCATGTTTACTCCATCGGCTACATGGCGCACGAGGGCGGATACTACCGCTTCTTCGCGTTCCTGAATCTGTTCATGTTTTTCATGCTGGTGCTGGTGCTGGCGTCGAACTACCTGGTGCTGTTCATCGGGTGGGAAGGCGTGGGGCTGTGCAGCTATCTGCTGATCGGATTTTATTTCCACAGGCAGTCCGCGACCAACGCCGGCAACAAGGCTTTCATCGTCAACCGGATTGGCGATTTCGGATTCTCGCTGGCGATGTTTTACATCTTCAAGAATTTCGGATCGCTGGATTTCACCAAGGTGTTTCAGCAGGCGCCGGGCGCTTCCGAAGCGGTGCTGACCACCATCGGGCTGCTGCTGATGGTGGGCGCGTGCGGGAAATCGGCGCAGTTGCCGCTGTATGTGTGGCTGCCGGATGCCATGGAGGGGCCGACGCCGGTATCGGCGCTGATCCACGCGGCCACCATGGTGACGGCGGGCGTCTACATGGTGGCGCGGTCGTGGCCGATTTACGTGCACGCTCCGTCGGCCATGAATGTGGTGGCGACCGTGGGAATCGCCACGGCGTTTTTCGCGGCCACCATCGGCCTGGTGCAGAACGACATCAAGAAAGTCTTCGCGTATTCGACGGTTTCGCAGCTCGGCTACATGTTCGTGGGCGTGGGCTGCGGCGCCTTCTCGGCGGGCATCTGGCACCTGATGACGCACGCGTTCTTCAAAGCGCTGCTGTTCCTGGGGGCCGGCAGCGTGATCCACGCGCTCTCCGGCGAGCAGGACCTGCGCAACATGGGCGGCCTGCGAAACAAAATCCCCTGGACGTTCCTGACCATGATGTGCGCGGCGGTGGCGATTGCGGGTGTGCCGCCGTTCTCCGGATTCTACAGCAAGGACGCGATTCTGCTGGCGGCGCACGAGCACGCGCCGTGGATGTACTGGGTAGGCGTGGCGACGGCGGGAATGACGGCCTTCTACGTATTCCGCGCCATGTTCCTGGCCTTCTTCGGCGAGTACCGCGGGAAGGAACACGCGCACGAATCGCCGCCGGTGATGTTGGCGCCGCTGGCGGTGCTGGCGCTGTTATCGCTGGTGGGCGGGTTCTTATTCAACATTCCCCAGTTTCTGAGCGGCGTTTTTCCGGCGCGGGAAGCCGCGGAAGACAATTCGCTGATGCTGATCTCGGTCGGGGCCGGGGTCATTGGAATCCTGCTGGCCTGGTTCATCTACGTGGCGAAGCCGGCGATGGCGGACTCTCTGGCGTCGACCTTCGGATGGATCTACAAAACGCTTTACAACAAATACTACGTGGATGAGATCTATGATGCGGCGATCGTAAAACCGCTGGTGGGCGGCTCGCGGACGGTGCTGTGGAAGGACGTGGACGCGGGGCTGATCGACGGCAGCGTGAATGGCGTGGGGACGCGCGCGAAAGATATCGGCGGCGTGCTGCGCTTGCTGCAATCGGGCAATATCCGCAGTTACGCGACGTGGGTGTTGTTCGGTTCGGTGGTGGCCATCGTGGCGCTGGCGCTGGCCGGGATCGGGAGCACGGGAGGCCTGCGATGAACCTGCTGACACTGGTTCTGATCATGCCGCTGGTGGGATTCCTGGCGTCGCTGACCATTCCGCGGCGCTTCCCGCAAAACAGCCGGGCGTGGGCGCTGGCGGTGTCGCTGGCCACGTTTGCGCAATCGCTGATTCTGCTCTCGCAGTTCAACCGCAACGCCGCGGGCGACCAGTTTACGGTGGACATCCCCTGGATCTCGAAGCCGGAGATTCATTTCCATATGGCGGCCGATGGCATCAGCTTGTGGCTGGTTCTGCTTTCCACTTTCCTGACGCCCATCTGCGTGCTGATCTCGTGGAAGCACGTGCAGGACCGGGTGAAGGAATTCTTCGCCTTCCTGCTGCTGCTGGAGTTCGGCCTGGTTGGGGTATTCATCGCGCAGGATCTCTTCCTCTTTTACGTGTTCTGGGAAATCTCCCTGGTTCCGATGTATTTCCTGATCGGCATCTGGGGCCACTCGCGGCGCATCTACGCAGCGGTGAAATTTTTCCTGTACACCATGACCGGCTCCGTGCTGATGCTGGCGGCCATCATCTTTTTGTACAACCGCGCCGGGACGTTCAGCTACGCAACGATTCTGGACATGCTGGCCAGCGGGAAACTGACGTTCGCGCCGGGCGAGCAGATGCTGCTGTTCCTGGCCTTCTTCCTGGCGTTTGCCATCAAGGTGCCGCTCTTCCCGCTGCATACCTGGCTGCCGGACGCGCACGTGGAGGCGCCCACGGCCGGATCGGTGATGCTGGCCAGCGTCATGCTCAAGATGGGCACGTTCGGAATTCTGCATTACTGCCTGCCGATGTTCCCGGTGGCGGCGCGGCAATGCGCTCCGTGGATTGCGGTGCTGGCGATTATCGGGATCATCTACGGCGCGCTGGTGGCCATGGTGCAGCCCAACATGAAAAAGCTGGTGGCCTATTCCTCGGTGAGCCATTTGGGCTTCGTGGTGCTGGGAATTTTCTCGTTCACGCAGATGGGCCTGGACGGCGCGGTCTATCAGATGCTGAGCCACGGGATTACCACGGGCGCGCTGTTCGCGTTGGTGGGCTTCCTCTACGAGCGGCGCCATTCGCTCGAGATTTCCGGGTACGGCGGCGTGGCCACGGAGGCGCCCTGGCTGTCCACGGTCTTCCTGATCGCGACCCTGGCCAGCCTCGGGTTGCCGCTGCTGAACAACTTCGTGGGCGAATTCCTTGTGCTGCAGGGCACCGCCATCACCCACTTCACCTGGACGGTCTACGCCGCCATCGGCGTGATCCTCTCGGCCTGCTACATGCTGTGGATGTACCAGCGGGTGTTCTATGGCGTCACCGCGGCCGACGTGAAGCACTATATGCCGGACCTGGGCCTGCGCGAATGGGCGGCGATTGTGCCGCTGGTCGTGATGATGGTGTGGATGGGAGTTTACTCGCAGAGTTTCCTGCCGCCGGTGAGCAAGACCACGGCGCGCGTGCTGGAACAGACCCACATCAACGTGCCGGAACGAGTGGAATTGCGCCAGAGGCCGGAGGTAGCGCATGCCCGTTAATTTCGGCGCCAGCGCGACGGACCTGGTCCGCTTCCTGCCGGAGATCATCCTGACGGTGATGGGCACGGCGTTGATGGTGCTCGATCCCGTCCTGCACAAGCGGGCTTCGTACGCCTTCGGCCATTTGAGCATCTTCGCGCTGCTGGCGGGCATTGGGGGAGCGGTGTGGGCCCAGACCGATCCCGGCACGGCGTTTGGCGGCATGCTGGTGGTGGATGGCTTCGCCACGTACTTCCGCGTGCTGGTGATGGTGGTGGGGATTCTGAGCATTCTGCCGTCTTATGGATTCCTGGCGCGGCAGCAGGCGGAAACCAGCGAATATCATGCTTTGCTGCTCTTCTCCATTGCTGGGCAATGCATGATGGCGGCGGCCAATGATCTGATCATCGTCTTCATCGGCCTGGAGATTTCCTCCATCTCGAGCTACGTGCTGGCGGGCTATTTGCGCGACGACAAGCGGTCCAATGAAGCGGCCCTGAAATATTTCCTGCTGGGTTCGTTCGCCACGGCGTTTTTCCTTTACGGCGTGGCGATCACCTACGGCACGGTGGGCACGGTGAATCTGACCGCGATCCGCGCGGCCCTTACCGGGGCGGATGCGCCGCCGGTGGTGTTCATCACCCTGGCGGCGGCACTGATGTTCGTTGGGTTGGGATTCAAAGTTTCGGCGGCGCCGTTCCAGATCTGGGCGCCGGACGTGTATCAGGGCGCGCCCACGCCGGTGACGGCGTTCCTCTCCGCCGGTCCCAAGGCCGCGGCGTTCGCCATCTTTCTGCGGATCTTCCTGACGGCGTTTGGGCCCATCAGCAGCGCCTGGCAGCCGCTGGTGTGGATGGCCGCGCTGCTCTCCATGACCGTGGGAAACTTCGCCGCGCTCATGCAGACCAATGTGAAGCGCATGCTGGCGTACAGTTCCATCGCGCACGCGGGCTATGTGCTGGTGGCGCTCACGGCGCAGTCGGACACGGGCGCGGCGGCGGCCATGTTTTACCTGGCGGCGTACGCGTTCATGAATATCGGAGCGTTCGCGGTGGTGAGCCAGCTATCGGGACGCGGCGAGCGGTACCAGAATATCGACGACCTGGCGGGCCTGGGGCGGAAGCAGCCGATGATGGCGGCGCTGCTGACCATCTTTCTGCTCTCGCTGATCGGCGTGCCGCTCACCGGAGGCTTCTTCGGCAAGTTCTATATCTTCAAAGCGGCGCTGGAATCGCACCTGGTGTGGCTGGCGGTGCTGGGCCTGCTGAACAGCGCGGTGGCCGCGTATTACTACCTGCGCATCCTGGTGATGGTTTACATGCACGAACCGGGAGAAGCCGCCGGCCAAAGCGAACCGCTGACGCCGGGCTTCCGGCTGGCGCTGATTCTGCCGGCGCTGGGCACGCTGTTCCTGGGCATCTTCCCGACGTGGGTGCTGGACTTCGCGGGGAAATCGGCGACGCTGGTGAAGTAGCGCCCTGTCTTTACTTGCCCACCAATTGCTTTACTTTCGCCATGTCGGCGTCGGCGCCGCTGGTGTCGCCGGCGGCGCGGCGGGCGGCGCTGCGGTTGATGTAAGCGTTGATGTAGGCCGGGTTCAGACGGATGGCATTGTCAAAATCGGCCAGGGCGTCAATGTAGTGCTTCTGCCGGAAATAGGCATAACCGCGCGCATTGTAAGCCAGAGAGAGCGACGGATCCAGCTTCAATGCGGCGCTGAACTCCTTGATGGCTTCCGCCAGGTGTTCCTCCTGAAGAGCCTTGCGGCCGAGCGAATTGTGCTGGGCCGCGGTCAACTCCACAACTGCGGCGGCTGACGCGGCGGGAGCCGCTGGCGTCGCCGATGGGGGTGGAACGGGCGGCGGCAGGGGTTTCGGTTCCGGCGGCGCAGCGGTTTCGGGCTTGACCTCCGGTTTCACCTCGGGCTTCGGCTCCTGCTTGGGCTCGCGTGGCGGCGCGGTTTCGGGCTGGGTCACCGGTGGCGCCGCGGCTTTCTCTTCGGGCTTGGGCGGCGCGCCCACAGTGCCCGGCAACTTCACGGAAACGGTGTCGGGCAAGGCTTCATTGGAGACCGCCTTGGCCACGATTTCGTCGACCTTGGCCTGGGCTTGCGCGGTCAGAGCCTGCAAGCCGTCGTTCTTGGGGTCGAGTTGCAGGGCCCGTTTCAAATCGGCGAGCGCATCGTCGAAGCGGCCCAGCAGGAAGTAGGCGTTTCCGCGGGCGGTCCAGGCGAGCGCGCTGGAAGGGTCCAGGTCGATGGCCGTGGTACGGTCGGCGATGCCCTTCTCATGCTGGCCCATCAGGTGGTAGGTGCTGCCGCGGGCCACGTAGACTTCGGGATTGTGGGGGTCAAGTTGTACGGCCTGGTCGCGATCCTGCAGCGACTCCGTCAGTTTCTGCTGCCGCGCGTAGACCGCGCCGCGGGCCGAGTAGAGGCGGGAATCCTTGGGATCGCGGCGGATGGCTTCGGTGTAGTCGGCGACGGCGCCATCGTCGTCTCCGAGGCGTTCGCGCACGGCGCCGCGGATGCGCCACGCGCGCAGGTCTCCGCCATTCAGCTTGAGCGCGGCGTTGAGGTTCTCGAGCGAGTGCTGATAGTCGCCGAGACCGGCGTAGGCCAAAGCGCGCTCCACCCAGGCGTCTTCGTAATCCGGCTTGTAGCTCAGCGCGCGGTCCAAATCGTCCACCGCGTCGCGGAACCGTCCGAGCGCGGCCTTGGCGATGCCGCGGCCTTTGTAGGGCTCGGGATTGTCGAGCCGGAGTTTGATGGCCTGGGTGAAATCGTCGATGGCTTTCTGGTATTCCTTGAAGGCCAGGTAGGCGAAGCCGCGTCCGCTATAGATCTCGGTGCGTTCGAGCTTCAGACTGATGGCGGTGGTGAAGTCCTGCGCGGCGCGTTCCGGCTGGGAGGTGGCGGCGAAGAATTCGGCGCGTGCGGCGTAAGACTGTGCGTCGCCGGGCTGGACCCTGAGGGCCTGATCGAAATCGGCCGCGGCTTTTTCGCGGTTGCCGGCGGCGAAGTAATCCTTGGCGCGGGCGCGCCAGGCGGCGGAGTTGGCGGCATCGGCCTCGACGGCTTCGGAGTAGGCGGCGATGGCGTCGGCGCGCTTGCCTGCCTGGTCGGCCCGCTGGCCCTCCTGATAAGCGGCCTGGGATTTTTTCTTATCGGGCTTGGCCTGCGCGCCGTGAACCGACGGGGCCAGGCCGGATATGGCGATCGATAGTACGATCCGCGCCACGCGGTAAGTTAGCTTGCACATGAGCGCTCTGAAATTAGTGTACACTCGGAATGTAGTTGCAGTTCCGCTGGTGTTCGGGAAGCTGGTGAAAATCCAGCACAGCCCCGCTACTGTAAGCGCGGAGAGCCCTTCGAAGATGCCACTGTCCCGGCGACGGGATGGGAAGGCCGGCGGGTTCGATGAGGCGCAAGTCAGGAGACCGGCCGGCGGGAATGAGCTCGCACAGCTCTCTAGGGAGGAGCTTGGTATGCGTCACAACGTTGCGGCCTTCGCGACCTGTTGCCTGTTGCTTTCCACCGGTCTTTTTGCGTCCCAAGTGACGGGAACGGTCACCGATCCATCCGGCGCGCCCGTGGGCGGCGCGCAGATTTCCGTCGTGAGCCGCGTCGGCGTGGAGGCCCAGACGGTATCGGCGGCGAATGGCTCGTTCGAGCTCGATATCGCGAACATTCCCGGTGCGCGGCTGGTAGTAACGGCGCCGGGGTTCAGCACGCAGTCGCTCGCGCCCGGGCCATCGGTTGCGGTGCGCCTCGAAATCGCGCCGCAAGTGGATTCGGTGCGGGTGGTGGGCTCCGCCATCGATGTGCCGGCCAGCATGCAGGGCGGCAGCGTGAGCATTGTGCCGGGCGAAGAGATCCGGCGGCGTAATGAACCGTACGCCATGGACCTGCTGCGCTATCTGCCGGGCATGGCTTTCAACCAGAGCGGCGCGCCGGGCAGCGTGGCGAGCCTGTTTCTGCGCGGCGGCGACTCGGATTTCAGCCTGGTGGAAATCGATGGCGTTCCGGTGAACGCCTTCGGCGGCAGCTTCGATTTCGCCCACATTCCAGCGGAGGCGGTGGAGAGCATCGAGGTGATTCGCGGGCCGCAATCGTCGGTCTACGGACCGTACGCCAACAGCGGCGCGATCAACTTTATTACGCGCCAGCCGGGAGCCGCTCCGGAGCTGGATGTGCTGGCTGAGGGCGGAACGTTCGGCGAGCACCGCTTCGCCATTACCGGCTCGGGCGCCGTCGCGGGATTCGGGATGGCGGCGTCGGTTTCGCGTATCGATACCGGCGGCCCAGTCGAAAACAGCGACTATCACAACCAGGATGCGCTGCTCAACGTGACGCGGCGTTTTGCGCGGCAAAGCATTTCGCTGCACGCCGACTTCGATTTCAACAACGTGGGCGAGCCGGGGCCCTGGGGGTCCGATCCCAAAGACACGTTTACCGGCATTGACACCATCAGCCGCGAAAGGAATAATTTTGGCGATTTCGGGCTGCATTACGAAGCCGATCTTTCGGCGCGGGTGCGCGAAGAAGTGTTTGCAAGCTTCTTCGTGGCGAATAGCGGTTTCGCGAGCCCATACGGCGCCAGCTTCAACAAGGACATGCGCTGGCAGGGCGAAGCGCGCACTGTAGTCAGCGTGACGCGCCACTATACGGCGGCAATCGGCGTTTCGGCGGGACGCGAAGAAACCAAGAACACATTCATCAGCGACGCTAATTCCGAGACGTTCCCCATCGCGCGCACCGATCTGGCGGCCTATTGGGAAAATCGCTTCGAAATCGGCGGCCGGTTTTTCCTGAACGCCGGCGTGCGCGCCGAGTGGATCGAAACGCCGGCGGTCCCGACCGACGGATACTCGCGGCCGTTCTTCCCGGCGAACACGGTGTCGCGCGCCGACCCGAAAGTTTCCGCGGCGTACGCAGTTCGGCCCGGCGCAACGCGGCTGCACGCCTCCTCCGGAACCGGCATCCGGCCGCCCAGCGGATTTGAAATCGCCTTCACGGATAACCCGCAGCTCAAGCCGGAGCGTACGCGCAGCGTGGATGCGGGCATCGAGCAGAAGCTGTTCGGCAACCTCCTGTTGCTGGACGCTACCTGCTTTTACAACCGCTACTACGATTTGATCGTGACGCTGGCCGGATCGCTGGCGCAGTTGAGCCGGTATCAATCGGCCAACCTCGCCAACTCGCGCGCCCAAGGGGCGGAATTCTCGGCTGCGCTGCGGCCCGGACGCAGGCTGTTTGTGACGGGATCGTACACGCTGCTCGGCACGCGGATTCTCTCGCTCGACGGTTCCACCAGCTTGGCGCCGCTGCCCTTTCAGGTGGGGCAGCCGCTGACGCGGCGGCCGAAGAACTCCGGCAGCATCGTGGCCACGTACACGCGCGGGCGTGTCACGGCCGACGCGACGGGTTACTTCCGCGGCCAGACGCTGTACGAAGAGCCGACCTATGGCGCCACCGACGGGTTGTTTTGGAACCCGGGCTTCGCTAATGTAGGGATCAACTTGAATTTTGCGCTGGGCCACGGCGTCACGGCGTACGGCAGCCTGCGCAACGCGCTCAACTGGCGCTATGAAGAGGTGTTTGGCTACCCGTCGCCGCGGCTGAATTTCGTGGCCGGATTGAAGTGGAAGATTGCGAGCGAAATGAAGCCATGAGCGAACAGCCGTTCGACAAGCCGCGCATCGCCATCAACCGCGTGTATACGCGGCAGGGCGACCAGGGCGAAACCGCGCTGGCGGGAGGCCAGCGCGTGCCGAAGGATGGCGCGCGCATCCAAGCCTACGGCACGGTGGACGAGCTGAACTCTTTCGTGGGCCTGGCGCGCTCGACTGTCACGGAGATGGCGGCGGGCGAGCCGCGCCTCGCGCTGCTGGGGGCCATCCTGCTGCGCGTGCAGCACGAGCTGTTCAATTTGGGGTCGATTCTGGCGACCCTGGCGGAAGACGTGTATCCCAAGCAGGCGCGCGTCACCGAAACCGAAGTCGCGCAACTGGAAACCGAGATGGACCGCATGAACGAAGAACTGCCGCCGTTGCGCTCCTTCGTGCTGCCGGGTTTAAACCGGCTGAACGCGGAGTTGCACGTCTGCCGGACGGTGTGCCGCCGCGCGGAGCGGGCCGCGGTCGAGCTGGCGCGGGCGGAGAGCATTCCTCCGGAGACGGTTCGATACTTGAACCGGCTGAGCGATGCCATGTTCGTATGGAGCCGCTGGGCCAGCCATGTGGCGGGCGCCCCGGAAACGTTGTGGGAACCTAACCAGGCCGCCTCGGGGCGGTCTGATGGATAATCTAAAGGTAAGGAGAAATCGATGCAAGAGAATTCGGCAAGGCCATTGGCCATCGGCCTGACAGTTCTGGGTGGTTTGGCGCGGTTCGCGCAAAACCTGAATTTCGCGCCCGTGGGGGCTTTGAGCCTCTTTGCCGGCGCGCGCCTGCGGGGATGGCAGGCTTACCTGCTGCCGATCGCATTGATGGCGGTGACGGACCCGTTTCGCGGCGGCTACTCCTTCGCGACCCCGTTCATCTATGCCAGCTTCCTGATCAACGTCTGGATTGGCTCCCGGCTGCGCGCCACGGAAAGTCCCAAATGGATTGGCGCAGCGGCCCTGATCGGAAGCGTGCAATTCTTCCTGCTCTCCAACTTCGGGACGTGGCTGGCTCCCGGCGCCACTTACGGCCACACGCTGGGCGGGTTGATCGCCTGCTACATCGCAGCCATTCCGTTCTTCCGGAACACGCTGGTTTCGGACCTGCTCTTTGCCGCCGTCTTCTTCGGGTTGCACGCGGTGCTGAGCCGCACGGTGGCGAGGTCTGAGCGCGTCGCTGTCGAGATGGCGTAGCGTGAAGACACTGCTGGCGTGGAGCTCCGGCAAGGATAGCGCCTGGGCCCTCGACCGCCTGCGCCAACAGGGCATTCCGGTGGGCGCTCTGCTCACCACCATCAACCAGAGCGCGGACCGCGTGGCCATGCACGGCGTGCGGCGGCGGCTGCTCGAAGCGCAGGCGGATGCGGCCGGAGTTCCGCTATGGGTGGTGCGGTTGCCGTGGCCCTGTGCCAACCGGGACTACGAATCGCGAATGGCTGAGGCGTGCGCGAAGGCCGTGGCGGAAGGCTTTGACACGATGGCTTTCGGAGACTTGTACCTGCGTGACGTCCGCCAATACCGTGAGCGGCAGTTGTCCGGTACGGGTCTCCAGCCGCTGTTCCCGCTCTGGGAACTGCCCACGGCTTCGCTCGCGCGGGAGATGATCGCGGGGGGCTTGCGGGCGCGGCTTTCCTGCGTGGATTCGAGGGCGCTCGACGCCAGTTTCGCCGGCCGCGAATTCGACCTGGCCTTGCTCGAAAATCTGCCGGCCACCGTCGACCCATGTGGCGAAAACGGCGAGTTTCATACCTTTGCCTATGACGGCCCGATGTTTCGCTCGCCGCTGCGCGTGGAGTCCGGCGAGATCCGCCACGTCGATGGTTTTGTTTACGCGGACCTGCTGCCTTGCCCCGAATCGTCTCACTAACCCGCCTTCGGGGCGGGGCGTGGCGCGTTATGATGAGCTTGTGACATGGCGTTGATCGCGGTTTCGGGTCATCCCGGCTGCCGGTTCGAGGAGCTGGCGCGCATCAGCGCGCAGCGCCTCGGCTTCGAGCTGCTGACGCAGTCCCGGCTGCGGGTTCTCATTGAAAAGGAATTTGGCACGGATGTGCGGATTCCGGATAAGGCCTATCCCAGCCTGGTGACGTCGATTCTGGCAAGGGCCGCGACCGAGGCGCACATCGTGTATTGCGCCGTCGGCGGCGAGTTGCAGGTGCGCCATTTCGCGGGCATGCTGCGGGTGCACGTGGTGGCGCCGGAAAGCGTGCGCATCGGCAATCTGATGCTCGACAACCGTATGGAGCGCGCCGCCGCCCGGCAATTGCTGTTGCAACTGGAGGCCGAGGAACGCGCCAGCCGCAAAGCCAAGTTTGGCAAGACGCGCGCCACCGCCGACCTTTTCGACGTCTTGCTGAACGCCGAATCCCTGACCTCCGAGCAGATGGCGGAGTTGATCGAAACCACTGTAACCGCCACCGGGCTCAAGGAGCGCGGTTACCTGGCGGCGGCGGCCGAGGCGCAGCTCCAGTTTCAGATGAGGCTCAAGCTGGCGCGTTTCGGGATGGTTCCGCCCGGCCACGTGACCCTGCGCAAGAAAGGCTTCGCGCACCAGAGCGAGGAGATGTTCGCCAACCTGTTGGACTTTTACCGCATCGCGTGGGAGTACGAGCCGCGCAGTTTTCCGGTGCAGTACGGCACCGATGGCGCAGTGCTGGAATCCTTCACGCCCGATTTTTATCTGCCGGAATTCGATCTCTACGTGGAACTGACCACCATGAAACAAGCACACGTGACGCGCAAGAACCGCAAAGTGCGGCTGCTGCGCGAGCTGTACCCGCACCTGAACATCCAGGTCTTCTACCAGAAGGATTTTGAGAACCTGATTTTCAAGTACGGGTTGGCGGAACGGCTGGTGCAGGCATGAGCGCAGCCACGCTGCCGGGAGTGGACCGGGTTCTGTTCACGGAGGAACAGATCGAGGAACGGATTGGCGAAGTCGGCGCCCAGATCTCGCGCGATTACCAGGGCAAGACGTTGAAGCTGGTGGGCGTGCTCAAGGGGTCCGTGTTCTTCCTGACGGCGTTGGCGCGGCGCATCGACGTTCCGGTGAAAATCGATTTCCTGGCCATTTCCAGTTTCTCGAACAAGAGCGGCGCTCCCGGTCTGGTGCGCATCGCCAAAGACCTGGATGAGAGCATCGAGGGCGAAGACGTTCTGCTGGTGGAAGACATCGTGGACACGGGCTTCACGCTACGCTACCTGTTGCAGGCGCTGGCGGGGCGGGGGCCGAACTCGCTTGCGGTGTGCACGTTTCTGGACCGTAACTCGCGGCGGATTGTGCAGGCGCAGGTGGATTACCGGTGCTTCGAGATTCCCGACCGCTTTGTGGTGGGTTTCGGCCTGGATCACAACCAGCTCTATCGCAACCTGGGCTACGTGGCGGTGATGAAGCCCGACAAGGGTACGTCGCAACACTAAAGGGCCCCAAAGAGCCAGCGGTCTGTCATCTTCGTTTTATCAAAGCGGGCGTAAAATTAGGAAAGAACAGTAGGAAGGAGTGCGGCTCCATGAGATCCCGGATCTTGTTCGTTTCCGGGCATCCTGACGATGCCCGCCGCCTCGCGCCCATGTTGCAGGCTCTTCCCCTTGTGATGGAACAGGTGGGAACGCTCGAGCAGGCGCGCAACCAGCTTCAGCACGGTGACTACGCGATCATTCTGACGGAAGCGATTTTGCCCGATGGGGACTGGCTGGACGCCCTGCACCTGGCTCGCCAACACCCGGGCGAGATCAACGTGATCGTGACCGATCCGCAGGCCGATGCCCGCTTCTGGGCCGAGGCCCTCAACCTGGGCGCGTATGACTTGCTCACGCAGCCGTTTTATGAGCCCGAAGTTCGCCGCATCTTGTATAACGCTTGCACGCGCCAGCCGTACCAGACGGCCGGCGCCGCTGTTTAATGGATCCTGGTGGGGCCGGCGCTTCCGCCTGCCAAGCCTTTGCCCCTAGCCCGGCGGATGGCTTCTTCGCACCCTTCGAATGACCCGGCGTGAACTGCGCAACAGGATAGCCAGCACCAGGCCAAGCCACACGACAGTGCCGGCGGTACCGGCGATCATGTACTCCAGGGGCCGGTGCGGCCTGGGAAGCACCCACAAGACCAGCCAGACCAGCGCGACGCAGGCCAAGACAGCGCCGCCGATCTGAAAGATCCGGCGATCGAAAAACCACCCCACGCGTGCATTGTATTCGCGCGCCTGCTGCTAAGATAGTAGGCAAGTGTGCAGCAGGGTTCCATAACGAAGGTTGGCATGGCGGCCGCTCTGGCCGTGCTGCTCTTCGCCTGCCGCGGCACTCCCCATGCCGCACCTTCGCTGGGCGAAGCCTTCGTGGGCCCGTCCACGCTCAACCTGAGAAGCGATATTCCCACGCAATCCGCCACCGTGGCTGTGGTGCGCCACGGAGACCGGCTGGAGATTCTGCAGCACCGCCGCTCCTTCCTGAAGGTGCGCGCGCCCAATGGCGCCGAGGGCTGGACCGACGAGCGCCAATTGCTGGCAGCCTCGGATATGGTCTCGCTGAAGGACTTGGCGGCGCGGGCGGCGCGAATGCCCTCCCAAGGCAGGGCCATCGCCGATGCGGACCTTCGCGTTCACATCCAGCCGGCCGCGAAATCGCCCAGCTTTCTCGCCTTGCAGGCCAATGAGAAGGTGGACGTACTCGCGCATATCACCAGGCCGCGAACCGATTTGCCACGCCCGCCGCTGGTTCTCCCGCCGCCCAAGAAGCAAACCGTAGCCCCGAAGAGGCACTCCAGGAAAGAGCCGGCGATTCCGCCGCCGCCCGCGCCCAAGCCGCCCGGGCCGCCCGACAACTGGCTGGATCTTTCCAAGCCCGGCCTGCCGGAGGAGTCGTCGCCACAGGGGGCGAATCCCGAAGCGCCCGTCCTCAGCGACGACTGGAGCCTGGTGCGCGCCGCGGATGGGCAATCCGGCTGGGTGTTGACCCGCCGCCTCCGCATGGCGATTCCCGACGAGGTGGCGCAATGGGCCGAGGGCCACCGCATCGTCTCTTACTTTTCGCTTGGTGCGGTGCGGGATGGAGATGAGAAGAAAGATATCTGGCTTTGGACCACCGTTCAGGGCCAGCAGCCGTACGATTTCGACAGCTTTCGGGTGTTCGTCTGGAGCGTGCGTCGGCACCGCTATGAGACCCAGTACATCGAGCGCAATCTCAAAGGGTACGGGCCGGTGCTGATTGAGCCGGTGGAGTTGGCGGCGGGCAAGGCCAGGACCGTGGAGGGCCAGCACCCGGGTTTCTCCTTGTGCGTGGAGAAGAAAGACGGCCTGCGCTACCGGCGCGCGTACGCGCTGGTGAACACTTCCATACGGTTCGCCGCCGACCGCGCCTGCGAAGCGCCGCCACCGCTGGAATTTGGCGTGACGCCCCCGTCAGGGGCCCCGGCGGCGCAGACCGCGCCCGCTCCATCGGAGACTTTTATGCAGCGCTTCAAGAGGCGGCTCAGGGCGCTGACGCACGGCTGGTTGTGAGGGTGAGTGGGGTAATCGCTGGACGTTGCGGTGGCGCATCCATTGTGCTATTTATGGGTTCAAGTCGGACATTTGGATCCAACTAAAGCCGCCCCGCCAAGACGCGACGGCCAATCATATTCTCTTCTAAAGGATGGCGTCCCGTGGAAGCCCTTAATCGTAAACTCATTCGTCCGTCTCTGAACGAGATCAAGGAGCAGATCACGCCGCCGCGGAGAGCCGCCGCAGCGCAAAAAAAGCCTGTGCCACCGGACCAGACCAATGCGGAAAACTTTTACTACGTCAAGCAGATGCAGGCCAAGACCCCGATGGTTTTTGTGCTGCGCGACGGCGAAACGCTGCATGGCGTGATCGAGTGGTACGACAAGTGCTGCCTCAAGGTCAATCGCTCCGAAGGCCCCAACCTGCTGCTCTACAAGCCCAGCATCAAGTACATGTACAAAGAGTCCTGAGCCAGGTGTTATAAGCTTGGTCTTAGGAGCTCGCCTTCAGGCGCCGGGATCCGCCCTCACCCGGTTGCGCAAGGCTAAACGGTATTCCCTTCGTTCTCCCGCCTCACGGAAGCGCCGCCGCTCGTCTTCGGTTTCCGGAATCACCGCGGGAACCGCGCTGGTTTTGCCGCGTTCGTCCAGCGCCACGAACGTCAGGTAGGCCGAGCAGGTATGCAATCGCTTGCCGGTCATGAGGTTCTCGGTCTCCACCCTGACACCGACCTCCATCGACGTGCGGAACGCGCGGTTGACCGAGGACCGCAGAATCATCAACTCCGAAATGTGCACCGGGTGGTGAAAGTGGAGGCTGTCGACGGAGGCGGTAACCACCGCCCGCCGCGCGTGGCGCATCGCGGCCATGGCCGCCGCGAGATCCACCAGGTGCATCACTTTTCCGCCCAGCACATTGCCGTGGCCATTGGCGTCGTTGGGGAGGGCCAACTCCAAATACTCGGAGACGGATTCCTTGACTGTTTTGCCTTCCATCGTGTTGACTCTTTCTGATGCGGCTCAACTCCCCGCCGCTTCGGCTTTTCGCCGCAAATAACTGGTCACGTAGGCGCGCGCCTGGCGGTGCAGGGCTTCCGCCGCCGGCGGCGCGATGAAGGCCGCGGCCGCGCGCGAGAATTCGAGCCCGCCGTGCGCGAACGGATGGTGGTCGCGCTCGACCACGTAGTAGACCTCGACGGAGCGGCCATCGTCGCGCGAAATGGTGAAGCGAACGGCGTCCGGCCCTCGATCCCCTTCGTCCGCGGGGAAACGCGGGCAGGAGCCCCTGGCATAGCCCAGGTTGCAGAGCGTCGCGAGCGAGGCTTGATCGGGCTCCCACGGCTGGCCGGTTGTGGCGCGGCAGAGACCCACCCAATCGTCTCCCAGCGGCAGCATCGCACCCGGCGCGCCGAAGACCATGGTGCGCGGCCGTACGGGGTCGAAATACGGGCAAGCCATTTCGGAGGTATAGTAGCACGAGATATGGCGAGCACCCGTTTGGACATCCTCAAGGGCATGGTGGCGCAGAGCCCCACCGATAGCTTTCTGCGCTATGGCCTGGCGATGGAGTATCGGAATGCCAACAACCCGGAGGCGGCCCTGGCGGAATTCCATGCGCTGCTCGCGGTGAAGCCGGATTATTCGGCGGCCTATTTTCACGCCGGCCAGACGCTGGAACGGTTGGGGCGGCTGGACGAAGCGCGCGCGATGTATCGCGAAGGGATCGCCGCGGCCATGCGCCAAGGCGATTTGCACACGCGGGGAGAGATGCAAACCGCTCTAGACATCCTGGGCGGCTGAAACCGTGTAAAATAGATTCTTCGGGCCGTGGCGCAGCCTGGCTAGCGCGCTTGCTTGGGGTGCAAGAGGTCCCGAGTTCAAATCTCGGCGGCCCGACCAAATCCCTCAAAGAGTTACAGTCCAAACATTCATCGAAAACTACGTTTTGGAGTCCAAGTGGAGTCCAAAATGGACGCCGGCCCCACGGCCTCCCGAGCACACGGGAAGAGCTGCTGAGATTCCAGTAGTGGGCGTGGAGTGGACCTACGCGGTCTCTTTATTCGTTGTCCTTCACCACTGAAAGCGATATCGTTTGTAAATGATGAGCGACTACAAACACGACGAGGATCTGCTGTTCCAGCAACTCGAAGAAAAGGCGGCGCTCCTTAAGCAGGCCGAAATTGAACGCCGCTGGGATTTTGTGAACGCCCTCATCACGGACAGGGACATCCTCGCCTATATCAAAAGCATGCCCGAAGAGAAACGCGCCGGATGGTTCAAGCGCGCCGTGAATCTTGCCTTTCGTGAGGATGAGGAATGAACAGCCGCAGGCATGAAAGTAGCCCACCACCCAAATTCCTGGCGCCTCTCTCCTGCTAGAAAGACAAGACATTCCCGACATTTTCGACCTAAGCGGCTGATTCTGTTCGCAAAACTGATGTCGGGTTCTTCCAAGAAACCCGACACGGACCCGACATTTCGCTCCCGAAAACCCGACATTCGGCTGCCAGACTTTTTCGCCGCCTGACGGTTTCCGCAGGTTGGCGGTGACGGTGGTTCAGCCATGTTCCGGCTTCTTCCGTGATCCAGGAGCGGTTGCGTAGCCTGGGCAGGCGAGCACCGGCAGCCGCGGATATTTTACAAACCGTGGATCACGAACGGAGAGCAGGCACCGGCAGTAGATCGATCCCCGGTCCGAGCGGATCGTCTCGACATGGGCGCACGTACCGCAGAGGCCCGCCGCTTTGTCGATGCTCGCGCCTTGGTCCATCCGACGATTTCAGTGTAAGCCGGTCGGCGGAACAATTCAGGCTCTGTGCGTTTGTCTGTTGAACTCGCTGTATGATGGACGCATGCAACGTTGGCATCGGCTTCTCACGTTGGGGTTTGCGGCGACGATTGGCCTGTTCGCGCAAGGCGGGACGGGCATCGACAATGAACAGGCGCGCGTTGTGATTGTTACCGACCAGCCGCACTCGAAAGGGCAACTGCACGATCACAAACTAAACCGGGTGATGATTTACCTGCAAGCCGGACGGCAGGAAATCACTCCCGAAGGCGGCAAAAAGACCACCTTGACCTGGAAGGCGGGGGACGTGAAGTGGAGCCCGGCGACCGGCATGCACACTTCCGAGGTGGTCAGCGACGCGCCGGTAACGATTGTCGAAATCGAGGTCAAGAAGCCGGGCGATCCGGCCAAGAAGGTGACCACGGCTCTCGACCCAATCAAAGTGGACCCCAAAGATTACAAGGTGGAATTCGAGAACAGCCAGGTTCGAGTAGTCCGCGTGAAGTTTCGAGCGCACCAGGGCTCGCCCATGCATGAGCACCAACTCAACCGCGTGGTAGTCTACCTGACCGACCAGAACACGCGACTGACGACGCCGGACGGGAAGTTGGACACGGCCGTTCACAAGGCGGGGGAAGCGAGTTGGGGCGGTCCCACGAGCCACAAGGAAGACAACCTGATGGATGGTCCCTTCGAGGCTCTGATGGTTGAGCTGAAAAACTAACGCCTCGCATTGGGACGATTTTGGAGGGCTGATTTCCCTGGGGCTCTCTACCCCTATAAAAACCCGACAAACCCGACATTTCGGGGATAACCCATTGATTTCGCAGGGCTAGTCCATGTCGGGTAGCCCCAAAAACCCGACATCGAACCCGACAAATTCCAGCCGGAAACCCGACAAATACTCGCTGGAGACGCAGGGTGCATCCCCCAAAGGCGACCATGATCATGGCCACTTGCTCTCGGAGGAAACAACATTGAATCTCCTATACATGCGGCTACCATGGCCGCCATCCCCTCCCGACCTCAAGGGGCCGCCCAAGTCGAGCCTATGTCCGGCGACATCGCGGAATCGAAGCCCACGGGGCCGCTTCCCAGATCGCGACACATGGACAACGAGCGTTGTTCTCCGAGTTTGGCAGTTATTCGGAGGTGCGATCGAACGGTATAACCGCTGAGCGATGTACACGGAACTCCTGGCCAGGATCCTGCCGTTAGCGCCGGAATCACATCCAGCCGCTGCCGGCGTCGAAGGTGAGGGGTCTGCATTCCCCGTTGAATTTAGGATATGCTGGATCCATATCGCTATGACTAAAAGAAGCTTTTCCGGCGCGCTGTTTCTGCTGACTGTTCTTGCGTCCGCCGCCTTCGCCCTCGACATCAATGGCAAGTGGAAAGGCAACCTCGCCTCGCCCAACGGCGATCTTGAGACCACAATGGTGTTCAAGGTGGACGGCGAAAAACTGACCGGCACCGTCACCAACATGTACGGCGAAGAGCAGATCTCCGAAGGCTCGGTAAAAGGCGACGATGTGAACTTCGTCGTCAATGCCGGCGGCGGCCAGTTCAAGATCCTCTACAAAGGCAAAGTCACCGGCCAGGACATCAAGTTCCATGTCGTCATAGGCGACTTCGGCGAAGGCGATTTGGTGGCGAAACGCACCTCATAAGTTCTCCCCGAACTCCCTCCCCATCGCCGGCATTAACGTCACACAGATCCGGCGAGATTCGCCCGCCAGAAGATCTGTTTCAGAAGTTCGCGCGGCCTGATGCATGTCATTATCGGAAGGCATTTCAGCGCGGCCGTTCGGCGACGAGGACTGTGACGGAGCACGGAGCACAAGGCGGCCGAGCGTGTCTGGGCCATACTTCCTCTATCGCGATTTCTGGGCGCTCCGGTGACACATCAGCGGATCGAGCGTTTATCGACCAAGTGCGCTGCCAGAACAGACGCTTTATAATTCCAGCATGTGCGTGTTGCGAACGGTGCCCCTTGCCCTCGCCGTGGCGACGCTAGCGTTGGCACAGCAGAGCATCTCGTTTCCTGCCGAGGATGGTGGGCGGGTTTGCGCCGATCTCTATGGCCAAGGCACCCGTGCGGTTGTGCTCGCTCACGGTGGCAGATTCAACAAGGAGAGCTGGCGGGTCCAGGCTAACGCTCTGGTGTCCGAAGGATTTCGCGTTCTCGCAATCGATTTCCGCGGGTTCGGCTGCTCAACGGGTCCCGGCCAGGCTGATTTCGATAACGCGCCCTTTGAGAATGACGTACTCGCTGCGGTTCGCTATTTGAAAGCGCACGGTGCCAAAGCCGTGTCGGTTGTTGGAGGTAGCTTCGGCGGCGGAGCCGCTGGCGATGCGTCGATCAAGTCGGCAGCGGGGGAAATTCAACGCATCGTATTTCTCGGCGCCGCGCCCAACCTCCCTGCAGAAAAGCTGAAATCGCGGGCCTTGTTCATTGTTGCGCGCGACGACGCCAAAGATGCCGGCCTACGCCTTCCTGGCATCCGTGCTCAGTACGAAAAAGCCCCCGGCCCGAAAGAACTGATCGTTCTGGATGGTTCCGCGCACGCTCAGTTTCTCTTCCAAACGGACCAGAGTGCTCGCGTCATGCACGAAATCCTTCGATTCCTCTCAATGCCGTAGTGCTGGGTGAGCAGGCCCCCGGCCGGGTAGTCATCTCGGACTTCCGCCACTCGAGTGTCCCGAAACGGGGATATGGGAAGCTCCACATGAGCGACGGTTGCGCTTTAAGCAGAAGCTGAAGTGCTGCCTCCGGGGACGCTGCTCACCCGCGCTCCACTTCTCTGTTGACGACTGAACTTCCCAAATGGTAAGCATCAGTTGAACGCTGGCGGAGCGTTCTTCGAGCGCCGGGACGCTCTCAACCTTCCCGCAGATTCTCCTGGTGCTGCACGTGTGTCCCAAAACCATGAATACCCCGATTCCTGTTTACAACGCCGACGGTAGCCTCCATGCCTGGGCTTCCGAACCGCAGTTGGCGTGGCTGCAATCGTCCGGGCTGGTGGCGCGCGTGGTGCGGAGCCGGAAGGGGCAGGTCAAGCGGGCGATCCTCTTTCTCCAGCCGGGTGAGCCGAAGCCGGCCAGGTCCGTAGCGGTCGCCAGATACAGCTTCCAGGAGCTTCTGGCCAACGGACCGACGTGGGAGCTGAAGCATCTTGGCGGAAGCCGCGGCGGGAAGAACTATGCGCCCCCGGAGGCGCGCGGAGACTTCCTCCAGGTTGTGGCGGACTGTCTGGCCCCGTCCGGCAGCAGAGACGAATCGGCGGGCGGCAGTCTGCAAGTGCTGTAAAAGGGGCGGGTCCTACTGCGAGATTCGCTTTCTTGCATCCTTGAGTTCGCGAACCATCGCTCCTACAAAACCCGGCGATCGCCAGTGGGGCACAGGACGTCCGTGGCGTTCGAGCATGGTCAAGAACTCGTGGAGCGAGGAGGTCTCCTTGTCTGCGGCCCAACCGCGCCGAGCGTCGGTCAGGAGCGACTTGGGGCTTGTTAACTTCGCAAGCGCGAGCTTGGTGATAAGAATGAGAGAGGGCGTAGTGGCCTCGTATTCTCTGAGAAGGCACGCGACCGATCTGCGATAGAGTTGCTCGTCCATGCCTGTGTCACGCTCGTCGGGGCCGCGGAACTTTGCGAGGTCGGTGACGTGCATCTCGACGATTCCTTCCCGCCCAGCGGCCTCGTTGACCAGTGCACTGTAGAGAGGGCCGACCGATCCAGCAAAAGTTCCCGTCGATGGCCGGCTTGAAAGGAGCCAAACACACCCACGACCGGCTGAAACACTTCCGGCAAAGGCTTCATATCTGCGGGACTCTTTGCCCGGATGGGGCGCGCCAGCATTGAGACTTTCGAAGACTCCGGCAGGTGGAGCTACCAAGCCCCAGTCAGACGCATCGGTGCCCGGGCCCTTTGGCCACCACCAGGGTTTCCAGACCTGATTAGGATCGGCGAAATATGGCACGAGTCCTTCTAAGATCTCAGTGAGTTCCGGCCTACAGGTCATCGCGTGTATGGGGTTGAGTATAACGCCTCGTAACCGCACGCGGCCGCGCCGGAGCTTGCAGGACCGCGCCAAAAGTCTGGCAGCCGGTCGCCGCGTTTCGCGGGCTGGACGATCACGCTATTTCGCTAACTGTCTCGGTGCGAACGGGGGCGTGGGTGGCGGCGGGGCGCGCGCTCATCAGGGGGTGGCCCCATAGCCCCACCCGGAGCCACTCGTTGGGACGTGAGCCAACGGGGCGCGCACGTGGCGCGAACGGGCTAGCTGGTGCCAGGGGGGACCGGTAGGGGGACAGAGAAGTGATTTCGAGAGGCCCCCGGTGACCAAGCGAAGCCTACATTTTCAAATCCGCGAAATTGGTTAACCGTTATCCGATCGGGATAACTCAATGATATGAACCCTTTCGGCCCGAAACAGGGCTCCAAAATGGGCCGAAATTTGCCTGGAATGACCACGAAATCGCCCACATTATGAGAGGCCGAAAGCCCAAACCCGTCGCTCGGCAGATTGCTGAGGGCGACCCTCGCAAGCGTGGCGTGCATCAGCTCGACGCCCGGCTGGAAGCGGAGCCGAGGGCCACCCGGGGCCTGCCGGAGTGTCCCCAGCACCTGAAGGGGATAGCTCGGAAGGCCTGGAGATTCTGGGCAGCCGAACTGGAAGGGATGAGCCTCGATTGCCGGCCCGACGCCATGATGCTGGAGGGCGCGTGCGCCTCCTATGCGACCTTCGTCGAGATGTACGAGCTGGTCGAGACGCAGGGGAAATTGGTCGCGAAGAAAGACAGGAACCCCGTGACCGGCCAGCTTGAGGTGGTGGATGTGCGGCCCCATCCCGGCCTAGCCATCCGCGACCGGGCGCTGATGCAGATGAGAGCATTCTGCTCGGAGTTCGGGCTGTCGCCGGTGAGCCGGGCAAGGCTGTTCGTGGAGCGGCGCGAGTCGGACGGAGATAACCTCATAGCCCTGCTCACCCAGCCGCGGGAATCAAGAGGGGAGACGAAGGAGAGGGAGGTAGTCCAATGACCGGAACGGAAATGCTGATCGAATCCTGGCCCGTCGATAGGCCGATTGAATACGCCCGGAACGCCCGGCTGATCACACAGGCCGCGGTGGACAAGGTGGCGGCGTCCATCAAGGAGTTTGGGTTCAGGCAGCCCATCGTGGTCGATCGGGAGGGCGTGATCATCGTCGGCCATGTGAGGTTGCGGGCTGCGAAGAAGCTCGGGCTCACTCATGTCCCGGTGCACGTGGCGGCCAACCTCACCCCAGCCCAGGTCCGGGCTTATCGGTTGATGGACAACCGCTCGCACGAGGAAGTCGAGTGGGACATGGCCATGTTAGGGGCGGAGCTGCTGGAGCTGAAGGATTTGGATATCAGCTTGTTCCTCACCGGGTTCAGCGGGCGGGAGCTGGACTCCCTCCTCCGGGATCCCTTGGAGGATGAGAAGGCCAACCAGGTTCCCCCGGTGCCCACGGTTGCCACGACGCGGGCGGGGGATCTGTGGCTGTTGGGCGACCCTCCCCTCCAGCACCGGGTGTTGTGTGCGGATGCCACCAGCGCGGAAGCCGTCGCGAGGCTCATCGGGGAGAGCAAGCCTGCCCTGATGGTCACTGATCCGCCGTATGGGATCGAGCTGGATTCCGAGTGGCGTGACCGGGCTGGGCTGAATAGTTGCGGGCCGGCCGAGGCCTCCTACATGAAGCACCGGACCGAGGGCCACACCCAGACGACCATCTCGGGGGACACCCGGGCGGATTGGTCGGAAGCGTTCGAGCTGGTGCCCAGCCTCCAGATCGCCTACGTTTGGCACGCGAGCGTGTTCACGCGGGAGGTCCTGAACGGGCTCCTCCGCATTGGCTTCTTGTATCCGCAACAGATCATCTGGAACAAGGGGCGGACGGTGCTCACCCGGACCCACTACTGGTACCAACACGAGCCCTGCTGGTATGTCCGCAAGAAGAACGCCCCGTGGTTCGGGGAGGCAGGAAAGAACTCCACCATCTGGGATTCGCCCTCGCCCAAGTTCATCATGGGCGGGTCGGACGAAGAAAAGTTCGATCATCCGACCCAGAAACCGGTGGAGCTGATGCGGCGGCCCATCCTCAACCATCTCAAGCGAGGGGAGCTTGTGTATGAGCCGTTCCTGGGATCGGGGACCACGTTGGCCGCGGCGGAACTGACCGGGCGCGTCTGCTACGGCCTGGAGCTCGACCCCAAATATGTGGATGTGATCGTCCAGCGCTGGCAGACGCTCACCAATCGCCAGGCCACCCTGGAGGGAGGGTCCACCTTCGATCAGGTCAGGCAGGAGCGTCTGGGAGAAGCCAGGGAGCTCTGATCCCGCCCCGGCGCGGACAATCCCTTGCCCTTCTCCCAACCGCATGCCGATGCCGCTTGTAATTTCTTCGAGCGGATACTCAGGCACACCGCGGATGAATGGTATGGGAAGCCCTTCTTGCTCACGCCCTGGCAGGAGGAGGGACTCACCCAGATCTTTGGCCAGTTGGACGATGACGGCAACCGGCTGATCAAGATGGGATACTTCGAGGTCCCCAAGAAGGCCGGCAAGACCGAGTGGGCCGCGGGGATCATTCTGTTCGTGCTCGTCGTGGACCCGAATCCCGGGTGCCAGGTCTATGGCGCGGCCGCAGCCACCCGCCAGGCGATGAACGTCTATCGGGCGGCCTGCAAGATGGTGGAGCAGTCGCGCCATCTGGGCAAGCGCCTCCGGCTCCTGAGGGGAACCAACCGGATTGTGAAGCGCGACGACCCCGATAGTTTCTATGCGGCGGTGGCGGCCGACGGGGACCTGTCGGATGGAGTCAATCCGTCGTTCGTTGTGGCGGACGAGCTGCACCGCTGGAAGACCCGTAAGCAGCTGGAGAACTGGGACGTGCTGTCGCTGGGGGGCATCACTCGCCGGCAGCCGCTCACGATCGGCCTCACCACCGCGGGCGTGCAGAGCGAATCCCCGCTGGCCTGGAGGCTCCACGAGAAAACCCGCCGCATCCAGGACGGAGTAGTGAGGGATCCGTCCTTCGTCGGGAGAATCTATGGCGCGACCTCCAAGGACGATTGGACCTCGGAGGCCACCTGGATCAAGGCCAACCCGAGCCTGAAGGAGCAGGGAGGGTTCCTGGACATTTCGAGGATCCGCGAGAAATATGAGTCCAGTTTGTCGGACCCGGAATCGCAGCGAGCCTTCCGACGATATTACCTGAACATCTGGGACCAGAAGGAAAATCGGGTGATTGACCT
This sequence comes from Bryobacteraceae bacterium, assembly GCA_050014595.1. Taxonomy (GTDB): domain Bacteria; phylum Acidobacteriota; class Terriglobia; order Bryobacterales; family Bryobacteraceae; genus PALSA-129. The sequence continues at coordinate 132,653 of JBEKDA010000006.1, forward strand.
CGCCAAATGGGAAGCCTCTAGCGGTGAGTGGGCCGCGGAGGGAATGCTGACGCAGTCGCCCGGCGAGAAGGTCCGGCCGCTACCCGGGAGTCTGATGTCGAGGTTCGCCAGGCGACGTTGCTGGGCGGGCGTGGATTTGTCGATGACAGTCGATCTGACCGCGGTGTCGTTTGTGTTTCCCTGCGACGACGGCGGATTTGATGTGCTGCCGTTCTTCTGGATTCCCGAAGAGGGTGTCAGGAAGCGCCAGCTTCGGGACGGGATGCCCTATCGGCTATGGGTGGACCAGGGGTTCATGGAAGCCTGTCCGGGGAGCGTAATCGACTACCGGGACGTTAAGGCGCGGTTGGAGTGGGGCTCGCGGGTTTTCGATCTCCAGGAGATCTGCTTCGACCCCTGGAACTCGCGGCAGCTGTCGGTTCCGATGGCGGAGGAAGGATTCCAGTGTGTGGAGATTCGGCAGGGAGTCATGAGCCTTTCGGAGCCCTCGAAGAAACTCCTGGAGCTGGTGACCAGTGGGAAGCTCTATCATGGCGGCCATCCGGTGCTGAGGTGGAATGCGAGCTGCCTCACCGCGAAAGAACAGAATGATAATCTGATGTTCACCAAGCCCGAGCGCTCGACGAGTTCCTCCCGGATCGATGGGATCGCAGCCACCGTGAACGCTCTGGCGAGGGCGATGGTCGCGGGGCCGAAGAAACAATCGGTCTATCAGACCCGGGGGATCCGGAGCCTGAACCTGGCGGGGTAGGAGGACAATACGCCGTCTGGCCCGCAAGACGAACTGCGCGATTATCGCGGCGGCCCTTGCGCGCCGCTGCCGTCGATCGCTCCCCTGCTTTGCTTCGCCAGAAACGTACACCCGCGAGTGCCCGCGGGCGGCGAAGAGCACGAGCCGCGTCGCGCGGGCCACTTTCCGATATGGCGGTTTATCACTCCCAAATGCGCTCGCAGCCCTGTCTTGCCAGCGGGAGATCCCCACTTCGGGGCAACTTCCGGATTGCCGACCATCCTTTCCCTCATGGCTCGCACATTCGCACGGACGCCAATCGCAAGGCCCTGGAGGCCATCATAAAGAAACCAGCGCCCGTGCCCCAGTCCACCCCTTGAAGAGACGCCACCAAGGCCCGGCCCATTCAGTAACACGCGTTCCGCAACCTGAACGCCCGGCCCGAAACAAGGGCCGGGGTTTTGTTGGTTGCCCACTGGTACACTTCGGACACGATGAACCAGCACGTTGAAATCCGGCAAGAGTAAAGAGCCACTTGCCCTCCATGCGGCGGTTCCGAAGAAGAAGCATCGCATCCCCGCCGAAGGCCGCGCTCGGATCACGGAAGCGCAACGGAGGCGGTGGGCGGCTGCGAAGAAGAAGTAGTAGTACTCCTCAATCTTTGTCCCAACTCTTCTCAAGTATTTCTCTCGGAAAGTCCGGCGATGACCATTGACGGAAGGGCTTTGGACGGCCACCTTTGTAGATTCGGCTCAGCCAGACCCAATGCTGTCCGATCCTTCGCAGCAAGACAGCCTGCCCAAACGAGCCGCTAGAGCCGTTGATTACGAAATGAAAGATGGCTCGCGTAAGTTCGGGCTGAAAACCAAACTGAAAGCCCCGTCTCGGGCGACCGAGCTCATGAGGAAAGACGGTGCCATAATTGACGAATTCCGTCGGCCCGTCAAATGGCCCCGCTTCTACCAACACCTCGCGGACGGGGAATTCTCCAAACATTCTCACGTATGCTGAGAATATCAAGGACCCTTTCTTGATTTGACCAGCATCGATTTCGATCGGCCGATCTCCGAGTACACTCGGTTCAAAATAGACGTAGCTATCCCCACCCGTAAGCGTGTTAATGTTTCTTCTGGGATAACGTGAGCGCCGCTGTAGTCTGGCCTAATACCGTCTTCATGCCATTGATCGTGGTAGTGAGCCCTTGAACAGTCGTGTTGAAGCGTCGGTTTTCGGTTTCCCTTGCCGTCGCCTGGCCTTCATCATGAGTTCTTCGATCAGCATCGATGGCTCTCAATTCAACATGAAGGAACCCGCAGAGCAGAAGAATCCATAGCATCTTTGTCCAGGCCTTCATTTCCCGGACGCTCATGATTGCGGCAACGACGGCAAGACCGGCAACGGCTTTCCCCGGCGATGGCAATTGCCACTCCCAATACGCGTAGCCCAGCACCGGTGCCACCCACAATATCGCACCGGTTCGCTTGTGTTTCCAACCATCTTCAACGTACACCACGAGACTCTTCTTAAGGTTCTGGAGGTCCGCGATCCTGATCATGAGCGACCACCTCTCGTCAAGAACTTATACTAATCTCTTTGAACGGGATTCGTGAACTCTTCCGTTTTCTCAGGCTCGTATTCCGGTGCTGACTGAAGACGAACAGTGAGACGCTATACGCGCTTGGCAGGGAGGGCAAACCCACCTGTTTTTGGTTGCAATGAAAGAACGTAAGACCAACCGGCAATCGTGGCTGTTAACCGAAGCATTGTACTCGGCGCCGTTCTGCCCGGATCACGGCGTATCCGGAAACTGTCCACCCAGTTGGTCCTACCGCGACAATGGACCGGCCCGGCCCGCGGCAGGCAGCCCAATGGAAGGAAAGCCTGTCTTTCAGCCATTATCGGAAACTGCCGAATGTCCGAGTTAGGCTCGCGCGCAAGACCTGCATTAGGGCCGGAGGCTTTTCTCGCGCTCGACTTCACGAATGATCACCGGTGCGAGCGCTACCAGATCTTGTGGAAGCCGCACCGACAAGAAAATCAGGTCCGGCGGCTCCCCGTTTAGAATAGCTATCCCCTCAAGGGGATCGCCGTTCGACAGCAGCATCGCTGTGAAGATCGCCCGGAGCTACCGCGTGCCAAACGTGGCCCAAAGGACCAGTTACGAAACACGTGGGCTGGTGAGCCGCTCAGAGAGGACCATGGCCAGTTCACGGATCTTAAAGCTGGCATTTTCACACATCAGAGGCCGACGGGTATTCCAGAAACACGGCGCACGCAAACAACTCCTCCCAGCAGATGCTCAGCCATGTGCCAAACTGCCATCGACAGGAACCATCCTCGGCTCTTGCCCTCCAGGAACGAGGGAACCCATTTCGCCTGTTCGTTTGCAATGGTACCGTCTTCGAGCATCTGGTAAAGTTGAGCGCGGTCCACCGGTGTTCGGAGATCCTCGGACGGTAATGATCGCGCCACGTTTCTTACGGCCTCGCCAACCGCTTTCCAGTACGCCCGTAGTTCTGTCACGTTGACCGTCTCGTTGAACTTTGTGCATTCCTCACGTGTCATGCCTGTGCCCACGTCACGACGAGACACGTTCATGCGTGTCGTCCAGGATCTGCTTACAACCAGGCATAATAAGTGTGTTCGCAACGTCCTGCCAACGGGCTGTGTGCCACATATACCACGCGATCGAGTTCAATCCCTCCTTGGGCTGAAACCTAAACTGGTCATCCGTCAAGCCTTTGAGAAAAAGATCGTCGACGATTCCGCGGACGGTGTCATATTGCTCAAGAACAAACTCTGAACTCTCCATCGGGGCTGCCTCGCCTTCAAGGAATCCCACGATTCGTGGGGTGTTGGTATCTTATCACGCTCTCCGCACGGATAGGGGCAGATGAAGTCCGGCATATGAAGTCCGGCATTGACGCACACTCACCTCCCACGCGAACTCAATTTGAGAAAGACGACGGTCCAAGAAGGAGACACTCTCGGCGGGTTACATCGTAGGCCGTTGCGTTAACGACCCCTTTCGGGACAGTCCGCGCGGGCCTCGGGATCCGGCGGTCCCTGCCGCTCATGGCCTCTCTCGCTGGGCGGGCGGCGCCTTTCTGCCGGGTTGGGAACGATATGTGGGCATCTCGTCCACTGACCTCAGCGATTGCGGACTCCATCGGTCCGCTTTGCCGCCGGCATGTCAGAGGAATTGAAGAGATTCCTGGGCAGCGGACGCGGGCCGCACAATTCACTTCCCCGGCCCCACCACCACATCCTCCGCCACATACAGCACCAGCGCAATCCTCCCTGACCCTTCCAACTGCCGGTACGCCAACGCCCCGTCCCCGCCCTTTGCCTGATTGCTTCTCAGCGGCACGTCCACATTGCCCACCTTCAGGTGCACGTGTTCCAGCCGCCACCGAACCGCCTCGCCCGCGCCGCTCATCCCGCCCGCGTAACTTACCTGCCCCTCGGCGATCGCCCCCACCTTCGCCAGCGTCGCGCCGTTCGCCTGAAGGTCGCTCGCCAGCACGAACGTCATCGGCCCCGCGCTCAAGTCCCCCACCGACACCAGCGGCGCCGCCGTCCCCTCCGCCAGCACCTTCCGAAACATCCTCGCTAGTTTCCGCGTGTGCGTCGTAAACCTGCGCACCACGAACTGCTCCAGCAGATGGTCTTCCGCTCTGCCGCCGAAACCCTCCAGCACGTTATGAAACAGCCGCAGCCACGGCCGCGACGTGTAGGGATAGTACAGCCTCGATACCTGGCTCGCCGCCGCGCCGCCGATCACGTCGGAATAATCCGG
>JBEKDA010000007.1:0-136552 GCA_050014595.1 Bryobacteraceae bacterium
CTCGAAGCCGGCCTCTTCACTACGTGCCTCGACAAGGCTCTCGACCCCGAAGGCGAACCCATGCACCTGATGTCCCCCGAACTCGCCGGCGATGGCGACATCGAAATCACCCGCGTCCAGAATCGCAATTTCGTTCTCGGCGAAGGCTTCCACCGCTCCACCCAAAAGCCCCACACCTGGGCCCTGTTCCTGCGCTACCAGGCCCAGGCCGAGCGCCAATACCGCCGCGCCATCCAGGAACTCGACCGTCTCCGCGCCCTGCGCCCCGAGTTCGAAAAGGAAGAACCGGAAGAAATCCCGAACGAACCCATTTTCCCCAGTCAACCCGAATCACCTCAACCAGATCCCGACCCCCAAACGAACCCAATTCCTGTAGGGCGGACGCCCCCGTCCGCGCGCGACCCCCTGGTCGCGCTCCCCGATGACGCCACAACTCCCGCACCCCAAAAGCTCCCAATTGCGCCCCCTAGCCGCTTCGATCCCGACGCCTTCCGCTCCATCACGGGCCGCCCGACCCTTTCTGACGACCCTCAAATCGCGTGGCCATCCGAATGACCGGTCTGAGGCGCCCCCATAACATGGCAAAGCCGCGCCAAGTGGGACCGGCCTCCTGGCCGGTCGGCAACGTGGAGCAGGCTTTCCAGCCTGCCACGCCGACATTCCTGTCGGCGCTTCGGGCGGCATCTTACAACCCGCCCTTTGGTTGCGGCCCTGCCGCTCTGCGGGGCAGCCAATCATGGCTGCCGCCGGCTTCAGCCGGCGTCTGGCGGCGTGCGAGGATTCTCGCCGAGTCCGAAGAGCGCCTAAAGGCGGCTGCGGCCAGGATTGGCCACTCCACGGCGCCCCGTCATTTCAAGGGCGCTGCGCTATCGCGCCCCGCTGACAAATCGGCTGCCGCGGATCAGGAAGCGGAGCGGAAGGTCGGCCGCCTGCGTGATGCCGATACGCGGAGTGGCTTCGATTTCGAAAGCGACGGGCCGGAGCGGCTGGCGGACGACGAGGCTGCCGCGGGTGACATCGGCGGCGTTGTGAGCGCGCGTGATGGCGAGCGCCAGGGCGACTTTGGCGGGGCCCGACGCGAAGTCCTCGAGTTTGCGCGCGGCCGGCCGGCGTCGGCGCATGAGGTCCAGCCCCGCGACCGGTTCGAGGGCGCGAATCAGGACGCATCCAGCAGCGCCGGCCGGTTCGCAGACCAGGTTGAGGCACTCATACATCCCGTAAATGAAGTAAACGTAGGCGTGGCCGGGAGGCCCGAAGATGACCTCGGTGCGAGGGGTGACGCCGCGTGCCGAGTGGGCGGCCTGGTCGTTTGCGCCGAGGTAGGCTTCGGTTTCGACAATGATGCCGGCGGCGCGGCCGTGGACGAGGACCTTACCGAGCAGGGCGCGAGCGACATCGATGGCCGGGCGGGAGTAAAAGGAGCGCGGCAGGACGGGACCGAAGGCCATTCGTCCCTACTGTACAATGGCGGTTGATGCGGTTGTTCACGGGCATCGATCTGCCGGAAGACGTGGTGGGGAATCTCGAACGGCTGCTCGGCGAACTGCGTCCGGCGGCGCGCATCGCGTGGAGCGCGCCGGCGAATCTGCACATCACCACTAAGTTCATCGGGGAGTGGCCGGATCAGCGGCTGGAAGAGTTGAAGCGGGCGCTTGCGGGGGTCGAAGCGCGGGCGGCGATTGAGGTGGCCGTCCGGAAGGTGGGCTTCTTTCCCAACGCGCGCGCGCCGCGGGTGTTCTGGTGCGGGGTGGAGGCGCCGGGATTGGCGCAACTGGCCGCGGATACCGACGAGGCGACGGCGCGGTTGGGAGTGGAGCCGGAGAAACGAGCCTATTCGCCGCACTTGACGCTGGCGCGGATCAAGGAACGGGCGGATTTGGGGCGGCTGCACGCGGCCGTTCATGGGCTCGCCAATATAGAATTCGGACGCTTTGCGGCGCGCCGTTTCTTTCTGTACCGCAGCCGCTTGCAGCCGGGCGGTTCCGTGTACACTAAACTTGCGGAGTTTCCTTTTACAACGTGACGATGGTAATTCTGGCGGCGGCGATCGCCTATGTTTTGGGCGCCATCCCGTTCGGCTACCTTCTGGTGAAATGGAAGACGGGCGGCGATGTCCGCGCGGCGGGGAGCGGCAATATCGGGGCGACGAACGTGCTCCGGACGACAGGCCGCGCGGCGGGTGTGGCGACGCTGCTGCTGGATATCGGCAAGGGATACCTGGCGGTGTGGATCGCCGGGCGGCTCACCGACGGCGGCGCGGCGTGCGAGAGCCTGGCGGCGCTGGCTGTGATGGCGGGGCACGCTTACCCGGTGTTTCTGAAGTTCAAGGGCGGCAAAGCCGTGGCCAGTTTTGTGGGGGCATTTCTCTGTCTGACGCCGGTGGCGCTGGGAGCGGTGTTGGTTGTCTTTACGGTGGTGGTGGCCTGGACCCGGCACATTTCGATGGGGTCGATTGTGGGCGCGGCGACCTTTCCGCTGGCGGTGTGGCTGATTCAGAAGCCGGAACCGGCGGTGGTGGCGGCGAGCCTGCTGGCGGCGGGCTTTATTATCTACAAGCATAGAAGTAATATTGAAAGGCTGCACGCCGGTACGGAGCACAAATTCACATTTGGAGCGCCGAAGGCTTGAAAAAACTCGCGATCATTGGGGCGGGGAGTTGGGGGACGGCGCTCGGGATGGCGTTGGGGCCGCGGTTTGAACGCGTCCGGCTGTGGGTCTATGAGACCGACCTGGCAGCGCGGATGGCCGCCAGCCGCGAAAACGACATTTATCTCCCTGGGTTCCAACTGCCTGCTAATGTGGAAGTTACAAACAGCCTGGGGGCGGCCCTGGAGGATGCCTCAATCGTCTTGAGCGTGATGCCTTCGCACCTGGTGCGGCACCTTTACGAGCAGATGCTGCCGCATTTGACGGAGCGGATGGCGTTCGTGAGCGCGACCAAGGGGCTGGAGAACGGGACGCTGCTACGGATGTCGGAGGTAATTAGCACCGTTCTGGCGCCTCGGATGGCGCCTCCGGTGGCCGTGATCTCGGGGCCGACCTTTGCAAAGGAGGTCGCCGCCGGGCAGCCAACGGCATTAGTAGTAGCATCGACCGATGAAAGCTTGGCGGAACGCGTTCAGGCGGCTTTTTCCGGACCGGCATTCCGGTTGTATACGTCTTCTGATCCTATTGGTGTAGAAATTGGTGGATCAATCAAGAATATCGTCGCAATTGGCGCTGGCGTATTGCATGGATTAGGGTTAGGAGATAACCCCATGGCGGCGCTGATTACCCGGGGGCTGGCGGAGATGACGCGGCTGGCGGTGGCGATGGGCGGGCGCGCGCAGACCATGGCGGGGTTGGCTGGTTTGGGTGATCTGGTCTTGACCTGCAATGGAGAATTGAGCCGGAACCGGATGGTAGGGGTGGAGTTGGCGCACGGCAGGAAGCTGGATGACATTGTGCACTCCATGAGAATGGTGGCGGAAGGCATTAAAACTACAAATGCCGCAGTTGATCTCGCAAGGCGCTATTCGGTGGAAATGCCGATCGCCGAGCGGATGTTCGAGATGATGCACTCGGCCTTGGCGCCGCGGGTGGCGATCCAACGGCTGATGGAGCGATCGCTCAAGGGCGAATAACCGCAACCCGCGATGGAAAAACGGGTTCAGAGAGATATGGGGGCTTTGGCAATGACCCTGGACTACGACGCGGAGTTGATGCTCCGGGTCAAGGGCGGGGATGGAGCGAGCTTTGGCGTGCTGCTGGAAAAGCATCGCACGCCGGTGGTTCACTTTCTGTATCGGATGGTACAGAATCACGCGGTTGCCGAGGAGTTGGCGCAGGAGGTCTTTCTGCGCGTGTACCGGTCGAGGGAGAGTTACGAAGCGAGCGCGAAGTTTACAACGTGGTTGTTCCGCATTGCGACGCATCTGGCCTTGAATGCGCTTCGCGATGGGAAGAATGAGAAGTTTCAGGAGAGGCTGGACGACGAATCGCCGGACATCCCGGCGAGGCAGGTTTCGGACGCGCGGCCGACGGTTGAGCAAAGGATGGTGTATCAGGTTCGGCTGGATGAGGTGCGCCGGGCGGTAGCGACGCTGCCGCAGAAGCAGCGCGCCGCGGTGCTGATGCACAAGTACGAAGAGATGGAGTATTCGCAGATTGCGAAGGTGCTAAGCTGTTCGGAATCGGCGGTAAAGTCATTGTTATTCCGGGCGTATGAAACGCTGCGCGCCCGCTTGGCCCATATGGCATAGGGAAGAAAGAGATCGAAATGAACTGCCCGATGGAAGCACGGCAAGCATCGGAATTGCTGCTGGAGTATACGGCGGGAAGGCTTGCGCCTCAAGCCGCCACGGCGCTCGAAGCGCACGTGGAAAGCTGCGCTCGCTGCCGCGAGTTCGCGCAGAGCCAGAAAATGGTGTGGCAGGCGCTGGAAGCGTGGGAAGCGGAGCCGGTTTCGATGGATTTCGACCGCCGCCTGTTTGCGCGGATCGAGCAGGCGCCGGCTTCGTGGTGGACGCGGCTGACGGGACAAGTGATGCACCATGCCGTGCCGGTGGCGGCGGCGGCGGGCGTCATGATTCTGGCGGGGTTGGCGCTGGAGCGGACGGCGGTGACGCCGGTCGAGCCGCCGCAGGAATCGGCGCAAGTGGAGACTTTCGGCCCCGAACAGGTGCAGGTCGCGCTGGATGATATGCAAATGCTGCTCGACTTCAACCACCTGGTGCGGGCGGATAGCGCCGAACCGAGGATGTGACGGGCATGAACCGCTGGGTTGAGTTGGGAGCAGTGCTGCTGCTCGGAGCGGTTGCCGGCTTGTGTGACCAGAAGCCGGCGGCGAAAGAGCCGCCACCGCCGGGTCCGGCGGTGGTGAAGATGAACGCGGCAAAGGGCGGAGTGCCGAAGGTTGCGCAGCGCCTGGTGAATCCCGCCAATCCGGCCACTCGGCTGTTTCGCATGACTCCGGAGCAGCGCGAGCGCGCCTTCGAACAAATGAATCCGCAACAGCAGGAGAGCGCGCGCAAGCTGGTCGAGTGGTTCGATGGGCTGCCGAAGGCACAACAAGCCATCCAGTTGCGGCGGCTGGAGCGATTTGAGCAACTGCCGCCGGAGCAGCGGGCGGAAGTGCGCGGGTTGCTGAAAGAGGCACAGGAATTGCCGGCGGACCGGCGGGCCCTGGTCCGCCAGGCGCTGGCCCGGTTGCAGAATCTGCCGGATGCGGACCGGGGCCGGTTCCTGAACAGTCCGGCGTTCAAAGCGCGCTTTTCCGCCGAGGAGCAAAGGGTAATCACGCGGCTGGCGGACGCGTGGCTGCCGCCGTTCTAGCGGGCGGAACGCGTTGATGTCGGACAGATCTGATAGAATGTCAGACGGGCATATGAAAGATCAACGCATTACCGTGCGCTTCTCCCCTGAGATGCGCCGGCGGCTTAAGGCCGCTGCCCGGCGTGGCGGAACGCGCGAGTCCGACCTGGTTCGCGGCGCGGTGGAACTGCAACTCGCGACGGAGGAGGCTTCACTCACCGCGTACGAACATGCGAAGAAGTCTGGATTGATTGGGGCCGTGAAGGGGACAACTCGGGACCTCAGCACGAACCCAAAGTACTTTGACGGATTCGGTGGCTCTTGACCGGACAGGTGCTGGTAGATACCGGCCCGATTGTGGCCATCCTGTCGGAATCCGATGAGCACCATGAAGCGTGTGTCGAGCGCCTTCATCACATCAGGGGTCCGCTGCTCACTTGTTGGCCCGTGATTACCGAGGCGGCGTGGCTCTTGCGTGCGTATCCCCAGGCGATCCGGAAACTGCTGTCCTCTTTCCATGGCCGCCCCTTTGAGCTTGTTCCTCTGGGCGAGACGGATCTAACCGCCATTGCCGCGATCCTCGCCAAGTATGAAGGCTTGCGGATACAGCTTGCCGATGCATCGCTGGTTCACCTGGCAAACCGTGAAGGGATTGAAATGATGTTCACCCTGGACCGGCGTGACTTTGGCGTACTCCGTCTGGCCCACGGAAAAAAGCTACGCCTGATTCCATGAAGGTGCCGTCCCCGGTTTTCAAGCTTTTCGTCGCATGGCTGGCGCGGGGGGGTGTGCGGCTTCCCGGCGCCGGCCTCACTGGCCTGCTCCCGTGTAGATGACCCGCAGAACGCTGCGCACGTATTGCTCGTCGGTCACGCCATCCAAAGCTTGCTCGGGGAACTCGACCAGCGAACGGAAGTGAGCGGCCAGCTCCGCGAAGAGCGCTATTCTCGCGATGGGATCGTAGCCGTCGCGTTGGGTGACGGCCTGGATCGCGATGGCGGCGGCTTCGGGGGTCACCAGGCTGCGCAGACGCGCGGCCAGGTGCGGATAGGCTAGCAGAGAATTGTATTTGGCGGGAGCGATTTCGTCGAGATCGGGCTCTTCGGGCTTGCGCTCGCGGGCCACGATGGTGTTGGCCGCCAGATCGCCCAGGCGCTGGGCGTTGCGGCTGAACAGGCACGCGATGCCGCCCACCAGGTAAAAGGCGGGCAGGGTATCCACCAGGCGCAGCAGATTGCGGAGCACGATCTGCGAAAGCTGCAGGCGCATGCCATGGATGTCGAGAACGCGCAGCCCGATGACGCGCTTGCCGATGGTCTGGCCACGCCAGCGCCACTCCAGCAGAATGCCGTAGACCACCGAAATGACGAAGTAGAGCACGGTGGTCACGGCGGTGGCGACATCCTGGCTGAAGAGGTTGGCGGCCGCGCAGACCTGGCCGACGACGTAGCCGGCAGCGACGATGGCGGCTGCATCAATGGCCCAGGCCAGGGCGCGCGAAACCGGGGTGGCCAGCTCGAAGGAGAAGACCACGCCTTCGGGGGTTTCGATGGAGAGACGGGATTGGCGCGGGGCTTTCATTCGCGGCCGGCCCACGCCAGGAATGCCGTGAGCGCCGCAAGCTCGCAAGCGCCGAAGGCGATTTTGAGGCTATAGGGCAGCACGGGCCGATGGTATTGCGAGACAAACGCTTCGACGATGCCGGCCCAGACGAGGAGCGCGCCGGCGCCGGCGATGATGGCGAACAGATCGGGCCCGACCGCGCGGAGACGCTCGGTGCGCGGCGTTCGCCCGCCCCAGCCGATGAGCGCGCCGGCCAGGATGAATCCGGCTTGGCCGCCCAGCAGGATGGCGGGAATCTCGATGGAGCCATGCGGCAGCAGCCAGGCGGTGAGGAAGGCGCCGAATCCGGCGCCGATGTAATCCGCGGCTACCGCTCCCAGGATGACGCCGTTATAGAAAAGGAGAATCAGGGTTCCCACGCCCCAGGTCATGCCGAAGGCCAGGGTGAGCACGGTGACGTGGATGTTGTGGGTCATCAGATCGGCGGAGAAGGAGGCCTTTTCGCCGCGCAGCCGGTCGGTCTTGGCGCTTTCTTCCTTGGCGACGCGCTCGGCGGGAGAGCTGTCCAGGGCGGCGAACGGCATGAGCACGGCCTTGACGTGGGGATCCATGCGGATGGCGAACCATCCGAAGGCGCAGCCCAGCAGGGTGACGCCGAGCGACAGGCGAAACGCAGCCTGGTGGCGGCGGAAGGCGCGCGGGAAAGCCAGCACCACCGATTTCCAGCGGAGTTTGACGGGCGCGCGCGTCTCGTGGATTTCGGTATAGGCGCGCGCCACCAGCGATTCGAGGTAGGCGCGCAGGTTGGGTTCGGTGGAGAAGGTGTCGAGGCGCGCGAGATCGGCCGAACTGCGTTCATAGAGGTAATGCAGCCGCTGGATTTCGGGCAGCGAGAGACGGGCCTCGGGTTCGGTTTCGAGGCGGGCGAGCAGGAGGGCGAGTTCGTCCCAATAGGCGCGCTCGGCGGCGACGAAGCGGGGAAGGTCGATGATCACAGCAGTTGCCTCCGCTTCACTTCCAGGTATTCGGCGGTCACCTGGGTCTTGATGCGCAGCGAGTCCACGGTGGAAAGGCGGACGCCGCGATTGCCCAGCGCCAGGCCCAAGTGGCGCAGGCGGTTGGAGAGCATCTGGCCGGCCAAGCCGGTGTAGAGCGCGTCGAGGTCGGGAGCCGGCTCACCGGCAAACAGCGGCTCGATGGAGGGCCGCGTGACGTTCACCAGGACGACATGACGCCGCGCCAGCAGGGAAATTTCGCGCTCGAACGTCTCGGCCAGCAGCGCGTCGTCGAGCGAAGTAAAAAACACCAGCAGGGCGCGGCGGCGCAGATTCAACTGGAGGTTGGTGAAGACGTCGCGGAAATCGGGGCTCACTTTACGGGCCTGGAGGTTGTAGATGGTTTCGCGGCAGAGGCGGAAGTGGTTGACGCCATTGCCGGCGCGCAGGAAGCGGTGGGTGCGGTCGCTGAACGTGAGCAGCCCGAAGCGGTCGCCCTGGCGTTCGGCCACCAGGGCCAGATGGAGCGCGGCGTTGACGTAGCTTTCGAGGATGTCGTCGCGCGCGGAGAGGCGCGACGCGTCGATGATGGCATAGACTTCCTGGGCATGCTCCGCGCGGAAGAGCTTGACGACGGGGAAATGGCGCCGCGCGGTGGCTTTCCAGTAGATGTCTTCGAAGTTATCGCCGGGCATGTACTGGCGGAGGTTGTCGAACTCGCGCCCTTTTCCCAGCAGGCGGTGGGCGCGCGGGCCGGCATCGGCGCGCTTCAGGAAGAGCGCGGCGGTGGAGCGGTCGCGCAAGTTGGGATAGACGCGCAGGGCGCAGGCGGCCGCGCGCGCGGCGCGGGCGAGCCACAGACCGAAGGGCGAAGCGACTTCGAGATGCAGGGCCGCGAGCGGATGATCGCCGCGCGCGATTCCGGTGGCCTGCCAATCGAAGCAGGAAGCACCGGCGGGCGCGAGGACGTCTTCGATGAGAGATTCGGAGGCTACGCCATCGGGCATGACGGCACTGAGCCGGAGCGCGATGGGGTGGGGCGAGCGGTTGTCGATGAAGACGGGCAGGTGCGTGGGGACGTCCTTAGTGAGCCGGAGAAAAGCGGGCGTGCGCAGCCCGATCGCATCGAGGCGATCGAGCGAGCGAACGGCATCGGCCGCGGCTACAGCCGCGAACAGCACAAGAGTGATGACGCAGGGCAGCGCCAGGCCGGGCACGAAGCCGGCGGCGGTCGACAGCGGCACCACCACCACCGCGGCCACCAGCATCAAGCGCTGAGAGGGAACGATCATCGAGGCACCGGCACCTCATGCAGGATGCGGTCGAGCACCTCGGCGGTGCGGACGCCCTCGAGTTCGGATTCGGGGCGGAGCAACAGGCGGTGCTCGAGCACGGGGGAAGCGACGGCCCGAATGTCGTCGGGGCTGACGAAATCGCGGGCGGAAAGAGCGGCCCAGGCGCGCGCCGCGCGCAGCAGGCCCTGGCTGGCGCGCGGGCTGGCGCCGGAGAGAATGGCGTCGTCGGTGCGCGTGCGGCGCACCACCTGCACGGCGTAATCCACCAGTTGATCGCTGACGTTGATCTGCGCCAGGGCTTCGCGCATGGAGACCAGCTCGGACTCGGTGAGGCACTGGCGGACTTCGCCGCGTTGCAAAACGGCCTCGGGGGCGGAATCGTCCAGGCTGCGACGGGCGAGCGACAGCTCGTCTGCGCTGGTGGGCCACGTCATCGGAATCTTGAGCATGAAGCGATCCTTCTGCGCCTCGGGAAGCGGGTAGGTGCCTTCGGATTCGATGGGGTTCTGGGTGGCGAAGACGGTGAAGTTGGGAGAGAGCCGGTGGGTTTCGCGGTCGATGGTGACGGTGCGTTCCTGCATGGCTTCGAGCAGCGCGGATTGCGTCTTGGCGGGCGCGCGGTTGATTTCGTCGGCCAGCAGAAAGGTGGTGAAGAGCGGGCCCTTGACCAGCGAAAACTCGTTGCGCTGCAAGTTGAAGATGTTGGTGCCGGTGATGTCGGCGGGCATCAGGTCGGGCGTGAACTGGATGCGTTTGAAATCGCAGCCCAGCGCGGCGGCCAGGGTGCGCGCCAGAAGCGTCTTGCCGAGACCTGGGACGCCTTCGATGAGGGCGTGCTGGTTGGTGAGCACCACCACCAGCGCATAGCGGATAACTTCATCCTGCCCGATGATCACCTTGCGAATGCCGGCCAGAATGTTCTCGGTGGCGGTTTGGAATTGATCGAGGTTCAAAGCGGTCCTTTCACTTGCAAGACGGTTTGGATTTCGCGCATGGCTTCGAGCGGGCGGGCGGCGCGGTCGCGCAGAACGGTCTGGACGCCGCGCAGACACTCGGGGGAGACGTCGCGGCGATGGGTGGAGAGCCATTCGCGCCAGCAGGCGGGGGCCAGATCGCGAGGGGGAATGTGCCGGTGGAGCAGGGTGAGCAATCCGGAAAGGGAAGTGCGGCCGGCGAGGCGCTCGACGGGGGCGGCCGGAGCGGGCGGAGGAAAAGCCGAGGCGCTCTTCCACAGAAACAGCGCGGCGCAGATGGCCAGCCCGATGAACATGCCGCCCAGGCGAAAGCGGCGCGCCAGGCCGACCACGCTGCCGGATTCGGCGATGCCGAAGTGCTCCTCGTCAAAAATCACCTGGTTACTCGAGCCGATCGCGGTGGAGACGGCGTTGAGGCGATCCATGGCGGCGGTGGACTGGTTGGTGAAGGCGTCGGATTCGGAGAGGAAAAGCACCGTTCCCTTGCCGAACGCGCGCTCCACGGCGAGCAGTTTGCCGGCGACCTGGTCCACCACCTGCCAGCCGGTAGCCTCGGCGATGTAGAGATGGTGGGTGTGCGCTTTGTCCGGATCGATCGCGAAGCGGACATGCCAGCGGGAATTCAGCTCCTTGCCGCCGCTGGGAGCGTCGCGGTATTGCCAGTCCATGGCGGCGACCAGGCGATTGCCGCGGCCGGCGAGCGATTCGAGCATCTTGAGGTAAGTCTCATCGTCGAATGTGCCGGGGTTCGAAGCCAGCAGGAAGACCGCCGCGCCGGTTTCATCGAGCGAGTCGAGCGGCAGGTAGTTGCGCGAAACTTTGATGCCGTGCGTCAGCGCCAGGGTGTCGTAGAGAAGCTTGGCTCCGGCGGGATCGGCGCGCAGGCTGGAGAGTTCGGGATAGACTTCGCCGGAGGCGAATTGAAAACTGAAAAGACGGATGAGGCCATAGGTGAAAGCAGCCGCCAGGAGAATGAAGAGGAATGACGCGCGCATGCCGGAGCTCATGCGGGAACTCCCTGTTTCATGGCGTCAACGCGGCGGCGGAATTCGTCGGCGTCAGCGGCGGTCACTTCGTGGAGGCCATACCAGGCGCGCTCAAACGCGGCCACATTGACGGAGAACAGGCGGCGCGCTTCGGCGAACGAGCGAGCCTTGCGGCGGAGCTCGATTTCGTACTCGTGATTGGTCTTGCCGGGATGAATGGCGAGGAGCTCGCGGCGGCCGAGCCATGCCAGGTTCGCGAGGTAGAAGGCGCGCAGGGCGGAGCGGAAGTTGCGCTCCTCGAGCGAGCGCGCGGCCAAGTCGAGCCAGCTCTCTTCGGGGAGGCGATCGGCGGTGAGATCTTCGGCTTCCAAGTTGATGGCGGGCAGGGAGTGGACGGCGGTCATTTTGGGACGCGCTCGCCCAAACCAGCGGCGGCGCCAGGCAATCCACCCGGCAAACAGGACCACGGCGGCGATCAAGATAGAGATGCCGTGGTGCAGACCGGTCGAAGGCAAGGCGCCGGGCGGAGCTGAGGGAATCAAATCCAACTGGCGCTTCAGCCAATCGAACAGCGAATGAATGAAGTTGCCGATGGCGTCTTTGGCGGCGCTGAGCGAATCGACAATGCGGTCGGTCACTTTGACGAACCAGGACACGGGCCGATCGGCGGCAGCGCCGGGCGGCGGCAGACGCCAATCGTATTCGTGAGCGAGGACGGCTTTGCGGACGGAGGCTTCCAGGTCCTGAGGCGAAACGGCGGCGGCGGAATGGAACGGCGCCAGCAACAGCAGCAGCACAAGGGCGGAGGCCACGAGCGCGCGGAGGCCGGCGCGAAGATCCTCGCCGCTGGTGATGGATTCGCCGTGGAAGCAGCGCACGCAATAGACGGCTTGCGTGAAGGGGTCGAAAACCATCCAGGAAACGGAGACGACCGAAAGCAGGAAGAGCGGATTGAAGATGAAGTAGACGCCGGAACGGGAGAAGTCGGATTCGTATCCGGTGAAGATGCGGACGAGTTGGGGCAGCACGGCGAGGGCCAGCGCCAGGTTGACGGTCACCAGCAACCCCAGGAAAAACAGGATGGGAAGCACGGACCAGCTTTGGCGTTTTTGCAGGCCGGCCAGGTGACGGGCCTGGGCGATTAATTGCAGGACGTCGAGATCGTCGCGGTCGGCGAGCGCGGTCGCGCTGCGATAGAAGCTTACCACCCAAGCGAAGGGGAAAACGATCAGCGCGGCAGCGGGGACGGCGATGAGGCGCGTCGAGCCGAGGAATGCCTGACCGGCGAGCAGGTTCCAGACGCGCCGCCAGGACCACGGCGCATCGGCCGCGCCGCTGAGTTGGCGGCGGAGACGGCCGGCGAAGACGGCGCGCCAGCAGTTCATCCAGGCGAGCAGCAGGGCGAGCACCATGGATTCGATGGCGCAGGTGGAATTGGAAGTGTGAGTGTTGGTGACGTCGCTCCAGAAAATCAGCCAGCCGAGCGCCAGAGGGGCGCTACCCACCAGGTGGCAGAGCAGGGTGGAAAGCGGCGCACGGCGGAGCAGGTGGACGGCGTCTTCGAGCAACGGTACGGCGCCATCGCGGGTCAATGGCTTTGCCATATCGATTGCTCCATGTGGGCGGTGGATTCGAGGAGCGCCTCGCCCGCGCCATAGAAAACGAACCACGCCAGAACGAAGCCGGCCAGCGCCATGCCGGCGGGCAGGAAGCGGCGGAAGATGCGGCTTCGCGACCGGTTTTGGTTCGCCACCGACCGGAGGCAAGCGGCGCAGAGCAGCCGGGACTGGTGCTCGGTGACACACTCGCGGCAGTAGGACCGGCCGCACCGCGGGCAGCGGCAGACGGCTTCGCGGTCTTCGTGGTTCCAGCAGCGTTGCTCGAGCACCGGGGGAGTCACGTCGGCTCCTCAGTTCTCTATGATATCCGGCGGCCGGCCGGCGGCGGGCAGGAGAATGATGGCCAGACCGATCAACGCCAGCACAATGTATATGGCGGAAGAGATCTCGCGCAACAGGATGAATTGGGGAAGCATGAGGCGCGAAAACGCGCTGGCGCCCACGAAGCGGCCCGGGTTGACGAAGGCCGCGGAGGTGGTGGCGACGTAATAGCCGAGGCCTTGCACAACCAGAGCGGCGACGGCCACGCGCTGCATGGCGGCGCGCAGAATGCGTCGCTGGCGTTCGATCATGACGAGAATCGCGCTCGAGATCTGGACGAGACTGAGGCCGGTGAGAATCCACGTGACGGCGGTCGAGACAGAGTGGAGAGTCAGGAGGTCCAGCGTGGCCTCCGCCAGGAGGCTGACGACCAGAACCAGGCAGGCGGTGGTGTGGGTTCGGAGGGCCGGCGCAGCGGCGGCCGGCGCAGTTGGCGGGGCGGCTTCAACCGGGCCGGCCGCGCGGCTTTCGACGGCCTCGGCCCAGTTGGCATCGAGCGAGCCCTGCACTTCGTCGATCCAGGGTTTCACTTCGTTCAGGAATTTACGCGCGGTCCAGGTGCGATAGAGCGACGGCAACGGGTCGTTGCTGACGGCCGTGTACAGGCGGCAGGTGCAGCTAAAGAAGAACGAGAATACCAGCCACGTACCGACTATTATGGCGGCTACGGCCCACCAGGCGATGCCGAAGCCGGCGGGCAAAAGGACCCAGAAGATCCACGGGAACAACCAGGCAAAGGCGACGGCCAGGGAGCGGGTGGAGATGAGGAACCGCGGGCGCGTGGCCATGACGATGGCCTGGATATCGCGCAGATAAAAACGCTTGTAATCTTCGCGAAACATGCGGGTGTTCACCAGCAACAGGTGGTCGGGAGCCATCCAGACGCTCGCGCCGTAACCCATGCCGCGGAGCCGGCCGGGCAGCTTGCGGTATGGCGTGGAGGGTTGAGCGATGGCCGGTTCCATGGTCAGTGCCCCGACCTCAGGCGTTGTATCCAATAGGCCAGCAGCCAGAGCCAGGCGATGAGTTCGGCGAGCGCGATCGCGATGGCTACTACGAATCGCCACCGGCTGCGGCGGACCAGGCTGAGCGGCTGTTTCCATTTGACCAGCGCAAAGACCAGGGTGCCTGGCGCGGTAAGCGTGGTGATGGGCCAGAAGCAGATCAGGGAAAGAATGGGCGCGGCGAGAGCGATGGAATCGTAGAGGACGCGCGAGGAATCGGGATGGGCGGCGCGGGCGGCGCCGCTGCCGGCCGCCACGCACGAAGGGCACCAGACCTGGCCGCGGAATTCCACCTTGCAGAGGTCGCAGACGAAGCGGCCACACTGGTTGCAGGCGGCCACGGCGCGCTTGCCGGCATGGTCGAAGCAGGCGGCTTCGCCATCCAGGGCAACCGCCGGGCGCGCCGGCGGGGCGGCCTCGCGAAACATGGCGGGAAAAGCGCGCACGGTGTTGAGCGACCAGCAGGAAGTGCAGCGGGCGCCGTCGGAGCTGGCGAGTTCCCACTGGGGCAGAGGCATTTGACAGCGGGCGCAGAGGAGCGGCATGGGGGCAGCGTCAGTCCTGGCTCTTGATGACGCGGGTATCGCAGATCATGTCGTGCAAGGCGCGCTTCTGGGAATCGAAGCCGGCGATGATGTAGCCGATCATCAGAATCATCCCGCTGATCATTTTGGCGAAGTAGCGGCCCGCAGCGCGGCCGACGGTGATGGGGCCGCCATCGGGCCGCACGACCTTGAGGCCCAGCGCCATCTTGCCGGGGGTGGCGCCGAGGCGGGCGATGAAGAAAGTTTCATAGGAACAGCCCACGATCACATTCAATAGCATGCTGGCGCCGATCACACCCAGCATGGGGCCGATCATGGCGAGAGCTTCATCGGGCGTGGGGTTGCTGCTGCGCACGAAGCGAGGCATGAAGGAGCCGAAGATGAGCATGCTAAAAATGCCGACCACCACGGCCATAATGATGCCGTCGAGGAGAGAGGCCACGAAGCGGATCCAGAAGCCGCCGAAGCGGAACGCGCGCGCGCCGGGCGCGACACCTTCGCGGAGTTTCTGGACGTAGGTGTTCTTGCACTCCGGGCAGACCATATGGCCGCCGAAACTGGCGAGCTCGTCGGGCAGGGTCGGCCGGCCGCATTCGGCGCAGAAGCGATACTGAGGTTGAACGGTAGCGTCCATCGGGATTCCTTCGGCCTACTGTAGCAGCTTAGGGAGGGTGTTCGGAAGTTCGGTTGCGTATTCCGAGCCGACGCTCCCCTACGGTCGCGGCCCGGTGCGAAGGCTCTGGTGAAGCTAATGAGCGCGGAGCAGGGCTCGCGGCTTAAAGCATAGCCCTAGTATGATCATACTGGGAGCATGAAAATGGCCGACGTCGAACGTGTGACCGTAACCCTGCCGGGGGACCTCGTCAGAGACATTGACCGGCGGGAGAAGAGCCGCAGCAAGTTCGTCGCGGAGGCCGTCCGCCATGAACTCGATCATCGCCGTCGCGAGGAGCTGCGTCGATCATTGCGGCACCCTCACCCCGAAAGCGCTGAGCTCGCCGATGAGGGACTTGAGGCCTGGACGCGCAGCTTGCCCGAGGAAGATGGCGAGGCACTGGTCGACAGCAGGGCTGGCGATGCGGTTCGATGGGTGCCCGGCGAGGGCTGGGTGGAGGGGAGCGAGTGAGACTCGGCCGAGGCGCCGTAGTCCTGGTGGAGCTTGACCCCGCAGCCGGTCACGAACAGCATGGCACGAGGCCTTGTGGTGGTGAGCGATCCGGACGTGATCAGCGATCAGCGCTTTCCGCTGGTGTGCGTGGCGCCGGTAACAGGGACTGCTGGCGAAGGACTCCTTTATCCGCCGCTCGCACCTGGTCCGAGCGGTCTCGCCAAGAAGTCCTTCGCGCTGATCGATCATCTGCGATCGATCGATAAGCGGAGGATCCGGCGGGTGTTTGGGGAGCTTGCGCGGGAAGAGATCGGCGCAGTGGATGAGGGGCTGGCGGCTTTCCTCGGCCTCGGCAACTGGCTTCATCGGCCGGGCGCGCCGCCGGCCCAGTAAAAATGGAGACTGTCCCCGTTTCTCCCAATTTCTCAGTTTCCTCCGCGTCTCTGCGGTAACAATGACTGTAACCCTGCTCGATCTGCGCCGTCGTGAGGAGCTTTGTCGATCGGAGGATCCGGGGGGTGTTTGGGGAGCTTGTGCGGGAAGAAATCGCCGCGGTGGATGAGGGGCTGGCGGCTTTCCTCGGCCTTGGCGACCGGCTTCATGGGCCGGGTGCGCCGTCGGTGCAGTAAGGGCCGTGCCATCAAGAGATGCGTGGGCCGTCATGACGGCTCTTTTCGGCGTAGCGGCACCTGTCCGTCGTTGGCGTATACTGGAGGAGTGAGCGAGATGATCGCGGTCGTGGAAACGGAAGAGTTCCTGGCCGATGTGAAGGGCATACTTTCAGAAGATGAACATGACGACTTGATTTTGTATGTTGCCCTGTATCCCGAAGCGGGCGATTTGATACCGCAGACTGGCGGGCTGCGCAAGCTACGATGGACCGCGAAGGGTAAGGGCAAACGAAGCGGTTCGCGAGTGATCTACTACTTTCACAACATCGACGTTCCCTTGTTCCTGATGGCGATTTACGCGAAGAATGTCCAAACCGATTTATCGGCGCGGCAGCGGGTGGCCCTGACCGGGCAACTGCGCGCGCTGAAATCGGACTGGAAGGAGAAGAAACTGAAATGAGACCAGCCAGCCGACGGAAGCCGCGGGAAGGAAGTTCGTTGGGGGACAAGTTGCTTCGGAGCGCACAGCAGGCGCGCGACTGGGTGCAAGGCAAGCCTGTCCGTGTGCGAGTCACCTACGTGCCGGCGCGGCAGGTGGACGTGCGGAAACTGCGTGCCAGGATGGGGCTGAGCCAAACGCAGTTTGCCGCGAAGTTTGGATTCTCGCTGGATTCGATCCAAAACTGGGAACAGGGTCATCGTCGACCGGAAGGACCCGCGCGTGTATTACTTCTCGTCATTGCAAAAAACCCAAAGGCGGTCGAAGAGGCCCTTCGCTCGTAACGAGATCACAGCCGGCTGAGTGCGGCGGTTGGCTGTGTTAGCGTGGCGGGCGTGTCTCGAGAGTCATCGGCAAGTTTCCCAGAACAGGACATGGGGGGAGTGATCATGGCGGCTTGGTGGTCTGGGGGGACTTGAACCTGTCGGGCGGCAATAATCGGCTCTGCAATTGCAGATTCTAGACTGCCACGTCGGCTCCCGATGCCAACTTGGCGAAGGCCGCTCGCCCGGTCAGATTGCCACGCGAAGCAGGGCGAATAAGAAGCGAATGGTGTGATAAAATTAGGACCTTGGGAAAACCGTTCAATCTCGATCAGACGCCCTTCGAGGTTCTCGACAGGAGAATCACCGCGACGAACATTGCGCTCGATGTATCCTCGACGGCCCTGAGCGAATCGCGAGGCCAGATCATCACGAGACGCGATGTCGAAAATGGCCTGATCACTGTTTTGGGGCTCGATGAGATATACGACCTTCTGGATCGGGATATCGACAGCGCTCAGATTCTTTCGTTGCTGAGCGATTGCGATTTCGTTCGGCTGCGGCCTGAAAAGCTCTGCGAGATTGTGGTGGAAGAGTCGATCATACCAGCCGGCGTTCCACTTTTCCTAACAGAAGCAGACGTGAAGCTAAAGGGAGAAAAATGGACGGTTCACAGGTACGATGCTGATCCGTTCCCCTCAAATCCACATGCACATTGCTATTCGCGTGCGCTCAAACTGCACCTAGGCAACGGCGCTATTTATCAAAACAAGAGTAAGGTGCCCTGTGGACACATCGGGACGAAAGACCTAGTAAGACTGCGTGAGCTGGTTGTGCAGAAGAACGCGAACATCGCGCTGCCTGCTCTGACGGTCTAGCGAGTCAAGGTCCATGAACGATGCCCGACTCCCAGAGAATGACGATAAATGAATGGCAAGACAGGCTCGCCGATACCTTTACGGTGAACGGGCTGGTCGGCGGTAGCCTACTAACGGTACATAGTTCCGAAAACGCAGCCGGCAACTATCTGGTTGGGACGTTCCGCGGACAGAATGTCCTGCTCGATTCCTTCCAAAGCTTTTTCATCGACACGTTATCCCTCACGAACGATCAGATCGTATCCGGCGGCTGGCCGAAGGATCGCATCAACTATCCGATCGCGCTCGTAGCCTTCTTCAATCTGTTTCGCCGCTTTCGGGCGTGCGAGATTCTGTATATAAAAGGCTATCCCCTGGATGCGTATGCGCTGATGCGTGACATCAAGGACAGAGCCTTCATGCTCGCCGGTATAGCCCGCAATATGATTACCTTTTCAGGAATCATCGGGGCGCCTCCAGTTTCTGTCGTCGACCCGAAGGAATACAAGAAACAGAGCACCAAAAACAGGAAAGATGCTGAGCATCGGATCATGCATGGTCTGGTGGGCAAGACATCTGGTCTATCCGGCGCCGTCCAGGAGGACCTGAAACAGTGGGACGATTTCTTCCACATGGAAATGCATGGCGGCTCAGTCTCGCTTACCCAGGAACTTCGGGAAATATCCAGAGGAAAGCTTCCGCAGATAGGGCCTTCTGTCATTCAAGATGCGTATGTGATGTATATCAATCGCTCGTCCGAAATGGGCTGGATGGTTACGCGCCTGTTGCCTTTCCTTCAGGTCTCAGAAGATGCGTTTGGAGCAGACTGGGAGCGGAAGCGGCAAGTCCTTGATGATTCGTTTCGCTATATGCTGGAGGGCTTCAGTAATCTGGGCAAGAGACTTGGGGCATCATTCATCACAATGATTGATACCAAGTTCGTCTTCAAACAGCCATTCTATTATTTTGAGGCTGACGGATCGGGAGCCTTAGAACTCCTTGGTCCGATAGCGGCGGTCGGGCGGAGCGGGAGTCATTCCAGGGGTGTAGACTGAATCAGGCCGAAAGCTACAAGGGTAAACAGCATAAACAGGTCTGATGTCCAACTCCAGACAACAGGCCGGGGCCGCAGGTGTCAACCCGCGACGCTCCACCTGGACCTCGCCTACGCAATGAGGTGCCGGCGACCGGTGCCCTCGACTGCGATCACCTACAGGAGTCGTCGAGCGTTTACCAGTAGCGGCCCGCTAACAGATTTCGCCCTTCCCACCGGCGATCCAGCCTGGAAGTTGCCCCGAACGGCGATCTGGGACATTACCCCCAATCCGTCCCCATGTGTTCCTGCCGGCTCCGGAACTGCGTGAGCGCGCTTCTGAAACCGAGCAACTGGCGAGGGCGGTTCCAAGGCCGTGGTACACTGGCGCATCTTGACGGCGCCTGGAAAACGTCCGGCTTTGGAACGGCCCATCGGCCTGTTGCAGGCCACCGCAATGGTGGCGGGCATCATCATCGGCGCGTCAATCTTTGTGCAGCCTTCAGAGATTAACCGGCACGTGCCGAGCGTGGGGGGCGTGCTGTCGGTATGGGTGGCGGCGGGCATCCTGACGCTGTTCGGAGCGCTGGTGTGCGCGGAACTCTCGTCGGCCTTTCCGCGGACGGGCGGGGTCTACGTTTTTCTGAAGGAGACGCTTTCGCCGGGCTGCGGATTCCTGTGGGGATGGGCGATGTTCTGGAGCGCGCACTCGGGAATCATCGCGGCGTCGTCAGTGATCTTTGCGCGTTACGTGGCGTACTTCGTGCCTATGGGGGATTGGGGAATCCGGGCGACGGCGGTCGGGGGAATTCTGCTGTTTTCGTTCGTCAACTACCTCGGCGTGCGGCAAGGCAGCATGCTGCAGACGGTGGTGACAGTGGCGAAGGTGGCCGTGATTGCGGTGCTGCTGGTGATGGTGTTGATGGTGGGACCGGCGGCGCGCGCGGCTGGCACTACGGGCGCGGCGGCGCCGGTGACCTTCCGCGAATTCGTGCTGGGGGTGAGCGCGGCGCTGTTCGCTTACGGGGGCTGGCACATGGTGACGTACACGGCCGGCGAGACACGCGACCCCGAGAAGACCATTCCGCGGGCGCTGCTGATCGGGTGCCTGGTGGTGACGGTCTGTTACGTGGCGTTGAACGCGGCGTACCTGTATCTGCTGCCGCTCGAGCAGGTGACGGCGTCGAAGCGGGTGGCGGCGGACGCGGCCATGGCCATGGCGGGCGCGCGCGGGGCGGCGGCGATCTCGGCGCTGGTGATCCTTTCGGCCACCGGCGTATTGAACGGCGTGATCCTGGCGGGGCCGCGCACCTATTTTGCGATGGCCGACGAGGGGCTGGCGTTCGCCTGGATGGGTAAGATTCACGCGCGCTTTCATACGCCGTCGCGGGCCATCGCGCTGCAAGCCGTGTGGGCGTGCGCGCTGGCCGGGACCATGACCTATGGAGCGCTTTTCAAGCGGGTGGTCTACACGGAGTGGCTGTTCTTTGCGCTGATGGCGGTGGGCTTGTACCGATTGCGGGCGCGGCCGGGATACCAGCCGGTATTTCGCATGTGGGGATACGGGTGGGTGCCGGCGTTGTTCGCGGCGGCGTCGGTGGTGGTGGCGGCGATCCAGATTGCGGCCGACCCGGGGCAGGCCGGTACGGGGTTATTGATTGTCGTGTTAGGATTGCCTGTCTACCTCCTCTGGAAGCGAAAGAAACATGCGAATCGTCGATTTTCATAACCATTTTTATCCGCCGGCTTATCTGGACGCGCTGCGCTCGGGTTCGAGCGCGGTGGAAGTCAGCATTGATGACGACGGCAACCCGCGCATTTATTACCCGGGCGATTACAATATCGCGGTGCCGGGCCATCGCGACATCGATTACCGCGAGCAGGTGCTGAAGGAGCACGGAGTGGACACGCAGGTGCTGACCCTGACCACGCCGGGCACGCACGTGGAGACTCCAGCCACGGCGGCGCGGTTCGCGGCGCTGGTGAATGACGCTTTCGCGGAAGTGGCGCGCACCAAGCGGGGAAGGTTCACGGCGCTGGCGACACTGCCGCTCAACGACGTGGCGGCGTCGGTGAAGGAACTCGAGCGCGTTTGCACGCAACTGGGTTTTCGCGGCGCCATGTTGTTCAGCAACGTGAATGGAAGCGGCCTCAACGAGGATGGCTTCCTGCCGCTGTATGAGGCGGCCAACCAGTTGGGCGCGGTGCTCTACATTCATCCGACGCACCCGGTGGGGGTGGAAGCGATGACCGATTGCTGGCTGATGCCGCTGGTGGGATTCCCGATGGACACGACGCTGGCGGCCGCGAAAATCGTCTTCAGCGGAATTCCCGAGCGGTTTCCAAAAATCCGTTGGGCGCTCTGCCACCTGGGCGGCGCCATTCCGTACCTGGCCGAGCGGCTGGACCGCGGATTCGAAGCCTTCAGCGAGTGCCGCGCGAATATTCCCCGCAAGCCCAGCGAGTATCTGCGCGAGTTCTACTACGACACGGTGAACTTCAATCCCGCGGCCATCCAACTGGCGATTGGCTTTGCGGGCGTGGACCACATCCTGGCGGGGAGCGATTACCCGCACCAGATCGGCAGCATTCCGAAGATGATCGAGACCGTTCGGGGCCTCGATCTTTCGGAAGCGGACCGTGCGGCGATCTTTGGGGGGAATGCGGTCAGACTGCTGGGGATGTAGAACCGGCGGCAAGACCGCCGGCGCTACCAGTTGGTCTTGGCGGCGATCCGCGATTTTACTTCTTCACCGGGTCGGGCAGTTGGTTGGCCAGGCGGCGCTGCGATTCTTTCTCGAGCTGCTCCTTGACGTCGTTCAGCGCCTTCTCCAGCCTGCGGGTCTTGGCGGCCTGGAATTCCAGGTCCCCTTTCAGCTTGGCGGCTTGCTGGCGCAGATCGTCGCGTTCCTTGCGCACGGCCGGGTCTTCGGGCGGCAGTTTGTGCTCGGGAAGCTTGCCCAGGAAACTGGCTACTTCCTTGACTTGATCCCCTATCGCCAGCCGCACTTCCACACGCTCCGCCTGGCGGCTGTAGGTGAATGCGCCGGCTTCGAGATGCGTCTGGTCCAAGGGAATGGATTGCACGGGGGCGGCGCCGTCGATGATCTCCAGAACGCCTTCGCCCGCCTTCTGGATGGCGGGCGACTTGCCATCCCAGTGAATCCGCAACTGCCCGTTGTCGTCGGCCGCGCCCAGCGCCACTGTCGGCGGGGCTTCATTGGGGAGGCGCGGACGGATCCGCGCCATCATCGGCGATACCTTTTCCAGCATGGGAGGCAGCCACACCTGGCGGGTCTCGAAAGCGGCGCTGCCCAAGCCCGCACCCAAGGCCAACGCCGCGACAATTTTCAACGAGCGCCACGACCGATCGGGCTTGATCTGCAAGAACTGCGGCGCCGGCAGATCCAGCGATTCGTGTTCCGGTTCCGCCGCCTGTTCCTGGGCCGGCGCGGCCTGCGCGACCGGCTCGGGCGCGACTTGCGGTACGGGCTGCGGCGCCGGTTCCGGCTGCGCTTCGGGCACGAGCGTGATCACCGGTCCGCTGACGTCGGCTTCTCTGCGCAGCGGTTGCGGCGCGGGAGGCATCTGCGGCGCAGCGCCCGAAGGCACCTGGCGGATGGGCTGTGCCTCCACCACGAATTCCTGGTAGCTGGCCGAGCCGCGAATCGATCCATCGGCTTCGCGGAAGAAGAAGCCGCCCCTGGTTGGTTCGAAGGTGCTGGGTTTCAGAACCAGCGCCACCTGCCATGGTTCCGGGAAGAAGCGCTTGTGGAGGTCCTGGTCGGCGTCCGAAAGGAAAATGTCGCTGCGCGTGTGGGAGTGGTACCAGCCTACCGGCCGCATGCCGTCGGGGTGTTGCTGGGCCGCCGCCAGCAAATCCGCGAGTTGCGTCAGGTCGTTCGGCGAAAGCGTGAAGGATGGCCCCATGGCGTGCTCGCAATCGAGGGCCTGGTACTCCAGAATCGAGACCCGCCCATCCGCAAACCGCCCCAGCAGGATGCCGCCGATCTCCGCGCCGCCCCGCGGCAACGAATAAAACGCGTCCACCACCGCCAGACGGATGTCGTCCAGCACCCGGGGCGAATACTCAATGGTGTACGGGCACTCCAGGGCGCTCCATGTCCCCAACGCACTTTCCGTGCTGCTTTCAGTCATGCGATTTCATTTCCGTTCTTTGATTGTAGGGTATTCCCGGGCCCAGAATACCTGCAAATCCGGCAGTAGCTCGCCGTTGCCTTCGGATAGCGCCGGACGTAAATTCTGCCAAAGTCGGGCTGCTACACTGATAACCGTGGCCCCGCTTTACAGCCGAGACGAATTGCTGCGCCAGCGCGCGCTCTGGAAACAGCAGGGTAAGACCGTCGTCTTCACCAACGGCTGCTACGACCTGCTGCATCCGGGCCATATCCGGCTCCTCGAACAGGCCCGCTCCCTGGGGGATGTTCTGGTGCTCGCGCTCAATTCCGATGCCGGCGTGCGCCGGATGAAAGGCGAGTCGCGCCCGCTGCTCGACGAGCGAGAACGCGCAGAAATCGCTCAAGCTCTTCTGGCGGTCGACGCTGTAACTTTTTTTGATGAGGAGACACCCCAACCATTGGTGGCGGCCCTTCTGCCGGACGTGCTTGTGAAGGGCGCCGATTGGTCCCATTTTATCGCCGGAAGGGAAGAAGTCGAGGCCGCCGGAGGCCGGGTGGAGGCGTTACCCTTGGAACCCGATTACTCAACAACTAATATTGTAGAAGAAATTCTGAAACAGCCTTGATCCATCCTGCCGTTCGAGACCTGTTTCTGGACCTGGGCAAGCATCCTTCCTTTCAGGATGCCGTTCGCCGCATCGCCACGGGCGATGGCGCGTCCCTTTCGGGCCTGTCCACCACCGCGAAAGCTCTCTATTCGGTTCTTTTGTGGCAGACTACCGGGCGTTCTCTGATAATAGTAGTAGATGGTAATCGACAGGCTGAAGCACTGTCGGAAGCGGTCCACACCTTTTTCAAACTGCTGGCCGCCGAAGACCGGACCGAGCCGCAACTGCTGCCGGCGCTTGACGTTCTGCCGCTGCAAAACCTTTCGCCGCACGCGGAGATTTGCGAACAGCGCGCTATCGGACTCTGGAGCCTGGCCACCCAGCGGGTGCCGATCACGATCCTGCCGGTGGCCTCGGCGCTGCTGCGCATCGAGCCGGGCGATTTTTACCGGCAACTCGCCCTCAAACTGCGGGTGGGCGATGAACTGCCTCTGGAGGAAGTGGTCGCGCACCTGGAAAGCATTGGTTACCAGCGCCGCGAGCCGGTCGAAATGGTGGGCGAGTATTCGGTCCGCGGCGGCATACTCGACGTTTTTTCGCCCGAATCGGCCAAGCCCGTGCGGATCGATCTTTTCGGCGACCAGGTAGAATCGATCCGGCGCTTTGACGTGGAATCGCAGCGCTCGGTCCTTAAGATCGAGGACTGCACTCTGCTACCACTTACGGAATACCAGAAGTCGCGCGACGTGCTGCTGGAAGTGGGCGAGCTCATGCGCGAAACCGCTAATCCCGGCCGCGACCTCCCACTGCCGGGCGAAACCTTCGCGGGCTGGGAGCTCATCGCGCCGATGGTGCGGCCGCGTAACGGCTCGGTCTTCTCGCTGCTCGACCGCCCCATCGTGGTCTGGGACGAACCCGACCAGGTGCGGGCGGCGGCCCAGCGTTTCTGGACGCGCCTCGATCAAATTGAGCGTTCTCCCGCTTACGATCCCGATCGGGTGTTTTTCCGATGGGAAGATCTGGAGCGGCAGACGGCGGCTCCGCGGCTGGAAATGAAGGAGCTCGAGATCGCTTGGGAGCCGGCGCGAAACGAGCCCGATTTTCACATCGCCACGCGTCCCTCTCTTGCATTTCACGGCAACATGCAGGTGGCCATCGCCGAGGCGCGGACTCTGGTGGAAGCCGGCAACCGGGTGGCTTTCTTCGCTCCCTCGACGGGCGAGGTGGAGCGCCTGGCGGACGTCTTCAACGAATACGGCGTCCCTTACCAGCTCGGCCTGGAGCAGTCGGAATCCACACCCGCGTATCTGGCGGAGCGCGCTTATATGGCGGGCCCGGTTGCGAGCGTCTACCTGATCAAGGGGCTGATCCGCCACGGTACTTCTTTCCAGGATTCGAAACTTGTAGTTTTTGGCGCCGAGGATCTTTTTGAGACCTCCGAGCTGATTGCCCGGGCTCCGACATCCAAGTCGGCACTCGCTACTTTCTCCGCGGATTTGATCGATCTCAAGCCCGGCGACTTCGTGGTGCATGCCGAGCATGGGGTGGCGCAGTTTCTGGGTCTGCGCGAGATTTCTCAAGGCGAATCGCAAGGCGACTACATGCTCCTCGAATACGCCGCCGGCGCCAAGCTCTACGTTCCGCTGACCCGCATGGACCTGATCCAGCGGTTCCGTGGCGGAGGCGGCGAGGCTAAGCCCGCGCTCGACCGCATGGGCGGCGTCACGTGGACCCGCACCAAGACTCGCATCAAGGCCAAAATGCGCGATATGGCCGACGAGCTGCTCAAGCTCTACGCTTCGCGCCGCATGACTGAAGGTTTCCAATTTTCTCCAGACAGCAACTGGCAGCGGGAATTCGAAGACGCCTTCGAGTTCGCCGAAACCCGCGACCAGCTCACCGCCGCCGGGGAAATCAAGCGCGACATGGAAAGCCCGCAGCCAATGGACCGCCTGCTATGCGGCGACGTCGGCTTCGGCAAGACCGAAGTGGTGATGCGCGCGGCCTTCAAGGCGCTGGGCGACGGCAAACAGGTGGCCGTCCTGGCGCCTACCACGGTTCTGACCTTCCAGCACTTCGAGACTTTCAAACGCCGCTTCCAGCCGTTCCCGGTGAGGGTCGAAATGTTCAGCCGGTTCCGCTCGCCCAAGGAACTGAGAGCCTCGCTGGCCGACCTGGCGGAGGGCAAAATCGATATTGCGATCGGCACACACCGGCTGCTTTCGCAGGACGTCGTATTTAGCGACCTCGGGCTGGTGGTAGTGGACGAGGAACAGCGCTTCGGCGTGAAGCACAAAGAGCGCCTCAAACACTTGAAGAAGACGGTGGATGTGGTGGCCATGAGCGCGACCCCGATTCCTCGGACACTACATATGTCATTGCTCGGGCTGCGAGACATGTCGGTGATCGAGACGCCGCCCAAAGACCGGCTCTCCATCCATACAGTGGTGGCACCATTCCAGCCCGAATTGATCCGCTCGGCGCTGGAAATGGAGTTGGGGCGCGGCGGGCAGGTCTATTTTCTGCACAACCGCGTGGATTCCATCTGGGCGCGCGCGGCGATGCTCCAGGAATTGGCGCCGACCGCTCGAATCGGGGTCGGGCACGGCCAGATGGGGGAGGCCGACCTGGAAAGAACCATGCTGCGCTTCATGCGGCACGAGTTCGACATCCTGGTTTGTACGACAATTATAGAAAACGGGCTCGACATTCCGCTCGCGAATACCATGCTGGTGGAAAGCGCCGAGCGGTATGGTCTCTCCGAGCTCTACCAGTTGCGCGGCCGGGTAGGCCGCTCGAACCGCCGCGCCTATGCCTACCTGCTGGTGCAGCCGGATACCGAGCTGACCGAGATTGCCCGCAAGCGCCTGGCCGCCCTGAAGGAGTTCAGCGATCTGGGCGCCGGCTTCAAGGTAGCCGCGCTCGACCTGGAACTGCGCGGAGCCGGCAACCTGCTGGGGGGCGAGCAGCACGGCCACATCAATTCCGTCGGTTACGACACGTATATTCGCCTGCTGGAAGAGACGGTGCGCGAACTGAAGGGCGAGGAAGTGGTTCCGGAGATTCACTCGGCGCTCAACCTGGGGCTGGACATCCGGATCCCAACCGGCTACGTGGCCGACGAAAACCAGCGTCTGCGCGCCTACCGGCAAATCGCCAACGCGGCCGATGCGGCGGCGCGCGACCGCACCGAAAAGGAGCTGGCGGATCGATACGGCCCGGTGCCGGAAGCGGTTCGCAATCTGATCGAATACTCGGCGCTGAAAACGGCCGCCGAACAGATCGGAGTGGAAGCCATCGACCGCCGCCACAACACTCTGAACGTCAAATTCCACAAAGAGGCGCGCGTCGATCCGGCGCGGCTGATGGGGATCGTCGCCAAGACGCGTGGCGCGCAATTCACTCCGGCGGGCGTACTGCTGTTGCCGCTTGCGGGGCAGACGGCGGCGGGCGACATTCTGAAGTTCCTGGGGGAAAAGCTGCGGCAGTTGCAGGCGTGACGGCGGGCACGGGCCGCGCCCGGCAAACAAAGGCCCAACCCCTTCAATGCCTTGGGCTGTTTCTGTATTTCGGACCTAAATATCTGTAGATTTTTACGACATGAAGATCTTATAATATGGCTTAAGGACGTGAATCCCATACTGGTAAGGAGGGGAGAGTTGATTAGCTCATCCACCACCACTCGGCCGCAGGTCACCATCGACGGTAACGAGGCGGCCGCATACGTAGCGCATCAGACTAACGAAGTAATCGCCATATATCCCATTACGCCATCATCCAACATGGGGGAGTGGGCGGACCAGTGGTCCGCCGAGCAGAAGACCAACATCTGGGGCACCGTGCCGACGGTGGTCGAGATGCAGAGCGAAGGCGGGGCGGCCGGCGCGCTGCACGGCGCCTTGCAGGCCGGGGCGCTGGCCACCACGTTTACCGCATCGCAGGGCCTGCTGCTGATGATTCCGAACATGTTCAAGATCGCCGGGGAACTGACGCCCACGGTATTTCACATCGCGGCGCGGGCGGTGGCCACGCATGCGCTCTCCATTTTTGGCGATCATAGCGACGTGATGGCCACGCGTGCCACGGGCTTCGGCATGCTGAGCTCGAACTCGGTGCAGGAAGTCATGGATATGGCTCTGATCGCACAGGCGGCCAGCCTGGAATCGCGCATCCCGTTCCTGCACTTCTTCGACGGTTTCCGCACCTCGCATGAAGTGGCCAAGGTGGAACAACTCACGCCGGACGATTTGCGGGCCATGATCGACGACCAACTGGTGAGCGCCCACCGCGACCGTTCGCTGAACCCGGACCGGCCGGTGCTGCGCGGCACGGCGCAGAACCCGGACGTTTTCTTCCAGGCGCGGGAAGCCTGCAATCCGTACTATCTGGCGGCGCCGACCATCGTGCAGGACGCCATGGACAAGTTCGCCAAAATAGTCGGGCGGCAGTACCACCTGTTCGACTACACCGGGGCGCCGGACGCCGAGCGCATCCTGATCATGATGGGCTCGGGCGCGGACGTGGCGCATGAGACGGTGGACGCCCTGGTGGCGGCGGGCGAGAAAGTCGGCCTGTTGAAGGTGCGGCTCTACCGGCCGTTCGCGGTGGAAGCTTTCGTGCAGGCGCTGCCGGCGTCGGTGAAGTCGATCGCGGTGCTGGACCGCTCGAAAGAGCCCGGCGCCACTGGCGAGCCGCTGTATTGCGATGTGATCACGGCGCTGGCGGAAATGGGTGCCGGCAAGAAGGTGATTGGCGGCCGGTACGGGTTGGCCTCCAAGGAATTCACGCCCGCCATGGTGAAAGGCGTGTTGGACGAACTGTCCCGGAAAGCGCCCAAGAATCACTTCACGGTGGGGATTCAGGACGATGTGACGCACACCAGCCTGGATTACGATCCCGAGTTTTCGACGGAAGTGCCAGGCACGGTGCGGGCGATGTTTTACGGCCTGGGCGCGGACGGCACGGTGGGCGCCAACAAGAACTCGATCAAGATCATCGGCGAGGAAACCGACAACTTCGCGCAGGGCTACTTCGTGTACGACTCGAAGAAATCGGGCGCCATCACGACTTCGCACCTGCGATTCGGGCCGCGGCCGCTGCGCTCGAGCTACCTGATTTCCAAAGCCAGCTTTGTGGCCTGCCACCAGTTTTCGTTTCTCGAGCGGCTGGACGTATTGAAGGCCGCCGAGACGGGGGCCACTTTCCTGCTGAACAGCACGTATGGCCCGGAGGAAGTGTGGGAGCACCTGCCGCGCACCGTGCAGCGGCAGATCATCGAAAAGAAACTGAAGTTTTACATGATTGACGGCTACGAAGTGGCCCGGCAGACGGGCATGGGCGAGCGGGTCAACACCATCATGCAGACCTGCTTTTTTGCGATCAGCGGCGTGTTGCCGCGCGAGGAAGCCATCGCGGCCATCAAGCACTCCATCGAGAAAACCTACGGCAAGCGCGGCGAGAGCGTGGTGAAAAAGAATTTTGCCGCGGTGGATGCGGCGCTGGACCATTTGCACGAGGTGAAGGTGCCGGAGAAAGTGACATCGCTGTTCGACATCCGGCGGGCGGTGCCGGTGGAAGCGCCGGGCTTTGTGCAGAGGTTCACGGCCAAGATCATCGCGGGAGAAGGCGACGACCTGCCGGTGAGCGCCATGCCGATCGATGGCACGTTCCCGGTCTCCACGGCGCAGTGGGAGAAGCGCAACATCGCGCTGGAGATCCCCGAGTGGGATGAGGAGTTGTGCATCCAGTGCGGCAAGTGCGTGCTGGTTTGCCCGCACAGCGTGATCCGCGCCAAGGTGTACGACGAGAAGCAACTGGCGGGCGCGCCCGCCACCTTCAAAGCGGTGGCGGCGCGCTGGAAGGACATGAAGGACCGCAAGTACACGCTGCAGGTGGCGCCGGAGGATTGCACCGGCTGCACGCTGTGCGTCGAAGTCTGCCCGGCCAAGAGCAAGAGCGAAGTGAAGCACCGGGCCATCAACATGGTGGCGCAGCCGCCGCTGCGCGAAAGCGAAGCGGCCAATTGGGATTTCTTCCTGAAGATCCCCGAGACGGAGCGCGCGGCGCTCTCCATGAGCCAGGTGAAGGACGTGCAACTGCTGCAGCCGCTGTTCGAATTCTCGGGCGCCTGCTCGGGTTGCGGCGAAACGCCCTACGTAAAGCTGATGACGCAGCTTTTCGGCGACCGGATGCTGATCGCCAACGCGACCGGCTGCTCGTCGATCTACGGCGGCAACCTGCCGACCA
This sequence comes from Bryobacteraceae bacterium, assembly GCA_050014595.1. Lineage (GTDB taxonomy): Bacteria > Acidobacteriota > Terriglobia > Bryobacterales > Bryobacteraceae > PALSA-129. The sequence continues at coordinate 29,959 of JBEKDA010000007.1, forward strand.
CGCCCTACTGCCAGAACGAATCCGGCCGGGGACCGGCGTGGTCGAACTCGCTGTTCGAAGACAACGCGGAGTTCGGCCTGGGAATGCGGCTGGCCATCGATAAGCAACAGGAATACGCCCGCGAACTGGTATGGCGGCTGGGATTCGGCATCGGCGAGAACCTGGCGCAGGCCATCCTCAACGCCGATCAGAAAACCGCGCAAGGTATCTTCGAGCAGCGCGAGCGGGTGAAGCAGTTAAGAGAGAAGCTGGCGGAAATCCACACTCCCGAAGCGCGCGATCTGAGCACGCTCGCCGATGTGCTGGTGAAGAAGAGCGTTTGGATTGTGGGCGGCGACGGCTGGGCCTACGACATCGGTTACGGCGGCCTGGACCACGTGCTGGCCTCCGGCCGGAACGTCAACGTCCTGGTGCTCGATACGGAAGTCTACTCCAACACCGGCGGGCAGGCTTCCAAATCCACGCCGCGCGGCGCCGTGGCGAAATTCGCGGCCGGCGGCAAACCGACGGGCAAGAAGGACCTGGCCATGATGGCGGTGAGCTACGGCAGCGTGTATGTGGCGCGCGTGGCCATGGGAGCCAGCGACATGCACACGGTCAAGTCCTTCCTCGAGGCGGAAGCCTTCGACGGGCCGTCGCTGATCATCGCATACAGCCACTGCATCGCGCACGGTTATGATATGGCGAACGGCATGGAGCAACAGAAGGCCGCGGTCAATTCCGGCTACTGGCCGTTGTTCCGCTTTAACCCCGACCTGATCGCGCAAAACAAGAACCCCTTCCAACTGGATTCGCGCGCTCCTTCCATAACGCTGAAGGAGTACATCTACAACGAAACCCGCTACACCATGCTGGTGAAGAGCAATCCGGAAGAAGCCAAGAAGCTGCTGGAGCTGGCGCAACAGGATGTGGCCGGCCACTGGAAGCTTTACGACTACATGGCGCACGAGCCTTTTGGCGGGGCGGAGGTAAAGAAATGATCGACCTTAGCAAAACCATCGATCTCTCCACGACCTATCTCGGTCTGAAGCTGAAGAACCCGCTGGTGGCTTCGTCTTCGCCGGTGTGCGAGGACGTCGGCAACGTCCGCCGCCTGGAAGATGCGGGCGCCTCGGCGGTGGTGCTGCACTCGTTGTTCGAGGAACAGATCGAGCACGAGAGCGAGGAACTCGACCGGTACATCGATGCCGGTTCGGAAGTCGGAGCCGAATCGGTGACGCATTTCCCCGAACTGACGCGGCGCGTGATGGGGCCCGAAGGATATCTGACGCACATCGCGAAGTGCAAGCAGTCCGTCAAGATCCCCATCATTGCCAGCCTCAACGGGACGTCGCAGGGCGGATGGGTGAGCTACGCCAAACAGATGGAACAGGCCGGCGCCGACGCGCTGGAGCTGAACATCTACTACATTCCCGCCGGTTCCGATATTACGGGCGAACAGGTGGAACAGAAGTACGTCGACCTGGTCACGGCGGTGAAGCGGGAGGTGAAGATCCCGGTGGCCGTGAAACTGGGCCCGTATTTCAGCTCGATGGCCAACATGGCGCGCAAGCTGGATGCGACCGGCGTCAACGGCCTGGTGCTCTTCAACCGCTTCTACCAGCCGGATTTCGACCTGGAAGCGCTGGAAGTGGTGCCCAACCTGATCCTGAGCAATTCGCACGAACTGCTGCTGCGCCTGCACTGGATCGCGGTGCTCTACGGCAACATCAAGGCCGACCTGGCGTTGACTGGCGGAGTCCACAGCCATACGGACGTGGTGAAGGGCATGATGGCCGGCGCGCGCGTGGCGATGATGACGTCGGCGCTGCTGAAGCGCGGCATCAGCTACCTGGACACGCTGGCCACCGAGCTGCTGATCTGGATGGGCGAGCACGAGTACGACTCGATCAAACAGATGCAGGGGAGCATGAGCCGCAACTCGGCCCCGCAAACCGGCGCCTTCGAGCGCGTGAATTACATGAAGGTGCTGAGTTCCTACGCCATGCGGTAGGGACTGCAGTCGTTGGGGGGCGGGCAATTTTGCCCGCAGGCGCATTTCGGGCGGCCTTTCCGGACGGGACGCGAAGCGTCGCACCCGGCCAGGCGCCGGCTGAAAGCCGGCGGCAGCCACGATTGGCTGCCCCGCAAAGCGGCAAGCCGCAACCAATGTGAATGTGAGATAACGCCAAGCGTCGACACGAGTGTCGACGCGGCACGCACGAGTGCGTGCGCCACGAAAATCTTCGCAGTGATCGAAGAAACTGAGCGGTTCTAATACATTCGGCCTATGCCGCCGCGAAAGCCAGTTCGATGCTGTCTTCTTCGGGGATGGCCCGTTCCAGCATTCCGGTGAATCGCACGGCCACGGCGGTGCGGTCGTCGGCCGGGCCGGAGTGGCCGGCAAAGCGATCTACCTCATCCATGATCAAGCCGACCAGGTGGGATGCCCGGGCGCCCGAGTGGCGTTCGAGGACCTGCCGGATGCCGGCCTCGGTCCACTCGCGGCCCTCCGCATCGGTGGCGTCCGTGATGCCGTCGGTGTACGCCACCAGCACGTCGCCGGCTTCAATCGACATGGTGCGCCGGCCGAAGCGCGAGCGATCCGTGAGTCCCAGCACAGTGCCGGTCGATTCCAGCCGGTGGATGCAACCGGTGCGCTTGCGCAGCAGCAGGGCCGGTTCATGCCCCGCGCTGACGTAGTGCAACTGGCGGCGCAGGGGGTCGAAGTGTGCGTAGAATAACGTGGCATAAAAATTGTCGGGCGAGGTCTGGTGAACCGCGCGGTTCAGCTCTTCCACCACACCAGCGATTTCTCCGCACCCACGGGCCGTAAGGCCGCGCAGGAAGGCCTGCAATCCCGACATCAGGATGGCCGAGCCAATGCCGTGCCCGGAAACGTCGCCCACGGTAACGGCCAGCCCGCCCGCGGGCAAGGGGAGGAAGTCGAAAAAGTCTCCGCCAATCTCGCCGGCTGGCCGGCAATCGCCAAAATAGTCGAGCCCTTCGAGGTGCGGCAGCCGGCACACCAGAAGACGGCTTTGGATCTCGCGTGCCGCTGCGAGATCTTCGTAAGTATGACGGAGGGAACCCAGCGGGGAAGAAGGCACAGGGGCCAAATTACTGTCGCTCATACTATTCCTGACGCGACGGCGGCGCGGAACGCCGATGGCCCAATGGAGGCATGGAGCGAAGAATGGTTGAGCGGAGTGTGTTCCCCAGCACGAACAGGCGCAATCGCCCGCGAATTCCCCACCGGCAGCGCCGCCCCTTTTATTCCCTTTGCTCAACTGCCAGCTCATCCCCCGCCTGGGTTCCCGACTGTTCGGCCGTGCCCGCCGGCAGCTCAATCACCGAATGCGCCAACAGGCATGCCGACATCCGCCACGGCGCAACCGAGTGTCTCACTTTTCGCACCTTGTGCCGCTTGTCCATGTACACCAGGTCGATCGGAAACTTCATAAAGAAGGTGTGGACCGATTCACATGGCACGATCCATAACCCTTGTCCCGGTTCCAGCCGTTCATGCTTGAGCAGGCCGGTTCGCCGCTTGGCGCTGGTGTCGGCGAGTTCCACGGCTTCACCCAAGACGGTGCCGCGTGTCTGGTTGCGTATCAATACTTTCAATTTCGAAGACTATAACACGAGGCTCGAAGGAGTACACCGGGGCAAAGCGGGGAGCTACCAATTCCAAAGGCGGGAATTGGATAGCAGTCCCCGTTTTGCGGCGGATTTACTCCTGGGGCTTGCCCTTCGCCAGCTTCTCGCGTTGCTCCTTGAGCACCGCTCTGCGGCTGAGCTTGATTTTGTTGCCTTCGAGCGCCAGCACCTTTACCAGGATCTGGTCGCCCTCCTTGAGTTCATCGCGCACTTCGCGGATGCGGTTTTCGGCGATCTCACTGATGTGCAGCAGGCCGTCGGTGCCCGGGAAAATCTCGACGAAAGCGCCGAAATCCACCAGCCGGACCACCTTGCCCAGGTAGGTCTTGCCCACCTCGGCGGAGGCGGTCAGGTCGGAAATAATCTGGATCGCCTTGTTGGCCGATGCTTCGTCGGCGGATGCGACGTGAACCGTGCCGTCGTCTTCCACGTCGATCTTCACACCAGTCTGCTCGATGATGCCGCGGATCACCTTGCCGCCAGGTCCAATCACGTCGCGGATCTTATCGGTCGGAATGTGCAGCGTGTAGATGCGCGGCGCGTACTGCGAAATGTTGGCGTTGGCTTTCGGCTGGGCCTCATACATTTTGTCGAGGATGTACAAACGGCCGCGCCGCGCCTGCTCCAGCGCCTCTTTCATAATCGAGACGGTCACATGCGGGACTTTGATATCCATCTGCAGTCCGGTGATGCCCGCGCGCGTGCCGGCCACCTTGAAATCCATGTCGCCGTAGTGATCTTCGGCGCCCGCGATATCGGTGAGGATGGCGTAATGCTTGCCTTCCAGAACCAGACCCATGGCGATTCCGCCCACGTGCTCGGGCATCGGCACGCCGGCATCCATCAGCGCCAGCGATGCGCCGCAGGTGGTGGCCTGCGAGCTGGAACCGTTGGATTCCAGGATGTCGCTGACCACTCGCATGGTGTAGGGGAATTTGTCTTCCCCGGGAATTAGTGCAGCGAGCGAGCGCTCCGCCAGGGCGCCGTGGCCGATTTCGCGCCGGCCGGGACCCCGCATGAAGCCCACTTCGCCCACGCTGAACGGCGGGAAATTGTAGTGGAGCATGAAGCGCTTGGTGACTTCGCCCGGCTCCAGCAGCTCAATGCGCTGTTCGTCGTCCTTGGTGCCCAGGGTCACCGTGACCAGCGCCTGCGTTTCACCGCGCGTGAACAACGCCGAACCGTGCGTGCGCGGCAGAATCCCGGTCTCGATGGTGATGGGCCGAACCTGGTCGAATGCGCGGCCGTCCGGACGCCGGTGGTTCTTCAGCATGTCATCGCGGAAAATGCGCTCGAGCAACGCCTCGAAGCACTTGCCGGCCTCCGGCCGCTTGTCTTCCGGCTGCGCTTCCGTGACCTTCTTTTTCAAAGCCGAGACCAACACGTGGCTTTCCAGTTTTTCGTGCTTCTCGGTATTCAGCGCGTCGATCAGATCCGTGCGGACGTCCGCCGCAATCTGGTCGTACAGCGCCTGGTCGAGCGCCGGCGCAGCATACTCGAACTTGGGTTTGCCGGCCAGTTTCACCAGTTGGCGAATGCCCGCGGCAAGCTTCTTGCAGCACTCATGGCCGAATTCGATCGCGCCGAGCACTTCCGCCTCGGAAACCTGCTGCGCGCCGGCCTCCACCATCACGATGCCTTCTTCGGTGCCGGCCACCACGATGTTCAGCTTGGATTCGCGGCCTTCGGTATAGGTCGGGTTGGCGATGTACTGGCCGTCTTTCAGTCCGACGCGCACGCCGCTCAACACGTAGGGGAACGGCAGATCGGAGATGGCCAGCGCGGCGCCCGCGCCGCAGATCGCCAGCGAATTGGGATCCTGCTCCGGGTCCGCCGAAATGACCATGGCGATGATCTGCGTCTCGTGCGAGAAGCCTTCCGGGAAGAGCGGCCGCACCGGGCGATCGATCAGCCGGCTGGTGAGAGTTTCTTTTTCCGAGGGTCGCCCCTCACGTTTGATAAAGCCGCCCGGGATTTTCCCGGCGGAGTAAGTGTATTCGCGATAGTCCACCGTCAGCGGGAAAAAATTCGCGTTAGGTTTGGGCTGATCCGACATACATGCGGAGACCAGTACGACTGAATCCCCCGATCGAACGACAACAGCGCCGTTCGCCTGTTTGGCCATCTTCCCCGTTTCCAGGGTTATGATCCGGCCTCCCAGATCTACTTCAACTTTGTGATGCATATTTCCTTAAATCCTTCTGGTCGAAAACGAATCGTCGTCATTCGACCGATGAGCTTTGGAGTTGACAGGGTGAATAGTCCGCCGCCGCGACCGGGCAACAACGCCTCGGCCCGGTTCGGACCCGGGTGGTATGCAATCGGAAACGCACAGCTTCCGACGAATGGACTAGCGGCGGATGCCCAGCCGTAGCAGAATTGACTTGTAGCGCTCGGTATCCGTATCGCGCAGGTAGGTCAGAAGCCGGCGACGCTTGGCCACCAGGGTCAACAATCCCTTGCGGGAACCATGGTCGCTCTTGTGCGTCTTGAAGTGCTCTGTCAGCAGCGAGATGCGCTGGCTCAACAGGGCAATCTGTACTTCTGGCGACCCGGTGTCGGTCTTGTGGCGCTGATTCGTGGATAGAATCTGCCGCTTTGCTTCAACAGCCAGTGCCATTCTAGGGGTAATGCTCCTTGTCTTCTCTTATTCTCGTTTTGGTACGTTATTCAGGATACCACATGGCAATTAGCGGCTGCAGAGGGCGCCCTGCGGCGGAAACTCCGCTCCCTGACGGTCGCGGCGAGGAGCCGCGGCGGCTAAAATACCTGGAAGCAGAAGACTTGGGCGGAACCTTCCGGGCTGAGAGAATACTCCCCTGGTTCCAGGCTCTCATCCACCTCGATCTTCCAGAGGCCGTCGGAGCTCAGCTTCGTGACCACGATCCGGATGGCCTGCGGAGGCTTTCTGGCGGGGAAAAAGATCTCGCGGCGCCCGTCCCTGATTTCGAGCTTGTAGAGCGCCAGCTTGTCGGGCGCGATCTTGCCGGCCTGCATCAGGAAAATCGGCGACGCCAGCGGCGTTTTGGCGGTGGAGCTGGCCCCGTCGATCACATAGGTGGTGTCGTCCTTCTTCTTTTCTTCCTTGGCCATCACGGCCTCGGTAGGAATCAGGTTAGCGGCGTGCTTCAGATACGGGACGTCGGGTTTGGGTGGACGGGGGCCGTCGTACTTTTGCGCAGTCGCCGCGAAGACCGCGGCCAAACCCAGCCACAGAACGCGACTCGGCATAAGCAATCCGGATCTATCTTAGCGCGCCGCGCAAGGGGACGCAGCAAGCGCCGGCTGGGGAAGATAGAGGGCAGGCTAAAGCATTGCTTTAGCATGCCCAGACGCCTATCCCGCGTAAAAACTCAGCGCATTGTCCCCTTGCCTCACCATCCGCGTGCGACCGAGCGGCCCTTGCTCCTCCGGCAACGCCAGCCGCACGGAATGCTGCACCACGGTGAGCCGGGGCGGAGCCTGCGCCAGCAAGTCCAGCACGGCCAGGTATTCCCGCTCGACTTTATAAGGCGGATCCAGAAATACGATTTCCGCGGGATGCCGCGCCAGAGTCAGCAGCACCGGCCCCGGAACCACGGTTGCCCGCCGCTCCACCCGGAGCGAGGCCAGGTTCTCGCGAATGATCTCCAGCGCGGCCCGGCTTTTCTCCAGGAAGAAGGCATGCGCGGCGCCGCGGCTGAGGGCTTCGATGCCCACCGCGCCGGTGCCCGCGTAGCCATCCAGAAACGTTGCGCCCTCAATGTGCGGCGCCAGAATGTCGAACAGGGTTTCGCGCAGCCGGCCGGGCGTGGGCCGCGTGGCATCTCCCGGGATGCTCTTCAACCTGCGCGAACGGAACTCGCCGGCAATCACCCGCATCAGACCGTCACCAATCCATAGCGCCGCTGCCAGTGGCCGCGAATGTAGGCCACGGCGCGCCGCAGGGCCTCCTGGGAGGGCGGCCGCGCAATGAAATCCAAGGCCTCCCGCCGCGCGACTTCCAGAATCTCGGCGTCGCGCAAAATGTTAGCCACGCGCAGCGAGGGCAGCCCGGCCTGTTTCGTCCCGAAGAATTCGCCGGGCCCGCGCAGCTTCAAGTCCATTTCCGAAATATAGAAGCCGTCGGTCGAGTCCACCAGCGTCCGGATGCGCTCCCGCGCCGCATCGTTCATCTTTTCCGTCACCAGGATGCAATAGCTCTGCGCCGCGCCGCGGCCCACCCGCCCGCGCAGTTGATGCAGTTGCGCCAGCCCGAACCGCTCGGCCTGTTCCACTACCATCACGGTGGCGTTGGGCACGTCCACCCCAACCTCGATCACGGTGGTGGAAACCAGGATCTGGACGCGACCTTCCTTGAAGCGCTGCATGACGGCTTCTTTTTCGTCCGCGCCCAGCCGCCCGTGCATCAGCCCCACCGCGAGCGCCGGAAAGACCTCGCGCGAAAGATGCCGGTACATTTTCTCCGCGGCCTTCATGGCCTGCGTCTCGGATTCCTCGATGACCGGGTACACTACGTAGGCCTGCCGCCCTTCGTCAATCTGGCTCTTCAAGAAGCTGTAGGCCCGCTCGACGCCATCGGCGGTGTAGTGCCTGGTCAGAATCGGCTTGCGACCCGGCGGCAGCTCGTCGATCACCGATACGTCCAGGTCGCCGTAGAGCGTCATCGCCAGGGTGCGCGGAATCGGCGTCGCAGTCATCACCAGCACGTCCGGATGCAGGCCTTTCCGCACCAGCCCCAGCCGCTGCAGCACGCCGAAGCGATGCTGCTCGTCGATGATCGCCAGGCCCAGCCGCTGGAACTCCACGTCCTTCTCGAGCAGCGCGTGCGTGCCGACGACCACGTGCGCAAGGCCATCCACCACCAGCTTCTTGAGCTGCGTTTTCTCGCGGCTGCTGAACGATCCGGTCAGCAGCACCGTCACGTATCCCAGCTTCGACAGGATTTGCTTGAAATACAACCCATGCTGGGTGGCCAGAATCTCGGTCGGCGCCAGGACCGCCACCTGGTAGCCGTTTTCAATGGCGATCACCGCCGCCTCGGCCGCCACGATGGTCTTGCCGCAGCCCACGTCGCCCTGCAACAAGCGGTTCATGGGCCGGGCTTCCTTCATGTCGCCGGCGATTTCCCCGAGCACGCGCTTCTGCGCGCCGGTCGGCTTGAACGGCAGCATGGCCTTCACTTTTTCGCGCACGCGGTCGTTCAGCTCAAACGCGATTCCGGGCAGCGTGCGCGCCTTGCCGCGCTTGAGGGCCACGCCGCATTCCAGCCAGAAGAACTCTTCGAAGATCAGCCGGAATTGCGCCGGAGAACGGAAGGCGTTGAGCAGGCGCAGATCGGATTCCGCAGGCGGGAAGTGCGTGTCGCGGATGGCCGTCCATCGGTCCGGCAGCCTGAGTTGCCGGCGGATGTGCTCCGGCAGGCAGTCTTCCTCCGGCGTCAATTCCGCCAGCACGCGGTGGGTGAATGTCCGCAGCACGCGCGTGGTCAGCTTGGCGACGGCTTCGTAAATCGGCACCACGCGGCCGACGTGCAGCGAGGACTCCGCGTCATCCTCGCCCGACAGGATCTCGAACTCCGGGTGCAGCATGGTGAGTTCGCCGGCATAACTGTCGAATTCCACCTTGCCGTAGAGCGCCACCCGCATGCCTTCGGCAAACACATTGGCCAGGTAGCCGCCGTGAAACCACTTGCCCACCAGGGTCGAGCGCGAAGCATCGCTGAAGCGCGCTTCGAAGAGTCCCAGGCTGCGGCGCCGGAACCCGGAAACCTTGACCGCCCGCACTTCCGCGACGACGGTGGCCATCTCGCCCGGAGCCAACTGCGCCACGGTCTTCATGTTGCTGCGGTCTTCGTAGCGGAACGGCACGTACCCCAGCAAATCCTCCACCGTGACCAGCCCTTTGGCCTGCAGCATGGCGGCGCGCGCCGGGCCGATTCCTTTGACGAAGGTGAGCGGGGTGGTGAGGTCCATGGCGAGCGCCGCGCCGGCGCCTTCGCCGGCAAATGCCAGTGTACAATGCCCTATTGTAGAACCCCATCGGACCCCGCCCGGATTGCGGTAGAGTTGAATATTCATGCCTAACTTGCTGGAGGGCAGATTCGCCCTGATCCTGGGTATCGCGAACAAGTGGAGCCTGGCGTATGCGATTGCCCAGGCATTTTCGCGCGAAGGCGCAACCCTGGCGCTGACCTACCTCGGCGAGCACCAGAAAGAGGCCATTGAAGATCTGTCCAAAGGTTTGAACGTGGCCGCGATTCTGCCCTGCGACGTCACCAGGGACGAAGAGTTGGTGGCGCTCACGGAACGGCTGCGCGCTCTCGACCGGCCGCTCGACGCCGTCATGCACAGCCTGGCTTTCGCCAACCGCGAAGACCTGATGCGCCCCTTCGTCGAGACCAGCCGCGGGGGCTTTCAACTGGCGCAGGATGTGAGCGCCTATTCGCTGGTGGCCGTAGCGCGCGCGACCGCGCCGTTGATGACGGCCGGCGGCTCGCTCAGCACGCTCACCTACCTGGGTTCGACGCGCGTGATGCCGAATTACAACGTGATGGGCGTAGCCAAAGCTTCGCTGGAAGCCGCCATGCGTTATCTGGCGAGCGATCTCGGCCCGCAGAAGATCCGCGTGAACGCCATATCCGCGGGCCCCGTCAAGACCACCTCGGCGCGCGGAATCAAGGATTTCGCAAGCATTTTGGACACCGTTCCGGAGCGCGCTCCGCTGCGCCGCAACACCGATCCGGCCGAGGTAGCCGACGCCGCCGTCTTCCTGGCGAGCGACCTGGGCCGCGGCGTCACGGGAAACATCCTGTTCGTCGACGCCGGCATGCAAGTGATGGCGTATTAGCCCGTGTTGACCGGGGGCGGCGGCGTGTCCCGCCTTTCTGAAACAGCCGGGTAGCTGGGATGTTAAATGGGGCAGGCCGCAGCCTGCCCCATTTCGATCAGAACGTGAACCGAAGGGCGAACTGCATCACGCGCGGCGATCCGAGCTGACCGGTCAGCTTGCCGAAGTTGGCGGTGGAGGTGAGACTGAGGTTGGCGCTTTGAGGATCGAACCTCACGGAGTTGGTAACGTTGTAACTCTCCCAGCGGAACTGCAGCTTCTGTTTCTCCGACCAGGGCATGGCGAAGTTCTTGAACATGCCGGAGTCGATGTTGAAGAAACCGGACCCCCGCATCGCGTCGCGGCTCCCGGTCTGCCCGGCCAGCGTCTCCTGGAAGGAAGCCAGGGCGGCTGTCGGGTTATCCCAGAGATTCGGCCCGCCGGTTCCGGAAACCGCGGCCCCATTGGGATTGTTGGTGATCGGCGGGAGGGGCACTCCGCTCGGAGTGGCGAAACTGCTCAGTTGCCAATTGGTGGCCCAGCGGGATCCGTCGCTCGCGCTAAACGGGAGGCCGGAGGTCATGCGAAAAGTGCCGCTGATCTGCCAGCCGCCGAGGATGGCGTCCAGAGGCTTGCTCCAGCTCGAGCCAAAACTGCGGCCGCGGCCGAAGGGAAGATTGTACACCATGTAGGCATTCACGGCATGCGTGGTGTCGTATCGCGACACGCCCCATAACTGGCCGGGATTCCAGGAATTGATGATGAAATCGTTGCCGTAGGATCCGGAAGATTCGGCGGTGGAACCCAGATCTTCCGACTTGGACCAGGTATAGTTCAAGTCGAACAGAAGGCCGCCGCTGAATTGCTTGCGCACGGTCCACTGCAACGCGTGGTAACTACCCTTGCCGATGGAACTCCAGGCGGAAAGCGCGGAGTACTGCGGGCTCCAGATGGAATAGGCGCCGAGAGCGCCGCAGCCTACGTAATTGACGTTGCCATTGCTCAGAAACTGCGTTCCGGTGGGACTACAGACCTGGCCATTGTCCATGTCGTTCAGGACGTTGGTGAAATCGCCCGGATTCGAATTCTCCAGATAGTCCCTGGCGATGACCTGGGTGGCCGTGTTTCCATTGCCGGCGGCCGTCGACCACATGTTCTCGAAGAACGGGATCTTAGGCAGGTTAGCGATCGATACCTTGTTGAAGTCCAGTAAGGTCGCCAACTGCGACATCGCCTGGAAGTAGGTTTGACCGGATTTCGGGTCTAACAGGTTCGTGGGCATTGCCAGATCGCGCTGCACCAGGGAGTGCCGGGACAAGCGGCCCACATAGGCTGCCTGGATGAACAAGCCATGCCCGAACTGGCGTCCGATGCTGAAATCCATGTTCATGGTATAGGGCGCTTTCAAGTTGTCGTCGATGGAATTGGTAATGGCGAAGGCATTGGGGTAGGACTTGCCGTTGGGGCCGAACGTGGCGGAGGGCGCGACCGGCAGAATGCCCGCGGGAATGCTATAGAAGCCCGTGAAGCGCGGCACCTGGGCGGAGGTCAACACGTTGGCCGGGTTGCTGAGCGAAGTCGAAAGGCCGAACGCGTCGGCGCTGTACGAAGCGGCCAGCGGCTGCCCGATCTCGTCGTAATACATGCCGGCGCCGGCGCGTATGGATGTCTTGGTGGGTCCGCCAAACAGGAACCTGGAGAGCCCGCTCTCGGCCTTTGGCGAATAGGCAATCGACAGGCGGGGAGCCGGGTTCCTGTGGTACGGGTATAATGGCCTGCCGCCCGGGCCCTCCGCGGGCACATAGCTGATGGTCCCCGCGCCCGTCTGTGAAAGGCCCTGGCCGGCAAGCGCACCGCGCTCGTTGAACCAGGTGCCAATGGGGATGTTGGTCGAAACCTGCTGGCCATTGGCCTCATGGACCGGCGGCATCAGGGAATACCGCAGCCCATAGGTGACCGTAAGATTGTTCTTGATTCTCCAGCTATCCTGGGCGTACATTTCCCCTTCGGTATTTACGAAGTTGCGCGTGACAGGGGCGCCAACGGGAAGGATAGTTCCATCCACATTGTTGTTGTAGTTGGCGGTAGCCTGGCTGACCAGGCCCAGCAAGGCGGCCATGGCGTATTCATAAGTGGTCTTGTCCCCGCTGGCAAGGCCCAGCGACGTGGATATCAGATCGTTGCCGCTTCCCTTCAGCGTGGACGCGTTGGTGAGGGCGTTGTTGTAGGAGTTGGCATACGAGGCGGACTGGACCGATACCAGCCGGACGACGGCGCCCACCTTGATGTCGTGGCCGCTCTTGTTCCAGGAAAAATCGTCGGAAAAGGTATGCACCGGGACGATCTGCGTGAGACCGGTACTGGTTCCATAGATGCCGCTCAGGCCGCGGAAAAGGGTGTAGCTACTGGTGAGGACGCCCGTGTTCTGGTTTCCGGCGCGCGTCTCGCCGTAGCGAAGAGTGTTGACCATGCTGGGCGACATCACCACCGTGTAGCCCATGGCATCGCCCTTGCTGTTGGACAGGGTCACCGAGTTCGGCACCTCTCCGGGGAACTCGGGCGTCCCGTTTTGGCTGTCGTTCTGGAGGTTGCCGCGGAAGAACAGCGAGTGTTTGCCGGCATCGTCGATGTGATAATCCAGGCGCGCAATATAAGTGTTCTGAACGTTGTGAACGGGCGCGTTGAAGGTGTAGCCGGTAGTATTCACCTGATCGCCAGAGGCGTTGTTATTCCCCACCGGATAGAGTTTCATCACGGCCAGCGCGGCCGGGTCGATTCCGATTCCCCCCGGGTCGAGGGCCAGAATCTGCGCGGGGCCGATCTGCACCAATTGGCCGGCGGTATTGTGATACTGCACAATTCCCTGCTTCATGGTTTCCATGGGAACGGTTCGCGTCACGCTGGTGGAACTGGCGTCGCGCCGGCCCTCGTAGTTGATGAAAAGGAACAGCTTGTTTTTCTTGATGGGGCCTCCCACGGATCCGCCGAAAATGTTGATCAACAGCGGGGCTCTGGCCACGCCGATGCGGTTGTTGAAGAATGAGTTGGCCGCGGTTTCGGTGCCGCGCCGGTATTCGTACAGCGAGCCATGGTACTGGTTGGTCCCGGTTTTGGTAACCAGCGCGATGTCGGCGCCGGAGCCACGGCCGGTGTCGGCGCCGCCATTGGTGGTGGTCACGCGGAACTCCTCCACCGAGTCGGGCGTCACCCGCAGAACGCTGTTAAAGGCGGCGCGGTTCGTCTCCGAAAGCACATCCGCGCCATCCAGCGTAATATTGGACTGGTCGCTCCGGCCGCCGTTGACGGAGCCGCTGCGGTCGTCCAGGCTTCCCGAGCCGAACGAACCGAAGCTGGTGACTCCCGGCTGCAAGGCCAGCAGGCCCGCTACGTTGCGCGCATACATGGGAAGTTCCGTAATCGCCTGGGTGGTAATCACGTTGCCCATGGAAGAGTCCACGGTGTTCAGTTGGGTAGCGTTGGCCTGAACGGAGATCGTTTCGGTGGTGGTGCCGATCTTTTCGAATTTCACCGCCACCGTGGCCGGCTCGTTCACGAGCAACTGAATACTGGTCACCACGACTTCGATGAAGCCCGGCGTTTTGGCCGCGATCCGGTACATGCCCGGCGCCAGTTGGTCGAACTCATAGTGCCCCCGAGAGTCCGACATAGTGGTGCGCTCCGTGCCGTTATCCTGGCTCGTGAGCACGATGGATGCATTGGGAATGACCTTGCCAGACGGATCGGTGACGGTTCCGTTGAGAGATGAGTTTTGCGCCAGAAGGGCCGCGGTAAGAAGCAAAGAGAGTGTGACTGCCCTGAGCAGTGTTCGCATGGTGTCCCTTTCGCCAAGTTTTAGCAACCAACTAACGGGTCTGATCGGCAAAGATTCAGACCACTGAGACTAGACAGTTCCCCTTGTCCGGAATTTCCATTTCGAACTTCCGGGTGGTGTTGAGTATACACCAAGCCGCCATCTTTTGATCAGGCAAATTGCATTTTTTCTTCCGGCGGCCTTGCGCCTGCGTCTACCCCGTCGCCACCGGCAAGACGGAAGAGCGTCTGAACCGGCACGCGCGTTCCCCGGAACACGAGGACTCCATGCATCGTTCCGGGATCCCTTGTGATGGCTGGCGTCACGCCTTCATTCGTCTCTCAAAACGACGCGCGGCATGGAACGCCGCGCCGCGCTACGGTTTACGCAACCAGCGCAGCACGGCGATGGTGGTCTGCTCGACACAGCGCGACAGGACATGATCGAGGTCACTCGACCAGAGGCCGGTCGAGATGGAGAAGACCAGCGAATCGGAAACGGAGCTCTCTTCGAGGGCGGTTTCGACCCCTTCGCTTACCTCAAGTTCGGCGCCGCCTCCCAGAGAGCCCAGGAACCCGGCGAATGCCAGGAACTCGAAGGCAAATTCCGGGCGAAGCTCGGAGCGCCGCTCCGCGGGGATCACCGCCACAATCTCCACCGGACCGGCTTTCGACTCCTCGCAATAGATTGTGGACACCACGCAATCCTTAAGATCGTGAATGACCACGAAGAAACGGCAGGCAGGTTCGCCGGGCACAGAGCAGGCCACCGGGCCGAACCATGACGGCCCGGTGGCGTTTGCAAGGGCTTCGGTGAGGCGATGGGATCGGGCGCCGGCGAAATCCAATTCGCACGGGCCGTGCCAGGTCCGGCTTCGCAAGTCCCAGCCGTACAACTGGATACTACGCTCCACCTGATCCGGTTGGCGGCCTGCATCCGATGGCGCCGGAGCAATGATGTCCGGACTCAGGCAGGGCTGGAACTGGAAACGCATCTTTAGGATACTATACTCCTAAATACGCGTTCCCGGGCTATCGGGTTTCAACCAATTCGGCTGCTTCCAGCGCTTCCTGCTTGTCGCGGAACTCACCCAGCGAAATCGGCACCGCTACCTTGAGCATCAGGGTGAAGATCAGGAAGCCCGTGGCGAAAATTCCCGCGGCCACGCGCAACTCCGTCAGCGTGGGATAGTATTCGTAGATCTCCCCCAGGGCGTCGGGCGTCAGGCCCGGGATGATCAGTCCCATGCCCTTTTCGATGTAGACTCCCGCGTAGATGGCCAGGCAGCCGATATTCAACGTCACAAAGTTGCGGCGGGCCTTGGGGACGATGAACAGCCCGAACGCCAGCAGGTTGCAGAATACCGCCGTCCAGGCGTAAGGGACCAGCGTATGGTGCGACCCCAAACCCCAGTACCAGTAACGCGTGTACAGCACGTGCTGGGTGTTCGAGTAGAATTCCTTGAAGGCTTCGGCGCCGTGCAAGAAGAGGTTGAGGAACATGGCGTAGGCCATCAGTTCGGCGATCTTCCAAATGGCCTGGTCCTGAATCTCAAACCGCGTGAACCGCCGCAGCACCTGAATCACCACCAGCAGAATGGCCGGGCCGGAGCAGAAGGCCGATGCCAGAAACTGCGGCGCCAGGATCGAAGAATTCCAGTAGGGGCGGGCCGCCAGTCCATTGTAGAGAAACGCCGTCACGGTGTGGATGCCCACCGCCATGGGAATGGACAGCAAGACCATGGGCACGACCAGCCGCTTGATGTAATGGCGGCCGTGAAATGCCCGGTACAGAATGTGGGTGGCCACCACGAAGTTCACTACGAAATAGAGGTTGAGCACCACTACGTCCCACGCCAGAATGGAGCTGGGGAAGTTGAGGTGGCCGAAGGGCGGAATCAGATGCCAGAAGCGGTCGGGACGTCCGATATCCACCATGACGAACATGAGGCACATCATGATCGCACTGATGGCCAGCAGTTCGCCGTAGATGACGATTT
Organism: Bryobacteraceae bacterium; assembly: GCA_050014595.1. GTDB lineage: Bacteria > Acidobacteriota > Terriglobia > Bryobacterales > Bryobacteraceae > PALSA-129. The sequence goes on from JBEKDA010000007.1 coordinate 46,215, forward strand.
CCCGGATGGGCTTCCAGTGGTAGATGTATGCCGGGATGACCAGGATGACGGCCGCCGCCGCCACGCCCACCAGGAAGGTGAAGTTGCCGATATAGAAGCCCCAACTCACCTGGTCGCGCATGGCGGTCAATCCGAGGCCGGTCCGCACCTGGTTGGCGTAAGCCAGAATTCCCGAAACGATCAGCGCAGCCAGAAAGGCCAGCCATAGCGCGTATGCCCGGTTTCCGCGCAGGATCAGCCGCAAGCTTCCGCGGGCGAAGCCGCCGAAGAGCCGGATGCTATTCACTGGACTCTCATGTGGCATAGAAATAAAAGAACCTCGGTACGGTATTCAATTCCTCTTTCAGAACGAGCACACGCTTGTGCTCGATGATGTAGCGGATCTCACTGTCTTTGTCGAGGAGGTTCCCGAACTTTCGCGCTCCCACCGGACAAACTTCGACGCACGCCGGATAGCGCCCGGCGCGGGAGCGCTGGATGCAGAAGGTGCACTTTTCGACGACGCCCTTGGTGCGCGGCCGGTTGCCCAGGTAGTGAGTGTTAGGATTGAATTCCTCGTTGGGAATGGTTGGCTCCTCCCAGTTGAAATGGCGGGCCCCATAGGGGCAAGCCGCCATGCAGTAACGGCAGCCGATGCACCAGTCGTAATCGATGACCACGATGCCGTCGCGCTCGGTCCAGGTGGCGCCGGTGGGGCATACCTTGGTGCACGGCGGGTTCTCGCAATGCTGGCAGCCGATGGGCACGTAGAAATGTCCCTCTTGGGGAACCTCGGCGGGGTTGTAGTATGCGTTGGCGTGCGAGAAGTCGACGCCCTTGTCTTTCTCCATCGACATGACACGAATCCATTGGATCTGCGGATCGCGCGATTGATTGTTTTCGGCGACGCAGGCATACACGCAGCGCCGGCAGCCGATGCAGCGGGAGATATCCAGGGCATACGCAAACTCCACGCCGGGAATGGGACCAGCGTCCGAGACCGTCACTTTCTTGCCGCGTTGATGGCTGTACTTGCTCTCCATCTCTTTGATGGCGGCGCGAAGCCGGTCTTTGGGCGCCTCGTAGAGGCGCTTGGGGCCGCACGCCGTCATGATCCAACTCGCCGCGGTGGACGCCGCGGCGATGGTGAACAGCCGGCGCGAAGGATGGGTAGGTTTGCCGTCGGTTTCCATCGGGAGTTCTGCCTTCCTAATGTCCGGTCTCCTGTACGAACCGACAACCATTGTGGGGCGGGCAATCCTGCCCACAGACGGCTTTCAGCCGGCTGGACCCGCTGGAAAGCGGGTCCGCAGCCTGAATAGGCTGCGCCACATCGGACCCACCGGGATTGTCGGAAACGAGCACGGACAGCATGTCAGTTCATGGTGCGAGTGGGCGGCCGGGGCGCCGGTTTGGGGGCCAGCGCATGGAATCGTGGCTGGTGCGGGTTATGACAATTGGCACACAACAGGTATCCCTTGGCTCCGTTCCAGTTTCCGGTACGGCGTCCGTGCACGCCCGCGCGCCAGTCGCGCAGCTTCTCCCCATGACATTGGCCGCAGACACGGTAAGACTCCTCGAAGGGAACGCGCTCACCGCTGGCCAGATGGAGGAAGTCGCGATTGTTGGCGTCGTGGCAATCCAGACACCAGCGATGGGTCTCATCGTGCTTCAACACGATGTCGGTGTGCATGGCTTCGAGATTGCGCCGGGTGCGATCGACCGGCATGCCCGCGTGGCAGTTGGAGCAAGGAAAGATGCCATCGGAGAACGGAGGAGGAGGCACGTCCAGCCGTTCCTGCGCGGTTTTCGCGATGGTTTCGGAGGGCGGGGACGGAGGCTTCGCCCCGTCCCCGGCCAACGACGCGCCGACAGCCAGCACGACCCCACCCGCCAGCACCCCTATAGCAAAAAGTCGCATGGAACTCCCCTGGGTCTTCGACCGCGTGATGTCGTCCTTTTGCGGGAAACCACTCCCTTACGGCCGTGCGACAAGTCGTGGCCCGCATCGGAACCGCAAGCGGGCTGACAGACGAGAGCGTCTATCCCACTTTGGTGCACAAGGGCACGCAAGGGGCAGACGCTTTCGCACGCCAACCGATGTCTGCCCAGCTTCTCAGCGGGCGTTGCCTTACGCACTGCGCAACTCCACCATGCGCTGGACCTCGCGTGCCCACATCGCCTGGAACAATTGCAGGCGCTCCCCGATTACCGAGGCCAGGTTCAACGAAACGGCGTACCCGGCTTCGGGGTACGCGGCGAAGTGCTTGCGCAATGCCTCGCGGGGAAGCGCAATCACTTCGGTTTCGAGCGGCGCCGTGGCCGTCAGCGTGAACCGGTAAGGCGGAATCAGGGCGGACCAGCCTACGGTCTGGCCGGGGACCCGTTCCTCGACCATCACATTCTGGTCCTGGCCGCGAACCTCGATGGGAAGCGTCAGCCGCAAGCGGCCCTGCGCGATCACATAGATACACTCGGCTTGATCTCCGAGGTGGAAGAGTTCCGCTCCGCTCGCCAGGAGGATGCGTCTGCCCAGCGCCAGCACGCGGTCTCCGTCCTCCTCGGCCAGCCCATTCAACAGGTCGGTCTGTACCATGGCGGCGGACATCTCAATTCACCAGCGTGGAAATGGTCCGGCTGTGCAGCAGCGCGGCATTGGGCGCCCGCATGTAGGACTCCGCGGCCGCCTGCTCCAGACGGACGTGGTTCTCCAGTTGCAACAACAGGGCCTCGATCGGAACCCTGGCGTGAGCCGCTACCGGGATGACCCGCGGGTCCACAAAGAAGTGCTCGGGTGCGGCCATTTTCGCCGCCTCCATGGGCTTTTCCAGCCCAGCCGGCTCTACCGGCTTCTCGTCTCTGGTTGCCGCACCAAACGCCAGGCACATGACTGCCAGGCCGAACATGCTCAAGCACGCGCCCATCAACAACATTTCCATCGGTGGTCCTCCTATCCGGTGGTGGTGCTTTGCACGGGGATGGCCATGTCGAAAAGAGAGCAAAATGCTTGATTCTCTGAAACTCCGTCCGGCCGTGGGTGGCTGGCCCTGCCAGAATGTCAGGCGGGCGCCTGACGATTCGTCAGGCGGCGGGGGTTTCTACATTTTTGGGGCAAAGCGGGGACAGCTATCCAATTCCAAAGGCAGGAATTGGTAGCAGTCCCCGTTTTGCGGTGGACTCGTTTTGCGGCGTCTCCGTTTTGCGACGACGCGTTGACGGGGATGCCGGAGTGTGACATCATTCGACCATCCTGGTTCGCAAGAGTCCCAGACCGCCATTCGCCAGCATGCCGATCGGCCTGGCGGTGGGAGTCACCGCCGCCGTCGTGCTGGCGTGTGCGGGCGGCGCATATCTTTATTCGCAGCACCACATGCACTCGCTCCTCGAGACGGCGCGTTCGACCGCGCTGGCCGAGGGCGATCTGATCCGCGTCGCGCTCGAACACCAGATGATCGAAAACGACCGCACGCTGGTTGCCAAGATGATCCAGAGTTTCCGCCAGCAGACTCCCGTCGAGCGCCTGGTGCTGCTGGACCGCTTCGGGACGGAGCGTTATCCGGTTGGTTCCGGGCAGCCGGATGCCGAACTGCAAATCAACTCTCCCACCTGCCAGGCTTGTCATCGTTATCCGGCGGAACAGCGCGGATCGAGCCAGGTGATCGAGACCCGAGGCGGCACGGTTCTGCGCACCGTGGTGCCGATCCGCAATCGCCAGGAATGTTGGGGATGTCACGACCCCAGTCACAAGATCAACGGCATCCTCATTTTGGACTACAAGACGGAGCAAATTCGGGCAGAGATGGCGCGCGACCTCCGGTGGCTGGTAGGCGGCACTGCCGCCATCACGCTGCTGCTGGTGGGCGCCATCGGTCTGGTGATCCGGGTGGTGGTGCTGCGCCGGCTGCAACGGTTTGAAACCGCCGCGCGGCAGATCGCCGGGGGCGATCTGGAACGGCGGGTTCCCGCCGAAGGTTCCGATACGCTTTCCTGGCTGGCACGAGAATTCAATACCATGGCCGATTCCGTCACCGGCCTGGTGGGCGAGGTGCGCAGCCAGCGCGAGAGGTTGGAGACGGTCATCAACAGCATCGACGACGGCATCGTGGTGTTGGACGGGGAACGCAACATTATCGCCGCCAACGATGCGTTTTTGCGCCGCGCCGAACACTCTCGCGCGGAGGTGCTGGGATGCCAGTGCCGCGACATGCCTCCGGGCGGGTGCACCATCGTCGATTGCCCTACGCTGGCCTGCCTGAGATCGGGCGCGCATCAGGTGCGCATCTGCGAACGCCGGGCGCCCGGCGGCGCGGCGATCTGGGAAGAGGTTCACGCGTCGCCGATTCTGGACGGGGCGGGCCATCTGCAGCAGGTGGTGGAAGTGTGGCGCGACATCTCCGAGCGCCGCGCCGCCGAGGCGCACCTGGCCGAATCGCACCGTCTGGCATCGCTGGGGACACTGGCATCGGGCTTTTCTCACGAACTCAATACCCCGTTGGGCACGGTGCTGATGTGCGTGGAAGGAATCCTGCGGGAAGCGGGCGGCGAAGGCGACAGGGAGCAGATCCGCGAGAGCGCTTCCATCGCCCGCGAGCAGATCCTGCGCTGCCGCGGGATCACGCAACACTTCCTCCGCCTGGCGCGCGGCCAGCGCACCCAGGGCGACGTCGTGGACCTCGGGACAGCGGTGAACGCGGTGGCGCGCCTGATTGAACCCACCGCCCGCGCGCATTCCGTAAAGATCGAGGTGAGCCCCATTGCGACAGACCTGCGGGCTCGCGCCGATGAGGCCGAACTGCAGCACGCGCTGGTCAATCTGCTGCTCAACGCCGTGCAGGCTTCGAAACCGGGCGGACGGGTTACGCTCCAAGCCGAGGCGAAAGCAGAGGGCGAAACGGTGCACATTCGGGTCGCCGACAACGGCTGCGGCATCGCGCCGGAAAACCGCAAGCGGATCTTCGAGCCGTTTTTCAGCGGACGCCACGACGGCACCGGACTGGGCCTGTTCCTCTCGCTGAACTTCGTCCGCCGGTGGGGCGGCGACATCCTGGTGGAGAGTGTGCCGGGCCAGGGGTCCACGTTCGAGATCGTGCTGCCGGCGCTCGCCCCGGCGGGCGTCCAGGAAGCCGCGCGGTGAAGACTACGGCTTCCATTCTGGTGGTGGACGACGACGCGGCGTTTCGTCACGTGGTGGCCGGCGAACTGCGCCGTCTGGGGCACCAGGTGGAAACCGCCGGTTCGGGCGAAGAAGCGGTTGCCAAGGTTGACCGGTTCGACCCGGAAGTGGTTCTCCTGGACCTGCGCCTGCCCGGCATGGACGGTCTGGAAACCCTGAAAGCCGTTCGCGCGCGCAATGCCGCGATCGAAGTGATCATGCTGACGGGGCACGGCTCCATCGACACGGCCATCGAATCCATCCGCGTGGGCGCCTTCGACTACGTGATCAAGCCCTGCCCGCTGGAGGAGTTGCAGATTCGGATTCAGCGGGCGCTCGAGCGGCGTTCCCTGCGCCAGCGCGCCAGCCTTCTGGAGCGCGGTCTGATGCCGCCGGATCTGGCCGGGTCGTTCATCGGCGAAAGCCCGGAATTCCAGCGTTTGCTCCAGTTGATCGAACGCGTGGGCCCCAGCGATTCCACGGTGTTCATCAGCGGCGAAACCGGCTCCGGCAAGGAGCGGCTGGCCAAACTGATTCACGCGCGCAGCAGCCGCAAATCGCGGCCGTTCGTGATTGTGGATTGCGCCGCATTGCAGGAAAACCTGCTGCAGAGCGAGCTGTTCGGCCACGAGCGCGGGGCGTTCACGGGGGCCGATCGAGCGAAACCCGGGCTCTTTGAGGTGGCCCATGGCGGCACCATCTTCCTCGACGAGATCGGAGAGATCAGCCAGGCCACCCAGACCAACCTGCTGCGGGTCCTGGATACTTCGGTATTCCGCCACGTGGGCGGCACCAGTGAAATTCGCGTGGATGTGCGGGTGCTGGCGGCTACCAACCGCGATCTGCGGTCCATGGTCCGGAAAGGTCTGTTCCGCGAGGATCTCTACTATCGCATGACCACCATCAGTCTGGAGATTCCGCCCCTGCGGGGCCGTGGCGGCGATGTCGAACTGCTGGCGAGGCATTTCGTGGGCGTGCTCAACGAGCGATTTGCTTCCTCCAAGAACATCGGGAAGGAGGCCATGGAAACTCTGCGCCGCCACTCCTGGCCCGGGAACGTCCGGGAACTGAAGCACGCGGTGGAAGCTGCCATGGTGGTGTGCGAAGGCTCCGAGATTCTCCCCGAGCATCTGCCGGCGGCGGTCCGCGGCGCCCTGCAGGCAGCGACCGCCAGTGCGTCGATTTCGGAGGACGCGGCTCTGCCCACGCTCGACGAACTGGAACTGGCTCACATCCGCCGCGCCTTGCAGGCGAGCAACGGCCACCGGGGCAACGCCGCCCGCATCCTGGGCATCAGCGAGCGCAATTTGTACCGGAAGTTGAAGGAGCACCGCCTGCTGTCGTGACGGCGCGGCGGCCGGTGAAGGCGGCTTCTTCCTGGGTGCGCGACAAAATGCGCCAAACAGAAAGGCTCTTTCGCCCCGTACCGGGGCTGGTTCATCCGGCCCTCTTCCCATGGCTCACGCCATGGGCTTTGGGCCTCCCACATTTAGCCACAGCTCGAGTCGCGCTTTGCACCTTGCTATCCTGGCTCGTTATCCAAAAGCGGAGGACCACCACATGTTAGTCGAACAACAGATTGCCGAACGGCGGGAACGGGCGCGAGATGCCATCGCCAAGCTTCTGGAACGGCCAAGCGGGGAGCCCTACGGCGACTACCGCGTGAGGTCGGCGAGCGGTAAGACCTACCGGGTAGCCATGCGCGGGCCGGGGTTGTTCGAGAACTACTGCTCGTGCCCGGACTTCGCCGTCAACACCCTGGGGACCTGCAAGCACGTTGAGGCGCTTCTGTTGCGCCTGCGGAGACGGCACGCCACGCGCTCGAACGCAAAGCGTATGCGCGCTCGCGCGCCTCCATTTCTCTGCAGTATGGCGAAGTGATCGATGTCCGGTTGCGCTTGCCGGCTGCCCCATCGCCCGCGCTGCGGAAGCTGGCCAAGGAATACTTCGATCCGGCTGGGTTGCTGCGGCGAGAGCATTTCCGGAGTTTTCATCAAGTGATCGAGGCCTTCCGCAAGGCCGACCTGGAAGCGGTCATCTACAGCGACGTACTCGAATACCTCGACCGCGAGAATGAACTCGCGGGGGGCCTCGATCTGGAACGCCAACTTTCTGGCGAAGGTTCGCCATGGACAAAATCCCCTGAATGGAGTGCTGAAGACCAAACTGCTGCCCTACCAGGAGCGGGGCGCCATTTTCGCGGCTTGCCGGGGCCGCGTAGTTCTGGCGGATGACATGGGTTTAGGCAAAACGGTGCAGGCCCTGGCGGCCGCCGAGTTGCTCCGGCGCCGCCGGGGCATTCAAAGGGTGTTGGTGGTGGCCCCGGCCTCGGTAAAGTACCAATGGAAAACGGAAATTGAAAAGTTCACCGGTCTATCGGCCCAGGTAATCGACGGGTCGCTGTCGCGGCGGCAGGAACTGTACGCCTCGCCCAAGTTTTTCAACCTTTCCAGCTACGAACTAGTCCTGAAAGATGCGCGCTACATGCACGAACTGGCGCCCGACCTCATCATCCTCGATGAAGCGCAGCGCATTCGAAACTGGACCACCGCTACGGCGCGCACCGTCAAGCAACTGAAAAGCCGCTATGCATTCGTGCTGACCGGAACCCCTCTTGAAAACAAACTAGAAGAGCTGTTCTCGGTGGTGGAGTTCATCGACGGCCGCCGGCTCGGTCCCGCGTTCCGCTTCCTGCACGAGCACCGCACGGAGGACGAAAACGGCCGCCTGATCGGTTACCGAGGCCTCGACCGCATTCACGATCAACTGGCGCCGGTTCTTCTGAGGCGCACGCGGCAGGAGGTCCTCAAGGATCTGCCGAAGCGCACCGACCAGATTCTCCAGGTTTCTCTGACCCCGCAGCAGGCGGAGCCATACTGGGAACAGAACGACATCCTGGCCGCTCTGATGCGCAAGTGGGAACGGCAGCGCTGGCTCTCGGAAATCGACCTGCGGCGGATCATGTGCTGCCTGCAGAACATGCGGATGCTCTGCGACTCCACATTTCTGTTTGACAAGCAAACGCATCATTCGCCGAAGCTGGAGGAATTTCGCGAGATCATCCGCGAGTTGGCGATCGAAGAGAACCGCAAGGTAGTGGTCTTCAGCGAGTATGAGCGGATGACTCATCTGGCCGGCAAGGAACTGGAAAAGCTGGGAATAGGATTCGTCTCTTTGCATGGCGGCGTGCCCTCGCGGAATCGCGGCGCGCTCATGGAGAAATTCCGGGGCGATGCGGAATGCCGGGTGTTCCTTTCGACGGATGCGGGAGGCGTTGGTCTGAATCTCCAGTCGGCCTCGGCGGTCATCAATTTCGAACCTCCATGGAACCCGGCCCGCCTCGAGCAGCGGATTGGACGAGTCCACCGCCTTGGCCAAGCCCATCCAGTTCACGTGGTGCACCTGCTGACCAAGGACAGCATCGAAGAGCGCGTGTGGGAAACAATGAAGCTGAAGAAATCCCTTTTCGCGGGGGTCTTCGATTCACCCACCGACGAGGTGAGCTTCGCGGCGCTCGGACGAAAGAGCGCCCTCCAAGCAGTGAAAGAGATCTTCGCGGATCAGCCGGGGCGGCCAAAGCCTCTGGTCGATCAGGCCCCATCCCAGGCTGTTCCCATACCATCGGCGCCTGCGCATGTACCCTCAGCGACACCGCAGCCAGTTCCCGAGGCACCGCAGACGGGCGCAACGGCAGCCCCTCAACCGGTCGGATTCGAGCATGCCGCGGCCGGGCTGATCGAAACCGGCGTGCGATTCCTCGAATCGCTGGCCGCGGTAGCGCAAAGCGCGCCCGCTGGCCAAGGCCTAGCGAACCTGGTATCGCGCGACCCACGCACGAACCGTCCGGTTCTCTCGATTCCGCTGCCCGAATCGGTCGATCAAGGCCGTGTTGTGCAGGCCATTTCGGCCCTGTTGAGCGCATTTGGCAGACCTGCTTAGGGCGCCAAGTCCAGGGTAGTGCGCTAAGCAGCGCACTACCAAATCCAGGCGGCGAGTACTTCGCCGTCGAGGCTACGTTCCAGCCCGAAAAGCAGTCTTCATCATGATCTCCCGCGCACCAGCGTGGCAGCGAGCAGCGCCACGACGATGCCGTAAAGGCTGGCCTCAACCTTCAAAGAGGCGAGGCTCTTCCGCGGATCGAGCGGTAGACACAGAATCGTGGCGGCGCCGCCGGGAACCGCCCGGCCGTTACCCTTGAAGCTGGCCAGGTCGAGAAGCCGCGTTCCGCCGGTGCGCAGATCGACACGCGGGGGGAGCGGTGCTTCGTCTAAAAAGAGGTAATCGTCCAGAAGATAGTCCTGCTCGATCGGCCACCAGGTCTCGGGGCTTTTCAGCAAGAGTTGCGCCCTGGCGCCATCCAGGTAGGCAACTGTGATGCGCCCGTGCTCCATCCGGCTGGTCTGCGGAAAGGCGACTCCGGTCATCAAGAGATAGACGCCTTCAGCCCGGCCGGCAAGTGGGATCTCAGCCTCACTCTGGTCCTGCCGCCATTGCGAGAGGAAGAGGCAATTGGGCGCAGCGCCCGCGGGAGTCAGGAACGGGATGCCGAGGGGGGTCTTCAGCATACCTCCGGCGCTGCGCAGGCCCGTGTCGTCGATCTTCGCGGTCATATCCAGATTGGCCCACCCTCCCATCAACTGCTCCGGCAGCGCCAGTGAGCAGAAGGGGGAGCGCGGTTCCTGGTAAGGGCGCGTGAAGATGTCGTTGATCTGGTGCTTCAACACCGCGGAGAGGTCCACCGGCTCGGACCTCTGATGGGTTCCGATTGCCGGCGCCGCCGCAGGCAACCGCGCATCTGCTTTCACGTCGAAAGAGATCGGCAGAGACCACCGGCAGTCACCCTCATGCATGTTGGCGAAAACCGTGTGATACCCAGGGGCCGCCACCTGGCCGGCGGCCAGGCAGCGCTGCGGGTCGTCAATCTGGCCAGGCGACACACCCGGCGGCAGCGTGAGCGCTTGCCCGGCCGAGTAGATGCGGTGCGCCGGAAGCGCCGTGGGTGCATCGCCATTCCACTCGACGCTGACCCTCCACGAAGGCGCGGCCGGCAGCTTGACGATCAGAGCCGGTGCTCCCACCGCGGCCGGGTCAAACGACGATGAGACCGCGGCGCCTCCGCTCCCGACCTTCGGCATCCTGATGGCGCGAGCCCGCAGGATCAACGTCAATGTAACGGGTTGGGGCAGCCGGCTGGTGATCTCATACGTGTCCAGCGAACCTTCCCGGCGCCAGTTGAAATCCAGGTTCGCATGTTGGAGCGAAGCCTGGTTCCATTCCCGCGGGAATCCGGGACGAATCGTGAGCATCCCGCGAAGCAGATCCGGTTGCAACCCGAAGAGGCCTTCGGTGAGAGCACGCGCGGCGATGCCGATCGGGTCGCCAAAATCTCGCTGGGCCTCCTGGCGGTGAGCGTCGAGTTCGGAGGTCATGTGGAAGTTGCCGGGCGCAAGCCCCATGAACAGGGAGTCGAGAAAATTGCCCTTCAGCAGTTGATAGGCCTCCTCTGCCATTCCGGCCTGCCACATCGCAAGCGCTGTGTGGACGTTCTCCGCCAGCGCCAGCAGGTTGAGCGACCAGAGGTAGGGGAGCCAGTCGGAACAGGAAAGCATGTACCACCCCCCGGCCGGGACACCCGGGCCCTGCACCGGGACCCGGCGCAGCACGGAGAGCCGCTCGGCCACCATCTGCCAGGCTTGGCGGGGCGTGGGAACCTCGCTGTCAATGGTGTGGTAGACCGTCCAAACGGCGGGATTCGTGTAAACCGTCTGCGCGCCCAGCCAATCTTTCGATTCGGCATAGGCCCCCTGCGCGGGCAGCCAGAGGTGCTGCTCGAGGCCTTCGGCAATCAGCGAGGCCTCGCTCTCGTAGGGCTCCGGATCCTCGCCCAGCAGGCGCGCCAGCACCGCTGCCGAGCGGAAGGCGAAGAGGTTGTACGCGGACGAGTGGGTTGTGCCTCCGCCGTTGTATTGCAGATTGTCGCTCGCCCAAATCACCGCGTAAGCCTCGTAGAGCGGCAGTTCTTTGCCTCCGGGACCGCGATAGGTCCTGCGGAAGAGGCGCTTCTCCCAAGCCAGGTGGCGCCGGAACGCCGGCCAGATCTCGCGTGCGAGCTCGATGTCTCCAGTCCACCGCAGGTAGCGCAAAAAGACATCGAAAAACACCATGTTCATGTCATAGTGATTCCCTGACAGGTCGCCGTTCGAGTGTAGCAGGCCCTCTTTGCGGGCCAGGTGCGATGCGGCATCGGCAGGGCCCGTAACCGGGGACTGCGAGTCGCTCACCGGCGAGGTGTTCTGGCGCTTGACCCAGTGGCGCACATGTTGCCGCATACGGTCATGCTTGCCCAGCGCCGCGAGAGCATACGGGCCGCGCCATCCGGCCAGCGCCGCACGCCAAGCGACGCAGCCATGCATCACACACTGCTGTTCGGCGTCCCACAGTCCATCGGCGGCGATGCCGATCGCCGCTGCGCTGGCGCTGATGTAGGGGTCGGGCGTGGATATCTGCAGAGTCGCGGCGATTTCGGAAACCTGTTTGCTGCGCGCGGCAAATGCCGTTGCGCGATCAATGTCAGCCGGACGCTCACCCGAATTGGAGTGGCGTCGGATTAAGAAGTGCCTGGGCGTGCCATTGCCCAGCGCAACCCAGCCAGTGAGGATCGGCAACTGTGGAGCGGCGCCCGTCGTGCCAGGCTCCGTGGCGGCTTCCCCAGTCGCAATAATCGGCGCGTCCCATGTGCCGGCATCGGCGACGCCCAGGTGCGAGCCGGCCGGAAAGGTGAGCAGCAAATCGCCAGCGGGACTTTCGAGGAGACTCGACGGCGTAGGCGCCGTCTCCAGCGTGTATCGGTTTCCGGCACATTCTTCCGGGCGCACCTGGAAGAAGCGCGAGACCGGCTCCACCTCACAGCCGATGTCTCCATTGCGCGCGCCCTTGCGGCCGCTGACTCCGCCGAAAGCCCAGGTGAGCGCGGTGGACGGAGAGACATCGTGCGCCTCGGCCCGCAGCATCAGGCCCGCTCCTTGGCCTGCGGTAAGCACTTCGATCCGCAGCCAGCCCTGCGCCAGCAGCGGGTCCCGAACCTCGTAGATCATGCGTCCCGGCCGGTAGCGCGCCATCACCTCGGCAGCCTGCGCGAGCCATTTGGAGCCGCTGGCCGCGGAGAGCCCCAGCCTGAGGTTGCCGCCATGCCCGGGAAGATAGAGCGAAAACTCCGGAAGGTCGCCGGCGTCGACGCGGAAGTTGATATTGGGCCCATAGAGCGGGCGATTGAAAAACTCTCGGCCATTGCGAACGACGAAATCGCCGTCCACCGGTCGGTAGCGGAGAGGCCGCGCCGTATTGCCGGCCAGTAGCGGGCGCGCCGCACCCGTGATTACTTTGGGCGGTGGGACGACGAATTCCGCCGCGCGCCCCGCTGCTTGAGACGTGCTCTGCGCCTGCAAGCGAAAGCCGATCGCGGCCGCCGCACTCGATCCGGCGATGAATCTGCGGCGAGTCAAGTCTCGAGGTGCGGGCATTGCGTTCCCTATTGTGCCATTCCGGTCTCGGATCGCGCCGAAGAAACTCCACCCGATATAGTGCGCGCCAGTATGTCAAAGCTCTCCCGGCGAACCGGGAGAGCTTTGAGTTTTCGGCAATCCTCTTCAGTTAAAACAGCAGCCGCAGCGACAACTGCACGTTCCGCGGGTCGTTGACCTGGGTCAGAGTCACCTGGCCTGCCGTGGACCCGCTCAGGCCCGTGTTCGGGGGGTTGAATTGCGGCGAATTCGTGGCGTTGAACGCTTCCGCGCGGAACTGCAGCCGCATGTGCTCGCGCAACGTGAAGGCCTTGAACATGGAGAGGTCGGCGTTCGGCACTTTGGGTGGACGGAGGCTCGGGAAATAGCCGCTCAGCGTCCGGGGTGTGTTCGGCGCCTGCTGGACGAAGGCAACCGGCAACGTCTGGCCGTTGAAGGTGCAGTTCGTGTTGGTGCCGTTGGTCAGCCACGTGCACGTGTTGAAAGCCTTCGACTCGTTGGCGCCGGGCAACGAGGGGTTGATCCCCATCGAGTAGAAACCGCTGGGCGCGGCCAGGGGGAAGCCCGACTCCCGCACGAAGATGCCGTTGAGTTGCCAGCCCTTCAAAAGTGCGCCCGCAACCCCGTGCATGTTTGCGAACAGCGGAATGGCCCAGTTTCCGTCCACCACGATGCGGTGCGGCGCATCGGTGGCGCTTAAAGTGCGTTCCGGCGTCTGCGTGATGAGGTCCTGGGCGTTCAGGTACGAAGTCGCGTTCAGCCACCTTTCATACGTGTAGCTGACCATCACGTTCAAGCCGTGCGTCACCCGCTTGTCAAAGCGCGCCTGCAGCGAGTTGTACCAGCTTTTCCCCACGGGAATATTCTGTTCGGTGATCGACCCGAACTGCGGATGGGGCAGCAGCAACTGGTTCAGTGTTGTGGTGGCGCCGTTAATGCTGGTGGAGGGCAGCAGGCCGGCGAACGGATTGGTCACGCTATTGCTCAAGTTGGGCGAGTTTGTGCTGCCGCCGTATTGCAGCAATTGCGCCATGGTCACGGCGTTGATGTTATTCGAGACATCCAGTTCCTGGCTGCGGCTGCCCACGTAGGAGACTTCCACCACCGAGCGGAAAGGCAACTCCTCCTGCACGCCGATCGAGAACTCGTGCACCCTGGGAATCACCCGGTTGGGGTTTACGAACGAGACCGATTGCCCCAGAAACGTCGACAGCCCCAGTTTGCTGCCGGTGGGCGTCAGAATGCCTGTTGGAAAAGGATTGGAGAGTGTGGTGCCGTTGAGGTTAATGCTGTCGTTGCTGACCGTGACGGGAGTCGAAATGCTGAATCCCTGGTTGCCCGACGGGGTGAAGGTGGCCAGGTAGCTCAACCCGTAGCCCGCGCGTATCACGGTCTTGTTCCGCGGGTGCCACGCAAAGCCCGCGCGCGGCTGGACGTTGTTCAAGTCGCGACCATAGGGCATCCTGTTGCCGGGGCTGGCAAACTGCAGCCCGCCTGTCAGGGGAACGCCCGGCTGATAAGGGTCTGCCACCTGCAAGGGGCTGTTCGCGGTGAGGTTGAAGCCCGCGTTAATCTGGTTATTGCGCTCCGTCACCGGCGATTCATAGTCCCAGCGCAGCCCCAGGCTGAGGGTCAGCTTGTTGGTGACCCGCCAGTCGTCCTGCACGAAGGTGCCGTAATAGTGAAAGCCATATGCCAGCGCCGCATTGATGGCCGCGCTGCCGCTCGCCGGCAGGCCCAGCAGCAGCGACGCAATCCCGTTGCCGGTGCCCGTCGAAGAGGTCAATGCGTTGAATTGCGTGAACCCGGCGTTGAAGGTGTAGCTGCCAAAAGTGCTGGTGGGTGAATCGATATTGTCCAACATCACGCGAAATTCCCCGCCGAACTTGATCTGGTGCCGGCGGATGGTCTTGTTCACGATCTCCGACCACGACCAACTGGCGCTCTCGGTGAATTGGTTCCCGGCGCTCCGCCCGGCTCCAAAGCTGGTGTAGCCGTCGGAGATGGCGGGGAAGTACGGCGGCTGCGTCTGCAGCAGCGACGCAGGGAAACCCAACGTGGTCGGGTCGAAACCGCTGGCGTACAGCGTGATCCACAGGTCGTGCCGCAAGTACCCCAAACGCGACGTCAGCACCGTCGAGGGCGAAAGGATGGACGTAAGGTCGAAGTTGCCGCCCTGGCTCAGGCGCCCGTCGGTGTATTGCGGCGAAGCCACCTGCTGAAAACCGTTATCGTTGTTCACTTCGGTGCGGAAGCCGCGCACGAACCGCGAAAAGAATCGCTCCTTGTCGTTGATCGTCTGGTCCACCCGCAGCACGTGGGCGTCGTAGGCATCCGTCCGCGCATTGGGCGCGATCACCAGGTTGTTGGATTGGCTCGCAAAGACGTTCTGGTTCGGCTGGTTGGGCGCCGGAATGTAGCTGGCAATCTTGACGCCTACCGGGTTGAGGCGGGTCGGCGGAATAATATCGCCGGGAAATGGCGTCCGCGTGTAGGTGTTCGTCCCCGTCTGCGCCACGGTGGTCGGGTCGTAGATGGTGATCGGGTTGCCGTTGCTTTGCAGCGTGGTGGTGAAGTTCCCCTGCAGAGCCAGGGGCTGCGGCGTGCTCGAGGTGACGGGCGACGGAATTTCATCCCGCCACAACTCGTACGAATACATGAAGAAGGTCTTGTTGTGCCCGTCGTAAATATGCGGAATCACCACCGGCCCGTCCAGCTCGACCCCCGGCTCCTGCTGGTGATACGGGGCGCGCCCGTTGCCAACCCGGTTCTGGTCGAAAGTGTTGGCGGTGAGGATGGTGTTCTTGACGTACCAGTAGGCCGCCCCATGATACTGGTTGGTCCCGTTCTTGGTGCTCACCGTGATGGTGCCGCCCGCGGTGCGCCCGTACTGCGCGTCGTAGTTGCTGTTTTCGATGCGGAATTCCGACACCGCGTCCTGATTCGGCACAAAGGCCATGTTGGTCGCGACGGAACCGGTTTCCACCCCGGTATCGGTCATGCCGTCCAGCAGCAGATCGCTCTTTCCCAACTGTCCGCCGTTGATCGACATGCTCTCCGCCACGTTGTTGCCGGCGTCGAACGGACGCACCGAGCGGCTCAGCGCGTTGCCGCCGATATCGAACTGCACGCCGGTCGCCTCCACGCCCAGCAGGTACGGATTGCGGCCCACCGAGGGCAGGTCGCGCACGTTCTCCACGCCCACCACCTGGCCCTTGTCGGACGCCACCGTCTGCAGCAGCTCGACTCCGGCCGTAACCGTGACCTGGTCAGTGATCGCCCCGACTTCCAGCGTGAAGTCCTGCTGCACCAGGTCGCCCACGCGCAGCTCCAGGTTGTCCCGGATGGCCTTCTTGAATCCCGGAGGCGCGGCCGTCACCCGATAGGTTCCGATCGGCAGCACCGGGAACACATAGTACCCGGTCACATTCGTGGTGGTGCGGTTGATCTCGTTGGTGGCAATATTCTGCGCCTCGATCGGTACTCCCGGCATAGCTGCGCCCTGAGAGTCCTTGACAATGCCGGCGATTCCGGCGCGAAATTCCTGGGCGAAAAGCGGCAGGCAAGCCGCTAAGGCCCAAACCCACACTAGGCGACGTAACCAATTCGACATAACTAGAAACCTCCTTGAAGCGAGCCAGACAAAGTCTGGAATGGAACCGTTGGGAGCGTAGCACTTCGCCCGGCGCGGAGCAAAAGAATTCAGCGTCAGGAGTCCTGTTTTGATATCCAAAACGCGGAAGGCCGCGGGGACGGCTGCAATAGCTTGAATTCATAGGTCATAAATCACCCTCGCGAGTGTGGTGCCCCCTCAGTTCGTGTGCCTTTGTGTTCCCTAATGCAGAACACGAGGCTCATCGGCCAGATGCACGACATAAAAGCGGACGGCATTGCGATTTCCCACGAGAATCAGGCAGCACGGAGCCGCGAGCGTAGCGAGCGGCCTCTCGCAACAGTCGCGCGCCCTTATCGGCCGGCCGGCTCGGCGCATCTTCCGATAGGAGCTATACTGGCGCGTTAAGTGGGGAAGATCGACAAGCGGCGGAGGTCGGGCAAAGCGTCACGGCCGGCCGCCACGCAATGCTTCGTGGCCGGGGGAACGGGCCGGATGTGGCGGCGGCACGGGTGGCGGCTGCTGGCGATTTGGGGCCTGGTCTTTGTTGCCTATTCCAATTCCTTCCAGGCGGCCCTGGTGTTCGACAATGCCTCGGTGATTGGGGAAGATTTCCGTATCCAGGAGGCCACGCCGCAAAACATCCAGTCCATTCTGACTGGAAGGTATTGGTACGGCAACAACGCGCGCGCGGTTACCGCGGGACTGTATCGGCCGTTCACCACTTTCTCCTACATGCTGAATTACGCAGTTCTCGGCAATGGCCCGCGCCCGGCGGGCTATCACGGGGTTAATTTCGTGCTGCACGAAGTTAATGTTGCGCTGGTGTATGCGCTGGGCATACTGATTTTTGGAGAAACCGCGCCGGCTTGGGCGCTGGCCGCGATTTGGGGATTGCATCCGCTGCTCACCGAATCCGTTACCAATATTGTGGGGCGCGCCGACCTGCTCGCAGCCTTCGGCGTGTTGGCGGGCTTGTTGTGCCACGTGAGAGGCGCCTCCGCCGCGGGGCGGCGCAGGGTGGCGTGGCTGGCGGGTCTGGCCGCCGCCCAGGCGGCCGGGCTTTTTTCGAAGGAGAACGCCGCTGTCTTGCCGGGCATTATGCTGCTATACGACCTGACGTGGTCCGGGCGCGCGACGTGGCGCCGGCGGGCGCCCGCCTATGCCGCCGTGGCGCTGCCGTTTGCCGTCTTTTTCTGCTTGCGCGGCGCTTTGCGGATACACATGCTGATCGAGTTTACCGAGAATCCCCTGGTGAGCGCCGGTTTCTGGACAGCGCGGCTCACGGCCGTCAAGGTGATTGGCATGTTCCTAGGGCTGTTTCTCTGGCCGGCCCGCTTGTCGGCGGATTATTCCTACAACGCGATACGGTTATTCGGCTGGCGGGCGTCGAATTGGGAGGACGCCAAGGCGCTCATCGCGCTAGCGGTTTGCCTGGGCGCCGCGCTGCTTGCGGTCCTGCTGGCCGTCCGCTGGCGCCGCACGGGGAAGCCGCTGCTCTTCTTCCTGGTTTTCTTTTTCGTCGCACTATCGCCCACTTCGAACCTGATCGTCCTCATCGGGAGCATCATGGCTGAGCGGTTTCTCTATCTGCCTTCGGTGGGCCTGGCCGGTTGCGTGGTTGCGGCCATCCACGCGCTTGGCCAGCGGCGCTTACTGAACCGGCCCGGGGTTGCCCAAGGCGCCGCGCGCGTTGCCTGGGCCGCGCTGGGACTGGTGTGCCTGGCGTTCACCGCGCGCACCTACGCCCGCAACTTCGACTGGCAGGATAACCGCAGTCTCTGGACCAGCGCCGTGGACGTCTGCCCGGGAAGCGCCAGGCCACATTACAACCTGGGCGTGGAATTAGAGCGCATACCGGACCGGCTGCCGGAGGCGATTGCCGAGTACCAGGCAGCCCTGCGGATTCAACCCGATCATGCGGAAGCGCACAATAACCTGGCAGGCGTGCTGGCGCGCATGCCGGACCGGCTGCCGGAGGCGATTGCGGAGTACCAGGCGGCGCTGCGGATTCGACCCGATCTCCCGGCAGTTCACTACAACCTGGCAAACACCCTGGCGCGCATGCCCGGCCGGCTGCCGGAGGCGATTGCCGAATACCAGGCGGCGCTGCGGATTCGACCCGATTACGCGGAAGCGCACGACAACCTGGCAAACGCCCTGGCGCGCATGCCCGGCCGGCTGCCGGAGGCGATCGCCGAATACCAGGCGGCGCTGCGGATTCGACCCGATCGCGCGGAAGTTCACTACAACCTGGCAAACGCCCTGGCGCGCATGCCCGACCGGCTGCCGGAGGCGATTGCCGAGTATGAAGCGGTCCTGCGGAGCGAGCCCGATTTCGCGGAAGCGCACGTCAATCTGGGAAACACGTTGGCGCAGACGCCCGGCCGGCTGCCGGATGCGATTGCCGAGTATGAAGCGGCCCTGCGGATCAGGCCCGATCCCCAGTTGCGGCAAATGGTGGATCGATTACGGGCGGGGCGGCAGCAGGCAACGCACGTCCGTTGAACCGGTGGAAGCTCTCCGATCACAAACACCCGGAAGGGAAGAAATGTAGGACCTGCGGCGTCCTCCCGCGTTCACTCGCCGCTTTGCTGGAGCAGCTTGGCTACCAGGCCGGTCCAGCCGGTCTGGCGGTTGGCGCCCGTAGTCTTCGCGGACGGCGCCCCAGGCGCGTTCGCTGAGGAACGGACCCCAGCGGTTCCAGTGCGCGCGCCGCTGGCGGCACGCCTCCATGCGCGCATGTTCTTTGGTGAAGGCGCCGGACGGCATTAGACGACCATCATACGATGGTCGGGGCAATCGAGCCGGATGGCGTCGTACATCTGGTCGAGCAGACCCAGGCCGTGGCGGGCCAGGAAGGGCAGGATCGAGTAGAGGCGCTCCTGCAGGTGTCGCTCGGGCCAGAGTAAGCCCGAGAGCGATGCGGCGTCTTCGGTGGCGCGGGCGTCGCGTCGCATGGATTCGCGGCCGGCCTTGCCCTCCACTTTGCCGATTTGATAGCGGATCTTGCGCGCGCTGCGGTCCAGGGCTTGGGCGAGCGTGGGATCGAATGCGCCGAGCTCGCCGCGCAGGCGGTCGACGGCGCGGCCCACCGTGTCGGCGGCCTCACGCAGTGAGCCCGCGAGCGCGGGTGGAACCAGGCGGGCGGCGACGCGCTGGCGGATGGCCTCTTCGCCTTCAAAGAAATCGGTGAGCGCGAGGCCGTAGCGCCCGAGAAGCTTCTGGCTGTGCGCGTCGAGGATGGTGAAACCGGCGCGCGGCACGGCCACGGGCATGCGGCCGGGAATGGCGCGGTAGATCACTTCGGACTGCGCGAGATAAGCCATTTCGGCGGGACCGACGATGGAAGCGGCCGAGGGCAGGATGGAATCCTGCACTACCGGGCGGAGCAGGGCGTTGGGAGAGAGCGATTCGGCGCGGTCCTGCAACTCTTGGGAAGAGATGCGGCGGCCGTTGAGCGAATACTCGGAGCCGTGGCGGCGCAGCGCCAGGCGTCTGCCGTTTTCGAGGAGGAAGAACAGAGACGTCTGTTCTTCCATGTGGACCTGCGCGTGGTATCCGGCGGCGGCCAATTCCCGGTTGCGGGCGAGAATGGCGGCGCTCAGCTCCGGTGCGGCTGCGGCGGCCGAGCGCAAGACCGGGGCGGCCAGTTGGCGAAAGGCGGGAAGGAGCGGGTCCACCTGGAGGATATCGAATTTGGCGAGCAGGTGATGGAGCAGATCGCCGAAGGCGCGGCCCATGCTGTTGCCGGGGTGGTAGGCCGCGGCGGCGAGCGAGGCCACTTCCTCGGCGAAGGGCAGGCCGGCAAGTGCGGCGCGCAGGTCGTCGATGGGGGGCGCAACCAGAGCGATTTCACCGACCGGTTGCGAGCCGGCGGAGCGGCGCATTTCGAGCTTATGGGGACGGTGGTGCTTGTCGAAGACCCAGGCGTGGTTCACTTCGGCGAAATCGTGGTCCTGGGTGGCGAGCCAGAAAACCGGGACGGCCGGGACGCCCTGTTCCGTGAGCCACCGGGCGAGGCGCGCGGCGTGCAGCGCCTTGTACGCGGTGTAGGCGGGACCGGAAAACAGGCCCACCTGCTGGCCAGTAACGACGGCCACGGCGTCGGGCTCGGCCAGGCGCTCGAGCGACCGGCTGCCGGGATTTTGCGGGCCAAGCGCGGCCACCAGGGCGGCGCGTTGTTCGGCCGGGAAGTCGATTTCGCGGGCGGCGGCACGGAAAGAATCGAGATCGCGGAGGGGATGCCGGTAAAACGCGGCCGTGCGTTCGGGGTGGTAAAAAACGTCCGCTGCGATGGCAGAAGTGTTCGGCAGATCAGTCAGGCGGACGCAGGTACACGGCATTCGAGGATCAGCTTAGCAGATGATTCTTTTCCTTTGGAGGATTCGCGCGCCCATCAGCCGGCGGGCAAATAGCGCGAGATGTCGTTATAGATGACGAACAGCACCAGCATCATGATGCAGACGAATCCGACCTTGAACACGGTTTCCTTGACGGTGATGCTGAGGTCGCGGCGCATGGTCATTTCGATGAGGAGCATGAGGATGCTGCCGCCGTCGAGAACCGGGATGGGAAGCAGGTTGAAGATGGCCAGTTGGAGGCTGACCATGGCCATCAGCGAGAGGAAAACGGACGGGCCTTCGCGGGCGGCGTCGCCGGAGAGCTGGATCATGCCGATGGGGCCGGTGAGGTTTTTGGCGGACATGCGGCGCTGCAGCATGCCTTCGAGGACCTTGCCCATGAAGAGGGCGCCGTCGAGGTTCTGTTTGTAAGACTCGCGGAGCGCGGCGGGCAAAGAGAGCTTCGTGGTGATGTAGGTGACCTTCTGTTCGGGAGCGACGCCGATCATGTACCGCGGCTGGCCGTCGAGCCTGGCGAAGATGGGCTGGACGCTGACGGTGTGGTTTTCGCCCTTGCGCTGGTATTCGATCTGTATAGGATTGCCGCCGGATTTTTCGGTGATCTCGTGGAACTTGACGCCGGAGTGAATGGGCTGGCCGTTGACGGCGACCAGCAGATCGCCTTCCTTGAGGCCGGCTTTTTCGGCGGGGTATCCGGGCTCGATGCGGTGGAACTGAATTACGGCGCGTTCATCCCAGCCGGCGTAGCCGACGCCCAGACGTTCGCTCAAGACCGGGGTGACGGTGGTGTTGAAGCGCTGGCCGTTGCGGAGGATGGCGAGGTTCATGACGCGGTATGCGCCGGTGACCTCTTTCAGGCCGACATCTTCCCAGGTGGGATTCTCCTTGCCGTCGAGGTTAACGATGCGGTCGCCATCGCGGATGCCAGCCTTGTAGGCGGGGGAATCGGGGACGACATGGCCGATGTTGGCCTGGAGGTCGGCATCGGATTCGCGCTGGTACTTCACCATGTACATGCCGGCGAGAACGCCCACGGCGAGCACGACGTTCATGAAAGGACCGGCGAACAGGATGATAAGGCGCTGCCACCGGGGCTTGGCGATGAACGAGCGGGGATCGTCCAGGGGGTCGCCAGTGCCGTCGTCGCCGGAGCGACCGCCCGTCGTGGCTTCGGCGGAGCGGAGATCGGCCACGGTTTCGCCGGCCATCTTGACGTAGCCGCCGAAGGGGATGGCGGAGAAACGGAAGTCGGTCTCGCCGCGGCGGAAGCCGAACAGGCGCGTGCCGAAGCCGAAGCTGAAGGCTTCCACCCTGACGTCGAAAAAGCGCGCTGCCAGGAAGTGCCCTAGCTCGTGAATGTTGATCATCACGCCGATCAGGACGAGCAGCCACAACAAGTTCTCAATGAAGTGCATATAAACTCACACAGCGACCGCGCCGGGGGTGCGCGCAGTTACCAGTTGCCGCGCCAGGGCCCGCGATTCGCGGTCGATCTCTAGAATCTCGCCGACGGTTGAGGGGGTGCGCGACGGCATTTTGGACAGCGTTTCGGACACGACTTCGTGAATGGCCGGATAGGAGATTCTTCTCTCCAGAAAAGCTTCTACGGCAATTTCGTCGGCGGCGTTCAATGTGCAGGTGGCGGAGCCGCCCGCCTGCTGGCAGCGGTAGGCCAGTTGGAGCAAGGGAAACTTTTCGAAATCGGGCGGGAGGAACTCCCACTTACGGGCCTGGGTCCAATCGATTTTGGGGACCGGGGCTTCGCAGCGGTCGGGATAGGTAAGGGCGTACTGGATGGGCATGCGCATATCCGTCGCCGCAATTTGAGCAAGCACGCTGCCATCGCTGTATTCGATCATGGCGTGGACGGTCGATTGGGGATGAACCACTACATCCACCTGGGAGGGCAGGAAATCGAACAGCCAGCAGGCCTCGATGACTTCGAAGCCTTTGTTCATCAGAGTGGCGCAATCGATGGTGATGCGGTTGCCCATCCGCCAGGTTGGATGATTGAGGGCCTGTTCGGGCGTCACAAAGGCCAGCGCTTCCTTGGGCGTGTTGCGGAAGGGGCCGCCGGAAGCGGTGAGGATCAGGCGGGAGACTTGCTCGCGGTTGCCCGCCCGCAGGCACTGATGGGCGCCGTTATGTTCGCTATCCACGGGCAGCAACTCCGCTCCGAATTCCCGAACGGCATCCATCACCAATTGGCCGCCCGAGACCAGCACTTCCTTGTTGGCTAACCCGACCCTCTTGCCGCGCCGGACCGCTTCATAAGTGGCTTCCAAACCGGCCACCCCCACAATGGCGGAGATGACGGTGTCCACTTCCGGGGCCGTCGCCACCTGGACGCGGGCGGCATTCCCAAAAGCCAGCTCCGGCCAAGCGGCGCGCGGCACACCCTCAGCCAACAACCTGTCTGATAGACGGGCCAAAACGTCGAAAGTTGCGACAACCGCGACGTGGGGACGGAATTCCGCGATTTGGGCTGCCAGGGTGTCGACGTTATAGCCGGCCACCAAGGCGTACACCTGATATTGGTGGCGGCTGCGCCGCACGACGTCCAGGGTATTGGTACCAATCGACCCGGTGGAGCCCAAAATGGTGAGAGTTTTCATTGCTGGCGCACGTATTGGCGAGCGTATCTGCCATCATATCATGCAGCCCGAAAGTCCGACCCCAAACTTAGGTTCACATCGTGAACAAATTGACGTTCAGAAAACTCTTGGTTTGGAGACCTCTAATCCTCTTTGAAGGGGTGCCGGGGAGGATTGCTTCAGGGGTCTTTTTTAGAGGTTAGTCTCGCTTTGGTGGGAGTTGCCTCCCCGGCTTACTTCCAATAATAGTAGATTCTGGTTTTGGAAGCAACAAAAAAATGGATTATTTTTTTTGGGATTTTACCTGAGTACCGGAAAATTCCTCTAACACATTGATAGTGGAGCACATATCGTCATTTGCGTGCCCGGCGGCGATAGCCGTCTGGAAAAGCTGATGCGTGAGCGAGGTTAGCAGGAGGGGTACTCCCAGCTCTTGGCCAGACTCAAGCATGAGCCCGATATCCTTATGCATCCACTTGGTGGAGAAGTTCGGAGTGAAGTCGCGGGCGAGGACAAAAGGGGCCTTATAAGAGATGAGGCCGCTCCGCGCGGCGCTATTATCGAGGATCTCAAGCATGAGATTGGGATCGACGCCGCCCTTTGTGGCGAGCACCATACCCTCGTTGAAGGCCATCAAGAGGTTGCAAAGAATGAGGTTTTGAGTGAGCTTGGCTTGCAGGCCCATTCCCGGGCCACCGCAGTAATAGAGGCGTTTGCCCATGGGCTCGAGGAACGGCCTGGTCTTTTCGAAGACGGCCTGGTCGCCGCCGATCATGAACGTGAGAGTGCCGCCGGTAGCTCCGGGGGTGGAGCCGGTGCAAGGAGCGTCGAGAAAATCAACGCCTTTGGCTGCGAGGGCTTGACCGATTTTGCGGCTTTCGCTGGGACTGATGGTGCTGGCGTCAGCGACGACTGTGCCGGGGCGGGCGCCCTCGATGACGCCATCCTGGCCGAGGATGACCTGGCGGGCCATGTCGGTATTGCCGAGGCAGAGGAAAATGAAGTCGGCATTTTCAGCCACCTGGCGAGGTGTATCGAAGGCGCGGCCCTTCTCTTCGGCGGCCAGTTTGCGGGCCTTGTCGAGAGTGTTGGACCAGAGCGCCACTTCGTGACCGGCGCGGAGGAGGTTGCGGGCCATGGGGTAACCCATGAGACCGAGTCCGAGGAAACCGAGTTTTGCCATAGAAAGAGAATTGTAGCGCTATGCTGCTCACCGGCAGAACTCCAATCAGAGATGGAATGAGAAGGCCGGTCCTATGCGAAAAAGGCGCGCCAGGCGGTTGCGACGAGGGCGTGCGTCACCATGCTGGCGCGGATGCTGCCGGCCTGGTTGCGCGCGCGGCCGCAGAACCAGCCCAGGACGCCGGCTACCAGGGCCCACTTCCAATTGGGGAAGTTGGGGGAGCCGCCGAACCACAGATGGAGAAGCCCGAATATGGCCGCGGTCATCAGAATCGCCACTTGCCCGCTCGAACTCCATTCCCTAATCCAGTTCTGCAGCACGCCGAAGAGGAAGAAATCTTCGGACAGCGCGACCACCCACAAGGTACCCACAAAGGTCATGGCAACCTGTAGCACCGGCTTGGGGGAGGCGAAATGCGTGGCGCCGAGCAGAAGAGCCAGCGGAAGCCCGACTGGTATGAAGTAGAGGAAATGCAGCAGGCCGATACGCCACTCCCTGGCGCTGGGCACGAATCCGTACCCCGCATCGGGAACGCGGCGTTCGATCATCAACACCATCACCGAAATGGAGATCAGAGCAAGATGCGGGATGACGATGATATTCCTCAAATCCTTGAAGTGCGGGTCCGCCGGCACAAAGATGGGGTTGAAGTACTTGAGCAGAAGGACCGCCGCCACCAGCGCCAGAAACAGTAAATCGGACACCATGGACGGGCGGAGCACCACGTACCAGAGGCTCAGTGCGAGCGCCAGGGCGGAAAGGCGCATCAGGCTGCCCCATTCGAACTGGACGGCGCCGCAGCAACAGGCGAAGTAAGGGAGCAGGGCGGCTAGGAGCGCGAAGGGGATAAGGCGGGCTCCGGCGAAACGTTCGCGCAGCGTGGGGAAAGCGGGAACCAGATAAAATGGATATTCGATGCAGAAGGCGGCTATCACCGGCAGGGCTGTCCAGCCCGGAATGCCTTTGGCCCGAGCGTACCAGATACCCGTCAAGCCCAGCACTCCCCAGCCGATCAGCAGTGCCGCCCGGAAGCTCGCGAGCGATCTCGCCATCGGCCTCATTCTAGCATTCATGCTCGGAACGGCCGGGCTTGGAACGGCCGGCCAGACACCGGACGAGCCGCCGGCCAACCTGGCGAAACTGGTGGCGCACCGCGAGACCGAGACACAGGCGGAGCGCGACGAATACACGTACCGGCAGACGGTGACGATTCAAGAGCTGGACGACAATGGGTCGGTGCGCGGGGAATACAAGGAAGTGCGCGACGTGATTTTTTCGCCGACGCACGAGCGCACCGACCAGATGGTGGGCAAGCCCAAGGACGGGCTGAAATCGCTCAAGCTGACGGAGGAAGATTTCCACGACATCCGCGAGATTCAACCGCTGGTGCTGACCGATGCGGAGTTGTGGAACTACGAGACGAAGTTTCGCGGCGACGAACCGATGGACGGGCAGGATTGCTGGGTACTCCAAGTGCGGCCGCGCCAGATTCTGGAAGGCCAGCGGTTCTTCGACGGCACTATCTGGGTGGATAAGAAGGATTACAACATTGTGCGGCTGCAGGGACAGGCCGTGCCCCAGATGCGGTCGATGAAACAGGAGAACCTGTTCCCGCATTTCACGACGGTACGGAAACCGGTGGACGGCAAGCACTGGTTTGCGACGGTGACCTACGCCGACGACACGCTGGAGTTCCGCTCGGGGCCGCTGCGCGAACGGCTGACCATCGCTTATAGCAATTACAAGCGGTTCAGCGCAACATCGACGTTCATTCCGAAGTGAGGCTGACGCTATGAAGAAGTCCGCGAAGGTGACCTTGACGGTGGTGGCTGTGGTGGGATTGGCTTCCTGCGGCAGAAGGCACCCGGATCCATGCGAGGCGGCGACCTTCAACGAACAGGCCTGCCAGCAGGCGGTGCAGAAGGGCGGCTACTATTACAACGGCTCGTGGTTTCCGATGGTGTATCACTACCCGTATCCTTACTACTACGATTCCTACCGCGGATACGTGGGGAGCGGCGGAGTCGTGCGGTCGGATCCGGCGACATCCTACAGCCACTCGGGTGTGGAGCGCGGCGGATTCGGAACAACGGGCGCCGGCCATTCGTCGGGTGCTGGAGCGGGAGCGGGAGAGTAATTATGCGGAGAGTGGTATCGACACCGCGGCCGAATTGGGAAAAGAAAGTGGAAGAGGCCGGCCTCTCGTGGCACAGCGGCCAGCAGCCTTATTGGAACGAATCGGCGTTCTATGAGTTCACGGCCAAGGAAGTGGACGTACTGGAGGCCGCCACCAACGAACTCGAAAAGATGACGCTCCGGGCGGCGCAGCGCGTCATCGATCACAAGCTGTACGCCAGGATGGGGATTCCGGAGAATGCCATTCCGCTGATTGAAAGCTCATGGGAAGCGGAGCCGCCGGCGCTGTATGGGCGATTCGATCTGGCGTATGACGGCGTGCATCCGCCCAAGCTGCTGGAGTACAACGCCGACACGCCGACGTCGTTATTGGAAGCGGCGGTGGTGCAGTGGTATTGGCTGGAGGAGCTGTTTCCGAAGCGGGACCAGTTCAATTCGCTGCACGAGCGGCTGATCGCGCTATGGAAGGAGCTGACGCCGTATCTGCCGGGCAGCCGCGTGGACTTCTGCTCGATGGACGATCGGGAAGACGGAATGACGGTGACGTATCTCCAGGACACGGCGCAGCAGGCTGGGTTGAAGACGTCGATTTTCCCGATCGATGAAGTGGGATGGAACGGCGAGGCGTTTGTGGGGCCGGACGATGCGCCCTTGGGGGCGATCTTCAAGCTGTACCCGTGGGAGTGGATGGTGCGCGAAGCCTTCGGGCAACATATCGGCAAGGACGGGACGGTGTGGATCGAGCCGCCGTGGAAAATGCTGCTGTCGAACAAGGGAATTCTGCCGGTGCTGTGGGAGTTGTACCCGCGGCATCCTTATTTATTGGAAGCGAGCTTCCTGGGGCCGGGGCTGATGATGTCGTGGGTGAAGAAACCGCTGCTGGGACGGGAAGGGGCCAACATCACGCTGCACCAGCCGGGCAAGGACGTGGAGACCCCTGGCGACTATGGGGCGGAAGGTTTCATCTACCAGGATTGCGCACCGCTCCAGAGCTTCGACGGGAAGTATCCGGTGATCGGGAGTTGGATCATCGGGCATGAAGAGGGAAACGCCGCGGGCGGGATGGGAATTCGCGAAGCGGACACGCCGATCACCACCAACATCAGCCAGTTCGTGCCGCATTTGTTCGACTGATGCCGCCTGGCCGGCGCAAAAAAAGGGGAGCCGCTGCGCAGGCGGCTCCCCGGATTTGGGGTCTCTGAACCGGGATCAGAAGTCCACGCGCACGTTGAACTGAATCTGGCGCGGGCCGTTGGCCTGGGCCGTCACCTGGCCAAACAGGGTAGAGCTCGGCGTCACGGTCGGTGCGGAGTATTGCACGCGATTCAACGCATTCATCAGGTCTGTCGAGAAGTTCAGGTTCAACCGCTCGTAAAGGTTGAACCTGCGGAAGATCCTGATGTCCCAGTTGTTGATCATGTCGGCGCGGAGCCCGTCGATGTATTGGGGCATCAGGCGAGCCTGGTAGGTGCCCGGCTGGAATGCCGTACGGCCTTCAAAGCCGACGAAGCCCGCCGGAATCGCGCCGCTGCCGGAAGCATTCGGGTTGATGAGGTTGTTATAGTCGGCCGCCGGATCGTACCAGTAGTGGATATACTTGCTGTGAATCTGGTCGTGATTCATAGCGCTAACCAGTTGGTCCAGGTTGCCGTAGTAATAGACGTTGCCGAAGCTGATCAGCGGGCCGGTTTGGAACTGGTAGATCCAGCTCAACTGCCATCCACCCACGACGTGCTGCATCGGTCCGGTTTGGAGCCACTGGCGTCCTTTACCGAAGGGCAGCTCCCAAACGGCGGTCCAGACGAAGCGGTTGGGGCGGGAGTTCGAATTGGGCTGCCACTCCAGCGACTGGTCGAATTGGTTCTCCTGCCACTGGTTCCGGGACCATGTGCGGGTATACTGCACCGACGACTGGATTCCCTTCGAGAAGCGCTTCGTATAGAGAATTTCGACGTCGTTGTACACCGTTTTGTTGCGGAAGCCGTTGTACTCGGAGAGGCCAAACCCGGCGTTGGGGTAGGCGCGCAGAAGTTGCTGCACCTGCAAGGTCTTACCCGTGAAGAAGCTCAGCGAGCTGAGGTAATTATAGAGAGGCAGGTTGGTGTTTGCCAGGCTGGCGAAGTTGGTATATAGGAACGGATTGGCAACCGTTGCTTTCATGGCGTTGTCCACCGCGCTATTCAACTGGTCGCCGAAATTCCAGTACTGAGCCGGCAGATAGCTGAGGTTCTTGGTCTGTGGGGATGAAGCGTAACTTCCGTTGTAGGAAACGTCGAGCACCTGGTTGGGGAAGATTTCCCGCTGGATGCCCAGCCTCCAGCGCTCATCCCAGGTGGGGGTGAAGTTACGCGGATAATAAGTGAAGCCCTGTCCGTCGAGAATGTCGGAGCCGTAAGCGCCGCCCACCGGCTGGAGGAAACGCTGGCCGCTCGCCAGCACCGGGAAGGGATTTGCCATGATGTTGGAGTTGTTGATGTTGGCGGCTGCGCCAATGCCGCAGCAGAAGGTCAGACCGTTGTCCGTGGTCATGGTGGTGCTAGTGCTCTGGCTGTAGCCGTTCTGCAGTTCGCGGTTCCCGGTGCCGCCCAGGGCATTAAACGTGTCGGCAAAGAGGCCCGTGCCGAAGCGCAGCACGGTCTTTTCGTTAAATGCGTAGACGGCGCTGAAGTTTGGCAGGACGCGCTTGGTGCCGTTGGTGAGGCTGCCATAGGGATGGCCGAGATAGGTGACCCCGCCCGCCACCTGGATGCTGGACGGCAGCAGCGCGTTGCCGCCCGTGGTATAGGCCGACTGCACGGCTTGCGCATATGGAGGCGCGTAAGCGAAGTTGTAATCGCCGGACAAGCCCCGATTAAAGCGCTCGGTGGTGCCTTCTTCGTACTCGAAGCGAATTCCAAAGCCCAGACGGAGTTTGTTGCTGACGCGGAAATCGTCTTGGATGTAGCCGGCGTGGTAGGGGGTGCTGTAGTAGCCGGTGTCGTTGATAGCAAGCGAGGCCCCGGTCGCCATGCCGGTCATAAACGAGGCCCAGGACAAGCCGAGTTGGCTGGCGCTTGTGGTGGTATCGCTGGCGGTGAAGAAGTTGTTGTTGAAGTTATAGCAACCGGTAGTGCACGACCCGGAGAGGAACGTGGCGTAATGGTAGCGCCGTTCTTCCCACCCGTACTTCAGCGTGTGCTTGCGCCAAACCGTGGACATCTTGGCGGCCAACTGCGCGGTGGTCCCGCGCTGGTTCACTCCGGGGCCGGCGTACCCTTCATAGCTGGTGGAAGCGATGTTGGCGTAAAGCTGGGGGGTGATGTTGGAACTGCCGGAACCTCCAATCAAGAAACCCGGGAGGCCGTCCGCGCCCAGCACGTTGGCCTGTTGGTCAATGTAACTGGGCAGCCCCGCATCCGAAGCGGTGTAAGCGTTCTTAATGGGCTGCTTGTCGCCTTCGGCGTATTGGGTGATGCTGAAGACCACGTCCAGGACGTTGCTGGGGTTGATGACCCTCATGTAGTCAAGGTTGCCGCCGCGAGTGGGCCGCCACAGGCCGTTCGACTCATAGCCCTTCAGCGGGGTGTTGTGCGCCCAATCGTAGTTATCCGAGAAGCGATGGTTGTAATACCACTTTCCGCTGAGCCGTTGCGAGGAGCTGATGTTCCAGTCATAGCGATTGACCAGGGACGGCAGGTAATCGTTATATGGCTGGGCCGAATCCACGTAATTGAAGCCGTCGGGAGTGGCGGGAGTGATATTCGGCAAGGGATAGAGCTGCTGGAAGAACTTATAAAATGGGGTGTTGGCGAACAGCGAGGCCGGAATCGTATTGCCCGGGAACGGCGTGCGGGAGACGTGGCCGGCGGTGGACGTCACGGCCGAACGGGGGTCGTAAATGGTGTACGCGGTAGCGTTATAGGCCGACAGGTCCGAGAAATTGCCCTGCCGTTGGTTGGCGGTAGGCACCCAATAATCGACGTTTACGGGGCTGGGCTGGATGCTGGTGATGTGGTCGTACTCGAAGTAGAAGAAGAACTTGTTTTTGCCGTTGAAGATCTTGGGGATGTAAACGGGTCCACCGAAGCTGAAGCCGGGCTGGAAGAAACGGCCGCCGGGATTTTCGTGCTGTCCGGCAGGCCAGGTGCCCGCGGCCACGGAATTGAGGTAGGCGGCGCGCGTGAATTCATTGGTCGAGTTGATGCGATACCACATGTACTGGGCGAAGGCCGAACCGTGGATGGCGTTGGTGCCCGATTTGGTGGTGGCGCTGATGTAGGCGCCCACGCTGTGACCCATGGAGGCGTCGAAGGCGTTGGTTTCAATGCGGACTTCGTCGACGGCTTCCTCGGAAGGAACGAAGCCGGCTCGTCCGCCGTTGGTTCCTGTGACCGGGTTGCCGTCCAGCAGAAACTCGTTGCTGCCGGTGGCCAGACCCGCAGTGTCGTAACTGGCGGTGCCGGCGTGGTCCATCACACGGCTGATGCCGGGGGCGCCGGTGAACACCATACCGGGCGACATACCCTGCAGCGCCCAGGGATTCATGGTGGTGACGGGCAACATGGCGATATCGCGCGTATCCAGCACGCGGCCGCCCACGGCGTTGGTGGTCTGGAGCTGCGGCGCATCGGCGCTGACATCGACTGAAGTCGTGGTTTCTCCAACCTGGAGTTGCAAATCGACGGCCAGGCGGTCGCCGGTATTCAAGGTGATACCAGACCGCACGAGCTTCTTGAAGCCGGCGATCTCTCCCGAAGCCGTGTAGGTACCGGGCGTCAGGAAATCGACTTCGTAATAGCCGGTCTGATTGGTGGTGACGCGACTTGCGATGTTGGTCGCGTTGTTGGTAATCACGACCGTGGCGTTGGGAATTACGGCGTTCTGCGCGTCAATCACCTTGCCGGTGATACTACCGCGCGATTCCTGCGCGAAGCCGATCGCGGAAACAACCGACAGAAGGGCAACCACAAGCAGGGCCCGACTGAGCCCGAAATGCGAACGTTGCATTCAACCTCCCTATCACGAGTAGACCTCGTAGTGACTGAGGCGAGATTAACAGGCTAAGCAAACGAAGGCAAAGAGATTTCGGATATGGCGATCCAGTTTTGTGATACAAAACACAAGGCGGGATGTCTTCAGGCCGTAAATTATTCATTTTAATAATTCGTCTTCAATAGAGGGAGAAGTGGTGCGATAGCTCACGAACGTCGGGATGTTGTTTCATGCGTAACGCGTAAGCGCTTATCTCAGCGCTACGTCCCAGATCTTTTCGCGGCGGGATTTGCCCTCGGGGCCTTCAATTTCGAGGACCACGGTGTAGTCCGCGCCGGCTGCGTACTGGTGGATGGGATTGCGTTCGGTGGAAGTGGAGCCGTCACCGAAAGTCCATTTCCAGGACGTGGCTTTGCCGGTGGATTCGTCACGGAATGCCACCAAGCGGCGATTCATGTCGATGACCTGGAAGGACCAGTTGGCGTCGAAGTGGACGAAGCGGGGTTCGAGCGGCATCAGGCGGAAGCCGACCAATTCGTCGGCCTTGCCGTACATGGTGTGCTGGCGCGAGAGATTCCAGAAGGCGTGGGCTTCGCTATCTGGGTTGTCGTAATCCAGGACGGCCCACGAGATGCCGATCAACTTGTTCTCGGTGAGCACCGATTCAACGGCGCGCTGGGGTCCTTCGCATCCGGCGTAGTCGAACGGAGTGATCCAGAACTCGAGCACGAGCTTGCCGGCCTCGCCGGGCTTGAAGTGGTAAGAGTAGGCGGCGTTGGCATAGGGCAGTGACTTGACGTAGGCGTTACAGCCCCAGGCAAGGGCCCAATCCTTGCCGACAGCCGGAGTCATGATGTGGTAGTTCTGAGCCTGAACGCCGTGCATGGAGAAGTGCGCGTCGCGTTCGCTCAACTCCTTGGTGGGCTGGAAGCGCTCGATCAGCGGCCCGCCGGAGAGGTCGCCATCGACCACCAGCTCGAAGGTGTCGTTGTGCAGGCCCGGTTTAGCGAAATCCCAGTAGTTGTCGTAGGCCTCGTAGAGGAAATAGAGGCGGTTCAAGCCTTTCACCCAACCGACCTTGACGCGCACGTCGAGATCCTTGGGGTCGGGCTTATGGTCTTTGTTCGTGTCGTCGACTAACTGGTCCATGCCGATCGAGTAATCGTCGGGAACGATTTTCCAATCGTCCGGATCGCCGTCGATGCGGGGAATCATATTGGGCGGAAACTGGAAGATCTTGAAAATGGTGCCGGGGCGGTCCAAGGCAAAGCTCGGACAACCAGCCACGGCGAGAAGAATGATTGAAATCAGGCGGCTCATAAGCACTCCTTCCATGTGAAACTATCCCACAGTGTAGCGATGGATCGAAGCGAGTGTGATGATATGGGGATGGAATCGGAAAATGTTCCGGACCGCGGCCATGCATCTTTACCGGTACCGACGCCCATGACCACGCCACCCACCACTCGACGCCAAGCCCTGAAACTTGCCGGTGCGACGGCGCTCGGCGCCGCCCTTCGGCTGAGAGCGCAACAGCGCGTGTTTGACGCCCGCGATTACGGCGCCGCCGGCGATGGCGTCACACTGGACACTGCGGCGATCCAAAAAGCCATCGACGCCGCCGCGGCCTCAGGCGGCCAGGTGCTGCTGCGGGGCGGCAAGAAGTACCTGGTGAGCACGCTGGTCTTGAGGAGCGCGATCGATTTCCATCTGGCCGACGACGCCGAGTTGCTGGCCAGCACCAATCGCGCCGACTATCCGGGCGACGCCGACGGCATTCTGACGGCGCGCCAGGCCGCGGGCTTGAAGATCTCCGGGACCGGCAACATCAACGGGCGGGCCAAGGAGTTCATGACGGGCTATAACCAGGCAGGCGAGATCTGGCGGTTCGGCCCGTTCCGCCCGAAGATCTTCGTATTGGCCGGTTGTAAAGACCTGGAAGTGCGCGATCTCAGTTTCAGCGATGCGCCATTCTGGGGCCTGCACATGATCGGCTGCGAGCGCGTGCTGGTAGACCGTGTGAAGGTCCGCAACCTGCTGGACGTGCCGAACTGCGACGGCATCGATCCGGACCATTGCCGCGACGTGGAAATCCGCAATTGCGACATTGTGTGCGGCGACGACGCGATTGTCGTCAAGTCGACGCGGCAACCGGTGGACTACGGCGCGTGCACCAACGTGCGGGTCCACGATTGCGCGATGACGACCAAAGATTCGGGGCTCAAGATCGGCACCGAGACGGTGCAGGATATCTCCAACATCCGATTCGAGCGGTGCGAGATCCGCTCCAGTTGCCGCGCTCTCACCATCCAGCTTCGCGACGAAGGCAACGTGCGCGATATCCAGTTCAGCGATATCCGGTTCGTGACGCAATACCAGGCGGCTCCCTGGTGGGGTCGCGGGGAGGCGATCTCCCTGACGGCCATTCCGCGGAGCAAAGAGACCAAGGTCGGCCGAATTACCGGCGTGAGGATCCGCAACATTAGGGGCCGCGCCGAAAACAGCGCGCGCATCAACGGAACGGCGGAGAGCCGCATCGCGGATGTGACGCTCGACAATGTCGATTTAACACTCGACCGCTGGACGGCTTACCCCGGCCCGATCTTCGACAATCGCCCGACCACCGCCGTGCCCGATCTGGAGCCGCACCGCACGCCGGGCTACAGCATCCGCTACGCCGACAACGTGACGCTCAAGAACTGCCAACTGGCCTGGGGCCAGAACAAGCCCGAATATTTCACGCACGCGCTGGAGGCGGAGAATGTGTCGGGCCTCGCGATGACGCATTTTACCGGCGACGCAGCGCATCCCGAAAGGGATGAAGCGATCGTGGTCCGGTAGCCGATAGGCCGTTGGCTATATGACACGGATGCATGCAACGCCATCCCGCCGGAAATGACCAATACGGAGCCGCACACCAGGTTCTATCTCAACCTGGTCCGTTTCTTTCAGGGCCGGATGAGCGAAGCCGAAGCGCTCCCTCCCGAGCCGCCGGCCGGCAACACCGACACCGAACTCGAACTACCGTTCGACACGGTGGCATACGGCATCGGCAACTGGCACCTCTACAACGGCGAACCCGCCAAAGCCGACGAATACTTTCGCCGCGTCCTGAAAGGACACGTGTGGATCACCTGGGGGTTCATCGGCGCCGAGACGGAACTGCTGAAGCGCCGCTAGCGCGGCTCACTTTTGGATTCGTCGTCACCGAGCAGAGATGCGTAGGAGGCGGCTACTCGATGCCGGCATCGCGCGCGGCAACCCGGGTGACGCTCGACCAGTCCAGATCGGCTTGTCCGTGTGCCATGGCGGAGAGGAGATGATCGCGAATGAGGCTGGCGAGTGGCATCGGGGCAGCCAGTTCCTCGGCCGCGTCGAGCACCAGGCGGACGTCCTTGAGCCCCAGCCGCAGGGCGAATCCGGCCGGCTCGAATTTCTTGTCGGCGATCAAACGTCCGTAGTTCGCATACACGGGCGAACCAAACAACGCGCTCATGACTTCCAGGAAAGCGCGGGGCGGGACGCCCGCCTTGCGCAATGTGGCGAAGGACTCGCCGAACGCCTCGATCATGGCGGCAATCATGAAGTTGCCGCACAGTTTGGCGGCATTGGCCTGCCAAGGATCGGAGCCAACCACAAAGGTCTGGCGGCCGATGGCGTCGAACAGCGGCCGGCAGTGCTCCACGAGTTCCGGCGGGCCAGCGGCAACCACCAGGAGATTTTTGCTTTCGGCGGCTTCCGGACGGCCGAAAACGGGGACGCTCAAATACTTCTGGCCGCGCCGGCGGTGTTCGGCGGCGAGACGCCGGGCCAGTGCCATGCTGATGGTGCTGCACGAAATGTGGATCGCGCCGTCCGGGAGCGCCGAGGCCATGCCGTTTGGGCCCAAGACCATTTGTTCCACTGCGTGGTCGTCGGCCAGCATGGTCATAACGGCGTCCGACCCGCGACAGGCGTCCGCCGGGGAATCGGCAACTCGGGCGCCATCGGCAACCAGGGCCTCCGCCTTATCCCGGCTGCGATTGAAAACCACCACCTCATGGCCGGCGCGAAGTAAGTTGCGCGCCATGCCGGAACCCATACGGCCAAGTCCGATGAAACCGATTTTCATAATAGTAAGGATAATCGAACGGGCCGGAAGCCAAGGACGGAATGCCGCTTGGACGGACAAACTGTCCACGCCGTCGCCTGCCGAAAATGCTCCTCCGCCGCTCCCCACCCCTGAGCCCCTTTTCCCGCTGCGGTATCATGAAACCAAGGAAGGGAATCGCGCCTCGCCGGCCAGCAACATTATGAAGATCCAAAAACCATTACTCGCCGCACTGATCGTTGGAACCGCGGCTTTGCTCGCGCCCCTGTACGGTCCGGGAATTCTGGCCCGCGCCGCCACTCCCGCGGGCGACGACCTCGATCCCAGCCTCAAGGCCATCTCCGCCGCCTACGCCCTGGTGGAGCAGAATGCCGCCGATCCCGTTCCTTCCGAGCGTGTGTTCTATCAGGGTGTCATTCCCGGCATGCTGCACGCGCTCGATCCGCATTCGAGCTTCGTCGGCCCCGCGGAATACAAGGATATGATGCGCAAGCAGCAAGCGCATTACGCCGGCGTCGGCATGCTGATTGTCTTCGACGCCAACGGCAACCATGTCGTGGTGATGGAGCCGTTTGTCAATTCCCCGGCCTGGAACGCCGACCTGCGTCGCGGCGACGTGATCGCGGCGGTCGACGGCAAGAACACTCTGCAAATGGAATCCGCCGCCGTGGCCGACCTGCTCCGCGGAACGCCCGGCACGCAGGTGCGCGTGAGCGTCCAACGTCAAGGTTCCACCGAACCCTACACCACCACCGTGACGCGCGGCTCGATCGAAACCAGCGTGGTGGATGCTTTCTGGGTGAAGCCCGGCACCCTGTATCTCGGGGTCAGCACCTTCGAAGCCTCCAACATCGAACGCGACGTCAACACGCAATTGAGCAAGCTGGACGAATCCAAGGCGGCCGGAGTCATCCTCGATTTGCGCGACAACCTGGGCGGCCTGGTGAATGAGGCGGTGGCCCTGGCGGGCCGCTTCCTGCGCAATGGTCAGACCGTGGTTTCGCAGCGCGGCCGCGTCGACGCCGAACAGGTCTATCGCGCCAAGGAGATAAAGGCGGCGCAAAAGTATCCCCTGGTCGTGCTGGTCAATGCCAGTTCGGCGTCGGCGTCGGAGATCGTGTCGGGCGCCCTGCAGGATCACGATCGCGCCTGGGTGCTCGGTGACACCACTTTCGGCAAAGGCCTCGTGCAGGCGCAATTCCCCGTCGATGAGGGCGCCCTGCTGCTCACCATCGCGCATTACTATACGCCCAGCGGCCGCTTGATCCAACGCGACTATTCCCACAAGTCGCTCTACGACTATTACTCCGCCCGCCCCAAAGCCGATGCGCCCGCGCCCACCGACGACGTGAAGTCCACCGATGGCGGCCGTAAAGTCTACGGCGGCGGCGGCATCACGCCCGACGAGAAATACGTCACCCGCACCAATATTTTCCAGCGCCGCCTGCGGCCCTATAACGACAGTCGCCCCGACACGTTCTACCATTTCGCCGACTCCTATTTCGGCGCCAAGAAGCCGAGCCTGCCTGAAAACTGGCAGCCCGATGCCGACACGCTGCAGCGCTTCAAGGAGTATCTGCAATCCAAGCAGATCACCTTCACCGATGCGGATTTCACCGCCAACCTGGATTGGATTCGCACCAACCTTCGTTACGAGATGATCTTCCGCGCCTTTGATCGCAAGACCGCCGCCCAGCTTTCCATACAGGTGGATCCCGAAGTTCTGAAGGCCATCGACAGCATGCCGAAAGCCGCGGGTCTCCTCAAGGACTCGAACCGCGTGCTGGCGGAGCGGCTGGGAAACAGATAAGCAGGACGGGCCTCCTGGCCTGTCGCGGGCCGGAAGCGGCAATTTTGTGGGGCAGGCGCTTTCGCCTGCCAACCCCAGATGTTTTCGCCTTGCAGAGAACCTCGACGGGCCGGATGTGCGCATCCGGCCAGCCATTCGGCCTTACTGGTTGTTGTTGGCGTTGGTTGAGGCGGGCTGCCCTGCCTTCTTCACGTACTTATCGAACCAGGCGAACTTCTCCCACAATACGTGCTCGATGGTCTCCTTCCCGCGGTACCCGTGGGCTTCAAAGGGAAGGAAAACCAGCCGCGTGATTCCGCCGTTGCCGCGCACGGCTTCATACATGCGCTCGGACTGAATCGGGAACGTGCCGTCGTTATCGTCGGCCTCGCCGTGGATCAGCAACAGCGGCGACTTGATCTTGTCCGCGTACATGAAGGGCGAAATCTCTTCGTACAGTTTGGGCGCCTGCCACAATGTGCGCCGCTCGCTCTGGAAGCCGAACGGCGTCAGCGTGCGGTTGGGAGCTCCGCTTTCGGCGATGCCGGCCTTGAAATAATCGCAGTGCGCCAGCAGGGTGTCGGTCATGAACGCGCCGTAACTGTGGCCTCCCACGCCCACCCGCGCCGCATCGGTGACGCCGATCTCCACGGCTTTGTCGATGGCCGCTTTGGCGTCCATCACGGTCTGTTCGACGAACTTGTCGTTGACCGTCGCGCGCGGGCCCACAATCGGCATGGAAGCATTGTCGAGCACGGCGTAGCCGTCGAGCGCGAAGAAGACTTCCGAATAACCGCCGATTTCGGTGAAGCGCATGCGCGACCCCGTCACCGCCACCGCATCGGCCGCGGCCGCATCATCGTACTCGCGCGGGTAAGCCCACAATACCGTGGGCAGGCGCGTGCCTTCTTTGTAGCCCGGCGGCAGGTAGAGCGTGAACGACATCTCCACGCCGTCGGGCCGCTTATACGTGATCAGGCGCTTCTCCACCTGCCGCATGACGGGCTGCGGGTCGGGATAGTTGGTGTAGGCCGTCATCTTGCCATCGGCCGTGTGGATATAGTAGTTGGGCGGCTCGGTCGGGCTTTCGCGGCGCGTGAAGAACTTCGCGCCGTGATCGTCCAGCAGTGCTTCCACCACTTCATAGTGATCGTTGTCGCACTTGAAGAGGCGCTCGCTCTTCAACGTGGCGAGGTTGAAGCGATCGAGAAAGGGATGGTCGCCTTCGGGCGACGGACCGTTGCCGGTCAGATAAATGTTGTCGCCGTCGAGCAGGATGCCGCGCTCGCCGTTGGGCAGCGTGCGCTGCAGAGGGGTGCCGCGATCGGCATAGCGGTCGGCCGAGTTGGTGGTCCAGAGCTCGCGCGGCGGATCGTTGGGTTTGTCGAGATCCGCCAGCGTGGTCTTGGTGATCCGGTTCGCGCCGCCGGCGGCCGCGCCTCCACCGCCGCCACCGCCGCGCCCGCCGCGCCCGCCGCCGCCGAACATCAGCCAGTGGCCGTTATCGAAGAACGTAAAGTTCCCAATGGCCTGTTCGGATTTGTAGATTTCCTGCGCTTCGCCGGTGAACGGCGCTTTCAACGCCATGATGTGCTCGGGCCGCGGTGGGGGCGGAGTCGCATTCGCATTCTGTCCGTCCTGCGCCGCTCCGTTGCCGCGCCCGCCGCCGCGTCCGCCACGGCCACCACGCCCGGCTGGAGCGCCGCCGATCGAATCCACCCACAGCAGCGTGGCCGGATCGTTCATGCGCCATTGCAGGTTGCGCGTGCCCGCGGCCGGGGGCGCCGCCTGGGGATCATCGGCTCCAGTCGTCGGGTTGGGCCCGGGCCCGGGAGTGGGAGCGAAGGCCCCGCGCCCGCCGCCGCCCAGCGGCGTGCTGGCGACGTGGTGCACAATCTTGCCGGTGCGATCCCAAACGTCTATTTCTGAAGGGAACTGCCGCGCCGGATACAGATACGAAAACGGCCGGTGGATGCTGGTGACGATGAAATAGCTTCCGTCCGGCGAGGGCCGCGCCGATTCGATCAGGGCCGGTTTCCCCACCGGCGTCATCTTGCCCGTGACGGAATCCACCAGCGCCAGTTGCGAGGTGGCGAAGTATTCAAAATCGTCTTCGTCGTGGACATTCTGCAGCATGTCCTCGTGAGTCACCACGCCGCGGCCGCCGCCCAGGCTTTCCTGAATATCCGGTCCGGGTGGAACCAGCGGCATGGGCGGTTCGGGCCCGCGATTGGGTTTCACTGCTTGCACCAGCAGCGTCCCGCTGTCGCTCATCCACTGCACGCTCCCGCCGGTTGCTGCGCCTCCCCGTCCCCCGCCGGCGCTGCCGAACACGTCGTTGACGCGAACCGATTCGATGCGGTGCGTCTTGCCGGTAGCGGCGTCGCCGATCCAGATCTCAATTCCCTTATCGGTGGTGTTGGTGAAGACAAAGTGGTTCCCGTCCGGGCTCCAGCGGCCCGTGCTCAACTTGGGATTTGCAGGCAGCGCCACCTTGATGTCTCCTCCCTCCGGCACCTTGCGCAGAGTCAGCGCGCTGTTGAAGGTGGCGTTGTGCAGCCCGTTGGTCATCGGGTTGATGCGGATGCCGGCCAGCCGCCGCATGGGCTGCGCCAGTTCGGCGATCGGTGGATAACGCACCGGCCGCCCTTGCATCGCATACGCATGCGTCGGACTGAGCTGGATGGTGGGAGTGGTCGCCGAGTTGAGAATATCCTCAACTACCTTGGGCGGCTTCTGGTACGTATCCGCACCGAAAAGCACCACCACCGCCGCAAGTAGCAGAAATTGGACTTTTGTGACTGATTTCATAACGGATACCGAAAATGTTATGTAAGCGCAGGCCGGAAGTCAATGTGACCTGGTTTCGCCGCTCGACGGGCGCTGGGTTATCATGTGTGGCAGCCCTCAGCTCCATGACAACCTCAACACCATCCGCCGGGTCCAATGCCGCACGCTTCTTACCCCTATTACTGATCCTGTTCGCCGGCAGCGGCTGCTCGGCGCTGATCTATGAAATCGTCTGGTATCAGCTCCTGCAACTGGCCATCGGGTCCACGGCGGTCTCGCTGGGCTTTCTGCTCGCCACCTATATGGGCGGCCTCTGCCTGGGCAGCCTGTATCTGCCGCGGATACGCCGCGCGCAAGAACATCATCCTCTGAAAGTCTACGCGGCTCTCGAACTGGGGATTGCCGTGCTGGGGCTGCTGGTGCTTTTCGGCATCCCGCTGGTCGACCGCATCTATGTAGCCGGCGCCGAGCATGGTATGCCCGGCATGCTGCTGCGCGGGTTCATCTCCGGGGTGTGCCTGCTGCCGCCCACCATCCTGATGGGGGCGTCGCTGCCGGCCATCGTGCGATGGATCAAGTCGACGCCCCGCGGCGTCGCGTGGTGGGGACTTCTGTATGGCGGAAATATCGTGGGCGCGGTGTTCGGCTGCCTGTTCGCAGGCTTCTACCTGCTGCGTATTTATGACATGGCCACTGCCACTTATGCCGCCGTAGCCATCAACCTGGCGGTGGCGGGCGCAAGCTATGTGCTGGCGGGCCGGACTCCTTTGGAAGCGGCCGCGAACGATGCGCCCGAGCCGGCGGCGGAGCGAGCCGCGGTGGTGGAACCGGCGGCGAGCCGCTGGACCATCTACGTCACCATCGGGCTTTCGGGAGCCTGCGCGCTGGGCGCAGAAGTGGTCTGGACGCGCCTGATGGGGATGATGCTGGGCGCCACGGTCTACGTCTTTTCGATCATTCTGGCGGTCTTCCTGGTCGGCCTGGCGTTGGGCAGTTCGGCGGGATCGTTGCTGCTGCGCACCGCCAGGAGCACCCGATCGCCGCGCCTCGCCCTCGGCTGGTGCCAGATCCTGCTGGCCGGAGGGATTGCGTGGACGGCCTACATGATTTCCGATTCGCTGCCGTTTTGGCCCATCAACCCCCTGCTCACCACCAGTCCCTGGTTTACATTCCAGCTCGATCTGGTCCGCTGCCTGTGGGCCATGCTGCCGCCCACACTGCTGTGGGGAGCCAGTTTCCCGCTGGCGCTAGCGGCGGCCGCCCAACCGGGCGAGGACCCCGGCCGCGTGGTGGGATCCGTGTACGCCGCCAACACCCTGGGAGCCATCGTCGGGGCTCTGGGAATCAGCCTGATCGTGGTGCCGTGGATCGGTACCCAGCAGGCGCAGCGCATCCTGCTGCTGGCATCGGCGGCCAGCGCCCTGTTCGTGCTGGCGCCTTACATCAAGCAATACCAGGCGCGCGCCATGGCCGGATGGCTGGTGGTCTCCCTGGTGGCCGCGGTCTTCCTGGCAACCAACCTCGATCCCATTCCCGGCAAGCTCATCGCATATGGCCGCCGTCTGCCGATTTCGGCCAGCTCCTCGACGGTGCTCTACACCGCCGAGGGCATCAACTCCTCGGTGGCCATTACGCAGTGGAACGACGGGGCCATCGAAGTGGACGTCAATGGCCACGTGGAAGCCACCACCGAACCCTACGACATGAAACTGCAGCGCATGGTGGGACACCTGCCGGCGCTGATTCATCCCAATCCGAAATCCGTGCTGGGAATCGGCTTCGGCGCGGGCGTTTCGGCCGGAACCTTTACCCGCTACCCGTCGATCGAGCACATCACCGTGTGCGAGATCGAGCCGGTGATTCCGCCCACCTCCACGCGATATTTTTACCGCCAGGATTACGACGTGCTGCACAATCCGAAGACCCGGATCATCTTCGACGATGCCCGCCACTACCTGATGACCACCACCGATAGGTTCGACATCATCGCCTCCGATCCGCTGGACGTCTTCGTCAAGGGCACCGCCGCGCTTTACTCGAGAGAGTACTTCGAGGCCGTCAAGCGGCATCTGAATCCGGGCGGGATGTTCAGCCTCTACGTGCCGCTCTATGAGAGCGACGAGCGCACCGTGCGCAGCGAGCTGGCGACCTTCTTCGAAGCCTTCCCCAACGCCACGGTCTGGGCCAACACCATCAACGGGCAGGGCTACGACATGGTCTTCATGGGGCAGGTCGCGCCCTTCAAAGTCGATATCGACGAAATC
This sequence comes from Bryobacteraceae bacterium, assembly GCA_050014595.1. Classification (GTDB taxonomy): domain Bacteria; phylum Acidobacteriota; class Terriglobia; order Bryobacterales; family Bryobacteraceae; genus PALSA-129. The sequence continues at coordinate 88,660 of JBEKDA010000007.1, forward strand.
GAAGAGCGCCTGAACCAGCCGAATTACGCCCTGGTGGCGCAATCCCTGCGCGACATCGGGATTGGCTCGGCTATCGATCTCTTTGCCACCTATGCCGGGCAGAGATCCGATCTGGGACGCTGGACCGAAGGCGCCGACATCAACCACGACGGCGACCTGCGCCTGTCTTACCTGGCCGGTTGGGGCATCAACTCCAGCCTGGAGGATTTCATTTACCGCCAGATGATGAAATACCGCGAACCCCCCGTGGGCATGTTCACCGGCACGCCCGGCCACGTGCAGAACCTGATGTACGCCATGGGCGGCAACAGCGGCCAGTAGAAAATTGTCCCTGAACGGCAACCTTTCTCTCCGACAGGAGGTAACAGTGCCTGCACGAGCGCCCACGCTACATGCGCGCCATCCAGCTTGTCACACGGTAGCGTTACCCTTCGCGCAGCGACTTTGCGGGATCGATGCGGGCGGCGCGGACCATGGGCAGCAAGCTGGCGAGAAGTCCGACGGCAACAAGCACGACTGGCGGCAGCGAGAAACTGACCGGGTCGTGGCCGGCTACACCGTAAAGCAGCGATTCGATCCAGCGGGCCAGCGCCCAGGATGCCGCGAGTCCCGCAACCGTTCCAACCACCACCTGCCGCAGGCTGGACTTCACCACCAGCCAGGCGACGCTGCCGGGACTGGCGCCGAGCGCAAGACGCACGCCCAGTTCGCGAGTGCGCCGCAGGACGCCGTGACTGACAACACCGTAAATTCCCGCCGCGGCCAGTGTAAGCGCGAGTAGGGCAAAGCCGCCCACCAGCCATGCCAGCGAGCGCGGCGCCGCAACCGCACCTGAAACTATCGTATCCATTCGCGCGATTTTGCTCACCGCGCACGTGGCACAAACTTCACGAACAATGCGCGGCAGCGTCTGCTCAAATGCCGAAGGATCGTTGCCAACGCGCGCCACCAGCGCGAGGCTTTGGGGCGCCGCGGCGGCCTGAGTCAGGGGGACGTAGATCTCGCCATCCACCCATTCGGGTGGTCCGGTGAGGCTGAACGTCTTCACATCATCCACTACGCCGACAATCGTCTGCCAACGGTTCTGCCAGACCGGGCGCAATCGCCGGCCAATGGGACTGGCGGCAGGCCAGAACTTCTGCGCTGTCGATCGGCTGACGAGGACCACCGGATCGGAGTCCTCCCGATCGGCATCGGTGAAGCCGCGGCCCTGCAGAAGACGGATTCCGAGCGTGTCCAAGTGCTCCGGCGTCGCCGCCGTTGTCCACAGCACGAATTGCGGGGCCTGCGCCGGCCGGGGATGGTCCTCGATGGCGCAAGTGACGGCGGCGATTTCGGACGACAGGGGAAGCCGGCTCATGGCCGCCACGTTGGTCACACCGGGGTACGACGCCATCTTTTCCCGCACCGCCCCATAGAGCGCAACGGTCCTATCGAGCGAGGCGGAAATCGCGCGGCCGGGGCTGAGCTCGGCCGTAACTACGGATTCGACGCGGTAGCCCGGAGCTACGTGCAGCATAGTCCAGAAGCTGTGAAGCAGAAGGCCAGCGCCAACCAGCAGAACGGTGGCGAAGGCGGCTTCAGAGGTGACCAGCACGGCGTCCGTTCGGAGGCCCATCCGGCTGAGCGTGGAGCGCGGGCCATCAGCCAGGACCATCGAATTTTGCGAGCGGGCGCGCCACGCAGGCAGCAAACCGAACAGCAGTCCACTCCCCATCGAGACCGCGGCGGCGAAGGCGATAATGGTCCGGTCAATCGAAACCTCCGCGAGCCGAGGCGTATCGGGGGGCAGCCAGTGCTTCAGCAGTTCAAGCTGGCCGAAGGCCAACAGTATCCCGAGGAGACCACCGGCGGCGGCCAGCAACAGCGACTCGGTAAGCAACTGGCGCGCTAAACGGCCAGGCGTCGCCCCCAACGAGATGCGAAGGGCGAACTCGCCGCGCCTCGCAGCAGTCTGGCCGATCATGAGGTTTGCCACATTGACAATCGCAATCAGCAGGACGAGCGCCACCGCGCCCAGCAGCAGGACGCTGCGCTCGCGAACGCCGGCCACCATGTGCTCGCGCATGGGTTCCAACGTGACGTCACCGGCCCACGAGTCCGGCATCCGCCAGGGAAACATGGCGTGTACGCGTGGAGTCCAGCCGCGCAGTTCGGAAATCGCCGCCTGAGGCGTGACGCCGTTACGAAGGCGGGCAAATGTCGAACAGGCGTTCGCCCCCCAATAGTCCCCTATGGCTCGCGGATCGAGGCGCATCGGAATCCAGAAGCCGGCATCCGGAGATGGGTACTGGAACCCAGCCGGCATCACACCGATGATTTCGAAGGGCACGTCGTCGAGCAGCAGTTGCCGGCCCAACACGTCGCGCCGCGCACCAAACCGCTGGCTCCAGAAGGCGTGACTGAGGATCGCAGTGCGAGGCGCTCCGGGCCGGTCGGCACCGTCGGCAAAGTCGTGCCCAAACAGCGGCGGAACGCCGAGAACGCGGAAGAAGTTGGCGGAGACCTGGCTGCCTTTGACACGCTCCGGCCAGTCCTGGCCGCGCGTATTGAAAGCCTGCACACCGAGGTGCGCCGCATAGTCGGCCTGCCTGCTATTAGACCGCAGCACGTCGAAGTGACCCCGCACGCTGAGATCGGTGGCATGATACAGACGCTCGGGCGCGGCGAATGGCAGCGGCCGCAGCAGCACACCTTCCACTACGCTGAAGACGGCGGTTGTCGAGCCGATCGCCAGTGCCATCGTCGCCAGCGCCATGCTGGAGAATGTCCGGTTCTTGAAAAGCAATCGAAGGCCGAAGGCCACGTCCTGCTTCAAGTGCTCCCAAGAGGCCGTTCCGCGCGAATCGCGGCACTCCTCTTTGATGAGATCCATGCGTCCAATGGTTGCGGCGGCGCGACGGCGAGCCTCGGCCGCGTCGAGGCCTCGGGCCGTCAGCTCGCGCGTCTCCGCTTCGAGATGCGCCGCCAGTTCCGCTTCCATCTCCCGCTCCACTTGCGAGCGCTGCACGATGGCCCGGAGTTTCAAAAGAAGTTGTTGAATCCGACGCATCGTATCCCCCGTTCACGCAGATTCCAGAATGCCGTTGATGGCGCCGGAGAGCTTCGCCCATTGAGCCGTTTCTACTTCCAATTGGCGGCGGCCGGCTCGCGTCAGGGCATAGACTTTCGTGGGGCGTCCGCCATCCAATTCCTGCCACTCCCCGCGAATCCAGCCTTCGTGTTCGAGTTTGTGCAGCGCCGGATAGAGTGATCCGTGGCTGGCCTGCAGCGTTCCATTCGACATCTGACGGAGACGCTGCGAAATTGCCCAGCCAGTGCGCGGTTCCAGGTCGAGAATCTTGAGAATCAGCACAGAGAGAGTGCCCTGAACCAGGGCCTGCGGTTTGCTCATCACCACTCCTTTCAGGTAATCATACTATATCGGTTACCTGAGCAGATGGCGGAATCCCCAAGTTGCGTCGTGATTTATTGACCCCAGAAAACCAAACATATCCAAAGTTCCTCTTGTTTGTGGCTATCAAAATGATATCATATAGATAGCTAGGAGAAATTTGGTATGGAGACTAACGAGATGTCGAGCAATCGGGAACAGGTGAAGCGGCTGGCGAATGGCTGGCTGATGTTGCCGGTGCTGGTTTTGCTGCTGTTGGGCGATATCGGGCTGATGATCTATTCGATTGCCGCCGCGGCGCCCAATGGCGAGCCGATTGTGCCGTTGCTGGTGGCGAGCATCGTGGGGTTGCCTGTGTGCATCATCCTGTTGACCGGGCTCTTTACCCTACAGCCGAACGAGGCGCGCGTGCTGGTGCTCTTCGGCGCGTATAAAGGGACGGTGCGGGAACCCGGCTTGCACTGGGGGAATCCGTTCTATACGAACGGCCCGCAGCAGTGGGGCGCGAAGCTGGCGGCGGCGAAAGGAAGAGGCGACAAGTCGGACCCGATCCGGCCAAGCCGGAACAAAATCTCGCTGCGCGCGCGGACCTACAACGGGGCGGCGCTGAAGGTGAATGACAAGCGCGGGAACCCCATCGAAATCGCCGCCGTGCTGGTGTGGCGCATCCAGGACACAGCGCAGGCTATGTTCGACGTGGACAACTACGAAACCTACATCCAGACGCAGAGCGAATCGGCGCTGCGGCACCTGGCGAGCCTGTACGCCTACGACGACGGCGAAGAGAACGAAAGCACGCTGCGCAGCAACATGGACGAAGTTTCGCGGGCGTTACGAGGCGAGTTGCAGGAGCGGCTGGCGAAGGCCGGCGTGGTGGTGGACGAAGCGCGCCTCACGCACCTGGCGTACGCTCCGGAAATCGCGCAGGCCATGCTGCGGCGGCAACAGGCGGAGGCGGTGATCGCCGCGCGGCAGAAGATTGTCCACGGCGCCGTCAGCATGGTGGACATGGCGCTGAAGGATCTGGCGGAGAAGCACGTGGTGCAGCTCGACGACGAACGCAAGGCCGCCATGGTGAGCAACCTGATGGTGGTGCTATGCGGCGAAGCGGAGGTGCATCCCGTGATCAACACCGGCACTCTTTACAACTGAGTGACGGACCATGGCGGAACGCAAGTCCTTTCTGATGCGCATCGATCCTGCGCTCTGGGCGGAGCTGGAAGCCTGGGCGCAGGACGAACTGCGCAGCGTCAACGGGCAGATCGAGTACCTGCTGCGCCAGGCGGTCGAGAAGCGCAAAGGCGCGGCCGCGGAGCGCGATGGCGGGAAGGGGAAGCGTTGAGAGGTGCGGTGCCTCCGCGGTGTTGGTTCAGGCCGGATTCGGCATAATTGGAGGGCGGACCCTCTGGTCCGCGCGGGACGCCCTCGTCCCGCAGCCGGAACAACGAAATCAGCATCATGCAAACGCCAGCAGGCCGACGAGGGCGTCGGCCGCAGACCAGGGGGTCTGCCCCACAATTTGTGCAGATTGTTCAGTAGTGGGAAAACTAAGTGGCATTGCGCACGAGTGCGTGCGCCACGTGATCGGACTGCACGCACTGTTTTCCTGCGGTAAGATCAGATGGGTATCATTTTCGGGTCAGGAGGTCTGCAATGGGCATGGTCGCCAAGACCCTCCGGCTTGCAGCCGCAGTCGCTCTGTCCCTTCCACTCGCCCACGGCCAAACACCAACGAGAGGCGCTATCGAAGGAGACGTTGTCGATGCCTCCACCGGGCGGGGCATTGCCGGCGCGCGCGTGCGCATTCAGTCCGGGCAGGACGATGCGCTGTTCACCACCTCCGATGAACAGGGGCACTTCCGATTCGCCGAGGTGGATTTCATGTCCAAAGGCTACCAGGCGGAGGCCTCGTACCCGGGATTCATCAGCGCCAGGAGGGCTGCCGGGCGGTCCGGCGGCGAGACTGTTTCTCCCAGTCCCTACAACCCGAGCGTGCAAATCCGGCTGGAGATGGTACGCTACGGCGTGATTGTGGGCAGGGTGACGGATCCGGTGGGCGTTGCCGTCGAAGGGGTGACGGTCGCGGCGCTCGAGCGCTATGCGGCCGGCGAACGGGGGCACGGCAGTTGCGGCCTGGGCTCCACGGACGGTGATTATCAGTATCTCGGACGGTTCTGCGCGCGGACAAACGACTTAGGCGAATATCGCATCGGGCCCCTGACGGCAGGATCATATTACGTCGGTGTCGACCCGCAACTCTCGCCCGGCCAACCGGCGACGCGGATGCCGCGCGATCCAACGGAACGCGCCACGTTCTACCCGCACGCCCTGAAACCCTCCGAAGCCATGCCGGTTACCGTGACCGAAGGCAAGGAATTGCGAGCGGATGTCCAGATCGTTCGTCAGGGTGGAGTCAAAGTCAGCGGCCGGGTATTTGGGTTGGGCGCGGGGGAAGCGGCGGGCCTGCAAATATCGGTGTATGCGGTGCCCCTGTCGTCGAGCACAACACCGTGGTCAGACTTGGATATTCGCGGCGATCACTTTCAGGCTCCCGACCTGTTGCCAGGTAAATACCTTTTCGAGGCCTTCCAGTATCCCCTCAGAAATTCCCCTAACGAAAACACGGTGGTGGCGGCGACCAGGCGGACTGTCGAGGTCAGGATGTCCGACCTCGACGGGGTCGACTTGACCCTGACCCCTACTCTGGACATCGAAGGGTCGGTGGTCTTTGAAAACGGTTGCGCGGCGGCGCCCGCATGGATCCAATTGCAAGGCGATTTTCTTCAGGAACTCCACGTCGGCACGGAGGGCCGGTTCGTGTTGCGGCATCTGATCCCGGGCAAATACAAGGTGTATGTGCACTTGGAAATCCCTTCTAACGCCTATGCAAGCTCCGCGACGCTGGGCGATACGGAAATACTGACAGACGGCTTCGAGGCAACCTCGAACACCAGGGGGCCGCTGCGCATCACCATGAGCTGTGGGAGGAGGTGAGCTATGCGAAGACAACTGCTGTCGTTGCTGCTGCTCTCCACCGCCTCGCTGGCGCAGGTCGCGATGGAGGGTGACGTGGTGCTCAAGACGACCGGCGCACCGCTCCCGGGCGTGCGGGTAGCCGCCTCTTGCCCTGAACTTCACTGGACGGCCACGGACGTCGCCGGCCATTTCAGTTTTCCGGTAGTGCAGGCGTCCTTGCCTTTTTGCACACTCTCGCTGGACGGCCCGCGCCTGCTGCCGCGGCACCAGTGGGTCGCGATCCATCCGCAAGATTCGCACATCTCGGTGCGCGTCGAGATGAGACCGCAAGCGGCGATCGCGGGCAAGGTGACGGACGAGAATGGCTGGCCCGTCGCAGGGGCGACTCTCACCGCGGCCCAGTACCGGACCGCCAATGGCATTCGGGAGTTGCAACCGGTTGCATCGGCTAGGGCCGACGATCGCGGCGAATACCGCTTCGGGAAGTTGGTCCCCGGCCGGTATTACGTCCAAGTTCGTCCGCCCGGCGATGTGCCCGGGGGCGATTACCTGCCCACCGCCGCCGAAGACGCGCGCGCCATCGATCTGAAGGAAGGCGAGGAAGCCACCGGCGCCGACATCCACCTGGCGCGGGGAGGGGGCGTCGCAGTGAGCGGGCGCGTGGTACTGCCTGACGGATTCCAGCCGGTGCAGGCGTCCCTCAGAGTGTACTGGGAAAACCTCGTGACCACCATGGGAGGCCCTCTCTTCCCGATCGCCCCGGATGGGACCTTCATCGCGCGCCATCTCGTGCCCGGAACATATGTGTTGACAGCCGCCATCGGCGAACCCCCGAATCATGCCGCTGCGCCGCGGTACCTGGCCGTGCGGACGATCAAGGTTTCCCGGGACAATATCGATGGCATCACGCTGAACATGGTTGAGACGCCCATCCGGGAACTCAGGGGAACCGTCGTGTTCGAAGGCCGGGGCAGGCCGGATCCGCTGCACATCAATTTGAGCCGACAGCTCTCGCAATTCAGCGCGAGGTCTCAGGTGGAACCGGATGGCAGCTTCGTGATTCCCGGCCTGTGGCCAGGCCGGTACAGGTTGAGCGCGATTGCGATGGGCGGCCAGGTGACATCGATACGGTTCGGCGACCAGGAGATTAACCGCATCCTGTGCGGCGGGGGAAGTCAATGCGGCGAATTCGATTTCGACGGCACGCCAGCGCCGCTGCGGGTGACGGTTGCGAAGACGGTCCGTATTTCGGGGACGGTTAGCGACGCCGGCGCCCACCCCGTCGCCCGCGCCGGCCTGATTTTTGTGCCCTCCGGCGGGGTGTACGAGCCCTTCCCCGGAAACCTCCTGCAAGCGCAGACGGATGAAAACGGCGCGTTCACCACTATCCCGCTGCTTCCCGGCGTTTACAGAGTATTTGTCATCGAGGACCCGGCGGACGCCGAGCAGACCATGGCCGACCCTGATTTTCTCAAGTCGCAGGAAAAGACTTTTCCGCCGCTCACAGTGGTGGCGGGTGAAAATGCGCCGCTGAAGCTGGCATTGCCTTCGAAGTAGGGCCTGCCTTCACGCTGGTGTTACTTGGGCTTGAACTGCTTGCCGAAAAGGGTAATTGGCCGGGCAGCTTCGTCGGCCGTGGGCGCCTTGCCCCGGCGTTCCGCAATCCCCAGGGACGCGATCCCACAAAAGAACGGAAGCTGATCGAAAATGAACGACGCGAACCTGTTCTCGAAAACCGAGCGGAGGGTGAGCGCCAGAATCGTGCCGGCAACCAAACCGGGCAACATCCAGAGCAGGCGTCTAGACATGCAACTGTCTCCGCTCCAACATACCAGAAAACCCGCGGCATAGCGTCGCTCGGATTACAAAAGTTAACCGCCCGGATAATCGCCCGTATAGAAATTTTCAATTGGACTGTGCGAGCGCGCGGAGAGTAGCTTGGAAGTATGGCCGCAAGGGATATCCGTACCGCCTCGCAGTCACAAGTTTCCATCTTCCACCAGGTCAGCAGCATTCTGAGCTCGGATTTGTCGCTCGACGAGATGCTGGGTGAAGTGATCGGGCTGGCGGTTCGGGCCACGGCATGCGATGCGTGCCTGGTGTACCTGATCGATCACAGCTCGAACGAAATTGTGCTGCGCGCTTCGCAGGTGCCGCACGCCGGTGCGCTCGGGACGCTGCGGCTGAAAATCGGCGAGGGTGTCACGGGCTGGGTCGCGGAACAGCGGTCGGTAGTTGCGCTCGCGGAGAACGCGTCGAGCGATGCGCGCTTCAAGCGGCTGCAAGGGCTCATCGAAGACACCTACGAAGCTTTCCTTTCGGTGCCGATCGTAAGCGGCGGCGAGCTGATCGGGGTGGTCAACGTACACCACCGCACGCGCCACGACCATACGCGCGAAGAGACCAGCACCATGATCTTCATCGGCGAGCAACTGGGCGTGGCGATTTCCAAATCCCTGTTGGAAGAGGAAAACGCGCGGCTGCTCGAAGAGACCCAGGAGATGAAGCGCGAACTGGAAACGCGCAAGCTGATGGAACGGGCCAAGGGCATCCTGCAACTGAAGCACGGCATCTCCGAAGAAGACGCGTATTTGCGCCTGCGCAACCAGAGCCGCCGATTGCGGCGGCCCATCCGCGAGCTGGCGGAAGCTATCATCCTGACGGAAGAGTTGAGCCGCCAGGGCAAAGCGCTCGATTCGATCGAGTGAACGAATCGGGACCATTCATTTTTTCGATTGGCCCTTTAGGGTCCGTTCCCATATTCTGAAATTTTCAGCGGCGGCTTTCGTTTCGCCCTCGGTTGAGTGTCTTCGCAGACTCCCCGCATTTCTTCCGGACTGAAAACTCTTTCTCAAAAAGAACATATGGAGGATTCCTGTGAGGACCGGATTTCCGTGTCTGTCTGTGACGATGGTTTTCTTTTTTGGCGGCTGGTTGGCCGCGCGGCCGCAAGATCTGACTGTCCCGTTCCTGAAAGGCGAAGTCGAAACCGAAGCTGCGCTGGTGGAGCGTTCGACGGTGGAACTCGACGATCTGCGGACGCACCGCAAGGTTGCGAGTGCAGACGTCAGAATGGACGGCTTGTTCGAATTTCGAGACGTGCCGTACGGGTCGTACCAATTGGCAGGCGCTGAGTGAAATCGCGCGCGCCACGAAGATCGCCCGGCCCACCGCGCTGGCCCTGTGCAACCAGGCGGTGGCGCAATTAGGGTTGGGCCGCGAGAGCGCCGCGGTCGAGTCCGTGCGCCGGTCGCTCGAACTCGATCCGCATTACGCGCCGGCGCATTACCTGCTGGGCGGCTTGCTGGGGAAAGACCGGCGCACCCTGAGTGAGGCGGTTTCACACCTGGAACAGGCGGCGCAGAAGATGCCCGCCGCGCGTGCCGCTTTAGAGCAGGCCAGACGGGCGATGGCAACCGAAGCAACGCTTCGGCGCTGAACCAAGAGGCGGGGGTGGGGCAGGCGGTGCCGCCTGCCCAATACCAATTACGGCAACCGCACCACTGTGTAACTGGCCAGCGACAGCGTGTCTCCGGGCTGCGCCAGCATGCCTTGGAAATTGATGGCGATGCCGTTGGTGTAGGCATCGGAGGCGGCGGCGACGGTGGCGCTGAAGGGCAGAACGGCGCCCCAGCTTTGTGCGCTCACTTGCGAGCCCGCGGCCAGGATGGCGGCGTCGGCGCGGCCGGTGATGAGGGTGTCGTTGCTCGATCCGCTGCGCGCGACCATGGGGGTCGCGCCCCAATCCACTTCAAAGCTGAAGCCGGAAGTGGAACCCTGGTGGGATAGCTCGAAGGCAATCGTGATGCGGTCCCCGGGCGCCAGCAGGCCGGCCGGAATGGAGCACGTTCCGATGCTCGAAAGCGTGGTGGCGGTGATGGCCGAACCGGTGCTGCTGCACAACACCTGCGGCGCGGGGAACGTCTGCGCGGTGCCGGAATCGCTGGTCCCGAGACGGTACGAGGCGAGCAGGGTATCGCCGGGTTGCGGGACGGCCACGCTCACGAAGGTAATGGCGGCGCCCGAGACCGAAAAATCCTGGCCGGCCTTCTGCAGGATGCCGTTGCGGTAAACCGCGAGGCTGGTGGAAGGTGTCGGCGTGCCGGAGAGCGTGAAAGAACCGTTGGCGCCATCGACGATGCCGGTAGGGGAATCGCCGTCGACGAACGAGGTCGCTTGTCCGCTGCCGCAGGGGCCGCTCGAGCCATCCACGTGGACGCAATCGGAGGCGTTGCCGTCCACCGAATCGAGCGCGCCGAGCGCGTCGACAAAGGCAACCCGGCCGGCGGCCAGGGAAGAGGCCTTGACCGGACGCGCGCCGAGATCGGCGATCAGGCCAACCACGTCGGATTCCTGCACCGGGTCGCCACCGATGTCGTTGGCAACGATGGTGGTGGTCAGGGGAGTGGCGATACGCACGTCGCGCACTCGCAAAGGGGTGGTGCTCGAAGGCACGGCCCAGGTCTCCTGGAATTGAACGCGGCCGTCGCTGTTGTACGTCACCGTGTAGTAGACCGGCGGCGTGGCGGTGGCGGTGGGGACAAGTTGCACGCGCAGGTTGCCCTCCACCACTTTGACGGTCGAGGTTTGAGTCACAATGGCGGAATTGTCGGCGGCTTGAAAGCTGTTCCAACTGATGGTCAGGGTGCCGTTGAAGCGGGTGCCATCCGCTTTGTAGAGCACGTCCTGAATGGTCGTGAGCGACGGTGCGGCAACGGCGGCGACAGCCAGACACACGACGGCGAAAATCGTACGGCGAATCATGAAATACCTCCCGGGATTGGAAAGGCCCACGCCCGGACAGGCGCGCGCAGTGAACTCTCTTTCCGATTTCAGTTTATCCGGCGGCCTTTCGAAATCAGGGGGCGACGGTTTTCCGCGAAAATCAGTAAGTGACCGCAAATGAGTTGATTGCGGACAAAAATATTTATTTCTTGTGCTTGTGACTGGGTTTTTGGGCGCGGGCTGATTCAGGGCACTGGATCTTGATGACACCGGCGCCAACCGTTTGACCTGATCGAGTCGCTTTTCTCATTTCCCTTCACAACCTTGTTATACGGGAGGGCTCACGTAGTTTCCGGCTCGTCACCGAAGAGCTTCCAAAAATCGTGTTCCACAGACAGTACCAGAATGCCGAAAATTAAGAAGCCACCGCCCTACTTCATGAAACCTCGTCGATCGCTTTCGTGAAGGCCGGATTTCGGTTGACGATTTCGCCGCCTTGCAGGATTGGTTGAACTCCAATCCCGGAGCACCATCTGGAAAATGGTACAAGCAATTTCCGGCCGTGTGCATTTCGCTCCATATTCACGGGCCCTCGGCTGCACTCCGAAAGTAACGCAAACTCCCGACTTACCAGGCCTCTCGCGCCTGTCCGGCCGCAGGACCTCCGCTTCCTCAGCGCTCTCAGGTCTTGACTTTGTTTCTGTCTTCCTCCGCGTCTCGGCGCCTCCGCGTTAAATCCATTTCCTGTTTGGTTCCGGCTACGCCGGGTTAGGGAGCGGTGCCCGTCCCGCGAATGCTTCCTCGCGGTCAGGCAACTAGTTGAGGGGCAGTTCGAAGAACAGAAGCTCCTTGCCCGTGGCGGCTTCGGCCAGGCCGGTGATGTAAATGGTGGCTCCGCGTTCCAGGCCGGTCTGAAAGTACAAGAAGCCGCTGGCGGTGTTGCCGGCCGGCAGCATCTGGGCGGTGAACGCGCGTCCTTCGATCTCCCAGGCGTCGAGCGGGTTCTTCTTGGCGAGGACCTTGACCTTGCCGGCGGGACCGTCAATGAAGTTGGGACGCTGCGGCCCGCGGAGGTATCGCACATCCTTGGCCGGGGTGGCGTACACGCGATCATGGTTCGGGCCGACGTATTCGGCGCGCAGGTGATCCACGCTGATGGCTTTACCGGTATCGTTCTGAATGACCAGCAGGACCGGCAGCACGCCATAGGCATAAGGATCGACTTTTCCAAAGGCAACCTTTACCTTTTCCCCGGATTCGTACGGTTCTACCCCGATGGTGAGCTTGTCGTTGGTTTGGTGATGGGGCAGCGTGTCCGGAGGCCCCGGTTTGAACGGCGGGGGTGTCTTGTCCGCCGCGAACGCGGCGGCTATACTCATGAGTAGAGCCAAACGTTTGAAAACAAAAGGCATCTATTTCCTCTACCGAGTCCTTCAGGCGTTCGGGCTGCCTGTCCTCTTATTGTATTTCCTCTTCCGTGGCTGGCGCAGCCGCGGATACTGGCGGAGTTTGCCGCAACGCTTTGGTTTCCTTCCGCGCTCATTTAGACAGACCGGTCAGGGGGCCATCTGGTTGCATGCAGTTTCGGTGGGCGAGGTGCTTTCCTGCCTGGAATTTTTGCGTCGGCTGCGGGTGGAGTTCCCGCGCAGCGGCCTGTTTGTTTCGACATCCACGCTGGCGGGGAAGGCCACGGCCGATGAGAAGCTGCGGGGGCTGGCCGACGGAGTCTTCTACGCGCCCGTGGACTATGTGTTTGCGGTGCGGCGCGTGCTGCGGACGTTGCGGCCGTCGGTAGTCGTGGTGGCCGAGACGGAACTGTGGCCAAACCTTTTCCGCGAGGTGAAACGCACCGCAGCGGCGCTCATACTGGTGAACGGGCGAATTTCGGACCGGGCCTTTGGGCGTTACCTCTCGTCGCGGTGGTTCTTGCGGGCCGTGCTGCCGGCGCTGGATTCGATCCTGGCGCAGACCGACGCGATCCGCGAACGGTTTCTGGCGCTGGGCGCGCCCGCCGAACGCGTGCTCCAGAACGGCAATTTCAAATACGATTTCCAAGCCCGCCGCGTGGATAGCGGGTCGCCTGTCGTCGCGCTGGTAGACCGGGTGCGGCCGTCGGCGGTGTGGGTTGCGGCCAGCACCATGGGGCCGGCGGACGCGGGGGACGTAGACGAAGACGACGTGGTGATTGACGCGTATCGCCAACTGGCCGCCGAGCGCCCGGACGTGATGTTGATTTTGGCGCCGCGCAAGCCGGAGCGGTTTCGCGTGGTGGCGGAGAAACTGGACGCCGCGGGCATCGCGTATGTGCGGCGGCAGGCGTTAGGCTCCGGCGATGCGGCGCGCGTGCTGTTGCTCGATACCATCGGCGAGTTGGGCAGCCTGTTTTCGCTGGCGGACGTGGTGTTCATGGGCGGAACTCTGGCGCGGCGCGGCGGCCACAACATCCTGGAGCCGGCGCTGTTCGCCAAGCCTGTGGTGACGGGCCCGCACATGGAGAATTTTCAGGCCGTTGCGGAAGAGTTCCGCGCGGCGGGCGCGTGCGTGGAGATTGCGGGCGGGCGGGAATTGGCGGGGGCGCTCGAACGGCTGCTGCGGGACGCGGGAGCGGCGCGCGAAATCGGCCGCCGGGCGCAGGCCTGCGCGGAAGCGCGGCGGGGCGCGACCGCCCGGGCGGTCCAGGAAGTGCGGCGGCTGCACGGCACGTGCGTGCCGCGGGCCAGACCCGCATGGCCGTGGCTGGCGGTCGAGTGGCCGCTGGCGCGCATCTGGGAATGGGGCGCGAAACGGCGCCAGCGGCGCGACCGCGCGCGCCGGCGCAAGCTGGACGTGCCGGTGATCAGCGTGGGCAACCTCACCATGGGCGGCACGGGCAAGACGCCCTGCGTGCTGCGGCTGGCGGAATTGCTGAACCAGCGGGGCCATCGCCCGGGAATCCTGACGCGCGGCTACGGGCGGAGTTCGCCGCATCAGTATGTGACCGTGGCGCCGGCCGGCACGGTTGCGGTGCAGCTATCCGGGGACGAGCCGCAGATCTTTATTCGGTCCGGCCTGGCAGCGGTGGGCATCGGGGCGGACCGCTTCGAAGCCGGCGCCCGCCTGCTGCGCGAAATTGGCGCGGGCGTCCTGCTGCTGGACGACGGATTCCAACATGGGAAGCTGGCGCGGGACATGGACATCGTATTGATCGACGGGCTGGACCCCTTCGGCGGGGGCGACGTTTTTCCGCTGGGGCGGCTGCGTGAGCCGGTGGATGGCCTGGCGCGCGCCGATGCTGTTGTGATCACGCGCAGCGGCCACTCGGACCTGGCGGCGGCCATCGAACACGAAGTGCGGCGGTGGAACCGGCGGGCGCCGGTGTTCCGCGCGATGGTCGAGCCGCATGCCTGGGTGGAGCACTCCACCGGGCGGCGGTTGAACGTCGCGCCGAACCCGTTTGCGCGCGCGGGAGTTTTCTGCTGCCTGGGCAATCCCGAGTCTTTTCGGCGCACGCTCCAGGCGATGGGAGTGGACGTGGCGGAATGGATCGACTTCGACGACCACCATCGCTACCGGCCGCGCGAACTCCGGCACATCGCGCAGCAGATGGCGTCGCGGGGCGCTACGGCGCTGGTGACCACCGAAAAAGACGCGGTGAACCTGTGTGAAGCCTGCGACGAACTGGTTGCGCCGCTGCCGCTTTACTGGCTGCAGATCCGGATGCGGATCGAAGGGGAAGACCAGTTGATGGCGGAAGTGGAGCGGGCCATCGGCAATAGCGCGCGCGCGGTTCGGTGATTGGCAATCAAGCGAACGGCGGCAAAACCCGCAAAGAGGCTCAACTCTGTGGGTTGGTTCTCGCCGCGATCACCATCGATTCCAGGATCTGCTCGCCGACTTCTTTGACAGATCCGGGCATATGGCTCAGAAAAAGCGTGTTGGTCTTGTCGCTTTCCCCAATCGATTTCAGCGTGTCGAAATACTGCGTGACCATCACCAATTGCATCACCTCTTTTGCCGACGCGCCTTCCACTACCTTCTGGAACTGGTCGATGGAGGCCTGCAAGCCTTCGATGATGGCCTTGCGTTGATTGGCGATGCCCTGTCCCTGAAGCGCTTTGCTTTCCGCTTCGGCTTCGGCTTTCTTGACCACTAGAATCTTCTCCGCCTCGCCGCGCGCGTTGGCTGCTACCTGTTCGCGCTGGGCCGCATTGATGTCGTTCATCGCCGACTTCACTTTCGAATCGGGCACTATGTCCGTCACCAGCACGTTGACGATTTCGAACCCGAACCCGGTCATATCGGCGTCGAGTTCCTTCTTCACCGCGGCCGCAATGCTGGACTGGCTCGCGAACACCTCGTCCAGCGCCATCCCAGGCACATGGCCGAGTATTACCTGCTCCACATAAGATTTGATCTGCGCAGTCGGATCCGCCAGTTTGTAATAAGCATCGAAGACTTTTTCCGGCCGCACTCGATTCTGCACCGAGATCGGAATCGTAACGAACACGTTGTCCTTGGTCTTGGTTTCCACCGTCAGCGTGATCTGATTTACGCGCAGGCTCATCACTGCCGCGACGGAATCGAAAAACGGAACCTTCCAATTCAAGCCTGCTTCGGCCACGCGAAGAAACTTTCCAAATCTGGTGATGATGGCGACCTGGGCCGTGTTAACGGTAAAGAAGCTTCCCAGGATGGCCGCCAGCACCACGATCGTGGCAATTCCCACGGGAACAATCAACAACATGTTGTCCATCTTGCACACCTTTCGGATTCAACCGGAATTTCCGTTTTGAAACTCGTTTTAACATACGCGCTACGCTTGCGCAATGTCTTTTCCCGGCGTTCTTGCCGAACCGGCAGTGTAGCATGGGACACTGTCTGTAGGGCCCGCTTCCCGACTCCTGACTCCTGACTTCCAAATCCCGCCGGGATTTCAAGGGCGAAGCCCTTGTTTACTTCCGCAGCAGCGCCGACGCGCACCACAACAGCGGCGCTTGCCCGTGTAAGTCACCCGTGTTCTGTTTGCGATCCAGGTAATACTGCAGGTCGTTCTTCTTATTCGTCCCTTCGCACACGTTGGTAATATCGCTGTCCTTGTTGATATACGGAATCAACCCCAGCCATGCCTTGCGCGCCGCCGGGCCATATGTGCTCTCCCTCAACCACCCGTTCTTCACGCCCGTGATCATGGCGAACGTGAACATCCCCGTCGAGGATGTCTCCACCCACGCTTCCGGATGGTCGATGAGCTGCCTCCACATGCCATCGGCGCCCTGGTACTTCAACAGCGAGTCCATCATCTTGGTGTAGCCCGCCATAATCCGCGCCCGCCGGGGATGCTTCGCCGGCAGGGAACGCAGCAGTTCGGCCATCCCCACCGCCACCCAGCCGTCGCCCCGGCCCCAATAAAACGGCACATCCGGCGCGTGGAAGAAGAGGCCGTTCGGTTGTTGCAGCTTATCCAGGTAGGCCGTCATTGCAAGCGCCGCCCGGTCGATATACTTCTGATCGCCGGTGGCGCGGTAGGCCTGCACCTGGACCGCCGTGATCATGAACATGTCGTCGATCCAAAAGCGCGTCTCGCTGGTCAGCCCGTCGGCATCCGGCGTCTCCCACTGGCGGTCGGCGATCATTTTTCCCAGGTCCAGGTATTTTTTATCTTTCGTCTCGATATAGATTTCCAGCGGAACCGCGCCAAACACCGAGAAATCCACGTGCCGCTCTGTCGGGACCAGCTTGGCATCGGTCGTCAGCAGCGGGTCGAACCGCGCAATCAGCCGGCGCGTCAAATCCTTATCGCCGCTCAGTTGCGCGAACGTCAGGGCCCCGTACCAGGCGCACGTTTCCGGATAAATGATGGTGTTTTCGCGCAAGTGCTTGCTCGCGACAAACCGTTCCGCCACCCGTTTGCCGATCTCCTGGGGAGAACTCCCCGCCGGCCAGTTCTGGAATTCTTTTTGCGCGTAGCCCTGCGCGGCGAGCCCCACAAGCATGGCGCCGGCCACCATCGTTCGTGAAATCGTTTTGCGTTGTGTTCTCATCTTGTCAACCTTTCGGAAAAAACTCTTCCACCTGGAACGAATGGCGCACCACATCGCGTACTTCGTCCAAGGAGTTCAATTGTCCGGCGCCCATCGCCTGCACCAGGGCGTTGCCGGCCGCCGTCGCTTCCACCGGTCCGGCCACCACGCGCCGCCCCGTGACGTCGGCCGTGAGCTGGTTGAGCAGGCCGTTCCGCGAGCCGCCGCCCACAATGTGGATCACATCCACCGCCCGTCCCGTCAGACCCTCCAGCGTTTCCAGAACTTCGCGGTACCGCACCGCCAGGCTGTAGAGGATCACGCGGCACACCTCTCCATCGTCCCGCGGCGCCTGCTGCCCGGTCTTCCGGCAATATTGGCGAACCTTCTCCGCGCTCTGGCCCGCGGCGTAGAACGCCTCCAGGTCCAGCACCGTCTCCGCCCGCTGCGCCGCGCGGGCCATCGCCGTCAGTTCCTCGTAGCCGTATTCTTTCCCCTCCAGCGCCCAGGCTCGCCGGCACTCCTGCAGCAACCACAGCCCCGGAATGTTCTTCAGGAACCGAATGGTTCCTTCCACCCCGACCTCGTTTGTGAAGTTGGCCGTGAGCGACCCGTCGTGGATCAGCGGCTGGTCCAGTTCCATTCCCATCAGCGACCACGTCCCCGAGCTGATGTAGCACCACCGCGAATCCGCAACCGCCGGAACCGCCGCCACGGCCGCCGCTGTGTCGTGGCTCGCCGTCGTGTACACCGGCGTCCCGCGCTCGAGGCCGCACTCGTCCGCAACCTGCGGAACCAGCGCGCCCAGGTGCGTGCCCGGCTCCACCAGGTCGGCCGGCAGCCCGGCCGGAATTCCCAGCTTCCGCAACAAATCAGTGGCAAATTGTTTTCCCGCCGGATCGTAAAACTGCGACGTGCTTGAGATCGTCCGCTCCGCCCGCATCGCCCCGGTCAGAAAATAGTTGAACAAGTCCGGCATGAACAGCAGGCGCCGTGCCGCTTCCAGCACCCACGGCGCCTGGCGGTGTGTGGCGTAGAGCTGATACAGCGAATTCAGCTCCATGAACTGGATCCCCGTCCGCTCGAAGATCTCCGCCCGCGGCGCCACTGCGAACGTCTGCTCCATCATCCCCACTGTGCGCGCATCGCGGTAGTGGCGCGGATTGTCGATCAGCGCTCCATCCGCCCCCAGCAGCCCGAAATCCACGCCCCAGGTGTCAATCGCGGCGCCAGCGAGGCCCTCCGTGGCGCGCGCCGCTGCCCGCAGTCCTTGTTTGATTTCCTGAAACAATCCGAACGTGTTCCAATACAATCCCGTCGGCAACCGCACCGGGACATTCGGGAACCGGTGCACTTCCTGCAACTCCAGCAGATGCTCGGAGAGCCCGGCCAGGATGGCCCGTCCGCTCTCGGCGCCGAGGTCAATCGCAAGGTATCGATGAGCCGCCACTGTCCAACTTTCGCACGATCCCTGGGAACTGCGTCAAGCGCAATCGACCGGCCTTTTCGCGTTCTGCAACGTGGAACCGGAGGAAGTCGCCCTTCCCTGGCTGGCAGCCTGTTTCGCCCTTACTTTGGCGCTACAATCGGATCAAACCAGCCTGATCGCAGCGCACCATGATAACCAACTGCGTTTGCGTTGGCAAAACTCGAAAGCTGCCGTTGTCGCGGCCCTAACCTCCCCATGTCGCATTCTCACCCGCATCCACGCGATGAAATCCTCGAGGCCATGGAGCGGATCTACCGCTATCGCATGACCACCACTTCCGGAGGTAACCTCTCCATCCGCGAAGAAAACGGCGACGTCTGGATCACTCCCGCCCGCGTCGATAAGGGCAATCTCCGCCGCGAAGATATCGTCTGCGTCCGCGCCGGCGGGGCCGTGGAAGGAACCCGCACGCCTTCTTCCGAGCTGCCTATCCACCAGCAGATCCGCGCCCGCCGCCCCTCGCTCGGCGGCATCGTCCACGCTCATCCCACCGCGCTCGTGGCCTTCAGCCTGGTTCATCAGGCGCCCAACACGCGTCTTTTCCACCAGGCGCACCACGTCTGCGGCGCAGTCGGCTTCGTGCCCTATGAGCTGCCCGGCAGCGCCGCCCTTGGCGCCCGCGTCGCCGCCACCTTTGCCGAAGGCTTCGACTGCGTCATCCTCGAAAACCATGGCGTGGTCACCGCCGGCGAGACGCTCCAGCAGGCCTTCCGCCGCTTCGAAACTTTGGAGTTCACCGGCAAGACCATCATCAAGGCGCGCCTGCTGGGCGGCGAGATCCGCTACCTGAGCGGCGGCGAGCTCGCTCTCGAACACGAGCGCGCCGGCCGCCTCGAAGAATTCGCGCCCGGCGTCTCTTCCAGCCACGAAAAGGAAGTCCGCCGCACCCTGTGTGAGTTCGTGCGCCGCGCCTACCGCCAGCGCCTCTTCATCAGCACCCAGGGCAGTTACTCCGCACGCATCGACGCCTCTTCTTTCGCCATCACGCCTTACCAGGTGGACCGCGGCACGCTCGCGCCCGAGGACCTCGTGCTGGTGCGCGACGGCCGCTCCGAAGCCGGCAAAGTGCCCAGCCGCGCCGCCCGCATCCATGATGCCATTTACCGCCGCCATCCCGCCGCCGGCGCCGTGGTCAATGCCTATCCCGTCAACGCCACCGCCTTCAGCGTGACGGGCGCGCCCTTCGACACTCGCACCATCCCGGAAAGTTATGTCGTCGTGCGCCACGTGGGCCGCGCGCCCTTCGGCCTCCAATTCGGCGACGGCTCCTCGCTCGCCGCCCTCCTTTCTCCCGAGCAACCCGCTCTCGTCCTGGAAAACGACGGCGTCCTGGTCACCGGCGCCAGCGTGCTGGAAGCCTTCGACCGTCTCGAGGTGCTCGAATCCACCGCCGAGGCCCTCATCAACTGCCGCGCCCTCGGAACCTTGCAGCCGTTGTCTGCCGATGTCACCCGCGAATTAGACCGGGCCTTCTTCGGCCAGTGAACATTTTTCTCTTGACGTATATATCAGTCAGTGATATATCTATAACTGATCTATGTCCAGCACACTGGAACCGCCGCTCACTCCCGTGGTCTTCTTCACCCTCTTCGCCCTGGCGAGCGGCGAAAAACACGGATACGCCATCATGCAGGAAACGCGGAATCTCTCCGATGGCAGCTTCCGCATGGGCCCGGCCACTCTGTACACCACGCTGCAGCGTCTTCTGGAGTCGGGCCTTGTGGATGAGGTCTCCGGCGCCAGCGGCGCGGACAGCCGCCGTCGAAATTACCGCCTCGCCAGGACTGGACGCGCTCTGCTCGAATCCGAACTGGCACGGGTCGAGTCCGTAGTGCGCAAAGCCCGCGCCATGCGTCTGCGGCTGGAGCACCTGAAACCATGAATTCCGCGATTACCGTGAGTGCGAAACTCTATCGCCTGTTGGCGCGCCTCTACCCAGGCGAAATACGGCGGCGTTGGGAGCCGGAGATGGCGGACACGTTTGCGCTCCAGCTCGCCGACGCCTGGCGTGCAGAGGGGTGGACTGCCGTGATCGCCACCTGGTATTACGTTCTGGCTGAGCTGTTTCACATCGCCTTGCCGCGCCAGGTCGCCCGAGCCGCCCTGGTCGTGCCGGTGGCAGCGCTCGCCGGCGCCAGCGCGATCTTTTCCGGATTGGTCTGGGCCCTGCTGAACCCGCTCAAATTGAACGCGCTGTATCATCACACGCTCGGAAAGTTAGGTGGCTGAAGCCACTCACTCAGAGAGGAGAAACTAATGAAGAAGTTACTCTATACGCTACTCGTGTGCGCATTCGCAGTTTTGGCCGCTTTCGCGCAGACGGAACAGAAAGTCAACCTGTCGGGCGCCTGGCAGATCGAGTATCACGACAAGAACGGCAAAGAGGTAGACAAGCCGATGGTCAGTTTCATGCAAACCGGCGACCGGTTGGAAGGTGTCTTTGGCGACAAGCATTGGAAACTGGAAGGTACGGTGGTTGGCGATCAGGTGCAGTTCTTCTTCCATCCTCCGGCCCGGCCCGATATCACCGTCAAGTACCAGGGCAAGCTGGAGTCCTCCGGCCAGATTCGCGGCGCCATGGCGAGCCAGGTCCAGTCCGGGACATTCGTAGCCGTTCGAAAGTAGTCCGCGAGCCGCTTCCGCCGTGGCCGGGGATCCTGTGGGCGCCCCGGCCTTCGCACCTACTTCCCCTCGGGCAGCCCCGTCACTCCCTTGCTGTCCTTCACCGTAATCGTGCTCCCATCGGTGGTTCGAATCTTGATGTTCTTGAACGTCCAGTTCTCCGCATTCTGTATGCTCCCCGCCGTCTTCGCTTCGATGTCCAGGTCCTCGAACGTAAAATCCTGTAGCGGGGAATCCTTGTAGGAACTCACGGAAAACGCCCGTTGCGCGCCGGTCGACTTGATCCCCGAAATATGAACGTTGCGGAAATGCGGCAGCCCCTTGTCCGGTGACACCGGCGTCAGCAGTACTTTCCAGTAGTCCGGTATCTCCGTGATACCCTCCGGTAACTTCGCGTAACTGTAGCTCGGGTTCCAATTCAGCGTGATACTCACTGGAGTGTTCACTCCCTGCGTGTCGATATCGTGAATCACGATGTTCTCGGTGGTGCCGCCGCGCGTGCTCGCCGATTTGAAAAGCACGCCGTTCGGCACCCCCGCCAGAACGTGAATCCGGTACGCTTCCACGTCGCGGATGCCGCCCGAAGTCTCGCTGCCCACCGTCACGCCCGCCGCTCCGCCACGCACCGTGCTGTCCCGAATGATCACTTTCTCGGTCGGCCGGTTTACCCGCAGCCCGTCCGCGTCCCGTCCCGCCTTCAGGCAGATGGCGTCGTCGTTGCAATCGATGTCGCAGTGTTCCACCAGCACGTTCGACGAGGAGTCGATATCGATCCCATCCGTGCTCGGCCCCTTGCCGCCGATATTGTTACGGATCGTCACCCCATCCACGGTCACGGTCTTCGAATAGCAGATATGTACCGTCCAGAATCCCGACCTGTTCAGCGTCAGCCCGCTCAAATCCACGTCCGACGATTTGTAAATCTGGATCAGCCGCGGCCTCTGGCAGTCGTAGTCCGCCGCCCATCGCAGGCCCCGCGGCTCATAGTCCCGCCGCAGCGTCCGGTAGTTGTCCCACCAGATCTTGCCGTCCCCGTCGATCGTCCCCTTGCCGGAAATCTTCACGCCCGTCTGCTCGTACACGTTGATCAGCGCCGCCGGCCATTTCATTTCGATCCCCGCCACGCGCGTCTCGATCACCGGGTATCCCGCCAGGTCCTGCACCCCGCGGATCTCCACGCCTTCGTCCACCCGCAGGTGCGTGCCCGATTTCAAAAACAACGATCCGGTCAAATAGACTCCCGGCTTCAACACAATCGTGCCGCCCGCTTTCGCCGCCGCGTCGATGGTCTTCTGGATGGCCATCGTGTCGTTGCTCTTCCCGTCGCCCTTGGCGCCGTAATCATTTACCCGAAACTCGGCGCACTGTGCCGCCGCAGCGGCCAGCAGAACTCCCGCCATAACTTGTATCCGCATCAATTGCCTCCCTTCGCCGCGATGCTCACCGCCGATCCCGCCAGTCCCGCCGCCGCTCCCGTTACCGTAATCCGCCCCGCCGCATTTGCTTTAACGATCGCAATCGCCCGGCCACGATACGCGTGCCGCTCCCGCCCCTGAAAAGCTTCGTGGCTCGTGACGTCCGCGCTGTCCACGGCCGTTACCACCCCCGGTCCCGTCACCTGGAACGTAATCGACTCGTCCGCGTCAGGAACCGGCACGCCTTTCTCATCCACCACCGTCGCCGTGATGGTCGAAACATCGTCCCAGTTCGCGCCGATGCTCGTCTTGTCCGCGGCCAGCACCACTTTCGCCGCCTTCCCCGCGCTCAGCAGTTCGTAGGTAGCAACACTCGCTCCCTTGTTCTTGCCCACCGCAATCAAGCTGCCCGCTTCAAACGGCACCACCCACGTGCGCGCCGAAGCATCCGCCGCCAGCCGCTTCGAGCCGAGCGTCCTCCCATTCAGCAACAGCTCCACTTCTTCGCAATTGCTGTACACCTCGACGTTTTCGTCATGGGCTCCCAACTTCGCCGGCGTCCAATCGGAGAACAGTGTCTCCACCGGCAACCGGAACGTGGTCTGATACCCCGGGTCCGTAGGAGCCGCCGGCGGACGCGCCACCCGCCGCGCCATGTACACCATCGGCGCTTCCGTCCACCAGCTCTGCCGTTCATACGCCCCCGGCTTGAATCCGCCGGTGCGGTCCAACAGGCCCGACCCGGACACTACCTGCGGCCACTGGT
Organism: Bryobacteraceae bacterium; assembly: GCA_050014595.1. Taxonomy (GTDB): domain Bacteria; phylum Acidobacteriota; class Terriglobia; order Bryobacterales; family Bryobacteraceae; genus PALSA-129. Next base: position 112,046 of record JBEKDA010000007.1, read on the forward strand.
GCGCTTCGCCCAGGTAATCAAACCCGGCCCACAAAAATTGTCCCGCGTATTCCGCGTTGTCGCGCAGCGCCAGCCACACCGCCCGCCCAAGCTGGTTCTCCGTCCCCACAATCTTGCGCGTGGGCTTCGCGGCATGCGCCGCCAGAATTTCGTTCTCCCGGTAATTCTGCCCGATCACGTCGAGCAGATCCGCCAGCCCGTCGTCGTAATCGTGGCTCACGTTGGGCCGAAACAGCGCCTGTGTAACCGGCCGCGTTGGGTCGTTCGCGTGAAATACCTCCACCAGCCCGCTCAGAATCTCTTTCGCCAGGTCGGCCTTGGGCGTGTCGTGAATCTCATTCCCCGCGCTGTAGAGAATGACGCTCGGGTGATTCCGGTCGCGCCGCACCGTATCGCGCGTGTCGGTCTTTGACCACTCGTTGAAATACAGATGGTAGTCGTAGGGGTTCTTGGCGACGGTCCAGCAATCGAACATCTCATCCATCACCAGGAATCCCATCCGGTCGCACAGCGCCAGAAACTCCGGCGCTGGCGGGTTATGCGCCGTGCGAATCGCGTTCACCCCAATCTGCCGCAGCAACTCCAGCCGCCGTTCCCACACGCGCAGCGGGACCGCCGCCCCCACCGCGCCCCCGTCATGGTGCATGGCCGCGCCTTTGATCTTCAGGTTCCGCCCGTTGATCCAGAAGCCCGTGTCCGCATCGAAGTGAAACTCGCGGATGCCGAAAGCCACCGCCTCCGTGGGGCGGACGCCCTCGTCCGCGCGCGACCCCCTGGTCGCGCCTCCTGCTCTCGCAGGCGACGTTCCGCCATCGAGCCACTGTACTTCCGCGCGATACAGCACTCCGTGGCCGATGTCCCAGCGGTCGGGATTCTTCACCGTGGTCTCCGCCGCGTAATCGGCCGATTTCCTAGCACCCACCATCCGCGCTCCGGTTTCGGCGCTTCCTACCGCTCTGCCGCCGCTGTCCAGAATCCGGATCTGCAGCCCCACATTTCGGGTCTGCTCGGATTGGTTCAGCACCCGGCTCTCGACCCGCACCGTCGCTTCTGCCGCCGACACTTTGGGCGTCGTCACAAAAGTGGACCGGTGTTCCGCATGCACCGGCTCCACGGCTGACAGCCATACATGCCGGTAGATGCCCGCGCCCGTATACCATCGCGACGCCGGCTGCGCCGAATTATCGGCCCGCACCGCCAGAACATTCGCGTCCTTCCCGCCGAATTTCAAATGGCCCGTCAGCTCATATTCGAAGCTGACATAACCGTAGGGCCGCTTGCCCAGGTGGTAACCGTTGATCCACACATCGCTGTTGGCCATCACCCCGTCAAACTCGATGAACACGCGCTCGACCGCGTCCCTCGCCGAAAGCGCAAAGTGTTTGCGGTACCATCCGACACCCGCGGGCAAAAACCCACCCGCACCACCGGTCGCATTCTTCTCATCGAATGGTCCTTCGATGCTCCAGTCGTGAGGAACGTCCACCGTCCTCCACGCGCTGTCATTGAACTCCGGCTTCTCCGCGCCCGCCGGGTCCGATTGAAGAAACCGCCATCCCGCATCGAACGCCCTCTGCGCGCCCGGCATCCAGCCCGGCGCCAGCAGCGCCACCGCCAAAATAGCAATCGAAAATCTGTTCATAAGCCGCCCAGAGTATAACATCCGAGACCGTAAAACCGGCCTGTTTTTGTGTTTTGACTCACAAAACCGTCTACCCAGCTCCCTCGTCACCCAAGCCGCCCGCGATCTCCGCCCGCACCTTGTAATAAGCTGATTCCTCGACACCTGCCACTGCCGCCGCGCGCCGCTCTCCGTTCCTGATAGCAAAACATGCGTTCCATCCCGTGAATTCGCTGGATCGCCGCGCGCTGCTCGCGTATGATGGCGGAAGGTTCATGCCACTCAGAGGTGTAGCGTTCGCTGGCCCCGTTCTCTTCGCCGCCATCGCGGCTGCGCAAACTCCGACTCCCGCTCTCAAGTTCGCTTTCGGCGCCGCCACTGCCGTGCCCGGCTATGCACAGGTCCTGGCCACCACTATGTATTCCGACGACCTCGGCTACGGCTTCGAACCGGGCGCCAAACTCAGCGCGGTCCATCGCGGCGGCGGCGATCCGCTCCGCGACGACTTCATTACCAGCGACACTCCCTTCTACTTCTCGGTCAAAGTGCCCGAAGAGGGCAACTACAAAGTCACCGTCACCCTGGGCGATCACGAGGCCGAGTCCGTCACCACCGTCAAGGCCGAACTGCGACGCCTCATGCTGGAGCGCATTCGCCTCGCGCCCGGCAAGTTCGAAACCCAATCCTTCATCGTCAACGTCCGCACCCCGCAGATCCCCGGCGGCGGCGAGGTCCGCCTCAAGGATCGCGAGAAGACCTCCGAAGCGCGCGCCTGGGACAACCGCATCACCCTCGAATTCTCCGACGCCCATCCCGCCGTTTGCGGCCTGGAGATCGAAAAGGCCGACGGCATCCCCACCATCTTTATCGCCGGCGATTCCACCTCCACCGACCAGCCGGTCGAGCCGTACAACAGTTGGGGCCAGATGCTGACTCGCTTCTTCAAGCCCGACATCGCCATCGCCAATCACGGCGAATCCGGCGAATCGCTCCGCGGCTTCATCGGCGAGTTCCGCTTAGCCAAAGTGATGAGCCTCATCAAGCCGGGCGACTACCTGTTCATTCAGATGGGCCACAACGACCAGAAAGAAAAAGGCGAAGGCATCGGCGCATTCACCAGCTATAAGACCGACCTCAAGAAGTTCGTCGCCGAGGCCCGCCAACACGACGCCATTCCCGTGCTCGTCACTTCCATGAATCGTCTCACCTTCGACGACGCCGGCAAAATCACCAACAGCCTCGGCGATTACCCCGAAGCCGTCCGTCAAGCCGCCAGGGAAGAAAACGTCACGCTCATCGACTTGAACGCCATGAGCAAGCTCTTGTACGAAGCCATCGGCCCCACTGACGCGCATCTGGCCTTCGCCGGTAAAGACACCACCCACCACTCCGATTACGGCAGCTACGAACTGGCCAGGTGCATTGTCGAAGGCATCCGGCAGAGCAGACTGCCGCTCGTGAAATACCTGTTCGACACGCCGCCGTTCGACCCTTCGCACCCCGATCCCTTCGCCAATTTCGATCTTCCGCCAGACCCGGCGGCCACCGCGCAGCGGCCTTACGGCCAATAAGGAGCCAATCAGAGCCGCGACCGTCAGGGAGCGCTCGCCGTCACGGACTGTCACCCCAGTTTCAACGCTCCCTTACGGTCGCGGCTCTGCCCGAAGCAACGCGCAAGAGTGGGGCGGACTCCGCGACCTGCTACCATTGGCTCGGCAGCCAGAAGGGAGCAACCATGCGCTGGTACCACTATGTGGCGTACTTCTTCGGGGGCGCATTCCTCGCGAACACACTGCCCCATCTCGGCAATGGGATCTCGGGGCATGCCTTCCAGAGCCCCTTCGCATCGCCACCCGGGGTAGGCTTGTCCTCTTCGATGGTCAATGTCCTATGGGGCCTCTTCAACCTTGCCGTCGGCTACCTGCTCGTCTGTCGTGTCGGCAGCTTCAATCTGCGCAAGACCGGGCACGTGCTCTCGCTCGGGGCGGGCATCCTGATCATGTCGCTAATGCTTGCCCACGCATTCGGACGGTTCCACGGCGGGCTGTGAGCTCATCGCCACGCTTGCGCAGCGACTTCGTGCCCTATGACGCAACCGTCGTCCCCAAATAGTTCCCGTACCCCACAATCATGGTCGACGCCACCAGCACCACCAGCGCCGCCGTCAGCCACATCTTGGTCCGCGTGCTCGCCCCGCGCCACTCGTGCAGCCCGATCCCCCACAGGCTGCTAAAAATAATGATGCTCGCCATGTGCAGCGTCCAACTCGAGAACTTGTACCTCCCCATCTGCGTTTCGCCCATGGTGTAGAAGAAAAACTGGAAGTACCAGGTGGTTCCGGCCAGCGCCGAGAAAAAATAGTTCCAACCCATCGGCGCGCGTTCCGGTTCCCGTCCGCCGCTGAAATACTGGCCGCCCGACTTGTTCCGGATGTTCAGCGCCACACACCAGATGCAGTTCGTCGTGAACCCGCCCAGCAGCACTACCACCAGCACCGGCAGGCCCTGCCACAGCGTGGTCGTTCCATGGCGCAAGGTCAGCGCTTTGATGGGGTCGCCCGCCCGCAGACCGTAGGAGAAGCACGCGCTCATCACGCCGGAGAACGTCGCCACCACCACGCCCTTCTTCAAATTGAATTCCTTGATGACCTCCTGCTTCTCCGCCGCCGACATCTCCTTTTCTTTGGACATGCCCGCCTTACCCGCGCACGCGATCCCGCCCAGGCAGACGGCCACGCCGAACAGAATCACGCGGCCCGACACCGTACCCAGCACGCTCGTCGCGAACACTCCGTCGAAGATCGGCGGCATCAACGTCCCAAACGCCGCGCAGTATCCCAGCACCATCGCCATCCCCAGCGACATCCCCAGGTACCGCATCGTCAACCCGAACGTCAGCCCGCCCAGCCCCCACAACAAGCCCCAGAAATAGCACCAGAGAATCGTGCTCCCCGGCGTCTCGCGGAGCACCGCCGGCAGGTCGTTGGTCATGATCGTCCCCAACACCCAGGGAGCAATAATCCAACTGAAGAAGCCGCCCACCAGCCAATACGTCTCCCACGACCATCGCTTGACGCCGCGGAACGGAACATAGAAACTGCCGGAGGCAAGACCACCCAGCCAGTGGAAAATCACGCCAATCAAGGGATTCGGTGTCATAAGTTTGCCGGTCGGTGCAAAGTCTGTATTGTACGGTGTTGCGGGCCGCAACGGCCACCCGCTTGGCCAGTCGCGGCTCCTTTTTTGTACTGCGGAACGTTCCGCATCCCCTCCCCCAGCCGCCTATTTCTACGCAAACACTGCGTTTACGATGAGGATTCGCGCCTTTCCCCGCATCCGCCCGCCCCGTTCCCGCCCCGCTTGCGTTTTGAATCTCAAAACTGTTACAACAATGGAGGTCTCCGTCTGAACGCTGCCGGGGGGTCCAAGTGAAGACTTCCAACCACAGCCGGTACACGGTCAAATCGCTCGTCCACGCCTCTCGGGTCCTGGAAGTTTTCCAGAAGCCCGGCGACATTCTCCGCTTGCGCGATGTCGTCGAACGCACCGCCTTCAACAAGGGCATGTGCTTCCGCCTGCTCTACACTCTGCACCAGTGCGGCTTCCTGGATAAGGTCGGCGAGAATCATTACCGCCTGGCCGCCGAAGTGCGCCGGCGCCGTTTGTACCGCCTCGGCTACGCCGCCCAGGGCCAGGAAGCTTCCTTCGATCGCGAGGTCCGCGCCGGCCTCAGCCGCGCCGCTGATCGCGCCGAGGTCGAACTCATCGTCGTCGACAACCGCTATCAGCCCAAGATCGCTCTCCGCAGCGCCGACTACCTCATCCGCGAACAAGTCGATCTGGTCATCGAGTTTCAGACCGACGAAGTGGTCGCCCCCGCCATTGGCGCTAAGTACCTGGAGGCGCACATCCCTTTCATCGCCATCGATATCCCCCACCCCGGCGCCACTTACTTTGGGGCCAATAACTACCAGGCCGGACTTATGGCCGGTCACTATCTCGGCCGCTGGGCCAAACGCCACTGGAATTCTGAAGTCGATGAGATTCTGCTGATCGAGTTACAACGCGCCGGCTCTCTCCCCAAGACGCGCATCCGCGGCATTTCCGTCGGCATCGGCGAATCCCTCCGTGTCGCCGAATCCTGCCGCACCGTTTCCATCGACGGCGACGGCCAGTTCCAGACCACCCACGAGCGAGTGCGCAAATACCTGCGCGAATCCAAAGCCCGCCGCATCTTGGTCGGCGCCGTCAACGATTCCAGCGCCTTGGGCGCTCTGCGCGCCTTTCAGGAGGCCGGCCGCGCCGCCGATTGCGCCATCGTCGGACAAAATGCCGAAACCGAAGCGCGCGCCGAACTCCGCACTCCCGGCACCCGCTTAGTCGCCTCCGTCGCCTATTTCCCGGAAAAGTACGGCGACGGTCTCATCCGCCTCGCCCTGGACATCCTCGGCAACAAGGCCGTGCCACCCGCCATCTTCACCAGTCACCAGGTCATCACTCCGGAAAACGTCGACCACTTCTATCCCAACGACGGTCTCCTCTCCGGCCCCGCCTAAGCCGAATACTGTCACTTAGGTGTCGATCGAGGCCGGCTCAATATGAGAGAAATGCGCGCTCAACAAATCCCCTACCAGCCGCACAGCCCTTCGATGTGGGCGGCCGAGCCGTCACGCAGCCAGGCGTCGAGTTGCGCCGGCTCTTTCAGTTGTTGGCCGCGCCTGCGCGGGACAATCAGGTAGCGGCAATCCAGATCGGGAAGGGCGGTCATATCGCCCCACAGCTTCTCGAACTGCGCCACCGGAAAGATGTCTTCCTGGCCCTTGCCCCAGCGCTTCTTGACGTCCTTCAGAGTAATGTAGGTTGGCATCCGCGCGGCCAGGCGGCGGGTGGCGTCGCCGAGTTTCTGTTGGTCGGCGAGATCGCCGCGTTCCAGGCCGAAAACCGCCAGCACGCGGTCCAGATCGAGCCAATACGTCGCGCTGTTGTAATACGAAAGCTGGGATTCCACCTCTTCGCGCGGCAACGCCATTCCCTCCACCAGCCGCAAACCGCCGTTGACTCGCGCCAGGCCGCCGCCGCGATCCTCCAACTGGCGGGCAATCACTTCGCTGGTGAGGCCCGCGCCCTGTTCGATGTGGTAACCGAGCAGCGCCGCGTCCAGATCGGCGCCGGTGGTGTCGATGTTGTGCACCATCAGGTAGTTCAGCCGTGGATATTCGGCCAGCAGGCGGAGCAGCGTGCCGTTGCGAAGCAGGTTGGAGATCTCGTACCAGTGCCCCACCGGATGGAGGCACTGAAGCGGGAGGTTGTCGGTATAGTTGCTGCCTTCGCCCGCCTGGCGCGCCCACTGGATCAGCGTGTGGTGGAGGCTTTCGCGCACTTTCTGCGCCTGTTCGTCGAGCAACTGCTGCGGCATTTCCTCCCAGACGAAACGCAGATCGCGTTCCATGGGAACCATGCGCAAGCCGATGCTCCGGCCGGGCGAAAGCAGCACCGGACCGGGGTAGCCGTAGTTCTGGCAGGCGCCAAGATGAGCGGCGATGGCGTCGTGCGTCAGGTAGCTGGTGGTGAAGACATGCGGCGGCAGCGTACCGGTTTCGCGGCCGGTGCGCAGGCTCTTGGCGAGGTGCACTTCCACAAAGCTGCGGTGGCGGCCGCCCAACCGGCAGAAGGGGTTGAGCGCCTTCACCACGCCCGCGCCCTTGGTCCAGCGGCTGCCGGTGCCCCCGGCCAGCGAGACCACCGCCACCCTGCCGCTCGCCAGGGCATCCAGACCGGTGCGGCGATAGTGCTCCGGCAGACCTTTGGTAGCGTCCGCCAGGTCGCCGGGCTGAACGTCCTGAATGTCGCTGTTGGCCGGCAAACGGTTCTGCGCCAGGCCGATGCGGCCGCCGCGGAGGTCGTCTTGAATCTGCTCGTGTTGCACGGCATCGAAACCATGCGCCCGCAGCAGCGCATCCAGGCTATGGGCGGCGGCGGACGGCTTCTCGTGGCCGCGCGGCAGCAGGTGATCGAACATCTGCTGCACCATGCCGCCGAACTCGGGCAGGTTGCGGCAGGCGGAGGCGAAACGGTCGAGCTCGGCGCGGCGCGCGGGGGAGAGCAACTTAGCTTCGGAGCGGACCAGCGGTGGGACGGCCAGAGTGTAATACTCCGCTGGCATGAGGGCGGCCTCGCCTGCGCGCAGAACCGCGGTGGTACCCCACTCGTTGATGGTGAAGTGGTACACCACCGGCTCCATGGCGAACGGCACGGCGTGTTCCATGGCGGCCTTGGTTTCGCTCATGATCCGTTGCAGGCGTTCCTGGGCTTCGGCTTTGTGGCGCGGTTGAAACAGGAAGCCCATGCCGCCGCCGGACATGCCGCCGAGCATCCAGAAGCCCCAGAAATCGTCGCCCATTTCGGCGCGCACGCGCTCGATCAGGGTGTGAGTATAAAGGTTGCCGGCCCAGGGGATGATGGTCTGAATGGGCCCATCGAAATTGCGTCCGGTCGAGCGGCCGATGCCGCGCACATCGCCTTGGCGAAGCTGAACCAGCACTTCATCCAGGATGCCTATGGCTTCGCGGCGGGCCAGCCATTCCTTTTCCGAGCGCAGCAGATAGCGCTCGGTGACCATTTCCAGGATGGGGCCCACGTCCTGGGCCATCCCGCCGTGCACCAGCACCAGGCTGTCCTGCAAAACCTGGCGGGTTTCAGGCGAGATCTCGGCCGCGTCGAAGATGCGATGCCGGGGCAGCAGGCAGCCGCGGCTGATGCCGAACTCGGGGTCGTCCGAAGAGGCGGCGACGCCGTAGATCAGCTTGACGCCGGGCCAGACGCCGCCGGAATCCTGCCAGCCGCCGCCGGAACCGCCCAGCCACTCGCCCAGGATGGCGCGCGCGGCCACCAGGCGGCGCTCCTCTTCGTCCAATCCGCCGGTGAGGCATCGGACCTGGCCAGTAGCGCGCATGCAGGCCGAGATCAGGCTGGCAAGCAGACTGGTGGAGACGGCCAGGCGCGAACCTTTGGGAATCCCGTTGACCCTGCTGACGATCTCGAGCCCCAGCCCGCGAGCGCCGGTGAGCCGCTCGAGAACGTCGGAGAGCGGCTGCGACGCGCCTTCCATGCCGGGCGGCACCAGTCCGGAGGCGATCACGGCGGCTTTGAGCAATCCAAGGTAATCGCGGGCGAAATCGAAGACCTCGGCAATGGAAGCGATCTCGGCGGTGGCCCGCAAGTCCACGCTGGCGAGCCGCAGCACCGGCTGATCGATCACGCGGAGGTAGGCTTCCACGGGCGGTTTGGGTTCGGCGGGGAGACCTGAGCCGCGGACGGCCAGATCGATGGATATGTTGAGGACGCGCGCGCCTTCGGGGAAGTCCATGCCGAGGAAGAAGATGTCGCTCCAGCCGCTGTGCGTGAGATCCATGCGGACGGGGGTGGATTCCGAAAGCACCGGGTAGAGCCCGGAGGCCGGGCGCAGCAGTTCGGGACGGAGGCGGAGCGCGTAGTCGGCGGGATGGCCGGTGCGGAACATCCACTGGTTGCCGCGGACCGAGCGCACGCTACGGCGGACCTGGTCGGCCAGGGTCTGGAAGCCCAGGCCGCGGTAGGCGGCAGCCAGAGCGCTGGAGATGGCGGCTCCCGGTCCGTTGGCGCTCTGGGCGGCGAGGAAGAGATCGATGGCCTCTTCGAAGCGGCGCTTCAACAGGTTGGAATAGCCGGCGAAGGGGATCTGTGAAGCCGCCCCGGCGGGATCGCGCGGCGGGACGTGGTAGCGATGAATGGCGTAGAGGAAGAAGAGCGCGCGTACGCGCTGGTAGAGGTTGTCGCTGGAGCGGCGGAAACGGTCGAGGGCCTGGCACTCCGCGAGGAGAGCGGCCAGCGGCAAGCCGGCGCAAACCGAATCAAGCGGGCGGTCGCGGGTCTCGGGGTCGGCGGAGGTGATTACTTCGACCAGAGGGCTCACTTTCGGCCGCCCTCCGCGAGCGCCTGGTCCGCGAGCAACTCGACCAGGTGGGAAAGCACTTCGCCGCGATCCCGGCCGTGCAGGGCGAGGGCGATTTGGGAAGTGAGCAAGCCATAGCGCGCGCCCAGGTTGTAGCGGCGGCCGGCTTCTTCGACGGCCAGGTACTGCTCGCGGTGGGCTAGTTCGGCGAGGACGGTGGAGAGCGTGACGGGTGTCTCGGGCGCTGCGGCGATGGCGCCGCCGAGCAGGTCCATGACCGTGGGGGTGAAGGCGTGGATGCCGAAAAAGCAGAGATAGTAGCCGGCGCGGATGCCGGGGACGACCAGGCGCTGTTCGGCCTCGGTAGGGGTGGGCTTCTCGAGGACCGTATCGACGCGGTAAAGCCCGGGGCGGCCGGGCTGCCGGCGGCCGGCCACCGCGCCGAAGAAAGGCAACTGGGATTCGCGAGTGGCCTGGACGCCCGAGACGGAGCATTCCTCGGCCTGAGCGATCTCGACCACCTGGAGGGTGGAGGGTTCACCGGGGCTGACATAGAGGTGATCGCTGACCATGTGGAGGAAGGGGTCCGAGCCCACGAAGGCGCGGGCGCAATGGATGGCGTGACCATATCCGAGCGGCCGGGGCTGGGCCACGAAACGGACCATGCCGGCGTAGCCGCCGGCGGCCTGAGAGTAGCGCGCCTCATCGCCTGGCCAGACCACCACGCAGATATCATCGACGCCTGCGGCGAGGGCCTGTTCGATGAGGATGCCGAGGACGGACTTCTCGCGACCGTCGCGATCGATCAGATTCTGCAGGGGCAGAGCGCGTTGATCGGGCCCGGCCGCGGTGATGACCGCTTTATGAAATCGCAAGTTGGGAAGCTCCTGGCAGCCAGTGTAACGGACGGCGCGGAGCAGGGGAAGGCACGCCACGTGGGGCGGGCAATCTTGCCCGCAGCCGGCTCAGCCGGACGGAGCCCGGCCAACGCCGCCATTCCTGTCGGCGCTTGCAGCCACCATTGCCTCGCACTCATGCGTGCCGCTCATGCCGACGCCCGGTCCCGACAGACTGTCCGTGCCCCATCTCTAGCCTGCTTGAGCAGAGCCTCGGCCTCTTCGAGGCGGCCCTGTTCGCACGCCAGAACTCCGTCGCGCAATAGGTTCTCCCATTGCGCCGTCTGCATGCAATACACCACGGTTACGAAGCATGAAAACACAACACCTGTACACAGTGTGCGGAAGCGCCGCATCATGCTCACTTTCTTTCACAGCCGCGCGCCTGCGGGCGCGCTAACGGTTATCAGGTGAAATGGGAAGGAAGGTCATTCTTCCTGCTCCGGTTCGAAACGGTAACCAACGTCCCGAATGGTCTGTATATAGATCGGCCGATGCGGTTTCGGCTCGACCTTGGCCCGTAACGTCACTACGCACCGGTCAATGCTGCGCTCCGTGACCGTCACGGAATTGCCCCAGACGGCTTCCAGAATCGCGGCGCGCGTGAGCGCGCACCCGGGGTGTCTGCCAAAATAAGCCAACAGTTGGAATTCCTTGGCAGTCATGATGACCTCCTGGCCGTTGCGAAACAGCCGGTGCGTCATGTAGTGCAGTTCAAATTCGCCAAATCTGCAGATGGCGGCGCCGCTCGACCTCCTTCGCCGCAGGAACGCGTTGGTACGGGCAATCAGTTCGCCGATGCTGAAGGGCTTGGTGATGTAATCGTCGGCGCCCAGGTTCAGCCCGAGGATGATATCCTCTTCCTGGCCTTTGGCGGTCAGCATGAGAATCGGCATTTCCAGGCCGCGCGCCCGCACCGTGCGGCAGATCTCGTAACCATTGACGCGCGGCAGCATGATGTCGAGCAGGATCAAATCAGGATCTTTGGAAACCGCCAAATCCAGTCCCGTCTCTCCGTCCGCCGCCGTAAGAACCGTGTAGCCTATGGACGCGAAGGTATCCTTGAGGCCGCGCAGCAAAGCGGGTTCATCCTCTACGATCAGAATCCGGCTGCCGGTCATGCGCGCGCCCCCATCGCCGGGTCGCAGGGCAGTACGATACTGAAGGTACTGCCCGCGCCGGCCTGGCTGTTGACTTCGACCGCGCCGCCATGCGCCCGCACGATGAAATCGACGATGCTGAGGCCCAGGCCGCAGCCGCCCGTCTCGCGCGCGAGGCGCCGGTCCACCTGGTAGAAACTGCGAAAAATGCGTTTCTGTTCGCGCGCGGGAATTCCGATGCCGTTGTCTTTCACGGCGAGGATCAGATGGCCGTCGTCCCGATAGGCACGCACGGAGATCTTTTTATCACCCGGCGTATACTTGTGGGCATTGTCCAACAGGTTGAGCAGCGCGGCTACCAGGGCGTCCTCATCGGCGCGAATGGAGGGCAGGCCGTCGCTGACCTCCACGTCCAAGCGGCACGGCGAAGCTTTCAGGCGGTCGCGCATCACGCGCACCGCGGAGATCACCACATCGGAAGGATTCGTCTCGGCGAACTGGAATCTCTGGCGATTGCGCTCGATGCGCGAGAACGTCAGAAAATTCTCGATCAGGCGCGCCAAGCGAAGGTTTTCGCCGACGATCAATTCGAGGTAGTCGCGGGTTTTCAGGGGATCGAACTGCGCATCCCGGAGCAACGCATCCGCCAGCAGGCGCATGGAAGCCAGGGGCGTTTTCAATTCGTGGGAAACCGTCGCCACCAAATTGGTTTTCATGCGGGTCAGTCGCAACTGGCGCCGGAACGATTGGCCGACCAGGAGACCGGCGATCGTCGTTGCGGCAATCACCAGAAACCCCACCCATGCGTAGACGGCCATCTGGCGCCGCGCGGCTTCCTCCACCGGTTTGGTGCCAAGCATCGAGAACGAGACTTGCCAGGCGGGCAACATCGGTCCCGCCGGAATCGCATCCGCGGTGGCGGGGACGAAATTCCCGGGTGGCACCACGGCGAACTTCACGCTCGACGTATTCCTGTCCTCCAGCAGGCGCTCCATCACAGAAGATACGGTTGCGGTGCGGTAGAGGGCAATCACCCGTCCGCTCGGGGAATGCAGCGTCCACGTATCCGGGATGCCAGCCGCAGCGACCGGGCCCTGCTTGACGCGGAGACGGGGGCTTTCCGAATCGAGGAACTCAACGGCCAGGCGCTCCGCCGCGTCCATGGGAAATGCATAGCGCTCGGGTTGGGGCGCCAGGGAACGGAACTCGGCGATCAGGAAAATCCGCTGGGCCGAGGGCATCACGGTAGCATCGTAGTCGTTCAACAGCGCGGCCAGCCGCTGAGCCACACGTTGATATCGCGGGCTGGCCGGCTTCATGAGGTGCAAAGCAAGCAACAACTCGTCGGCGGCGATCGGGCGGTGCTCCATATCTTCGCCCCGGTTCGCGAAGCGGCCCGCCAGGAACTGGCTCTCGATCACGCGAAGCGCCGCTTCTCTGTCTCCGCTCGTGACCAGACAGCGAATCTGGCCCTGGGTGGCACGCGCCGCGAACGAGAGATCCGTTTCGGACGCCGCCATGCGTGCGTACCCCGCCGCGGCATCGCCCAGCCGGGCGGGTTGCCGCTCCAGCATTTCCATCGCACGCCAGTCGGGCCGGCTCATCAGGGGATCGGGAGACGGCATCGCGACGGGCGCGGGATAGACGGGAGCGCCGCCGCGATCGAGCAGGACGACGGAATCGGCCAGGCCCGCGGCAACGATGCGGCGGAAGTCTGCCGCGGTTGCTTTCCCGGCCTGTGCCTCGACGGCGGCGGCGCGGGATGTCCAAAACTCAGCCAGGCGGTCGCGAACGAAGCGGAGCTGGTTGCGATAGGCTTCCCGCACGTTTTGCCGTGCCGACTCGACCTGGTTCCTGGAAGCCTCATGCATGAACCAGAGAACGCAGGCCGTCGGGACCAGAACTCCAAGGAAGAGAAAGAGCAACATGAACCATGCGCCCCGCCTCTCGCTCATCCCGCCGGATCTGGTGGCAGTCGGCACGACCTTCTTCTCCTAGGGGATCATGGCCGACTGGATGAGGCGTACGAAGACGGCCTGGAACTGCGGCAGATCGGACGCGGCAACGCGGGCGGCGAAGTAGACCCTGGTCTTGGTGGTATAGATCCAGGTGTGATACTCGGACATTTTTGTGCCGTCAGGCGTCGTGTAGTCGGCTATGGCGACCAATGCCTGCTGCCCTCCGATGGGTGCGTCCTGGACGCTATTCAGCCGGTACGCGTAATTCTCGCCGAACTGGGACCGCCGCGACCCTTCCTTTTCGGCGAAGTCCCACTGAAGCCGGGAGTGAATATCTCCGGCGAGGATATTCTCCGAAGTCATCCAGGCAAAGACGCCAGCATCCTTGAGATCCGCATCCGCCAACAGCGCCATCTCGCCGATTCCCGATGGAACCGTGCAGGGAACCGACCAATCCTGTGGCAAGTCGAATTGGACTCCGGTCTTCTTGTGCTGGTAGTGGCTACCCACGACCGTGCCAAGGTCTGGCGTGACGCATGCGGGGATCGCATTGATAACCGCAGAACGCACGCCAACGCTGGCGGAAGCAACCAGACTCTTCGCCAGATCCTTATAGTCGGGGTAATCCGTTGCCAGTTTTTGGAGTTCTTGCGCGGCTACCGTGAAGTCTCCCTTGCGGATGAGGCTCTGCACCAACAGGTACTGCGCCTGGGCGGCCTGGGCCCTTTGCGCGGGCGTCGCGGAACTGACAATCTGGCGGAAGATTTTGATGGCGCCATCGAGGTCGCCGGCAGTTTGCTGCGCGTAGAGTCCCTTCTGCAACAATTCGGCCGCAGACTGCGCCGAACCTGGGATTGCCAACAGCGATGCAGTGAACACGGACGCTGCTAGGAACTTGGTAAACATAAGTCATCGTCTCCTTTTGCCAGCGCTTTTGAGGGCTTACGCTCAAATCTCGGTCCGCCGTTGCCGGCAGGTCCTGCTACGCCACCGACACGCTGGCAAATACAGAGTACAGCTCTGATATTACCGAAATATTACCCAATGATCCTTTGTTGGTCATCGGAGGAGCGTCGGCGGACTGCGGCCCGGCCAGGGGTTCCCTGCACCGAATGAACGCAGACCCGCTGGCGGCGCTGGGCGGCCCGAGCGTGGAACCTACCACATTCGCACGCTGACCATCCCTACGTCCTACTTTTGGTTGATGTCCCGGCGCCCGCCGGGCCGCCTCATCGTCTTGGCCTCGGAGCGCGTGTGCGTAAACCTCCGCCGTCGTCCGCACCGAGGAGTGCCCCAGGCGCTCCGACACCATCGCCAGCGGTACCCCATCGGCCAGCAGGTGCGACCCGTGGCTGTGGCGCAGGGAGTGCAGGCTCGCCCCCTGGGGAAGCCCCAGCCGGCGGAACAGCAGCGAAACCACCGACGAGACTGAATTCGGCCGAAGCGGTGTTCCGTCCGGGTTTGCGAAGATCAGTTCCAGGTCCGCCCCGGTAATCAGGCCCGAACTGCTGGCGGAATTCCGTACTTCTTCTGCTCCTCGGTGCGGCGCACCACTTCGGCGTCCACCGCCGCCTGCTTGGTCGCGAAGCCGAACACCCGGACGGGCGGCACGTTGCGCGTCGCTGCTGGCGGTTGAAAGACGGTCCTGCTTGCTCTGCAGCTACAAGTACCGCGTGTCCGCGAGCTACGAACCACGTCAGCTTCCCAGGATGCCGTTTCGGGCCCGTTACTCCCACTTCCAGGCACTGCGCGACCAAGGGGGCGATTTTCCAATCCCACTCATGCCAACAGAGTGGACTCGGTATGCAAGTTGCCGTTGGCTCCCTACGTGGCGGAGACTCGCCCGGTCTCTCTATGTCGGTGACAACTCAGGACATCCCGCACACATTCAGGTGAGCTTCAGATGGAGCCGTTGGACTGGCTTATAGAGGCAACATATCTCATCCACCCAATGTCACTACACCGCCGTCGCCGTCCACGGTGATGTGCTGCCCGCTGCGGATACGGTGCGTGGCCACGCCGGTTCCCAGTACAGCCGGCACGCCGTATTCACGCGCCACAATCGAGCTGTGACTCAGCGGGCCGCCCACATCCGTAACGATGCCTGACGCCATCGCGAACAGCGGTGTCCACGCGGGCGTTGTGATGTTGGCGACGAGAATATCGCCCGGCTTCATCCGGTCGAACTCTTCAGGACCGTGAATCACACAGGCTGGGCCCGCCACCCTCCCTGGGCTGGCGCCAATTCCTCTAATGGTGCTGCTTGCCGCCTGGCTACTGCGCGCGGGCATCCAGCGGCTGAGGTCAAGGCCGAAGAACCGGGCGTCCCCCTTAACAGGCAACGCGACAGGCGGCGTAACACCATGCTCCCGCCGCCAGGTCTCACGTCGCTCCGCTATCGCGCGACGATCATCCTCCGCGGGCTGGCCGGCATCGAGTAAGCGCGCTGCCTCCTCCACCTCTTCCCGCTTCAGCCAAAACACGTCGTCGCGTTCCGCGATGGCGCCCGCCGCAACCATCCGGCGTCCTGCTTCGCGCAAGATGCGGCGCAGTGCCGGCCATCCCAGGCCGACGTCGGCGAGCGTGTCCTCGCGCAGCGGCGCCCAACGTTGGGCCCAGCGAAGCACGCTCTGGAACAATCGCAGGCGCAGCCCGCTCAGGCGCGCGAGCAACGATTCGGCGGCCTGCTCCCGCGCCGCCGTTGCCGCCGCCTGCCGCTCGTACGGGTTGCGGCCTTGTCCCGCAACAAAGTATTTGAGCGTTTCGAGCAGCGGCGCCGGGGCCTCGGCGGGGACGCTCTTGGAGAAATCCAGATCATAGATGACGTGACCGAAATGATTCAGATGTTCCGCGAGGCGTCCCGTGAATCCGCGCCAGCTTTCGCCGCCGGCTATAGGCGCCGATTGCGATTCGTATGCTGCCGCAATGTCCTTGCCGCTCGCCCGCGCAAGATATCCGGCGAGTTCGCCTTCGAGCCGCGCCCACATCGCCAGAGCGTAGAGCGACTTCTCCGCGCGGATCGGCACGCTATCGAAACCCAGCAGGAAAGTCAGTGCGGGCGGGTCGCTCTGGCGCTTGATGAGGCGGTTGTACACGTTTGTAAAAATGGCTTCGCTCAAATTTGCGGCCGCCAGGACGAGCTGGATGCTCACATAGTAGCGTGCCGCCGCCTCCACGATCTGGTGCGCGCCGGCGAGCAATTCCAGTGCGGGCGTCGCGGCCAGGTCGCGCCCGGTCCACTCGCTAGCCACGTTCGCATAACGCGGGCGTGCTTCATCGGCCCATCGCGTCCGCGCCGTGCGCAGCATCCTGACCATCCTCGGTCCCCGCACCGTCAATGTAAAAAGCAACCGCGCCGATTGCCACGCAGTCAACGCCATTTCGTAATAGGCATACTGATGGATCGTCAGGAGCGCAAACGAGTCATGCTCGAGCCCCATCGACTGCGCCATCATCTCTTGTGTCGCCTCGTTCCACAGCGGCAAGGCCAGCGTCGCGAACAATGGTGAGAGCGGCTCGGGCAGCAATTCGGCCACGCTGCTTCGGAAGTAGCGCCCTCCCTCTCGCGGGACCTTCCATTCGAGCGGCGCGCGCGATTCGGGCAACGCGGTCACCGGCCGCGCCTGCACAATGAAGATCCGCCCATCGCACATAGCCCATTCAATGTCCATCGGCTGGCCGTAGAGCTGTTCGATCTTCACGCCGAGTCGTGCCAGTTCCGCGGCCTGTAGGGGCTCCAGCGCGGCTCGTTGGCGCTTGTCGACCGGGACAGGCTCTTCGCGCGTGCCTTCGTGTGATCGCACCGTCATGACCTCTTTGCCGGCGATTTCCTGTGATGCAATCGCTCCCGTTTGCTTGTTGATGACAATCGTGTCTGGCGTAACGCGGCCACTGACGATCGCCTCGCCCAAACCCCATGCCGCGTTGATCATCAGTTCGTCGAGCGCGCCCGTTACCGGATTCGCAGTGAAGACCACGCCTGCGACTTCGGCCGAAACAAGCTGCTGCACGACGACGGCCATGCTGACGTCTTCCGGCCGGATCCCTTGCCGTTTGCGGTAACCGATCACGCGCCCCGTCCACAGCGACGCCCAGCACCGCTTGACTGCATGGATCACTTCATCGCCGCCGCGTACGTTGAGGTACGATTCCAGTTGGCCCGCGAACGACATGCCCGGCAAATCCTCCGCCGTGGCCGACGAGCGAACCGCCACGGGAACATCGACGCCAAGTTCGCCGTACCACCGCCGTATCATCTCGGCGATGTCGCCGGGTATCGTGCCTTGTGCGATGAGCGATTGAATTTGCTCCGACGCGCGATCGAGCGCGGCGGGGTCGTTGACCTGTGCCTGTGCCGCAGCGGACAGAATCCTGTCGCCGAGATGGTTCTCATCCACATAGCGCCGATAGGCGTCGGTGGTGATGTGGAAGCCCGGCGGCACGGGCAGGCCAGCCGCCACCATGCGCGCAAGCGATGCACCCTTGCCGCCCACCCGCTCGAGTGTCGCCTGGGGGCTATCCAGATTGAGAATGAATGGACTGGCTTGTGGTGAAGTCATCTTTGGTTTCGGTCCTTTCCAAAGCCCGCCTCCCGTGCGCAACTGATCTCCCGCACTCGATTCTGCCACAGTACACCATGGCCTAACCTCGGTGCCGTGATATTCGCAACTTTGTTGACGTTACGCGCCATGCGTGGTGGTGTCACCAGTTTCCGATCGTCGATGGGGGCGAGTCCGCCAAGAGCCTGAACCCCCCTGGCATGGCGCGGTTGCTTGCGATGGTCGACGCTGGCGCAGTACAAACGGTCATCATCGCCAAGCTGGACCGGCTAGCACCTCGTCGGTCGTAACCAGGCGGGTTTCCCCAAGCGCCTCCCGAGCGCGAATTACCTGCGTGCGGCACTGATCGTGTGGATGAAGTACTGCGCCCCAGTAGAGGGTGTCTGCGAAGGCCAGCCTCACTTCTTTTTCGGTGCGCCGCGGAGGTAGTGGTCCCAGCGTAGGAGTACGTCAGGCAGAGCCGCGAACGTAAGAGAGGGTTTGGCGTCAGTCCGTGGTTTTACCTGGATCGTCTTCGTCTGCTACGCGAACTTTAGTCTGGCGCCTGCAACCGCTCTCTTACGTTCGCGGCTCTGATTGGGGTCCACGCCGTTCCACTGCTATGGCGCACGGCCGATTCGATCGGTCCGAAAGACTACTCCCAAGCGATGCCCTCTTCCTCGCACCACTCGCGCGCGATCTCCCTCAGGGCTTCGTCGCGGAATTCAAACCACTTCGATTCAATGCCACGCCGCCGAACGGTGTCCTTGAAATACCGGAATGCCCCGGCGCCGTGAATGGCGTTCAGGAGTTCCTGACCGATCTTCTCGGACTCCAAGGAATCCGCGAAATCCCGCATGATCTCCCATTCGTGGACGTCATACTTCGTGGGCAGCCGCTTGAACCGGTCCGTCGAGACGATTCGCTTGGCAATCTCCCATTCCGGCATTTGCCAATCAGGAAGGTCCGGTTCCTCGTCGTCGGATTCCTCTGCCTCGTTCGACAGATCCTTGGAGACGGTTTCCACCTTGCCACTGTCGAGATCCAGGTAGGACAAGTGCTCGTCAAACTGCATCTCCAGCGCGTCGACGATATCCTTGAGCTGAACAGTCACAGCCATGGCTTTCTAGAACATCATACCGCCACAAGCCCGGCCGGGCCAAAGACAGAGCCCTTTGCTAGTGCTGCCGAAGTTTTGCCGGTTTTGTGGGACAGGCAATCTTGCCTGCAGCCGCTTTTCAGGCGGCTCTTCTCTCGATCAGGAGTCTTGGCACTCGGCAAACGCCGGCTGAAAGCCGGCGGCACTCGCAAGCTACCAAGTTCAACCAACAACCTCCTTGGGTGGGTCCTTCCCCCACTGGTGATCCACGCCTTTGAGGCGCACTGAGAAATGCGGGTTGCGGCATGCCGGGCGGGGCCCTGCGCTACAATAGCCGTTCGCATGCAGGTACTCCAGGCGGGTCAACATAAACTGATCTATCTCGAACTCGAACCGGAGACGGTGGCGAGCATCGCCCGCCAAGCCGGGTTCGAGGCGCGGACCCGCGAAAGCCAGCGCGGCATCCAACTGGATCTGACGGCGCGCGAGCGCGAATCGCCCCTATTGCTGTTCGACGCCGCCGATCCGGCGAATCTGGGCTGGTTCTCGCGCTGCCAGTTCTACGTGGACGGCCGCTCCGGGGCGGTGATGCAGACACCCATGACGCTGGCCAACAAGAAAGACCGCGCCGGCAAGGCCCAGCGCCACGCGGTACGCCTTTCGATCAACAAGGAACTACCCGCCAGTTTCCGTCTGCCCGGCCGCCAGCCTCTTACCGAACAAGTGTTCTACCACCTGCTGTTCAACTTCCTGGCCGCCTTGACCCAGACCGGCGTAGCCGTCTGCGGCGTGGGGGCGGTCGAACCCTTGGCCGGCCGCACCGAAAGCGTCGGCACGCGCAATTAAGGTAGGGCGGGCAATCTTGCCCGCAGCCGGCTTTCAGCATCCGGCGCCTCAAGCCTGCCAAATCCTTGTGAAATCGCTTATCGCCTCGCCCCCGAAGCCCCGCCGCGCGGATAGACCCACCAACCGGCGGCATTAATCAGCGCCACCGCGCCGCCCACTTTGACGCCGAACAGCACCGGGCGGGCCACGTCGAGGATCGGCACGACGTCGAGCGCCACGGCCAGCACCGTGACGGCGGCGGCCGCGCAGACGGCCAAACGAAGCCACCACGGAGCGCGTTCTCGCTCACCCCACTGGCCGCGGACCACCACCGCGAACATGGCCACGTAGTACATGCCGCAGCAGGCCATACCCGCGCCGACCAGGATCTGGTTGGCTTCCTGCTCGCCCACCTGGACCAGGCTCACCGCGCCCAACACCACGCAGGCGGCCACCGCGAGTCCGAGGGAGTTTACGGGCGTGCGAAAGCGGGGATGCAATTCGCTGAAGCGGGCCGGGAGCAGGCCATCCCAACCGGCTACCATGGGCAGGCGCGAGACCTGCGCAAGGCATGCCACGGTCTGTGTGAAATAAGCGAACAGCAGCGCCAGGATGGCGGCGGCGGAGAGCGCGGCCACCAGCGAGGAGGACGCGAGCGAAGCGCCCAGGATCTGCGGGATGGGAGCGATGAGGTCGATGCGGTCCCGCGGCGTGTAGGCCAGCAGGGAGCAGGTGCCCAGGATGTAGAGCACCGCGATGCCCGGGCCGGCGATCGAGACCGAGCGCGCGATGTTGCGCTCCGGCGTGTGGCACTCGCCGGCGAAGACGGCCACCTGTTCGAAGCCGCTGAGGGCGTTGAAGGCGATCTTGCTGAACAGATTGACGGTGATGAGCGACAGCACCGGCCAGGCCGGCGCGAAGACCGGCTGAGGAGTGGCTTGGCCGCGCACCAGGCGCAACACCAGCAGGCCGATGATGAGCAAATAGAGCGCCATCACCAGAGCCCCACCCGCGCTGGTGACCCAACGCGCCAGATGCAGCCCGCGGTAATTCACCAGATAGACCAACGCGAAGAAGACCAGGCTGCAGGCCAGAATCACCGGCTTCGATGAACTCATCCAGGCGGCCCGCGGCCCGGCGATATAAGAAAGGCTGTTGGCCACCACCGAACCGCTGGCCGCGTAGATCAAAACCAGAAAAAACGAATAATTCCAACCGGCCAGAAAACCGGCGAAGGGCGAAATCCCGAGCTTGACCCATTGATAGACGCCGCCTTCGAGCGGCAGCCGGCGGCTGAGGAAGGTGACCGTGGCGGCGAGCGGAAAGTAGAAGAGCAGAATGGCGAGCAGCCAGAGCGCGAAGTGCGCGCCGCCGAGCCGGGCGGCGTAGCCGGTCCAGGGCAGCCCCACGATCAGGAGGATCTGGAGGAAGACGAGGTCGGTGAGACGGAGTTCGCGGGTAAGAGAAGCGGACCGCGCCTGGGTGCGCGCGATTTCATTCTGGTCGCGGGAGGCCATGAATCAAGAGAGAGGGTAGCATGAGCCGCGCGCCGGCGATGGGAGCGCCGCGCCCCGTCGCCGTTTTACGGATGGGCGGATCGCGGGTCAAGCTGCGTCTTCCAGACCGCCTTGAAACCCGGCGGCAGAGAAAAATGCGCGCCGCGCACGAAAAACGTTCCCACGCCGGGCACCTCTTGCGTCCAGACCCGCACGTGGTCGATCTTGGACGACTTGTTCATGCCCCACTGGAACCGCTCCGCGCTGGTAGAGACGAGTATCATATCAACGCCCTCGGGGCGATCGACATCCTGAAGTTCCGAGTAGAACCGCAGGCTCGCGGAGGGCGTTTCGATCCGCGTGAATTCCAGAGCCAGGATGAAGTAATCGCCGGCGTCGGAATAGCGCTCCAGGCGGCGGATGCGGCCTTTGACGAGCGCGCCCTCGGGGACCAGAACCTTCCCTTTTTGCATTACGCCGGCTGCCACCTTGCCTTCGATGAGTCAGCCGACGGGGGCGTGGTCGTCCAGTGGAGCGCTCAAGGCGACCGTGATGCGGAGTCCTAGCGGCAGGGTGCCTTCGGTGTGGAATCCCTGGCAGTGAGTGAATTCGATGTGGTTCCATTTCTCTTCGCCATTCACCTGTATGGTCCGCAGATCGGCGGCCTGCGGCAGCAGGACGTCGCGGTCGCCGATGCGCACGCGATCGTAGTAGATGGTGGTGAAAATATCGGCGTAGAGCAGATCGGGCGGAATTTCATCGGCGTGATACTCCAGCCGGCGAAGATCGTACGTTTCGAGATCGGCCCAGAACGAGCCCCGCATGCCCACCACGCCGGAAGCGCCAGCGTTATGGACCAGGAGAGCGCCCACCACGTGCGGAACGAAGAAATCGTAGCGGGCTTCGCGGCGGCCCGCGGTGGACTCGTCGCCGTGGTACCTGATGGTAGATACGTTATTCAGGAAGATGATTTTCAGGCCCAGCGCGAAGAGGCCGTTGCCCATCATGCCGCTGGCCAGTAAAGCGGACGGATCGGTTTCCCAGCGCGCATCGCCGGGAGCGCGAATAACTCTTCGCCGCCGCTAAACAAAATCTGCAGAACTACGCGGTCTACGGGTTTGAGATCTTTACCGGCCGGCTTCCAGGAGCGGTCCACGGTTTCGGCACACGTGCAGTCCGGCATTTGATCGAGCGCTTGCCCCACGCGGGCGCGGATGCGCGACAGCGCGAGGACCCCGGGCGGAAGATCCTGCGCGGGCAAGCAGAAGACCGCGAGAAAGAGTAGAGCGGGCACCCGGCGCATGACAGCCTGCGCCCATGCTATCACGTCAGTTCTACCGGCCTTCGCAAGACCATCCTTCGCAGATAGAACGTCGCCAGCACCAGGCACACCACCACCGCGAGAATCGACGCCTCCGGCCCAAACGCTCCGCCCGTGAGGATTGCCGGGCCCTGCAGTTGGCCGCCGATCCACCCGCCGGCGCCCGCGTGCCCCGAAACTTCCATTCCAAAGACTGGTCCTTCCGTGAAGTTCCAGCCGGCGTGGATCCCGATCGGCAACCAAAGCGACCCGCTGGCGGCGTAGGCCGCGCCCAACAGGATGCCCGCCTCGATGGCGACCGCCAGGGAGCTCGCCCAAGTGGCTCCCGGGTTGCTGATGTGCGCCAGGCCGAACAATGCCGAAGTGGCACCGAGTGCGGTCCAGTTGCCTCCCAATCCGGCAACCAGGCGGAACAAAAAGCCGCGAAAGATGACCTCCTCGAACACCGCGCCCGCCAGTGCCGAGAGCAGGGCCAGGGCCAGCGGCTGCCAGTGACCCCATCCCGCCGGCCGATACACTCCGGCCAGCCACAGGACTGTCATCACTGAAGAGAACAGGACGATGCCCAACACCAGCCCGGTGCCAATTCCGCGCACGCAATCAGCCGCGCGCAACTCCACGGCTCGCCGCCCTTCAATCCAACGCGCGCCGGCGACGTATGCCACTAGAAGCACGACGGTCGCCAGCAGCGCTGCGGCAGCGCCCGGCAAAGGCCGCTGCAACAGGACTTGAACGCCGATGCCCAGCCCGCAAACAACCACAAGGTTCCCCAGGCCGCGCAGGAAAGAAGTGAGTCGCTCTCGCATCGCTAGAATCGCCGCTCGATTGTAACAGGTGGCAAAGGCGGTGCCGCCTACGATCCGTGATTTTTCGGTTGGCAGGCGAAAGCGCCTGCCCCACAAAAACGCAGGCCCTTGCGCACCAAAGTGGGACATCCATGATAAGGACTTGTCAAGGGAAAACACACCTCTCCCTGTATTTATTGGAAGGGTTTCCTGAGACGCACCTGCCGATGGGACTACGGTCGCTTTGATTCGCCGATTTGGATCCGTTACGGATTGGGCCAACGCCTCAGCGTGACCAGACATCCATTTGCGGGAACAGCGTAACGCCGTCGCCGATGATTGAGTTTGGGTAGACCGGCCGACCTCGAAACAGACGATGTGGCCCATGAGGAGAGAAACCTCCCTGTGGCAGTCCCCTTTTCGGCGAGGACCGGCCGGTGGATCGCTGGCAAATCGTTGCGTCGCCGCACACAGTAGGCCGTGGTTGTTTTCCCGCCGGAGCCGCCCGTCGTATTTGTTCCTCCGGCGGAACGGCCCGCAGCAGTCAAGGGCGCGCCGGTTTTTGGCGCGGCGAAGCGAACCCTTGACGGCGAGGACCGTTCTGGCATCGGGTTCCTCAAGACGGGCGGCTCTGGTGGGAAAACAACCTTTCCCGCTGGTGAGCTCAGAGCGTTTTCTTATGCCGCTTTCTCGACCTCCGTTTCCTCCGCCGAGGGGCTGAGAACCTGGAACGGCTGGCCGGATTTGTCCACCGCCAACAAGTAAGCCACCAGTTTCCGCGCCACTGCCAGGGTAGCCCGATTGCGATTTCCGCGCTTCAGTCAAGATGGAGCGACCAACTACCGAATCGCAGTAGCGCGGGTTACGCTGCGAAGAGGTGAATCCAGCGGCGCAGAGCCGCATACGAAAGGAGTTGGCCGCACATGTCTAAAATACGCT